>JAJLLC010000013.1:0-63837 GCA_033838285.1 Pseudomonadaceae bacterium
GCGCGCCGAGATCGGCCACAGCGGCCTGAGCCGCCTGGAAGTGGTCGACGGCATGCACGCGCGCAAGGCGCGCATGGCCGAACTGGCCGACGCCTTCGTCGCCCTGCCCGGCGGCCTGGGCACCCTGGAGGAACTGTTCGAGGTCTGGACCTGGGGCCAGCTCGGCTACCACACCAAGCCCATCGGGCTGCTCGAGGTGGACGGTTTCTACGCGCGCCTGACCGGCTTCCTCGACCACCTGGTGGCCGAGCGCTTCGTCCGCGAACAGCACCGCGCCATCCTGCAGGTCGACGAGCGCCCGGACCAACTGCTGCAGCGCCTGGCCGCCTGGCGCCCCAGCGCGGCGCCCAAGTGGGTGGACCGCGAGCCGCGCTGATCGGCGCTGTGCGAGACGCCTAACCGGCCTGTATCAGCCAGCGGCCGACCGCCCGGCATGGAGCTTCACGGCGAAGGTGGCGTCATTGTCGGCCACCGTTGCAGCAGCTGGCTGGCCTTTCGGTGCCGGCGGCGATCGGGCCGCTCTCTTCCATGACCGCTAAGCTGCGCGATCTGAGGGGCGCCCCGAAAACCTAGTACGGCGCGCACAAACTGCCTGAGCTTGCCCTGGGTCAAGGCCCCGGCAAGGCGATTTGCCATCGTATACACTCCATCAGCGCCCTCGTTATCGGCCTGCTCCATGACGCTCCCACGCCCGCTCCCACTGCTGTTAGCCGCCCTGCTCAGCGTCCTGCCTCCCGTTGCCGGTGGCGCGGAAAGGGTGCTGCGCCTGCTGACCTGGCCCGGTTATGCCGATGCCGACCTGGTACAGGAGTTCGAGCGACGCCATGGCGTACGGGTGGAAGTGACCCTGGTCGCCAGCGACGACGTGCTGCGGCGCAAGCTGGCCGTGAACGACGGCGGCAGTTACGACCTGATCGCCGCCAATACCGCCGAGATCGAGCACTACATCCAGCAGCGCCTGCTGCAACCGCTGGACCCGCAGCGCATCCCCAACACCACTCGCCAGCTCTGGCGCTTCCGCGACTACGCGAAGATTCCCGGCATCACGGCCGACGGCAAGGTCTACGCCATTCCCTACACCTACTCGGAAATGGGCCTGATCTACGACCGTGCGCAGTTCGCCAACCCGCCCGACTCCATCACCAGCCTGTGGGACCCGCAGCTGCAGGGCCGGGTCCTGGCCTACAACGGCAGCAGCCACAACTTCTCCCTGGCCAGCCAGGCGCGTGGTCGCGACCCCTTCCGCATCGCCACCGACGATTTTGCCCAGATCGCCGAACAGCTGATCGCTCTGCGCCGCAACGTGCTGACCTTCTACAGCCTGCCGGAAGAGGCCGTCAGCCTGCTCCGCGAGCACCAGGTGGCGCTGCTCTGGGCCAACTACGGGCGCCAGCAGCTCAAGCAGCTGCGCGACGCCGGCGCCGAGGTCGGCTATGCGATCCCCCGCGAGGGTGCCCTGGCCTGGCTCGACTGCTGGGCGATCAGCCGCGGCGCGCGCGACCCGGGGCTGGCTGCGGCGTGGATCGACTTCAGCCTGGAACCGGCCATGAGCCACGCCCTGGTGGAGCGCCAGGGCCTGTCCAACACCCTGCAGGAGGCGGACGATCTGGACCTGACCGGGCGCCTGATCTGGCTGCGCCCGGTGGAGGATGCCGAGCGCCGCGCGCGCCTCTGGCAGCGCATCCACTCCGGCGAACGCCCGCCGCTGACGGAGGCGCCATGAGGTTCGGCATCGCCGCCAAGCTGGCCTGCCTGCTCGCCCTGTTCGGCGTGCTGGCCTGCGGCCTGACCGGCTACTACTCCTACGCCAGCAGTCGCAACCTGATCCTCAAGGCCGCCGAGCGCGACCTGCTGACCGCCGCGCAGGTTCTGGGGCGCAACCTGCGCACCAGCATCGATGGCAGCTCGCGCGACGTGCGCCTGCTGGCGCAGATCGCCGGGGCGAGCGACCTGAGCGCGGCCGCCGAGGCGGAGCAGCGCGAGCAGAACGAAAACGACCTGGCCGAGCTGTTCCAGGCCCTGCTGCGGGTGCATCCCGAATACCTGCAGGTGCGCCTGATCAGCGCCGCCGGCCACGGCCTGGAACAGGTACGGGTCGACCGCGACGGCGATGTTCCGCTGCAGGTGCGCGGCGCCGAGCTGCAGGAAAAGGGGCACTTCGCCTACGTGTTCGAGACCCTGCGGCTGGCGCCGGGAGAGGTGCGCCTGGCGCCCATCGCGATCAACCGCGAACTGGGCGCCCACGCCGGCCAGGATCGGCCGACGCTGCGGGTATCCAGCCCGGTCGGCGGCGACGGTCGCCCCCACGGCCTGGTGGTGCTCGACATCGACCTCGAACAGCTGTTCGCCCAGCTGCGCAGCGACCTGCCGCAGCACTACCAGGTGTACCTGAGCAATCGCTGGGGCGACCTGCTGATCCACCCGGACTCGCGCCGTACCTTCGGCTTCGAGCTGGGCCGGCGCTACTTCCTGCAGGACGAATTCACCGAGGCCGCCCGCCTGCTGCGCGGCGAGGCCGAGGACGGCCTGATCGGCCGCAGCCTGAGCAGCGGGCAACGCCTGCTCGCCGCCTTCGTGCGCCTGGGGCTGGAGGCCGACACGCCGGAACGCTTCGTCGTGCTCGGCCTCGGCCAGACGGAGCAGCAGGTGCTGGAGGCCGTCTCCCAACTCGGCCAACGCATCGCCCAGGTAGTGGCGCTGGCCAGCCTGCTGGCGGTACTGATCGCGATAGTCGCCTCGCGCGCCATGACCCGCTCGCTGAAGAGCATCAACCAGGCCGTGCGCCAGTTCGCCAGCGAGCGGCGCAGCAGTCCGCTGCCGGTGCAGCGCAAGGACGAGCTGGGCGAGCTGGCACGCAGCGTCGAGCAGATGCAGGAGGAAATCCGCGACCAGCTCGAGGCTCTCGACCAGGGGCGCGTCGCCCTCGAACACCTGGCCCGCCACGACGCCCTCACCGGCCTGCCCAACCGCCGCATGTTCTTCGAGCGCCTGGAGCACGCCCTGGCCAGCGCCCGGCGCAACGCCCATCCGCTGGCCGTGCTGTTCGTCGACCTGGACCACTTCAAGCAGCTCAACGACAGCCTCGGCCACAGCATCGGCGATCGCGTGCTGCAGGCGGTCGCCAACCTGTTGCGCTCGACCACCCGCGAGAGCGACACGGTGGCACGCCTGGGCGGCGACGAGTTCGTCGTGCTGCTCGAACAGATGGACGACCCGCACCAGGTGATCAGCGTGCTGCACAAGCTGCACGAGCGCTTCCAGCTGCCCATGCTGCTCGACGGCCACGAGGTGCGGGTGCAGGCCAGCATAGGCGTCAGCCTGTTCCCGCGCGACGGCGACGACATCGAGTCGCTGCTGCAACAGGCCGACCGGGCCATGTACGCGGCCAAGAACGCCGGGCGCAATACCTACAACTTCGAAGCCGACGAGCGGCGCTGAGGCGCCTCATCCATACCCCTATCGCGACCCGGCCGAAGCGCCGTCTATGCTTGCCCTATCACCCCTTTTCCTCAGGTGGCTCCGGTGCTCCCACTGCTGGTCTGCGACGACTCCGCCATGGCGCGCAAGCAACTGATCCGCGCCCTGCCCCCGGAATGGCCGGTGAGCATCACCCAGGCCAGCCAGGGCGAGGAGGCCATGGCCGCCATCCGCCAGGGCCTCGGCGAAGTGGTGCTGCTCGACCTGACCATGCCGGTGATGGACGGCTACCAGGTGCTCGCCCAGGTGCGCGAGGAGGGCCACGCCTGCCGCATCCTGGTGGTGTCCGGCGACGTGCAGGACGAGGCGCGGCGGCGCGTGACCGAGCTCGGCGCCCTGGGTTTCATCCGCAAGCCGGCGCCGGCCGAGGAGCTGCGCGCCACCCTGGTCGAGCTGGGCCTGCTGCACAGCGACGAGGCGCCGTCCGCCGCACCGGCGGCGGCCAAGCCCGAGGTGCGGGTGGGCTTTCGCGACGCCCTGCGCGAAGTCAGCAACGTCGCCATGGGCCGCGCCGCCGCCCTGCTGGCGGAGGAGCTCGGGGTGTTCGTGCGCCTGCCGATTCCGGCGGTGGAGCTGTTCGAGGCCAGCGAACTGCACATGGCCCTGGCCGACGCCAACCGCGGCGCGCAACTCAGTGCGGTGTGCCAAGGCTTCATCGGCGAGGCCATCGCCGGCGAGGCGCTGCTGCTGTTCCACGACTCGGAGATCGCCGATATCGCCCACCTGCTCGGCCTGCGCCCGGGCGGCGACGCGGCCACCTCGGAGATGCTCCTGGACCTGGCCAGCATCCTCATCGGCGCCTGCCTGGCCGGCATCGCCGAACAGCTCGACATCCGCTTCTCCCAGGGCCACCCGCAGCTGCTCGGCCAGCACGCACGCAGCATCGACGAGCTGATCCAGTTCAACCGCGCGCGCTGGCGCCAGACCCTGGCGGTGGAGATCAGCTACGGCCTGGAGGACCACGCCGTGCACTTCGACCTGCTGCTGCTGTTCACCGAGGCCTCGGTGTCGCGGCTGACCGCCAAGATCCAGTACCTGATGGAGTAGAACATGGCCGGCCAAGCCCAGATCGACCTGCGCGAACTGCACTGGCTGCTGGACATCGTCCAGTGCCTGGATGTCGGCGTGCTGGTGATGGACCGCAACTTCCGCATCGAGGTGTGGAACAGCTTCATGGAGAACCACTCCGGCCTGGGCGCCGACCAGGTGCAGGGGCGCAGCCTGTTCCAGCTGTTTCCGGAGATCGACCGCGCCTGGCTGGAACGCAAGGTCGGCAGCGTGCTGCGCCTGGGCACCCGCGCCTTCAGCCTGTGGCAGCAGCGCCCCTACCTGCTGCGCTTCGAGACCTACCGGCCGATCACCGGGCAGTCCGACTTCATGTACCAGAACCTGACCATCCTGCCGCTGGCCGCCACCGCCGGCCAGGTCGAGCACGTCTGCCTGGTGATCTACGACGTCACCGAGGCCGCGAGGCGCAGCTGCGCCAGGCCCCCTAGGCCCGCTACTTCTTCTTCGGCCGCGGTTTCTCGCCGAACTTGGGTACCGCGCGCACGGCCTTGACCCTGGGCTTGGCCGGCTCTTCCTCGAACCAGTTGCCGAGGTGGATCTTGCCCTTGCCGGCCCCGGGCACCTGCTTGACCTTGGGCTTCTTCGGTTTCTTCAGCACCGCGCCACCAGGGGCCGTCACCGGCACCCGATGATCCGGCTCGAAGCCCGGCTCGTCCTGGCGGCGGATGACCTGGCCGATCAGCGTCTCGATGGCCGCCAGCAGCTCCACCTCGTCGGCGCAGACCAGCGACACCGCCTCGCCGGTCGCGCCAGCGCGGCCGGTGCGGCCGATGCGGTGCACGTAGTCCTCGGCGACCATCGGCAGGTCGAGGTTGACCACTCGCGGCAGCTCGCTGATGTCCAGGCCGCGCGCGGCCACGTCGGTGGCCGCCAGCACGCGCACCTCGCCAGCCTTGAACCGCTGCAGGGCACGCAGGCGCGCAGGCTGCGGCTTGTCGCCGTGGATCGAGTCGGCGGCGATGCCCTCGGCCAGCAGCAGCTGCTCCAGCTCGTCGACGCCCTTGCGGGTCTTGGCGAACACCAGCAGCTGGTCCCAGCCGCGCTCGCGGTACAGGTGCAGCAGCAGCTCGCTCTTGCGCTTCTTGTCCACCGTCACCAGCCACTGCTTGACGCCCTTGGCCGTGGTGTTGCGCGGGCTGACCTCGATGGCCAGCGGGTCGCGCAGCAGCTCCTTGGCCATCTGCCGGATGGCGTCGGAGAAGGTCGCGGAGAACAGCAGGGTCTGGCGCTTGCGCGGCAGCGCGCTGAACAGCTCGTCCAGCTCCTTGGCGAAGCCCAGGTCGAGCATGCGGTCGGCCTCGTCCAGCACCAGCGCCTGCAGCTGGTCGAAGCGCACGGCGTTCTGCCGGTACAGGTCGAGCAGGCGGCCGGGGGTGGCCACCAGCAGGTCGATGCCCTTGCGCAGCTTCATCATCTGCGGGTTGATGCTGACCCCGCCGTACACCGAATAGGTGCGCAGCGGCAGGTTCTGCGCGTACTGCTGCACCGCCTGCTGCACCTGCTCGGCCAGCTCGCGGGTCGGCACCAGCACCAGCGCGCGCACCGAGTTGCTCGCCACCTGGCCGCCCTCCATGACCAGCTTCTGCAGCAGCGGCAGGGCGAAGCCGGCGGTCTTGCCGGTGCCGGTCTGCGCCGCGGCCAGCACGTCGCGACCCTTGAGCACGGCGGGGATGGCCTGTTTTTGCACCGGCGTGGGCTCGCGGTAGTCGAGCGCCTCGAGGGTGCGCTGGATGGGGTCGATCAGGCCGAGGCTAGCGAAGGTCATGAGCGGGCAACCGGATAAAAACGAAGCGCACAGTTTACCCGCCCCGGGCTTATGATGGGTCCATGCACCTGATCGATACCCACACCCACCTGGACTTCCCCGACTTCGACGCCGACCGCGCCGAACTGCTGACGCGCAGCCGCGAGCTCGGCGTGGAGAGGCTGGTGGTGCTCGGCGTGTACCAGGGCAACTGGCAGCGCCTGTGGGACCTGGTGCACGCCGAGAACGGCCTGTACGCCGCCTTCGGCCTGCACCCTGTCTACTTGGACCAGCACCGCCCCGAGGACCTGACCGAGCTGCGTGCCTGGCTGCAGCGCCTGGCCGGCCACTCCAGGCTGTGCGCGGTGGGCGAGTTCGGCCTGGACTACTTCATCGAGAGCCTCGACCGCCAGCGCCAGCAGGCGCTGTTCGAGGCCCAGCTGGCGCTGGCCGTCGAGTTCGGCTTGCCCGCCCTGCTCCACGTGCGCCGCGCCCACGCCGCCACCATCGCCACCCTCAAGCGTTTCCGGCTGCCGCGCGGCGGCATCGTCCACGCCTTCGCCGGCAGCTACGAGGAGGCCCGCGAGTACATCCGCCTGGGCTTCCGCCTGGGCCTGGGCGGGGCGCCGACCTGGCCGCAGGCCCTGCGCCTGCGCAAGGTGGTGGCGCAGCTGCCGGCCGAAGCCATCGTGCTGGAGACCGACGCACCGGACATGGCCCCGGCCATGTACCCCGGCCTGCGCAACAGCCCGGAGCACCTGCCGGCCATCTGCACCGCCCTGGCCGAGTTGCGCGGGGTGACGCCGGCGGAGCTGGCCGCAAGCAGCAGCCGCAACGCCGCCGAGCTGTTTGGCTGGACGCTGTAGGGCGGGTAAAACCCGCGCCAGGATCGTAGGGTGGGTGGAGCGCAGCGATACCCATGCCCCACTGCGATGGGTATCGGCGCAATGCGCCTCCACCCATCCTACGGACTAAGCATGTAGCCCGGACTTCAGTCCGGGTACACGCCAGCCCCGGACTGAAGCCCGGGCTACGCTCTCGGCAAACAGCCAGGCCACGAAGAAAAACGCCGCGATCCCATTGGAATCGCGGCGTTTTCTTAAGTGAGCAGCATTACGCCAAATGGCGGGCCTCGTGCATTACATAGGACAGATCAGACGCGGAACGCGCTGATCAGCTCCTTGAGCCGCGCCACCTGATCGGACAGCTCGCGGCTGGCCTGCTCGGTCTGCACCGCGCCTTCGGCGGTGCGCTCGCCGGCCTGGTTGATCTCGACGATGTTCATGTCGATGTCGTGGGCCACGGCGGTCTGCTGCTCGGCGGCGGCGGCGATCTGCTGGTTCTGATCGACGATCATGCCCACCGCGCCGAGGATGTTCTCCAGCGCCTGCTGCACCTGGGCCGACTGGCTGACGGTGTTCTCCACCATCTGGTGGCTGCCGTTCATGGCGGTCACGGTGGCGCCCACGCCGTTCTGCAGACGACCGATCATCTGCTCGATCTCCTCGGTGGACTGGTGGGTGCGCTTGGCCAGGTTGCGCACCTCGTCGGCCACCACGGCGAAGCCGCGGCCCTGCTCGCCGGCCCGCGCCGCCTCGATGGCGGCGTTGAGCGCGAGCAGGTTGGTCTGCCCGGCGATGCCCTTGATCACGTCCAGCACCTGGCTGATCGAGGCGCTGTCGGCGGCCAGCTGGTTGATCACCGCCACCGACTGGTCGATCTCGCTGGCCAGGCGCTGGATGCTGCCGACCTGCGACTCGACCATGGCGCGGCCGCTGACCGTCTCGTCGTTGACGCTCTGCGCGCTGCCCACCGCGGCGGCGGCGCTGCGCGCCACCTCCTGGGCGGTGGCGGACATCTGGTTCATCGCCGTGGCGACCTGCTCGATCTGCCCACGCTGGGCGCTCACGGCCTGGCTGCTCTCGCCGGACACCAGCTCGACGCGGTCGGCCTGACGCTCGACCTCGACCACCGTCTTGCCGACCAGGTCGATCAGATCGCGGATCTTCGCCACAGTGCCGTTGAACACCTCGCCCAGCTCGCCCAGCTCGTCGCGGCTGCGCACGCTGACGCTGACCGTCATGTCGCCGGCGGCCACCTGATTGAGGGTCTTGCCGAAGCCCTTGAGGGTGGCGCGGGTGGAGACGTAGAAGCCGCCATAGAGGTAGCCGATGGCGAGGAACAGCAGCACCAGGGCCGCCACCAGCAGCACCATCTGGGTACGCTTCTGCTCCAGGCGCTGGCTCAGCTCCTGGCCGAGGAAGTCGAGCACGGCGGCGTTCAGCCTGTAGGTCTTGTCGATGGCGGCGCTGGTCTGGTTGTAGAAGTCCTCCCAGGGCGCATCCAGGCTGTCGGCCATGAGCAGCTGCTCTTCGAGGATCAGGCTGTTCTCGGTCAGGGTCTTGCGGCTGGCCTCGGCCAGCTCGCCCAGGCTGCGCTTGGCGCCAGCATTGCTATCCAGCGCGCTCTGCAGCTTGAAACCGTATTCCGCATCCAGCTTTTCCAGCTGCAGCAGCAGTTCGTCGAGCTTGGTGCTGTCGGAGGAACCGAGGATGCCCTGGCCCAGCGAGTAGGAGCCCAGGGCACGGCCCTGAGCGATGGCACGGGTCACCGGCAGGGTCACGCCGGTCAGCAGCTCGCTCATCTGCCGCACGCTCCGCTCGCTGTCCTGACTGAGGCCGGACTGGCTGGCGACGAACTTGATGAATACCTCGGAGTTGTCCAGCGCCTTGGTCACCAGGCCGGCCTTGCTGCGCAGCGACGACTCGGCGGCTACCGCATCCAGCGCAGACTTGATCGCATCGCGCTGGGCGTTGAACTCTTCGATCTGCTGAGCATCGCCACTGGGCGGCTGGAGCGTTTCCAGGGTCTGGTTGACACTCTTCTCCACGGGCGAGATGAGCGCGGCAAGCTTGTCCGCATGGCTGGACTGACCCAGCACGGCATTGATCTCGTAGAGGTCGGTGAGCCGTTCCAGCTCCTGGCGCACCTGCATGCCCTGCTTGAGCAGCTCGAGGCTCTGCAGCTCGGTGCGGGTCGCGACGAAGGCATTGTAGGAGTCGCGCACCAGGAAGTAGTTGGTCACCAGCATGGGCAGGAAGAACAGCACGCTGATCAGGCTGAACTTCATGCCGAAGCTCAGGCGGTTCATCAGCGCGATGGCAGGGTACAACACGCTATTCACTAGACGTCTCCTGTTGCCATTATTGTTGTATGCCAGCCGGGAGCGGGCTGGCCTGTTGAACGGCAAGGCAGCGGTAATTCTTATTCTAGCGGGGATGGCCAGTGGCCAGGCTCAGGTTCCCCCACAGATCTATATACCGAATATCGGCGTGCACCTCTGTAACTTAAGGTAAATGATGTGTACATCCCTTCGCCTGGGCATCGACCTGGGCGGCACCAAGACTGAGATCATAGCCCTGGAGGGCTCCGACGAACGGTTGCGCCGGCGCCTGCCCACGCCTCAGGGCGACTACCAGGCCACCCTGCACACCATCGCCCGTCTGGTGCACGAGGCCGAGCGCGAACTGGGCGCCCGCGGCAGCGTCGGCGTCGGCATTCCCGGCACCCGCTCGCCGGATCACGGGCGGATCAAGAACGCCAACTCCACCTGTCTGATCGGCCAGGACCTGCAGGGCGACCTGCAGGCCCTGCTGCAGCGCCCGGTACGCCTGGCCAACGACGCCGACTGCTTCGCCCTGTCGGAAGCCAGCGATGGTGCCGGGGCCGGCGCGTCCAGCGTGTTCGGGGTGATCCTCGGTACCGGCGTCGGCGGCGGCATCGTCATTCACGGCCGCCTGCTGGCCGGGCCCAACGCCATCGCCGGCGAATGGGGCCACAACCCCCTGCCCTGGCGCACTGCCGCCGATGGCCCGCCACGCCGTTGCTACTGCGGCCTGGACGACTGCATCGAAACCTTCCTCAGTGGTCCCGGCTGGGCCGCACGCACCGCCCTGGGCCTGAGCGCCGCGCAACTGGCCGAGGCGGCCCGACGCGGCGAGCGGCCGGCCGCTCAGGCCGTGCAACGCTACTGCGAACAGCTGGCGCGCGCCCTCGCCTCGGTGATCAACCTGCTGGACCCGGAGGTGATAGTGCTGGGCGGCGGCCTCTCGAACGTCCCGACACTCTACGAGGAAGTACCGCGCCTGCTGCCCCGCCACGTGTTCTCGGACCGGGTCAACACCCGCCTGCTGCAGGCCCGCCACGGCGACTCCAGCGGCGTACGCGGCGCCGCCTGGCTGTGGCCGCTACAGCAGCAGGATCCACAGGGCGAAGGCCGCGTACCAGAGCACCGCGGCGCGAATCAGCAGCTGCCATAGCTCGTCCAGGCTCTCCACCCCGGCCTCGCCCGGCTGCGGCTCGGGCAGCTCGCCGGCGGCGCGCCCGGCGGCGGCCACCAGTCGCGCGGCGGGAACGTCCCAGGCCAGCAGATCGTGGAGCACCGCCCGGCTGACCGCAGCGAAGTTGCCGACCAGGGCGAAACTGGCCGCCAGCACCCGCACCGGCAGCCAGTCCAGGGCATGCCGCAACTGCGCCGCGCGCTCGCGTATGCCCGGCTGGCTCGCGTGCTCGGCGCTCAGCGCCAGCAGGCGGTAGGCCAGGGCCGGCAGCGGCCCGAGCAGGGCGTACCAGAAGATCACCGCGAAGAAGCCCTGGTAGGCCTGCCACAGCTCGTAGTCCTGCACCCGCTCCAGCAACTCGGCCTCGCCGTCGGCGGCCAGGCCCAGATCGCGCTCGGCCACGTGCAGCGCCGCCTGCTCGTCCCCCCGCCGCCAGGCATCGCGGAACGGCCCCAGCGCCACCAGCACGTCGCCGCGCCCGAGGCTGTAGACCAGCACCAGCAGATGCACCGGCAGCGCCAGCCAACCATAGGCCAGCGGCTCCAGTGCCAGCAGAAGCAGGCCGAGCAGCAGCGTCGGCAGCAGCACCAGCAGCCCCAGCGCCCGCCAGGGCGAACCCTCCTCGACCCTGGCCAGCCAGCCCAGCCAGAGGCCGTCCTGCTGGATGCGCCGGCGCCCGGCAGAGAACTTCTCCACCCAGAGCACCAGCAGAAGCACCAGAAAACTCATCTACCGCTCTCCTTGCAGGGCCGCACGCAGGCGCGCCCAGTCGAAACAGGGACCCGGATCGGTCTTGCGCCCGGGGGCGATGTCGCTGTGGCCGCAGATGCGCGCCACACTCATCTGAGGATAGGCCTGCAACAGTTGCTCCGTCAGCTCGACCAGGGCGTCGTACTGCGCCTCGGTGAAGGGCTGATCATCGGTGCCTTCCAGCTCGATGCCGAGCGAAAAGTCGTTGCAGTTCTCGCGCCCCTCGAACGACGAGACGCCGGCATGCCAGGCCCGCGCGTTGCAGGAGACGAACTGGGTGACGGCGCCGTCGCGCTCGACGAGGAAGTGCGCCGAGACCCTGAGCTGGGCGATGCCGGCAAAGTAGGGATGCTCATCCACCGGCAGACGATTCTGGAAGAACTGTTGCACCTTGCCGGTACCGAACTGGCCGGGCGGCAGGCTGATGTTGTGGATCACCAGCAGGGACACCTCGCCTTGCGGGCGCTCGTTGAAGTTCGGCGAAGGGCAGTGACGGGCGCCGTCACACCAGCCGCTGACAGGGTCCAGCCGCATTGGGGGCTCCTCGGAGATGGATCGCCACTCTAACAGAAGTGCCGAAACGAAAACGCCCGGCACGGGGCCGGGCGCTTTCCAGACAAGGGCCTCAGGCGCCCTTTAGCCGGCGCAGGTTGCCGATCACCGACTCCAGCGCGCGGTCGAACAGCAGAGCATCGTCCAGCAGGCGCACGGCCCCGCGGCGAAACTCCACCGCCAGCCCCATGCGGCTTTTCTCCATGACCTTCATGCCGGTGCGATTGACGAAGATGAACTTGCCGGTCGGCTTGATCACCGCCGCCAGCTTGCAGCGCAGCTTGTGCTCCTCGTCCTCCTGGATCTCCACCCAGCTGCCGACGCGCAGGCCGTCCACCTTCAGCAGCGCCTCGTCGTCGTCGGGCAGGCTCGCCTCGGGCTCCTGAGCCCGACTCTCGCCCGGCGCCAGCAGGACTATCTCCTCGACCACCTCGACCATGGCCGGCGCTTCCTCGGGCTCGGCCGGCGGCAGTTCGAGCAGCGCGACGCCCTCGGCCACAGGCTCGCCCGTCTCGGTGGCAGCGGGCGACTCGACAGGCTCGGCAGGCTCTACAGGAGCGGCCTCGGCCTCTGCTGCCGCCCGCTTGAAGCGCTGGAAGGCCTGCACATGCACGGCTTCCAGCTTGCTGAAGAACTCGCTGGTGACGAAGGGATCGATGGCCGCGCTCGCCAGACCGTCGCGCAGCGACTTGAGCAGGCTGGGCACCAGCTCCAGCAGACGCAGGCGATCCTCGGGGGACTCGTGCAGCTCCACGCTCCAGATCAGGTCGTCCATCACCGCCAGTGCCGCGCGCCATTCCTCGGACTCTCCGCCATGCTTGAGGCTGGTCAGCTGCAGCACCTTGCTCCAGCCGTCGCGCAGCAGGCGCACCACCACTTCCGGCAGGGTCTTGCCCAGCAGCCGCTCGTTCAGCGCCTGCTCCACCTGCAGGCGCGCCAGTTCGGCCTTGGCACGCCCCTCCTCGGCGTCCCGGGTACGCTGTTCGAGCAACTCGCTGCGACGCCGCTCATCGCCGGTGAAGGCGATGAACTCGGCCAGTACGTCGGCGAATATCGCGGGATCGTCGGTGAAATCGTTGAGCAGGCGCTGCACCACCTGCTCGATGCGCTGGTACAGGGCGTCACGCTGCTCGTCGCCCTGGGCGCTCCAGCCCAACGCTGCCGAGGCGATCTCGTTGAGCAGGCGTCGTGCCGGGTGGCTACCGCGACTGAAGAAGGTCTTGTCCAGCACCGCCACCTTGAGCATAGGAATCTGCAGGCGGCCGATCAGCGCCTTGAGCGAATCCGGCAGGGTACGGTCGTCGAGGATGAACTCGAAGAGCATGGCAACCAGATTGATCACGTCCTCGTCGACCTCGCCGACCACCCGCGCCTTGCCGCTCTTGGCGCTGGCCCGGCTCAGCAGGTGATCGAGCTGGTCACGCAGGTCGTAGTCCTCGACCCGCGGCCCACCGGTCGGCAGGTGCTGCTGCAGGTGCGAGAGCAGGCGCATCAGGTCGTTGCTGGAAATCGGCACGGCCCCTGCCGGCACCTCGCGTCGCGGCAGCACCTCGCTGCCACGCACCTGCGCCAACAGCTCCTGCAGCGCGCCGAACGCCTCCTGCACGCCTTCGTCGGCATAGGCCGCAGCCGACTCCCCGCTGGCGCCAGCCGCGGAGGCCGGCGCTGGCGCGGCGGCACGACCTGGCTGACGGCGCACCGGCGGAGCGGACTTCAGCTCGGGCAGCACGCCAGCCTCGACCAGCTGCTGGTTGGCATTGGCGTAGAGCTGGTCCAGCTCGGCCAGCACGTAGCGCTCGAACAGCTTGAGGATGATCAGCTTGACGCGAATCTCCACGCCGAGCCCGGCGCAGCATTCGAGGAACTGCTCGCAGAGCACGCGCGGCCCCAGCGGATTGGTCTTGTCCTCGAGCTTCCTGCTGATGATCGCGTTGAAGCGCGTGGTCAGGTGCCCCAGGGCCACTCCCGCACGATTGAGCACGCGCGAGACCATGGCATCCAGCGCCACCGACTCCTCCAGCACATCGTCCTGCACCAGCGACAGGTTCTCGAAAGCCACGCTGGGCTGCAGGGCCGGCGCGGCGCCGACTTCGTACTGGTTGAGCGTGTTGAAACTCTCGAATACCCGCTGCAGGAAGCCTCGCTCGATGCTCTTGCGCTTCAGGCGCAGGTCGCGCATGGCCTCGAAGAAGGCATTCTGCTCGGCATTGCTGGCGGCACGGTCGGCCATCTCGAACAGGGTATCGTCCGCATTGTCGAACAGGCCCTGCATCGCCTGCTTGAGCTGCTGGGCAGCCTTGTCGCGTACCTGAATCAGAGCCACGGGAAGCCTTCCTGCCGGCGAAGTAGGCGAGTGCTCGGGGGCAAGCTTGTTCAGCTGCACCACTTTCGCGTCAGTCTGCATTGCATGTCTCCCGCAGGCTGCCCGACCGGGCAACCCGCTTGCGATCGGCTGAGCGTCGTCCTTGACGTCAAACAGATGGCGTCAAATTAGCCAGTACCGCCAGTATAGGGGGAGGCGCAGCTTGACCAAATACCGCCTTTCACCGACTTGATCCAGATCACAGTGTGAGGAAACCGGCGTACGAACGGTCTTTCCCGCCCGACGCACTGACTAGGGTCTAGCAGAAAGTCACGATACCTGCATCGCGCCTCGGCTATCCCTATAATCGCGCCACCAGAATGCGGAGGCCGACATGCCCAACCTCACCCTCGCCGAGCTCGGCGCCGAAATCGAAGCCAATGTGCGCAGCGCCCTGCGCGAGGACATCGGCAGCGGCGACATCACCGCCCAGCTGATCCCCGCCGAGCGCCTGGCCCACGCCCGGGTGATCACCCGAGAACCGGCGGTGATCTGCGGCACCGCCTGGGTCGACGCGGTATTCCGCCAACTCGACCCGCGCGTGTCGGTGCACTGGCATGTGCGCGATGGCGACAGGGCGCTCGGCGACCAGACCCTGTTCGAGCTGGAAGGCCCGGCTCGCGCCCTGCTCAGCGGCGAACGCAGCGCCCTCAACTTCCTGCAGACCCTTTCCGCCGTCGCCACTCGCTGCCGTCACTTCGCCGACCTGGTCGAAGGCACCGCGGTGAAACTGCTCGACACCCGCAAGACCCTGCCCGGCCTGCGCCTGGCGCAGAAGTACGCTGTCACCCAGGGCGGCTGCCACAACCACCGCATCGGCCTGTACGACGCCTTCCTGATCAAGGAAAACCACATCGCCGCCTGTGGCGGCATCGCCCAGGCCATCACCGCCGCCCACGGCATCGCCCCCGGCAAGCCGGTCGAGATCGAGGTGGAAAGCCTGGACGAACTGCAACAGGCACTGCAAGCCGGTGCCGATATCGTCATGCTCGACGAACTGAGCCTCGCCGACATGCGCACCGCCGTCGCCCTCACCGCCGGGCACGCCAAGCTGGAGGCCTCCGGCGGCATCAACGAGAGCACCCTGCGCAGCATCGCCGAAACCGGCGTGGACTACATCTCCATCGGCAGCCTGACCAAGGACGTCAAGGCCATCGACCTGTCGATGCGGTTGAGCCTGTAACCAACACGACGAATCAGACAACAGCGCACATCATCCCCTCTCCCGTTTACGGGAGAGGGCTAGGGAGAGGGCCTGGAGAGCTACACAGCTCTTTCGTAGAAAATCCTACCCACCCGCTGGATATGCTCAAGCAGTGCCGGATTATCGATGTCCTGCCTGAGCGACAAGTCGACCATCCAGGGCAGCAGCAAGTCATCTATCTGATTCTCAATGGCCAGCACCTGCCCTAGCGACAACTCATCGGCATCGATGGTCAGATCGATATCCGAGCCCGGACGATAGTTACCCTTGGCCCGCGAGCCATAGAGCCAAACCCGGCTGATCTGCGGCCAGCCAGCAAATACCGCCCGCAGCTGCGCGATTGCGCTCTCGGGCAGCCCATAGGTTTCGCCGCTCATGCGTCGCGCGCCCGCGCCTGCATCTGCTCCTCGAAGCGAATGAAGAGGCCGTGATAAAGGCTGATAACCTGCGCGGCAATCTCCCGCGCCACCGATTCGTTATAGGCGTGCGCAGTCTGGTTACGACTCTTGATCATCTCCATCCAACCCTCGCCATCCTCGACCAGGCCCTGCTTGAAGGCCGTGCGAATCGCATCGCGAGAACCGCTGATGGCGGGATTGCCCTGATAGAGGAAGTAGTCCTTCATCAGATTCCAGGCCAGCTCGAAGACAAACTCGAACGCCTGGATCAGCCCCTGCTGCTCCAACTCGCTCAGGGGGCGCTGCCGCGCCAACTCCACCGCACGCGTCAGCTGCCCCAACGCCCGACTGTAGTTGGCCAACCGCTGCTGCCAGCGAATATCCTGCTCGACCATGCCGCCTCCTGTGTCGCATCGAGAGCAGAGCCATCCTGCGCCCGACCAAACAAAAAGACAAAACCCCGCATCTGCGGGGTTTCTTTAAATATGGTGCGGAGACAGGAACAAAACATGGCCAACGCAAGCTTTTACTAGCAATGACCATGACCATTTATGATTTTAAAAAGGCACTCGAATAGGCACTCAGGCCACTACCACTATTCCCTTTAAAATCTTCGCGCCCACAACAACCTGAGGTAAGGGACTGCTACCGGTTGAGTCCACAGCCAAAAGCAGTCATAAGCCTTCAAGGATTTCAGGTGTCCTACAGCCTCCGAGTTGATGTGTTGCTCATGATGATCAGGACAGACCTTCCGAGCTCAACTTTCTGACCCAGATCAACACACAGCCATTACCTATTGCAGCAATACGCCGCCATACAAGACTATCTGCTATGGTCGCGTTTGAAGCCCCATGTGATGAATTGCCATGCGCCGAATTGGCTTGGTTCTACTGCTGACTGTCAGCCTCGTGCTACCGGCTTTCGGTGGCATGGCGTTCGGCATGCCGGCGCAACCCTGTCCGATGCAGAGCGGCGATCATCCGGGGCACGCGATGGCCGACGCTCCCTGCTGCGAGCACGCGGACCAGGTGGACGGGCTGGCCAGCAAGTCGCCCTGCAAACCCGGCCAGGACTGCAAGACCGCCAGCCTGTTGCAGACCGTAGTGATCAAGACCTTCCCCCCGCGCCTTTCCCGCCCCGAGGCATTGCCGAGCCAGGCGGTGATCGAGCGCGAGCCCGCCGAACTCTGGCGCCCTCCCCGTTTCGCCTGATGCCGTGATCCACCGCGCCGGTATGGCTGGCGCGCCGTGGCTACCCTGCACTGCGAGGTAGCAACTTCGATCAATCGCATTGGAGGCGAAAGCATGTCCGCTTTCCTTTTCGCACGCCGTGCCTGCATGGGCGTGCTGGCTGCCGCGTTTTGGGCGGCTCCCTGGCTTGCCGCGCAGGCGCAGCCGCTGACCTTCGAACGGGCTCAAGCACTGGCCGAGCAGAGTGCCCCCGAGAACCTCGCGCGCCAGGCGCAGGTGGCATCGGCACAACAGGCGGTGGAGCCGGCGGATGCCCTGCCCGATCCCAAACTAATTCTCGGCGTCGACAACCTGCCCGTCGAAGGCCCTGACCGTTACACCCTGAATCGGGACTTCATGACCATGCGCCGCATCGGGCTCATGCAGGAGGTCCCCAACGGCGACAAGCGCCTGGCCCGGCGCCACTTGGCCGAAGCTTCCGTGGTGCGGGCCGAAGCCGAGCAGCGCGCCATGCAACTGGAGATCCAGCGTCAGACGGCGGCAAGCTGGCTGGATGTCTACTACGCCGAACGCAGCGTCGACCTGTTTGATCGACTGGCAAGGCAGATCGACATGCTCCGCTCGACCGTGCAGGCCCGGATTGCAGGCGGCAATGCCCAGCCGGGCGAGCTGCTGGAGGCCGATCAGCAAGCCCTGGCCTTGCAGGATAGGCGCGACGAGCTGAGCCGCGATGTAGCGATCGCCCGGGCCAAACTGCGCCGCTGGATAGGCAACGAGGCCGACCAGCCGCTGAGCGGAGACGCGCCCGAGCTGGGCCTCGCGGCGGCGCACCTGCAGCAGCGCATGACCGCGCACCCCGAGCTGCGCGCCGCCTCGGCCCGGGTCGGCGAGGCCAGCGCCGAGCTGGACGAAGCCATCGCCGAGAAGACCCCCGACTGGGGCGTCGAGCTGGCCTACAACAACCGCGACAACCAGTTCGGCGACATGCTGATGGTGCAGTTCACCTTCGACCTGCCGATGTTCGTCGGCACCCGCCAGGGCCCCAAGATCGGCTCCAAGCAGCAGAGCCTGGCGCAGATGGAGGCCGAGCAGGAGGTCCTGCTGCGCGCCCATCGGGCCGAGCTGGAAAGTGGCCTGGCCGAGCTCGAGCAACTGCGCAAGACCCTGGCCCGCACCGAAAGCAGCCTGATCCCGCTGGCGAGCAAACGGGCCGACCTGGAACTGGCCGCCTACCAGGCCGGCAACAGCCAGCTGGGCGCCGTCATCACCGCCCAGCGCGAGCTGATCGAGGCGCAGCTGCGGCAGATCGAGCAACAGCGCAAGCTGAGCCTGCTCTCCGCCAACCTGCATTACGCCTATGTGGAGGGACTGCAATGAGAGTCTCGGTAGCAGGATTCACCCTCGCCTTGCTGGCCGTGGGCATTGGCGCGGCCGCTGGCGGCTACTGGCTGGCCCAGCAGCAGGCCGAGCATGGCGCCCCACCAGGCGCGGCACCGGCGCAGGAGCGTCCGGTGCTCTACTGGTACGACCCAATGCAACCGGAGCAGCGCTTCGACAAGCCGGGAAAGTCGCCCTTCATGGACATGCAGCTAGTGCCCAAATATGCGGGCTCCGAGCAGGACTCCTCGGCCCTGAGCGTACCGGCCCAGGCCGTGCAGAGCCTGGGCATGCGCACCTCGACCGTGGTGCGCGGCGTGCTACCCTCGGGCATCGAGGCGGTCGGCTCCCTGGCCTACAACCAGCGCGAGGTGGCGAACCTGCAGGCCCGCGCCGGCGGGTTCGTCGAGCGGGTCTACGGCCACGCCCCGGGTGACGTGCTGCCAGCCAACACGCCCCTGGTCGACCTGCTGATTCCTGAGTGGTCCGCCGCGCAGCTGGAGTTCCTCGCCGTGCTGGCGACCGCCGACGCCCGCCTGATCGTCGCGACCCAGGAGCGCCTGCGCCTGCTCGGCATGCCACGCGCGCTGATCGAGCAGGTGCGCCGCAGCGGCAAACCCAGGGCGGTGCAGACCCTCACCACGCCCATCGCCGGCGAGCTGCAGGCATTGGAGGTGCGTACCGGGATGACAGTGGCCGCCGGTCAGGACCTGGCGCGGATCAACGGGCTGTCCACGGTCTGGCTCGATGCGGCGATACCCGAGGCCATGGCCGGAACGGTTACGGTCGGGAGCGAGATCCACGCCAATCTGACGGCCTTTCCCGGGCAGCCGCTGCAGGGCCGCGTCATCGCCCTATTGCCGAGTGCGGACCCACAGACCCGCACCGTCACCGTACGCAGTGAACTGCCCAACCCGACCGGCAAACTGCGCCCCGGCATGTTCGCCGCCGTGCGCCTGAACAGCGAAGCCGAGCAGCCCGCGCTGCTGGTGCCCAGCGAGGCGGTGATCCGCACCGGCAAGCGCGCACTGGTGATGCTGGCCGAAGACGACGGACGCTACCGCCCGCAGGAAATCACCCTGGGCCGCGAGGCCGATGGCCGCCTGGAGGTGCTGTCCGGTCTCGCGGAAGGCCAGGCGGTGGTCACCTCCGGCCAGTTCCTGATCGACTCGGAGGCCAGCCTGCAGGGCGTCATGGCCGGCAAGGCGGAGCAGGCGCTCGCCCCGGGGCTGCACGAGTCCCATGGCGTGATCCGGGCGCTGGATAGCCAGCGGGTCACCCTGGAGCACGGCCCCTTCGAGAGCCTGAACATGCCCGGCATGACCATGCCCTTTCCCCTGGCCAGTCCTTCGGTGGCCGCCGGCCTCAAGCCCGGCGACCACGTGCGCATCGGCGCCCGGCTGACGGATAGCGGGCTGCTGATCGAGCAGCTCGACAAGCAGGGAGAGCAGCCATGATCGCGCGCCTGATCCACTGGTCGATCGGCAATCGCTTCCTGGTGCTGCTGGCGACCCTGTTCATCAGCGCCCTGGGCATCTGGTCGGTGCGCAGCACGCCGCTGGATGCGCTGCCGGATCTGTCCGACACCCAGGTCATCATCCGCACCAGCTTCCCCGGCCAGGCACCGCAGATCATCGAGAACCAGGTGACCTACCCGCTGGCCACGACCATGCTCTCGGTGCCGGGGGCGAAGACGGTGCGCGGCTACTCATTCTTCGGCGACTCCTTCGTCTATGTGCTGTTCGAGGACGACACCGACCTCTACTGGGCCCGCTCGCGGGTGCTGGAGTACCTCAACCAGGCCCAGGAGCGCCTGCCCGAGGGCGTCACCACCACCCTAGGCCCGGATGCCACGGGCGTCGGCTGGATCTACCAGTACGCCTTGGTCGACCGCAGCGGCCGGCATGACCTGGCCCAGCTGCGGGCGCTGCAGGACTGGTTCCTCAAGTACGAGCTGAAAAGCCTGCCCAACGTGGCCGAGGTGGCCACCCTCGGCGGCATGGTCAAGCAGTACCAGGTGCTGCTCGATCCGCAGAAGCTGGTGGCCTACGGCGTGACCCAGCAGGAGGTCGAGGCGGCGCTGAAGAGCGCCAACCAGGAGACCGGTGGCGCCATCCTGGAGCTGGCCGAGCGCGAGTACATGGTGCGGGCCTCCGGCTACCTGCAGAGCCTGGAGGACTTCCGCCAGGTGCCGCTGCGAGCCTCGGCCAGCGGCGTGCCGGTGCTGCTGGGCCAGGTGGCCACCATTCAGTTGGGGCCGGAGATGCGCCGTGGCATCGCCGAGCTGGACGGTCAGGGCGAAGTGGTCGGCGGCGTGGTCATCCTGCGCTCGGGCAAGAACGCCCGCGACACCATCGCCGCCGTGAAGGCCAAGCTGGACAGCCTGAAGGGCAGCCTGCCGGCCGGCGTCGAAGTGGTCACCACCTACGACCGCGCCGAGCTGATCGACCGTGCCATCGACAACCTCAGCTACAAGCTGCTGGAAGAATTCGCGGTGGTCGCCCTGGTCTGTCTGATCTTCCTCTGGCACCTGCGCTCCTCGCTGGTGGCGATCATCACCCTGCCCCTGGGCATCCTGATGGCCTTCATCGTCATGCGCTACCAGGGCATCAACGCCAACATCATGTCGCTCGGCGGCATCGCCATAGCCATCGGCGCCATGGTCGATGCCGCCGTGGTGATGATCGAGAACGCGCACAAGCACATCGAAGCCTGGAAGGCCCGGCACCCAGGCGAACAGCTGCAGGGCGAGGCGCACTGGCGAGTGATCGGCGAAGCGGCGGCCGAGGTCGGCCCGGCGCTGTTCTTCAGCCTGCTGATCATCACCCTGTCGTTCCTCCCGGTGTTCACCCTGGAGGCCCAGGAGGGCCGGCTGTTCGGCCCGCTGGCCTTCACCAAGACCTATGCCATGGCCGCCGCGGCCGGGCTCTCGGTCACCCTGGTGCCGGTGCTAATGGGCTACTGGATCCGCGGACACATCCCCAACGAACAGCAGAACCCACTCAACCGCTGGCTGATCGAGGCCTACCGGCCGGTACTGGAAAGGGTGCTGACCTGGCCCAGAGCCACGCTGACCATGGCCGTGCTGGTGTTCCTCTCCAGCCTCTGGCCACTGAGCCAGCTCGGCGGGGAGTTCCTACCGCCCATGGACGAGGGCGATCTGCTGTACATGCCTTCTGCCCTGCCCGGCCTGCCGGCCAGCAAGGCCACCCAGCTATTGCAGCAGACCAACCGCATGATCCTCACGGTGCCGGAAGTGGCGCGGGTGTTCGGCAAGGCCGGACGAGCGGAGACCGCCACCGACCCGGCGCCGCTGGAGATGTTCGAGACCACGGTGCAGTTCAAGCCGCGCGAACAGTGGCGCGAGGGGATGACGCCGGAGAAGCTGATCGAGGAGCTGGACCGCGCGGTGAAGGTTCCCGGTTTGTCCAATATCTGGGTACCGCCGATCCGCAACCGCATCGACATGCTGGCCACTGGGATCAAGAGCCCGATCGGGGTCAAGGTTGCCGGCACCAAGCTGGCTGACATCGAGCGCATCACCCGCGATATTGAGGCCGTGGCCAAGGCAGTGCCCGGAGTCAGTTCGGCGCTGGCCGAGCGCCTCACCGGCGGGCGCTACGTGGACATCCGCATCGACCGCCTGGCCGCGGCACGCTACGGCCTGAGCATCGCCGATGTGCAGTCGGTGGTGGCCGGCGCCATCGGCGGCAGCAACATCGGCGAGACGGTCGAGGGGCTGGCCCGCTTCCCTATTAGCCTGCGCTACCCCAGGGAGTGGCGCGACAGCCCGGAGGCGCTGCGGCGCCTGCCGGTGCTCACCGCGTCCGGTCAGCAGATCACCCTGGGCACGGTGGCCGAGATTGCCCTAAGCGAGGGGCCGCCGATGCTGCGCAGCGAGAACGGGCGACTGTCCGGCTGGGTCTATGTCGATGTCCGCGGGCGCGACCTGGCTTCGACCGTGCGCGAGCTGCAGCAGCGCGTCGCCGAACGCGTGCGGCTTGACGCCGGCATGACCGTCTCCTACTCCGGCCAGTTCGAGTTCCTCGAACGCGCCAATGCGCGGCTGACCTGGGTGGTGCCGGCGACCCTGCTGATCATCTTCGTGCTGCTCTACCTGACCTTCAGCCGCTTCGGCGAGGCCCTGCTGATCATGGCCACCCTGCCCTTCGCCCTGTCGGGCGGCATCTGGCTGCTCTACTGGTTCGGCTTCAACCTATCGGTGGCCACCGGCGTGGGCTTCATCGCCCTGGCCGGGGTCTCGGCCGAGTTCGGGGTGATCATGCTGCTGTACCTGAAGAACGCCTGGCAGGCGCGGCTGGATGCGGGACGCGGCGACGCCGCGGCGCTGCTCGAGGCGATTCGCGAAGGCGCGGTGCTGCGCGTGCGGCCCAAGGTGATGACGGTGGCGGTGATCATCGCCGGCCTGCTGCCGATCCTCTGGGGCGGCGGCGCCGGCTCCGAGGTGATGAAGCGCATCGCCGCGCCCATGGTCGGCGGCATGATCACCGCACCGCTGATGTCCATGCTGGTGCTGCCGGCGGCCTACTGGCTGATGCGCAGAGCCCGGCACCCGGAAAATCCCTGATGCACAACGCCGGGGCCTGCGAGCCCCGGCGCTGCACTCACGACTGACGCTAACGCTTTCTCAATGCCGCATTGAGCTGATCAACCACTTCCGCCCAGTCCGCATCGCGCAGAATTTCCTCGCGCAGCATCGTGGCCTGGGCCGGCGACCAGAACGACGCATCCTCCAGCTTGACCTGGGCATCCAGCGGCGAATGCTGGGCGATGAACTGGCGAATCCCGCCGATATCCACGGGTAGGCCCAGCTGGGCAAACAGCTCGCTGAACCGGTGGTATGAAGGCTCCATATGCCTTGGCTCCAGAGTGCACGGGGTCCAGCCCCGAAAAGGAAAGGATCGCCCTGATCCTGGGCGCGTCAACGTGCCCCGCTCCTCTCACCAAAGCGCGGAATAAACCTGGGGGTGGCCTGTGCATAGGCCTCGTAGGCGGCGCCGAACTCGCGGCGCATGTCACGCTCCTCGGTAACTGCCAGACGGCCGTACATCACCAACAGCACCGGGAACATCGCCAGCGTCAGAAGGGTCGGCCACTGCAGCAGGAAGCCGAGCAGGATCATCACGAAAGCCACGTACTGCGGATGGCGGATCCTCGCGTAAGGCCCGCTCGTGGCCAGCGAGTGGTGGCGCTGCGCGTGATACAGCACGTTCCAGGCGGACGACAGCAGATAGAAGCCCAGGCCCAGGAACAGGTAGCTGGCAATGTGCAGGACGCTGAAATGCGGATCGCCCTTCTCGCCCAGCAGCGTCGACCACAGGTGGCCGGCGTCATGGGAGAGCAGATCGAGGCTGGGGAACCTGGACTGCAGCCAGCCCGACAACAGATAGATCGTCAGCGGGAAGCCATACATCTCCACGAACAGCGCGACGATGAACGCCGAGAAGGCGCCGAAGCTGCGCCAGTCCCGGGCGGTTGCCGGCTTGAAGAAGCTGAAGGCGAACATGATGAAGATCGCCGAGTTGATGAACACCAGCGACCACAGGCCATAGGCGGCTTCGGCATGATTCATGGCCGATCCTCCGGCTTGTCGCTATCGGTCTTTTCCGTCGCCGCCGGCTTGCCTTGATGCCGGTGCCCGCCGTGCCCATGGTGCATGAAGACATGCATCAACGGGCAGGCGAGCAACAGCAGGTAAGGCAGGGCCTGGAGCACATGGGCGAGGTGCTCTGTCAGCAGGAAATAGCCCGCGACCGCCCCCATGACCAGCAGGCCTACCGAATAACGCGAGCCCCAGAAACTGGGGGGTGAGCCTTGATCGTCGGAATGCGGGGGCATGGCGACACCTCGCGGTGCGAATGGCCTAGTTGGGCGACTCAGACGGCATGCGATCCATCATCATCTGCATCATGGATTCCATCATGTCCATGCGCTTTTCCATCATCTGCTGGCGTGCGCCCATGTCCGCCTCCATGCCCTTGCCACCCTGCATGGCGCCCATGCCCGACATTCCACCCATGGACTTCATCATGGCCATGCCTTCCTGCATCAGCTTCATGTGCTCGCCCATCAGCGCCTGACGTTCTGCCGGGGTCTTGGCGGCCATCATTTTTTCGTGCATGGCCTGCATCGCCTTCATGTGCTGGTCCATCCCGGCCATTTGTCCTTTATCCATTTTTCCGGCCGCAGGCATCTCGGTAGCGCTCGCAGCAGGAGTATTGGCCGGATGGTGGGCCGAGTGGTCCTCAGCATTATCTTGGGCGATGGCGCCGAGAGACACCGCAGCCATGCAGATTCCGAGCAGTGCATTACGTGACATCGTCTTCTCCCTTAGCCATGCGCCATGGCTTTCTTTGGAAATCATAGTTCCAGCAATCGACTCACCCTCTACCGCGCCGGGATAAAGGCTCCCGGCTATCCGGTAACTGGCCTCGCGGCGTACTACTGACCGGGATACTCAGCAACGATCTGGTCAGTTCCCGCGTTGGTCAGACCGATGACTTGGTAGGCACGCTGCACGCCACCGACCTCCATTCCTGGAGAGCCCGCTGGCATCCCGGGAACGGCGATACCGACCAGGTCATTGCGCTTGGAGAGCTCGACTACCTGAGCGGCCGGCACATGGCCTTCGACGAACTTGCCATCGATCACCGCGGTATGGCACGACGCCAGTCGAGGAGCGACCCCAAGCTTCTGCTTCACCGAGCTCATGTCGCTTTCAACGTGATCGATGACCTTGAAGCCGTTCGCTTCCAAGTGCGTGATCCACTTCTTGCAGCAGCCGCAATTGGCATCCCGGTGCACATCGATAGTCATGGACTCGGCGGCTTGTACGGCAGTGATGCTGAACAAGGCGCCCAGGGCCGCCAGGCGCACAGCTTTGCATTTAGCTTTCATGAACGTGCTCCTTGCCATCACTGTGAGTGTGGGTCTTGGGGGCAGCTTTCGGGGGTTGCTCGGCATGATGAGCGCCGGAGCCTCCCGCATCCTCAGTGGAAGCGTTCTCTGCATGAGGATCGGTGCCGGGAGCCGCACCGCCATGGTGATCTGCAGCGGCCGCATCATGGTGTCCAGGTGCTGCTTCTGCAGCCCCAGCGCCATGGTGACCCTCACCTGCAGCAGCACCGTCATGATGGCCTGGCTTGTTATCGCCATGCTGCCCTTCATGGTTGTGCATCCGGCTTTCGCCACCGCCATGCTGGTGACCGCTACTGGAGGCCACCAGGGCCTGGTATTGCGCGGAGTCCATCCCGGGCAACTGGTTGATGAAAGCGACCATGCCCCAGATGTACTCGTCACCCATGCTGGTACCCCAGGCCGGCATGCCACTGGCCTTGATGCCATGCTTGATGACCCAGAAGGCGGCGGCCGGGCTGCCATCGATACCGACCTCGGACAGATTGGGGGGCGCAGGATAGAGCGCTTGGCTCAGCTCGGTCTTGGCCACGCCCGGCGCTAGGTGACAACCGATGCACATGGCGTTGTAGTTGCCGGCACCGGCACGGATCAGCGCCTCGTCGTCCAGTTTGGGCACCTCGATATTCCGCGAGCGGACTTCGATGGAGCGATCACGCGCCATCGTGAGGAAGGCATGCACGGCCGGGAAATGGGGATCGTCGGCGCCGACGTTGACCAGGCCGGAATAGGCCCCAGCCAGTAGCGCAGCGCTACCGACCGCTCCTGCCGCTACCAGAGTCACAATTGTTCTTTTCATATCAGGCTCTCAAAACCACATCCGAATACCGGCGACCAGACGCGCCTCTTCCTTGTCTCCACCTTCATCACGCACCATATCTGCGGTGTTGCCATAGACGCGATTCCAGGACACGCCGATATAGGGCGCGAACTGACGGACGATCTCGTAGCGCAGGCGCAAGCCCAGTTCGGTGTTGGCCAGCCCCGAACCGACGCCCCGCTCGGGGTCGTTCTTGCCATAGAAATTCACTTCGGCGGTGGGCTGCAGAATCAGTCGGTTGGTCAGCAGAATGTCGTACTCGCCCTCCAAGCGGGCCGCGGTCTGGCCGTTCTCGCCGATGAAGGCGGTGGCCTCGGACTCGAAGGCATACAGCGCCATGCCCTGCACGCCAAAGGCCGCCCAGGTCTGCGGCGATTCGGGCTTGAAGTCCTGGCGGACACCGGCGACGACATCCCACCAGGGACCGATCGAGTGACCGTACAGCAGCTGCAGCTCGGCATCCTCGGTGACGCCGTTGGTGCGCTCCCCTTCGGAGCGGAACCAGAGCCGATCGATGTCGCCCCCCACCCAGCCGGAGGCAGCCCAGGCCAGAGTGCTGCCTTCATCGGCATCCTGGTATTCGAGCTGATCGAGCAGGAAGAAACTATTCAGGCCGCTGTCGTGCACCGAATGGCCCGGCAACGGCGGAAACGCCGCCTCACGGTCGGCGTCGGTCAACACCGGAATCGGTGTGCGGCTGGTGGTTCGCGGCGCCTCGGCAGAACCATGGTTCATCTGGGAATGATCCATGCCGCCATGGTCCATCCCTTTCATCTGCCCCGGCATGGCGCCATGGTTCATCTGGCTGTGGTCCATGCCCTTCATCGGGGCCTGGGCAGGGCCATGGTTCATCTGGGAATGATCCATGGCGCCGTGATCCATTCCTTTCATCTGCCCTGACATGGAGCCATGGCTCATCTTGCTGTGGTCCATGCCCTTCATCGGGGCCTGGGTAGATCCATGGTTCATCTGGCTGTGATCCATCGGCATGCTGCCGTGGCCCTTGGCCGCATGATCCATTTCCGCCGCCAGGGCGGCGCCGCTGCCCAGGCCGCCCAACGACACGGCCAGCGCAAGCAGGGCGTGGCGCTTGGGTGAATTGTTCATCGGTTATCTCCTTTACTCGTCCACCCGCACTTCACGGAGCATGCCCATCTCCATGTGCATCAGCAGGTGGCAGTGGTAGGCCCAGCGCCCCAGGGCATCGGCCGTCACGCGGTAGCTGCGCTTCGAGCCCGGCGGCATGTCGATGGTGTGCTTGCGTACCAGGAAGTTGCCGTTCTCGTCTTCCAGGTCGCTCCACATGCCATGCAGATGGATGGGGTGGGTCATCATGGTGTCGTTGACCAGGGTGATACGCACCCGCTCGCCATACTTGAGGCGCAGCGGTTCTGCATCAGAGAACTTGATGCCGTCGAACGACCAGGAGAACTTCTCCATGTGACCGGTAAGGTGCAGTTCGATGGTACGTCCCGGCTCGCGGCCATCGGGGTCGGGGAAGGAACTGCGCAGATCCGCATAGGTCAGGACCCGCCGCCCGTTGTTGCGCAGGCCGATGCCCGGGTCGCTCAATTTGGGCTCCGGCGTCATGGTCTGCATGTCGACCAGCGGATTGTCAGTCTCTGAAGCCGGGTGCGACTGCATTGCGCCGCCCATTCCGGCCATTGCGGAATGATCCATGCCCGCCATCTGACTGTGATCCATACCAGCCATGCTGCCATGGTCCATGCCGCTCATCTGACTATGGTCCATACCGCCCTGCGTGGCGCCATGATCCATGCCACTCATGCTGCCGTGATCCATGCCCATGTCCGCCATAGAGATCAGCGGACGCGGGTCAGGTGACGGCACCGGCGCGCTCAGGCCCTCGCGCACCGCCAGGGTGCCGCGGGCATAGCCGGTACGGTCCATGGATTGCGCGAAGAGGGTGTAGGCCTGCTCGCTCTCGGGCTCGACTATGACATCGTAAGTTTCGGCCACGGCGATACGGAACTCGTCGACGCTGACCGGTTTGACGTACTGCCCGTCGGCCGCCACTACCGTCATCTTCAGGCCTGGGATGCGCACGTCGAAATAGGTCATGGCCGAGGCATTGATGAAGCGCAGGCGGAGCTTCTCGCCCGGCTTGAACAGGCCGGTCCAGTTGCCGTCCGGCGCCTGGCCGTTCATCAGATAGGTGTAGGTGTAAGCACTGACATCGGCGAGATCGGTGGGGCTCATCTTCATTTCGGCCCACATCTTTCGATCGGCGACCGCGGCCGACCAGCCCATCTCGCTCACGTCATCGATGAAA
The DNA here is from genome assembly GCA_033838285.1 of Pseudomonadaceae bacterium. Lineage (GTDB taxonomy): Bacteria > Pseudomonadota > Gammaproteobacteria > Pseudomonadales > Pseudomonadaceae > Aquipseudomonas. The sequence goes on from JAJLLC010000013.1 coordinate 28,512, forward strand.
TCACCGACGGTACGCTTGTGCTGGTTGTAGTAGTCCGACTGCTTCTTCAGCTTAGCCAGGACGCGGGCGGGGTCCTCATCGGTCCAGTCGCTCAGCAACACCACGTAGTCGCGGTCGTAGCGGAACGGCTCGGGCTCTTTCGCGTCGATCACCAGGGCGCCGTAGACCCCGACCTGCTCCTGCAGGCCGGAGTGGCTGTGGTACCAGTAGGTACCGTTCTGGTTAACCTTGAAGCGGTACTCGTACATCCCGTCGGGAGCGATGCCATGGAAGCTCAGGCCGGGCACGCCGTCCATGTTGGCTGGCAGGATCATGCCGTGCCAATGGATGGAGGTATCCTCCCTGAGCCGGTTGCGCACGCGCAGGGTGACCGTGTCGCCCTCCCGCCAGCGCAATATCGGCCCGGGCAGCGAGCCATTGATGGTCATGGCGGTACGCGCCGCCCCCGTGATATTTACCGGGGTTTCCCCGATAAACAGATCGAAATCCGTGCCACTCAGCACGTTGGGCTGGCCGGGGCTGGTCACGGCCCAGACCGGCGTGCGCCACATACCCAGTCCGCCCAGAATACCGGTGGCGGCCAGGCCTTTGACGAAGGTTCGTCTTGTGGTTTTGCTTTGCATGCCATTGCGTCCAGTCAGATGAGCCGGAACTATCAGGACCGGCGTCGGATTTTTGCGACTTCAGTTGCAGCGGGTTTCCCCTCGATACTTGCTCGCTCGCCGGTGCGCAGGACACTGCGACGACGAGCAGTATGAAACTGCCATATCTCACCCCTCAGGGTGATTACATTTCTGTCAGCTTGGCTCAGCAGTTGGCATGCCCGGGCTGCTTGTCGTGCTCACTGGCGACAGGTGCCTCTTCCTTCTGCTGCTGAGCGACCTGGTAGGTTTCCATGGATGCCTGGCGGGCCTGCTCCATGCGCGCAAACGTCCGATCCGCACCGCCTTCGGCCATGGCCAGGCCGGAAACACTGAGAGCGGTCACAGCGAACAGTACTTTGAGCGTTTTCATCTAGAGTTCCTCTTGGGTTGGGTAAGCCTCTTGAAACCGAGGCCGAGCATCGGGTTCGTCGTCACCTTAGCCAGGGCGCCCTGTCAGAAGCCTGAGCCGGAAATTACAGTTCTGTCAGGTAGCCATTTCCTGCTTGTCGAGCATCCCGCCCGCTCGGTAGTGTCTGTCCATGCCTTTCCGATGCCTTGCGGGTCGCCTGGAAAGGTAGGCTCGGCAGCTATGCCTATGCTTCCCCTGAACGGGCCACGCACGGCCTGCCCCGATATGACCAAGAGAGATCATCACCATGTCGACAAAATCCAGCGCCGTCACCGGTGCCGCCCTGGCCCTTATGGCAGCCAGCCTCTTCAACACCCTGCCGGCACAGGCGATGCAAGATGCCCAAACGGGAGAAGTGAAGTGTTTCGGCGTCAATGGCTGCAAGGGCCAGAACGACTGCATGACCGCCAAGAACTCCTGCAAGGGCCAGGGCGAGTGTAAGGGCCAGGGCTTCAAACTGATGACCCAAGCCCAGTGCGACGAAGCCGGTGGCAAGACCAGCGAGTGATGCCACCCCGGGGAGTGCCCGCCACTCCCCCTGCTGGAGCCGTGAATGAGCATGCGCACTACGCTGGGTTTCGGCCTTGGCCTACGCAGCGAGTATTACCAGCAGATCCTGGAGCAGCGACCAGCGGTCGACTGGTTCGAGGTCATCTCCGAGAACTACCTGGTGGACGGCGGTAAGGCCCTCTACTTTCTCGACGCGATCAAAGAACACTATCCCTTGGTCATGCACGGGGTCTCGCTGTCGATCGGCGGCGCCCATGCCCTGGATCTCGATTACCTGCGCCGGCTGCGTAAGCTGACCGACCGGGTCAGGCCTCAGTGGGTCTCCGACCACCTGTGCTGGAGTCGGGGCAATGCCCATCAGCTGCATGACCTGCTACCCCTGCCCTACACCGAGGAAAGCCTGCGCCATGTCGCCGAGCGGGTGCGCGTGGTGCAGGACATCCTGGAGCGCCCCCTTGTGCTGGAGAACGTCTCCGCCTACCTGCAGTGGAAAAGCTCCTGCATGAGCGAATCGCAGTTCCTCGCGCGACTGAGCCAGATGACCGGCTGCGAGCTGCTGCTCGATGTGAACAATGTCTATGTGAGCTCGCGCAACCAGGGCTTCGATCCCTGGCAGTTCATCCTGGAGCTGCCGCGCGAACGCATCCGCCAGATTCACCTGGCGGGGCACAGCGACTACGGCCAGTACCTCATCGACACCCACGATGCGCCCATCGCCGATCCGGTCTGGGCGCTCTACGGCAGGGCGCTATCCCATCTCGGGCCAACCGCCACCTTGATCGAACGCGACGATCATTTCCCGCCCCTCGACGAGCTGCTGGCCGAATTGGAGCAGGCCCGCACACTTGCCGATCAGGCCCTGAGCGCCGAACCATGCAGCTGAGTGCACTGCAGCAAGCCCTGCAGGCCTATCTGGCCGGCGCATCCGATCGCCCCCCGGCCGAACTGCTGGAGCAACTGCAGGGCAGCGCCGCACTGGGCGCCGCCGACGGCCTGCGGATCTACCACAACGCCTACCGCGCACGCCTGCTGGCGGTGCTGCGCGAGGACTTCCCGGCGCTGCAGCAATGGCTGGGCACGGAGTCGTTCGAGCAACTGGCGCTGGCCTATCTCGCCGCCTGGCCGCCGCGACACTTCAGCCTGCGCTGGCTGGGCGAGAAGCTCCCCGAGTTCATCGCCGGCTATGTCGCGGAGCCGCAGCTATCGCCGCTGCGCGAGCTCGCCACGCTGGAGTGGGCCTTTACCCTGGCGTTCGATGCCGCGGATGCCGAGGTGCTCTCGGCAGCAGACATGGCCTGCCTCCCGGCCGAAGACTGGGTCTCTCTCCGGGCGTCGCTGGCACCCTCGGTCAACTGGCTGCAGCTGCAGTACAACACGCTGGCGCTATGGAAGGCTGCCAAGGACGGAGAACCGCTCCCGGAACTCATCCGCCTGCCCGACGCCTGCAGTTGCCTGGTATGGCGGCATGATCTGCTCTGCCGCTATCGCAGCCTGGAGCCAGACGAAGCGACGGCCCTGCGCTCGTTCGTAGGCGGCGAGTCCTTCTCAGGGCTCTGCGCGGCGCTGCTCCCTCATCATGGCGAACAGGCGCCGCTGCAGGCAGCCGTCTGGTTGCGCCAGTGGGTCAGTGATGGGCTGCTGGTGCGTCTCAAGGCCGGGGCGTGATGGCCACCGGCCTCGCCAAGAGCGCAGTCTTGCCTATGCGCCGATCTCGGCGCCAAAGCCCAACCGCTGCACCAACTCACGCAGGCTTGCCGCGCTTTCGCTAGTCTCCACCACCACCCTGCCAGTGGCCCGGTCTACCTCGATCCGTGCCTGCTGATCCAGGGCCTGGATCGCCCTCGTGATCTTGCTCACGCAGCCGCCACAGCTCATTCCAGTCACCTGCAAAACGACCATAAATCACCTCATCTCAGGAACGGCACCCGTTGCCGCACTTTCAGCTTCAACCTTGACACCTTGGTAAGGTCAAGCAGCCTGTGAGGAATAAATGCAGATCAGCGCCGGGCCGTTGCCCGACTAGTCGATCCGGGTCTGCCGCAGGCGCAGCGCATTGAAGACCACCGACGCCGAACTGACGCTCATCGCCAGGGCGGCGATCAGCGGCGACAGCAGATGGCCCGTCAGCGGGTACAGCAGCCCGGCCGCCAGCGGGATGCCCATGGCGTTGTAGAGGAAGGCAAAGACCAGGTTCTGGCGCATGTTGCGCACCGTGGCCAGCGACAGGGTGCGCGCGCGCAGGATGCCCATGAGGTCGCCCTTGACCAGAGTCACCTGGGCGCTGTTCATGGCCACGTCGGTGCCTGTGCCCATGGCGATGCCCACGTCGGCCCTGGCCAGGGCCGGTGCATCGTTGATCCCATCACCGGCCATGGCGACACGCCGGCCCTGGCCCTGCAGGGCGGCGGCCAGTTGCTCCTTGTCCTGCGGTTTGACCTCCCCGTGCACCTCCTCGATGCCCAGCTGCCGGGCGACCGCCCTGGCCGTGGTCAGGCCGTCGCCGGTGGCCATGATGACTTTCACATCCTCGCCTTGCAGTCTGGAGACCGCCTGCTGGGAGGTGGGTTTGATCGGGTCGGAAACAGCCAGCAGGCCCGCCAGGCGGCCGTCGACCGCCAGGTAGATGATGCTGATGCCCTCCAGGCGCAGTTGCTCGGCACGATTGCGCAGCGGGTCGATGTCGACGCCCGCCTCATCCATCAGCGCCGTGTTACCCAGCTGCAGCGAGCGCCCCTCCACACGCCCGCGGACCCCGATCCCGGAGCCCGATTCGAAGGTCTCCGGCTTGGCCAGGACGAGCCCTTTGCTGCGGGCGTGATCGACTATGGCATGCGCCAGCGGATGCTCACTGCCCTGGTCGAGGCTCGCGGCCAGGCGCAGTACCTCGCCGGAATCGAAGGTGCCGGTGCCTTCAGCGCTGTGGAATACCGGGCGCCCTTCGGTCAGGGTGCCGGTCTTGTCGACGATCAGGGTGTCGATCTTGCACAGGTTCTCGATGGCGCCGGCATCGCGGAACAGCACGCCGCTGCCGGCGGCCTTGCCCGTCGCGACCATCACCGACATCGGCGTCGCCAGGCCCAGGGCGCAGGGACAGGCGATGATCAGCACCGCCACTGCGTTGATCAGGCCGAACACCCAGCCCGACTCCGGCCCGAACAGCCCCCAGCCGAAGAAGGTCAGCACCGCGACCAGGATCACCCCGACCACGAAATACCCCGCCACGGCATCGGCCATGCGCTGCATCGGCGCCTTGGAGCGCTGGGCCCGGGCCACCATCTGCACGATCTGCGACAGCATGGTTTCGGCGCCGACCTTCTGCGCCTCCATCACCAGGCTGCCATGGGTGTTCAGGGTGGCACCGATCAGGGCATCGCCGACCCGCTTGGTGACCGGCACCGGCTCGCCGGTGAGCATGGACTCGTCGACCGCACTCTCACCCTCCAGCACCGTGCCGTCCACCGGCACCTTCTCGCCCGGGCGGACACGCAGATGGTCGCCCTGGTGGACATGGGTCAGCGGGATGTCCTCCTCGCGGCCATCGGCCCCGATGCGCCGCGCCGTCTTCGGTGCCAGCCCCAGTAGCGACTTGATCGCCGCCGAGGTCTGCGAGCGGGCCTTGAGTTCGAGCATCTGCCCCAGCAGCGTGAGTGAGATGATCACCGCGGCCGCCTCGAAATAGACGCCGATGCGCCCGTCCTGCACGAAGGCCGCCGGGAACCACTGCGGCACCAGGGTGGCGGCCACGCTGTAGAAGTAGGCAGCGGCAGTGCCCAGGCCGATCAGCGTCCACATGTTCGGGCTGCGGCGGCGAATCGAGTCGATGCCACGGGTAAAGAACACCCAACCGCCCCATAGCGTCACCGGGGTGGCCAGCGCCAGCTCGACCCAGTTCTGCTGCGTGCCGTGCATCAGCTGCAGGGAGTGGCCAGCCATCGCCAGCAGGGTGACGATCACGGTCAGCGGCAGGGTCCACCAGAACCTCCGGGAAAAATCCTTCAACTCGGGGTTCTCTTCCTCTTCCAGCTCCGGGATGACCGGCTCCAGCGTCATGCCGCAGATCGGGCAGTTCCCCGGCGTCGACTGGCGGATCTGTGGATGCATCGGACAGGTGTATTCGGCGCCCGCAGGAGCCGCCGATTGAGGCGCGGCGGCAGGCTGTTGATGCCCGGCATGCGCCGGATGGCCCAGGTATTGATGGGGACTGGCGCGGAATTTCTCCAGGCACTTGCTGCTGCAAAAGCGATAGCCCCGCCCCTCGAAACTCAGCTGGTACGGGCTGTCGGGCTTGACCTCCATCCCGCACACCGGATCGTGCTGGGTGTCCAAGTGCCCGTGCGAGTGATCGGCATGATCCTGGTCGTGCTGGCAGGAGGGGTTGTGCATGCGGGCTAAGTCCTATCGTCGTCCTTGGGGGCGGCAGAGCTGCCGGTATGGGAGTGGCCGCCGTGATTGTGGCCAAACAGGTGCATCAGCGGGCACAGCAGCAATATCAGATACGGCAGGGCCTGGGAGAGGTGGCCATAGTGCTCGCGCACCACGTAGAACAGGCCGATGACAACCAGCATGATCAACACGATGCCGAACCGGCTCCGCCAGAAAGGAGGCTCTGCGTTACCGGAATGATGGGAGTGGTCCATGACAATACCCTCGATTCAGAGCCTTTGGGATCAGCATAGGCAGCGCAAGCCCGGCTGAGTTGACGCTCATCAATAAAGTCCGGCGCTTGAGTCCACAGCCGAAAATAAAGCACGACGCCAACTCGGCGCCGCCAGGCCAAAGGAGCAATCATGAAAGGCCTGAAAGTCAGGGGAGTGCCCGAGCCCACCAAAACAGGGCGGGACGTCCATACCTGCAACCTAAGCGAATAAGCCTGTCAGCGACCTGAAGCCAGGATTACATTTCCGTAAGCTTCTGGTTGGCTGGCCTGTTTGCCGGCACACTCGGTTCATGCCACATCAGGACCACCCGCATGAAACTACTGGTAGCCGAAGACGAACCCAAGACCGGCGTCTACCTGCAACAAGGGCTGACCGAAGCCGGCTTCACCGTCGACCGGGTCATGACTGGCACGGATGCGCTGCAGCACGCGTTGAGCGAGGCTTATGACCTACTCATCCTGGACGTGATGATGCCGGGCCTGGACGGCTGGGAAGTGCTGCGCATGGTGCGAGCCGCAGGCAAGGATGTTCCCGTGTTGTTCCTGACCGCACGTGACGGCGTGGAGGATCGCGTCAAAGGACTGGAGCTTGGCGCGGACGACTATCTGATCAAACCCTTCGCCTTCTCCGAGCTGCTGGCTCGGGTCCGCACGCTGCTGCGCCGGGGCAACGGATCACCCACGCCGACCAGCATGAAGATCGCGGATCTGGAAGTCGACCTGCTGAGGCGCCGCGCCATTCGTGGCGGGAAGCGCATCGATCTGACGGCGAAGGAGTTTGCCTTGCTGGAGCTGCTACTGCGCCGGCGCGGCGAGATATTGCCCAAGTCGATGATCGCCTCCCAGGTCTGGGACATGAACTTCGACAGCGACACCAACGTCATCGAGGTTGCCGTACGCCGGCTGCGCGCCAAGATCGACGACGATTTCGAGCTCAAGCTGATCCATACCGCTCGCGGTATGGGCTACATGATGGATGCGCCGGAGTGAGGCCCAGTCATCTGTCACTGACCGCACGCATGAGCCTGATGTTCATGTCCGTGGTGATTGCCGTCCTGGCCGCAGCGGGGCTGGGCTTCAACATGCTCAGCCAACACCACTTCAAAATGCTCGATCAGCAGGCACTGAGCGAGAAACTCGAATCCACCCGCTACATCCTCGGCAATGCCAATGGCGCAGACCTGGCCGCCGAATTACCGCAGCTGCGGGCCCTGCTGGGAGCTCATCAGGATCTGGCCGCGACCATCCTCTCCGGCGATGGCTCCGTGCTGTTTTCTGCGCCCGCAGCCGTCAAGATTCCTAACAGTGCCAGACGAGCCGAAGCCGGGATGTGGGACTGGCAAGACGGTGAGCACACCTACCAGGGCGTGACCGCCAAAATCCAGGTTCCGGGGCAGCCCCAGCCTCTCACCGCGATACTCGCCCTCGACGTCACCAGTCACGCACACTTTCTCGACACCCTGCAGCGCTGGTTCTGGATCGGCCTGACCCTCAGCGCCCTGGTCAGTGCCGCGCTGGGCTGGGCAGTGGCACGCAGTGGCCTCGCCCCCCTGCGCCAGGTCACGCAGGTGGCCACCGCGATGTCTGCCCGTTCGCTGCAGGAGCGCATTCCCCTAGGGCCGGTTCCACAGGAGCTGCAGCAACTGGTTCTTTCCTTCAACGCGATGTTGGCCCGGCTGGAGGACTCCTTCGTCCGACTCTCCAATTTCTCCGCCGACATAGCCCATGAGCTACGCACTCCGCTCAGCAACCTGATGACCCACACCGAGGTGGTACTCAGTCAGAAGCGCAATACCGAGGCCTACGAGGAGAACCTGTACGCGAACCTGGAAGACCTGAAGCGCATGTCCCGCATGATCGACGACATGCTGTTTCTGGCCAAGGCCGACAACGGCCTGATCGTCCCGGAACGAACCGACATCGAACTGGCGGACGTTGCCGCCAAGCTGGCCGAGTACTACCACCTGCTGGCCGAAGAGCGCGACATCCGAATCGCTGTAACAGGAACAGGCCGAGTGCAGGGCGACAGGCTGATGCTCGACCGCGCGATCTCCAACCTGCTGTCCAATGCCCTGCGCTATACGCCGGCGGGGCAAACGATTGCACTGCGAATCCACCAGACAGCCGACACCGCCAACCTCAGCATCGAGAACCCGGGCGGCACAATTGCCCCGGAGCACCTGGCGAAGCTCTTCGACCGCTTTTACCGGGTCGACCCCGCTCGACGCGAGGGCAGCCCGAGCAATGCCGGCCTGGGCCTGGCCATCACCCGGTCCATCATCGAAGCCCACAAAGGCCGCATCTGGTGTACTTCGGTAGAGGGCCTCACAGGCTTTCACATCGAGCTTCCTCGGCGCTCCACACCTTAACTGATAAGGGAAGCGGGGATGGATCGCCCAGTCGTCTCTTGACACTCAATGACTGCTATTGGCTTCGGTCAAAGGTGGGACCCAAAGTCCTCAAAACGGTTGTTTTACGGACACGTACAGCTACCTCTCTCGACGCCCAATAGTCAGCGCTTACGATTGATTTAAACTCGTCTTTAAATCAAAATACGTAAACCTTCCATGCTGACGAGAATTCGGACAATGAAGATTGGGTACGCGCGAGTATCACGGGATGATCAGCAGCTCGATCTTCAGCATGACGCGCTGACCGCTGCCGGTTGCGAGCGGATCTTCAGCGACAAGATGAGTGGTGCCAAAGCATCGCGCCCCGGTCTTGATGAAGCGCTGGCATTTGCCAGGCCGGGCGATGTTTTGGTTGTCTGGCGGCTTGACCGCCTGGGCCGCTCGATGTCCGAGTTGCTGCGCCTCACTGCCAACCTCGAATCCACTGGCGTGGGCCTGGAAAGCCTGAAGGAACAGATCGACACCACCAGCGCTGCCGGCCGCCTGGTTTTCCATGTTTTCGCTGCGATGGCGGAGTTCGAGAGAAACCTGATTCGAGAACGCACATTTGCCGGCCTCGAAGCGGCACGTGCCAGGGGGCGGCAAGGCGGGCGGCCTGGTGTGCCGCCAGAAACGATTGCTGCGATACAAGCCCTGGCAGGTGATCAGAATCGTACGCCCGACGAGATATGCAAGGCGCTGAGGATCAGCCGAAGCACCCTCTACAAGTATCGCCAACAGGCCAGCAAAGCGTGATCGAAACCGAACTGGAGGTGCTCTATCTTGGCGCGCTGCTGCTCTTGGTTGACTGCATTTGTTGCCTCATCGCTGCGTTTCGCAGAACCCCTATGCTTGGGGCAATTGCCGGGGGCGGCACTGCCGGCGCGCTCGCCCTCGTTCTGCTCACCAGGATGATTCCTTTTCCTTTGGCGGCGATCGCCAGCCTCATCATCGGTGGCGTGATTGCCTGGATGAAAGCAACGTCCCTCGTCCCCAGTGATAAGACTGTTCACGGGGGCTTGGGGGGCGACCAAACCACCGAGCTGTGAGCGAATAGCAACGCTTTAGCCTTTCACCGAAAGCTCCGATAGTGAGGGACTCATGCGAAACCGAGAGCGCACCTATAGCGGATGCCCTGTGCTGATGGCGACACAGATTGAGCTCTATCTGGATCAAGGGGCCGTCCCGAGCTGCGCGGAATATCTGGAGGTGCCGCCTGGCAAGGTCGTACGCAAGCGCGGATTCTGGCTGAGGCCTGGTTATCGAGTACATCACACGGCGATGCTGTTCTTGATCAGCACCGATGTGTACGCGATGAACGTCGACGACTTCCACGAGCGGCGGGATCAGATCCATTGCTACCTCAGCAACAAAGCTGGCACAGCCTATATAGGCAGGGTCGAGCATGCGGGTGAGTCTCAGCAGCTACTGCACCCGCTGCTGCCCGACTTGCACGAGCCTGTTGATATCCAGCGCAACGAGCTTGCTTACGTAGGACGCGTGATTTCAGCCATCTGAGGTGCTCCATGCTTTTAGGAATCCAGGCGGATGATTACCGCCAACGCAGGGCGAGGCTGCTAGGCCTACCAGAGCACGCAACTGATGTAGACGTGCATTCGCACATCATCAACGGCATCCCTGTAGCTCACCTGGCAACGCTGCTCAGGAACGGTGACATCAATGCCCATGCGTGTGAGCAAGTCACGCCAGCCCTTGGGCAAAAGCAACGCCCAACAGACAGAGTTACGGCCCCTGACGCCTCACCAGATAATCGACTGTCTGCAGATGAGAGCGACCGACTCTTTCGCGTCGTGCATGCCATCGTGGTGGCCGAGATCCTTTTTGGTTCTCGTGATAAGGCGCAGCGCTGGCTCTCGAAGCCCCAAGACAGGTTCTCCGGCCACTCGCCAATACAGATGCTGACATCTACGGCAGGGGTCTGGCTCGTAGAGGAACTGCTGACACAGCTGGCCGAGGGTTTCGTTTTGTAGTCAGTACTGCCGGGTAGTGGGTCGATGGATGACACACCAAGACGCGGATTTCGCTTCACTGCCGGCAACACAAACTCTACTGCCGGGATCTACACACAAACCCGATCTCATTACTACGCTGAGCAGCCATTTTCAGGCCTCGGTGTATCACCCTATTTGTCTACCCGTAATAGTCTCGCACTGATTTTTTGAGCGTGCAGCGTGTGATACAGGGACCGCGTGCAACGTGTGATACACCAATAGCGTTCAGCCTGTGATACAGCGACATTTATGCCGCCTGAACACGGCAATTCGGCCAGTCCAGAAGACATTTACCGACAGCGCAAACCAAGTAAGCGAAGAGCCGCACTCAGGCGCGAGCAAGAGAGCTGCTGGCAGCCAAAAAGATGGCAATCATTGGCAATGAAAGCCAATCATTGCCAATGATTGCCATCTAGTTACTTCATGAAGATCCGTGATTGCGTTATTACATGCCAATCATTGCCATTGAATGGCAATGATTGGCATGTAATTGAGCGAGGTGCGGACGTGTAAGCCAGGGAAGCCCGCCATCTGAGCTTTCATCCCATAGCGCGCATGGAAGAGCTCAAAAAAGCGAACGCACCCAGGTCTGGATGGGATAAAGAATGATGCCGATCATCAGACCTATGTACGCCAGGTAGCCGAGAGTTACCTGCGGAGCGCGCAGCTCAGCGAGTTTTTCAAAGTCGCTGCCCAGGTACATGGCCGCCTGAGCCGAGTTGAACGGCAGAGCCTCGAGCTGTGCCTTGGTGTTGCGCGCAGCAATAAAACGCAGGGAGACGTACCAGAACGCTGCTGCCGGGATCACCGTCCAGGCCATGCCAAACAAGACTCCCACCGCAATCACGACAGGGATCATCAACACAACCTGCGGTCCCGGATCGACCATGCTTGCCATGAACTCGCTCGCGAAGGCCGAGAAGCCACTGGTGATGAAGCTCACCACTGCCCTCACATCCCACTCTGCGCCCATCGCCAGCCACAGGTAGGAAAGCCCCGCCATTGCCGCCGTCCAGTTGATGACCTGGGCACAGCCATAACCACCAAAGGCACCGCCGTTGATCGGCGCTATCGCCGCGAAGTGAGTGCCACGCCCCAGGATGGCCCGAGGCAGGAAGCAGATCACCAGCAGCAACCCGGCCATCAGCAGCATCAGCCCCTCATATCCAGGCAAGGGCACCCACTCTCCGATGGAGAAGGAGTCCTGCTTGACGAAGGTGCGCCCCCGTATCACGTCCCGCGCCATGTCCACGAACGGAATGGCCAGCGCGGCAGCAATGAAGCCGGACTTCGGCACCGACCAAATTTCGGCAAACCAGTTGCCGGTCAGGCTGCGGCGGTAGTAGTAGCGATAGGTACGCTTGGGCTGGTACTGGTTACCGGAATTCTTCACTGCCACCCCAAACCAGCCGCTGGCGATAGCCACATAGGAGAGCAGGCGCCCCGTGTTGCTCATCACCACCGAGTGGGTTGCCGAGCTATCCACCCAAGGCAAACGGACGGACTGCCCGGCAGGGCGATTGGCGCATTCCTCGACGAACGCATCCGCCAGCTCATTGCAAGGCCTGTAGCCACGCGGGTAGAAGAAATCGAAGGCTGCTCTCACGGAACTGACGATGAGGCTCCACATCACGTACAGCGGCAGTGAAACGCCATACGACCAAACCGCCCCAAGGAAAGATCTGACTGCCGACATAGCCGCAACTCCTTTGCCATCAATGGATTTGAACGATCGATTCCTACATATCGGCTGTGCTGCCGCTCAGGCTCTTGGCGAGCTCATCGATCAGCATTTCCCGCACAGCCAGCTTGCAGTGTCGCTGCCAATTGGCGCGAGCCAGGTAGCCGGCATCAGCACTCAGCGGGTGCAGCCGCCGCCACAGCCGTTCAAGCCGAGCAGCCTCAATCTGGAGATAGCCCTGCTTCCGCTCGATATATGTCCGCAACCCCTGGCCTTCTGCCAGTTGACCCATGAGGCGCGGATTAACCTCTTGAAGAATCTCGTGGACTGTCCGCCCCCAGTACGAAAGGCCTTGGAGCTCGGGCAGCAGGGTGGCGTCCATCGGCATGGACAGGTAGATGTCGTGAAACTGCGAATTCAGGGCCACCGTCCGCTCCACTTAGCCAACGCGCCTACAACTGAGACAGCTCTATCGGAAACCGGCCGGCGACCAGTCCCGGAAAGACAATTGAGTCTGCTACGCGCCCATCGCTCAGTACCTCGATGAGCATTGAGGTCCGACCCTTGTAGCTGCACCTACGGAACATGATCGACTCACCTTCATCCAGGACCGGCAACTCGTTAGACACGACGAGCCCTGCATCAAGCGTGAACTCAGCAACAACCATGATGCGCCTCCTGGCTGGCAGATTCCGGCGAGCAGACATGGGGCAACCTGCTGTAGAGGAATCATAGGCGATCCGCTTAACTTATGCAACTTACGTAAGCGTGTTGTTTTCAACATGCTACCCGCTTGGCCTGAAGCCAGTCTGTCGCGGTGCGATCAACCGAGCTAAGGCCTTCACAGGTTGAAAAGCGCACCTCACTTACGTAAGTTGCTGCTCTTAAATAACAATCAGGGCAACACGATGGTCAAACCGAATACCCCAACACAGAGCGCAGCAGTCTTTAAGCGCGTCACCTTCTCGCTGACAGACCAAATTAGTGAGGAAATTGATCGCCTCAGTCTGATTCCGCGTGGATTCCGGGCCTCTCGTTCGGATGTTGTCCGTGCCGGTGTAGCAGCCCTGGCAGACATGACTGAAGAGCAGGTCGTGGCTTTGCTGGACAAGGTTCGACGCGAATAAACGCGTGCTTCGAGGCCTTTCATTGCGTCTTGGGCAAGTGAGCCGAAGGAGGAGGAGATTATCCACAGGCTCTGTGCGTAGAAGTAAGGTAGATAAAAGGTAGTAGCCAGTTTTTCTCTTTTTTTATTAATGAAATCATATTGTTATAAGCGCTCTCTGCGATGCTATGCCACTGCTGCGCGACGCTATGCCACCCTGGAGCGACGCTATGCCATCAGAAGCGCGGCGCTATGCCACTGCGTCAAAACGCTCGGGAGGCAGCCATAGAACCAACTGTGGCTTGCCCCGGCTGCTGTCCTGAATGCAGCCCCTTACGATGATCTCCAGACGCTCCAGCTCGCATACAGCTCGACCAAGGCTGTCACGGAAGTCTCTTAGGCGCCCGCCATATGCCATTTGGGCTCTGAGCCCCTCAAGGGCGTAACGTTGCACTCGGTCAGAGGACGTGGCGATCAGTCGCTGTAGCGTTTTGGCCATGTCCAGCCCGCGGCGGATCTGCAAACGCTTTCCCCAGTCAATCAGGCTGTACTCCCGATTTCCGAACATCAGAATCCAATGCGGGTCGAGCGTGTAGCAGTAGGTCTCGTTGTCATAGCTGAGGCTCTTAAGAATGTTGAATGACTCCATCATCCCAACCGTGTATCGGGTAGACCCATCTGGTTTGAGCGCCTCGAGGAACAACGTGGCCTGGCGTAAACGCTTCATGCTTCGATAAAGCCACTCGTATTGCGAGCTGCCGATGACTCCACGTTTGATCTTCCTGAGCAGTTGTTTGCGATTCAGCAGAACGGGGTCGCCAAGCGGGAACGGCTGGGCGAACGCGATCAACGCCATGATTAAGTCTCCATCCGCCTCATCCAGCTGCTCTCCCCTGTACTCCAGGACGCAATCTCGGCGTGTCACCATCCTGGTCTTCGAGTGTTCTTTCCGCTTATTGCGAGCTATCGGGGCGATCAGGCTCGACCGGTTGAGGTGGTTGGGAAAGGCTCCGAGGGCAAAGCCGGGCAAGAACATGCTCTGGGAAGTGGCTTTGCCCCTTTCCCCGCGAGATATCTCCTGGCGAGCGAGCGATGCTAACGGCGTCGATTTGGCCGAGCTCCCAACTCCGCGACGAATCTCGCGAATGCGCTCCTCAATACGATTCATCAAGGCATTTGCCCGGCTGAGGCGAGAATCTTGTCTGCGATCCAAGCCTGGACATGCTCGACAGGCCAGGCGACCGAATTCGGGCCAAGCCGTACCGGGGCCGGGAACTCGCCTCTACGGATGAGCCGATAGATCTGTGACTTGCTCAAACCAACCTGTGTGCAAACACCGGGGAGGCGTATCAGTGCGGGAGTTAAGGGGGATGCCAGTGCCATTCGAGGTCTCCATGAGTCCTGTTGAGATGGCTCTGGATTGAATGGCACGCCCCGGCAGAAAAAACCGAATTCGGGAAAACAGATGCGATGCTCTATGTCTCACCCTGTTTCGTCGGAAGGTACTTCGCCACCGTATCGGTGTCAGGGAAGTCGCTGATACCCAGTCGATCGGCAATGTATGTAAGGCCTTGAGCGGCTGAGAAAGGCCCCTGGTTCTGGACTCCTTTTGTGCAAAGTGTCGAGTTCAAGATCGTGCGCCGCGCACTCTCTTGGTTGGCGCTCGCAGTAAGCATCGCCATGAGAGCCCCGGTGAGTCGCTGCACAGTGAGTAGCTCCCGTGTGTTCAGGTGCGCTCTTGCTACTGGCTGGGCGTTTTCACCTTGCTTACTGCCTGATACATCCGAGTGAATGAAGCGAGGTATCTGATCCCAGCCCCAATATTCCTCGATTAGCCTGGTCAACACCGATGGTGAAAAGTAGACAGCTGCATCAGAGGCAAGGCACTCCTCGTCCAAATCGTCTTCGATCAAGATGAATGGCTCGCGTTTGCTCTTACTAAGAGCCTGGAGCTCAAAGTACCTGACGATCCTGGCGGTCTGAAATCCCCGGGTGCTGCGTCGCGCGGTTGGGTCGAGCACCTCTGCAGCCCAGCATGTGCTGGCGCTCAGTTGCGGATATTTAGTCTCAAGCCTCCGAAAGATATCTGCTGTCGCAAAGGCTGCCTCCTCATGGCTGCAGCCCAACTCCTGCCTGTAGGAGCCAATGAAATCGCACAGCCGAAGCGGATCACAACGCGTGACAAGTGGCCGGCGCTTAATGGGGGCGGCTTGAGGGCTAGTCATGCAGCTCATCCAAGTGGTTGGCATACCATTGCAGCATCTCTCGTCGCCCCTCTAGATATTGAGCATGGTTGTAGGTGCCACGAATACTGTTCTTGTCCACATGCGCCAACTGGGTTTCGACCCACTCGCTGGGGTACCCCTGTTCGTGCAGGGTGGTTGACATCGTGTGG
This sequence comes from Pseudomonadaceae bacterium, assembly GCA_033838285.1. GTDB lineage: Bacteria > Pseudomonadota > Gammaproteobacteria > Pseudomonadales > Pseudomonadaceae > Aquipseudomonas. The sequence continues at coordinate 44,315 of JAJLLC010000013.1, forward strand.
CGAAATCCATGACCAGTAGCGCGCCTGTCGTAGCCGGAACGCTTCAACAGTTGGTTGATGGCAGCCTCGCTCATAGGTTTTGCTGGGTCGTTACGGCCCGGGAATGCCAGCGTGTAGCCGCCAGTGATACCTTGCAGCTCACGCAACGCGGCGACCGCCTGCTTGGAGAGCGGGACAAGGTGAGCGCGGCGCATCTTCATACGCGCAGCGGGGATCAGCCAGAGCTCCTTATCGAGGTCAAACTCAGCCCATGGTGCCCCTCTCAGCTCGGCCGTTCGTACCCCTGTCAGAATTAGCAGACGGGTAGCGATCTTTACGACGTCATGCCCCGGACACGCCTGAATGCTGCGTATCAAATCCGGAACTTCAGCAATGGGCAAGAATGGGTAGTGTCGGGACGTAGGGGTCTGCAGCGCCCCTCCCACGTCCGCGATTGGGTTGTACTCAGCGCGTCCCGTGGCAATCGCGAAACGGTAAACCTCTTGGCAACGTTGCCGAACCTTGCGCAACTTCTCCAGGGCTCCGCGCGCCTCGATGCGACGGAAAACCTGTAGCCAGTGCATAGGCTTGATGTCGGTTAGCGGCAAGTTCCCCACCTGGGGAAATATGTCCAGCTCGAAAGCCTCCATAACGTCACCGGCATAACCTGCCGACCAGCGCGACGACTTATGCTGATGCCACTCCAACGCAAGGCTCTTGAACGTATTGGCACGAGATATTGCTGCCTGGGCGCGCGCAACCTTCCGCTCAAGCCCAGGATGCCGCCCCTGCGCCACTAGCTGGCGAGCGTCAAAAGCAAGCTGCCTTGCCTGTGCGAGCGTCACCTTGTCGAGAGTGCCAAGGGAAATGTGCGACTGCTTGCCATCCAGGCGGAATCGGAAGCGCCAGGATTTTCCACCTGCCGCACGAACCCAGAGGAACAGACCGCCGCCATCTGCAAGGCCATAGTCCTTCTCGCGTGGTGCAGCATTCCTCACCTGCAGAGCCGTCAATGGCATGCTGAGTACTCATAGATTATTGAACAATCTAAAGGTACTCGCGGAGGTACTCAGAAGACAAGCGCTTGGATGAGACCGAATGGCACCGCATGAAACAAAAAGCCCGCACTAGGCGGGCTCCTTAAGAGATTCATGGCACTGCTTGGCACTGCATGAATCTGTTTAATGGTGCCGGAGACAGGAGTCGAACCTGCGACCTTCGCATTACGAATGCGCTGCTCTACCAACTGAGCTACACCGGCAATCGGGCAGCATTCTGCCGAAAACTCTCGGGCAAAGCGATACTCAGGCCTGTACCCCGGGCTTGCGCGCGGACTCTTCGAGAATCTTGAAGAACACGGTCTCCAGCGAAACCGCCGGCTTTACAGTGAGGATATGCCCACCCGCCATATTCAGCCGCGTAACGAACTCTGGCAGTAGCGCCTGAGTGACCTCCTGCTCGAACTCGCCCTCGCGCAAGCGCTTGGCCTGCGGAGCGAAATCCTCGGAAGCGTTGAAACGCACCAGCAGGGTATCCGCGCGCTCGGCCGCCAGCTCGCGCGGAGAGCGCACCGTCAGCAGCTCACCTTTATTGATAAAGCCGAAGCGGTCAGCGATGCGCTCGACATCGTGCAGCACATGGGAAGTGAAGAAGATGGCACCGCCCTGCTGCTTGTATTCGTTGAGGATCTCGACAACATCCTTGCGCCCAACAGGGTCAAGACCGGAAAGCGGCTCATCGAGAATCAGCAGTTTGGGCTGCACGACCATAGCATGAGCCAGCGAAACACGCTGAACGTTACCCTTGGAGAGTTCCCGTATACGCCGATTGGCGTTTTCGGCAACAGAAAAGCGCTCCAGCCACTTCATACAATGATGATTGGACCTGTCGACCTTTATTCCATGCATACCCAGACTCATACGCAAAGCTTCCAAGGGCGTAAAATTTTCATAAAGTGCTGGTGACTCCGGCACATATGAGACTCCTTCTCGCGCGCTTGGCAATCTTGCTGAGCGGCCGCGCAAATAAACTTCCCCTTCATACTCACTGATCAAATCGAGCATTATCTTGATAGTGGTGGACTTACCAGCCCCATTAGGCCCCACAAAACCAAACACCTCCCCCTCATAAACCGAAAAAGAAACGTCCTGAAGCGCCCTCAGCTCCCTCCCTTGAACTCTAAAGGTTTTGTCAACTCCTGAAAAAGTAAGCATCTCAGTCACATCAATTCCTCAACTCCGGCGATCTTCAGTCTCTTGAGAGAAAAACGCCCCCCTGAAAACTCATATCCAATTCCTAGCGGGTCTCGCGGCAAGGCAGGCAATACCCCGCCATCCAACAACTGACTTGGATACCGTAAGGGCTCACCGAATTTGGCCTCATAGTTTTGCTGCGCCTCCCTTAGCTGAATCAGACCTTGAAGCCTTTCGATTCTTTTATCCAGCATTTGACCTAGCTTAGGATCCCTAACTGCCGCCCGCTCCCGGCGTAAGAAATTAAGCGCAAGACGCTCATCATTAAACGCATCAACTTGCAACATGATCGCCAGCTTACGATAGCCCGCCGAATTAGTAGACGCCCTTTCAGCCGCCTCATCAAGCCATCGCAAAGCTCCCGGCACATCACGCTCAAAGAAGAAACGGTTGAAGCCGTAGAAGAAAGGTGGAAGCTCATCCCAAAAGCGGCAATCGGACGCTCTCTGGAGAATCTCCCCCCCCTCTCGTGAGGCCCCCCCCCAGGAAAGCAAGGCATTTGCAATGTAATAGTTGTGCTCCTGGCAAGGATTAAGGTCAGATATCACCTTCTGAGCACGCAGCAGATAATAGGCATTTACCAGACCGGACTCTATACCGGTGGCGGCAACCCGAATTGTTTCAATGTTTGCGATCAGATAACGATCTCCGCCCGCCAAAAACAAAAGCACTGGAGCACTAATCACAACTCTGTCAACTGAATCTAAATTAGCAGAACGCTCAAGCTGCCCCCCCGCATGAGGAACAAGCTGAAAAAAACCAAAGAGCCCGATTCCCACCAACAAATGAATAAGGCTGTACATGCGCATACAGATCACACCAGCCGTTTACGTTGAAGTGCCCAAATCGAGATACTCAGAAACATCGCAGCATAAACAAGGGCACTCAGAACAGTTAACCACCACCCCTCAGGGAGAAACGCCATATTCCCATAAAGAGAAATCGCACGCACATCAAGCCCCCCCAGATCGGGCAATAAATAACCGAGAAGCCCAAGACCACTTGCATAAGTCTCCTCCCCAACAACCAGCCCTACATTACCGGCCAACAAAGAAATCACTGCCACATAGGTTCGGGCAATCAGCATAAACCCTAACGTCCCCAAAAGAACAAAACTTGGCGTCTTCGCAACTACCGAAAGAAAAAGCGCCACACACAACAAGACAAGCGAGTCAACAAAAATCAAAGCCACTGCAACGCCATACGCCCCCCCTAGCGCCACAGCCGTACCCTGAGTTGAAAATTCCGCAAAAAAACCAATCTGCACAGCCAGCACCAAAGAGCAGAGCAGAACTGCAACCATTACAACCAATAACAGCGTAAGAAATCGCGCAACCAACCATCGCGCCCTAGAGCAGGGATAAGTCATACTTAGGCTGTACAATCTCCGCTCAAATTCTTTATGCACTAAATCCTGCACCCAGAAAACAATTAAGAAGGGCACAACCAGCCGGATTGCGGATATACCTACATCCAGAGCTGTGGTGACAGGCTGCCTACCACCAAACATAAATGCAAGAAACGAAGCAAACAGAACGAAGCTGACCGCACTACTTAGCAGCGCGACCAACCGCCCCCTAAACAAGACTCTGAACAAGAAAGAGAAGGCCATGCTTTTTCCGAGATATAGCAATAAAAAAGCGATAAGGGTCTCCCCTTATCGCTTCCAATGCAACAACCGCCCAGGCTATTTAGAGACTGGTCGGCAGGTTTTCAGCAGTACCGGCATTGGACTCGGCATTGGCCTCAGTGCAAAGGGAACCCGGATACTGAGAAGTTACAGTACCACGCAGCGTAGAGGCAGTCGGATAAGCTGCACCAGTAACAGTTTGGACGGTAGTGGTACAGGTAGTGTTGTCCGCCGGATCGGTGCAAGTGGTCACCTCAGAACTGCGACTGGTCACACGCCCTGCGGTGTGGCAAGCCGAGAGAGAAATAGCAACATCGTTGCACTGCACACCTGCAACCACATTAGAGGTCAGGTTGATCGAAACGTCCTCGTTCAGCAGAGTGCAATCAACACGAGTCACATCGCCACTCGGGGAAGCAAGCTGAACGGCCGAGGCCATGCCAGAAGCCATCAGACCTGCCAGAAGCAGAGTAATCTTTTTCATATTCCTAGCTCCCAACAATTAGCGCAGAGAAGAGATGATGGCGGTAATGCCGTTCTTGGCATCAGCCACAGCAGAGGTATCGTTAGCACGCTGACGATACTCGTTGAACTGCGGAATGGCGATGGCGGCCAGGATGCCGATGATCGCGATCACGATCATCAGCTCGATCAGGGTAAAGCCCTTTTGCTTCTTCATGCTTTTCGCTCCTATTGATTGAAGGTCAGCGACCCAGATCGAAAGAAGCACCATGCGTGCCAGAAAATGCCCGCCAGACTCTCAGCCCGTAAATACAGGGGTTCCCCCGATACCACAGGCCCCCACCCAAAGATGCCGCATATAGAATCCGACAGATGCTGACAATTTTCGTCACCCCGCATAGCCACGTTTGGCAGCCATACTGATCTAAGCTATAAGAGCCGCTTTAGCCGCCATCGAATGCCATATATATGAATGAGCCACTGCCCACCCTGACCGGCCTAGCCAAACAGCTGGTACTGGCCGAACTGCTCGACGAGCGCGCCGCCCAGCAGGCTCATCAGCAGGCGCAGCGCAACAACCTGTCGCTGGTCACCTACCTGGTGCAGAACAGGCTGCTTAAGAGCAGCCAACTGGTGGAGGTCGCAGCAGAGCAGTTCGGCGTTCCCTACTTCAACCTGTCTTCCTTCGATAAAGAGGCGCAGCCACGCGAACTGGTCAGCGAGAAGCTGTGCCGCCAGCACCGCGTGCTGCCGCTATTTCGTCGTGGCAACAAGCTGTTTATCGCCATCTCCGACCCCACCAACCACCAGGCTGTGACCGATGTACAGTTCAGCACCGGACTAAGCACCGAGGCGCTGTTGGTCGAGGACGACAAGCTCGGCGACGCCATCGAGAAATTCTTCGATAGCGGCTCCAGCGGCATGGAGGATCTCGGCGACGTCGATCTGGAAGGCCTCGATGTCGAGGCCATGACGGATGAAAAGGAGGATACAGGGGGCAACGAAGCTGACGATGCGCCGGTGGTGCGCTTCGTCAACAAGATGCTGCTGGATGCGATCAAGGGTGGCTCCTCCGACCTGCACTTCGAGCCGTACGAAAAGGTCTACCGGGTGCGCTTCCGCACCGACGGCATACTGCACGAGGTGGCGCGCCCACCGATCCAGCTGGCCAGCCGCATCGGCGCACGCCTCAAGGTGATGGCCGCACTGGATATCTCCGAGCGGCGCAAGCCGCAGGACGGCCGGATCAAGATGAAGATCTCCAAGACCAAGTCCATCGACTTCCGCGTCAACACTCTACCCACCCTGTGGGGCGAGAAGATCGTGATGCGGATTCTCGACCCCAGCAGCGCACAGATGGGCATCGATGCGCTGGGGTACGAGGAGGACCAGAAAGAACTCTATCTCTCGGCACTCAAGCAGCCTCAGGGCATGATTCTAGTCACCGGCCCCACCGGCTCGGGCAAGACGGTGTCGCTCTACACCGGCCTGAATATCCTCAACACCGTGGATGTGAACATTTCCACTGCCGAGGACCCGGTGGAGATCAACCTGGAAGGCATCAACCAGGTCAACGTCAACCCCAAGCAGGGCATGGACTTCACCCAGGCCCTGCGTGCCTTCCTGCGCCAGGACCCGGACATCATCATGGTGGGCGAGATTCGCGACCTGGACACCGCCTCCATCGCGGTCAAGGCCGCACAGACCGGCCACATGGTGATGTCCACCCTGCACACCAACAGTGCCGCCGAGACCCTGACCCGCCTGCGCAATATGGGCGTGCCCTCCTTCAACATCGCCACCTCGGTGAACCTGATCATCGCCCAGCGCCTGGCACGCAAGCTCTGCAGCAGCTGCAAGAAGGAAGTCGACATTCCTCGCGACACCCTGATTCATGAGGGCTTCCCGGAAGACAAGATCGGTACGTTCAAGATCTATGGCCCGGTAGGCTGCGAAAACTGCAAGGGCGGCTATAAGGGCCGAGTCGGTATTTATGAAGTGGTTAAAGTCACGCCCGCGCTGCAGCGGATTATCATGGAAGAAGGCAACTCCATCGATATTTCCGCGCAAATGCGCAAAGACGGCTTCAATGATCTGCGAACCTCCGGCCTGGTGAAAGCGATGCAGGGCGTCACCAGCCTCGAGGAAGTCAACCGCGTGACCAAGGACTAACCCATGGCGGAAAAAGCGCTACAACAAAGTGTCTTCAAATGGGAAGGCACCAATAAGAAAGGTGCGAAAGTCAAAGGCGAACTGGTCGGGGTCAATCCTGCCCTGGTCAAGGCCCAGCTGCGCAAGCAGGGCATCAACCCCACCAAGGTGAACAAGAAGGGCAAGGACCTGTTCGGCGGCGCCGGCAAGAAGATCAAGCCCATCGACATCGCCCTGTTCACCCGCCAGATGGCCACCATGATGAAGGCCGGGGTACCCCTGCTGCAGTCCTTCGATATCATCGGCGAAGGCTTCGAAAACCCCAGGATGCGCGACCTGATCAACGACGTGAAGCAGGAAGTCGCTGCCGGCAACAGTTTCGCCGCCTCGCTGCGCAAGAAGCCGCTGTACTTCGACGACCTCTACTGCAACCTGGTCGACTCCGGCGAACAGTCCGGCGCACTGGAAACCCTGCTGGATCGTATCGCCACCTACAAGGAAAAGACCGAGGCGCTTAAAGCCAAGATCAAGAAGGCACTGAACTATCCGATCGCGGTCATCGTAGTCGCCATCATCGTGACCGCCATCCTGCTGATCAAGGTGGTGCCACAGTTCGAAGCCGTGTTCCAGGGCTTCGGTGCAGAGCTGCCAGCCTTTACCCAAGTGGTGGTGAACATGTCACGAAACCTGCAGGAATGGTGGTTCATCTATCTAGGCGTAATTGTGGGTGCGGTTTTCGCCTTCAGCGAATCGCACAAACGCTCAGCCAAGTTCCGTGACGGCTTCGACCGTGCCATCCTCAAGGCACCAATCGTCGGCGATATCCTGTACAAAGCGACGGTGGCGCGCTTCGCTCGGACCCTGGCAACCACCTTCGCCGCCGGCGTACCGCTGGTGGATGCTCTGGACTCGGTTGCCGGCGCCGCTGGCAATGTGATTTTCCGCAATGCCATCGCCACGATCAAACAGGATGTCTCCTCGGGTACGCAACTGAACTTCGCCATGCGCACCACCGGCATCTTCCCGGCCCTGGCGGTACAGATGACCGCCATCGGCGAGGAGTCCGGCGCCTTGGACGAGATGCTCGACAAGGTGGCCTCCTATTACGAGGCCGAAGTCGATAATGCCGTGGATGGCCTGACCGCCCTGATGGAACCCATGATCATGGCCGTTCTTGGCGTACTGGTCGGTGGCCTGATCATCGCCATGTACCTGCCGATTTTCCAGCTGGGCGCTGTCGTAGGCTAATTAATGTATCTCGACTTCCTGGCCGGCAATCTGCCGGCCTTTGTTTTGTCCGCCACCCTGCTCGGCCTGCTGATCGGCAGCTTCCTCAACGTGGTCATCTACCGCCTGCCGGTGATGATGCAGCGCGACTGGCGCCAGCAGGCCCGAGAGATTCTCGAACTGCCGGAAGAGTCCGACCAGAACACCTTCAACCTGATCCTGCCGCACTCCTGCTGCCCGCATTGCGGCCACCAGATTCGGCCCTGGGAGAACATCCCGGTGCTCAGCTACCTGGCCCTGCGCGGCAAATGCTCCAGCTGCAAGGCGCCGATCAGTGCGCGCTATCCGCTGATCGAGCTGGCCTGCGGCCTGCTCTCCGGCTATGTCGCCTTTCACTACGGCTTCGGCTGGCAGGCGGCCGGGGTGCTGGTGCTGACCTGGGGCCTGTTGGCGATGAGCATGATCGACTGCGATCACCAGCTGCTGCCGGACTCCCTGGTGCTGCCGCTGCTCTGGCTGGGACTGATCGCCAACCACTTCGGCCTGCTCACCAGCCTGGAAGACGCCCTGTGGGGCGCCATCGCCGGCTATCTCAGCCTGTGGTCGGTGTACTGGCTGTTCAAGCTGGTGACCGGCAAGGAAGGCATGGGTTACGGCGACTTCAAGCTGCTGGCTATGCTCGGCGCCTGGGGCGGCTGGCAGGTACTGCCGCTGACCATCCTGCTGTCCTCGCTGGTCGGCGCTGTGCTCGGGGTGATCATGCTGCGCCTGCGCAACCAGGAAACCAGCACGCCCATTCCCTTCGGCCCCTACCTCGCCATCGCCGGCTGGATCGCACTGCTCTGGGGTGATCAAATAACCGGGACCTATCTGCAGTTCGCCGGCGTGAAATGAGCAAACCCTGGATTCTCGGCCTCACCGGAGGCATCGGCAGCGGCAAGAGCGCCGCCGCCCAGCACTTCATCGACCTCGGCATCCATCTGGTGGATGCCGACCAGGCCGCCCGCTGGGTGGTTGAGCCGGGCCGTCCGGCGCTGGCGAAGATAGTCGAGCGCTTCGGCGCGCAGGTGCTGCAGGCCGACGGCACGCTGGATCGTGCCGCCCTGCGCCGCCTGGTATTCCAGGATGCGGAGCAGCGGCGCTGGCTGGAGGCCCTGCTGCATCCGCTAATCTTCCAGGAAATCGACCAGTACCTGGCGCGCGCCGAGTCGCCCTATGCCATCCTGGTGTCGCCGCTGCTGGTGGAGTCCGGCCAGCACCGCATGACCCAGCGGGTGCTGGTGGTGGATGCCCCCGAGCACCTGCAGGTTGAGCGCGGCATGGCCCGCGACAACAGCAGCGAGGAGCAGATCCGCGCCATCCTCAAGGCCCAGAGCAGCCGCGAGGAACGCCTGCGCCACGCCCACGACGTGCTGCTCAACGACCGCGACCTGACCTGGCTCAAGAGCGAGGTCGAGCGTCTGCACCATTTCTACCTGACCCTGCGCGGAGGCCAGCCATGAGCACCACAGTGGAATGCCCGACCTGCGGCGCGCCGGTCGAGTGGGGCCCACAGAGCCCGCATCGGCCCTTCTGTAGCGAGCGTTGCAAACTCATCGACCTGGGCGCCTGGGCCTCGGAAGCCCATGCCATTCCCGGCGATTCGCTGGAAGATGCGCCCTTTTCCGAAGACCTGCCGCCGCGCGAGCACTGACTGCCTGCCCCGGGGCGCCGCCAAGGAGCCCCACCAAAACCCTCCGGCCCCCTAGGGCCGCATAAAGGCGTAATCGCGCTCCGGGTCGAGGTTGTCCGCCAGGAACTGCAGCTCCCGCTCCAGATCTGCCGGATCGCGCGCCTGGCGATTCAGCTCCACCGCCTCGCTGAGCAGCGCACGCAGGCTCAATAGAGGGTCTAAGCCCTGCTCCCGCGCCCGCCGCAGGCTGGCTTCCAGCTCCTGCCTCGCCCACAGATGCACCTTCATGACCGCTCCTCCACAGTTTTTCTCACTATCGGCACGGGGCACCCTGGGCGACTTGACCCAGGTCAGCTCCCTCCATTCGATAGACCGCATTTATGAGCGTTTATCCGTGTCGTCTTTCCAGGGCGCGGCCAGATAGCGCGTGCGATTGAAGGTCTCCAGCCAGTCCGGATAGAACACCACCAGCCCGGTGACCAGCATGCCGTTGATGAAGGCCTCGGGAAACATCACCAGCCACAGATAGCCGACGAAATCCTCCAGCCAGGGCGGCATCGCATACAGGCCGTCGTGCCAGAGCAGTGCCAGGCCGCCGAGCAGGCAGGCCAGCGCGGTGAGCGCTGCGGGAAAGAAGCCGCAGCAGAAGATGTAGACGAACAGGTTACGCGGCTGCCGGCGCTCCACCTGCACGGCGAAGAACTCGGCGATGGCCACCGGCAGCGCCACCAGCAGCACGCCGTTGACACCCAGTGCAGCCCAATCCAGGCGCCCGAGCGCCAGCAGGCCGAGCTGCGCGACGAAGCCGCAGAGCACGGCCAGCGGCCAGTCCAGCAACAGGGTCACGGCGGTCATGCCGATGAAGTGGAAGGACAGCCCCGAGGCGAAGTCGCGGCGCACCAGCCAGAGCAGGAACAGCGCCAGCACGGTGCCGAACAGCAGGTGCTGACGGCGCTGGTCGCTGCACAGCTCGATCCAGGGCGCGCGCCAACTGGCCCAGAGCAGCGCCACGGCATACAGCAGCCAGCCCAGCCACAGGCTGGATGCCTGCAGCAGTTCGGCCGCGATCATGGCCGCTCCGCCTGGGCGGAGAACACCCGGATGTCCTCGCGCGCCTGCCAATCGACCTGCGCCTGCCAGAAGGCCAGCGCCTCGGGGGCATCGCGCAGGACGAACACATGCGCCTTGTTCACACCGAGCGCGTCCAGACGGGCGAGCGCCTCGTCGAGCAGGGCCCTGGCCAGCCCCCGACCACGCCAGGGTACATCGACCACCAGGTGCTGCAGGTAGCCACGCCGGCCGTCGTGCCCCACCAGCAGGCTGGCGACCGCCTCACCCTGGCGCTCGACCAACAGGCTCAGGCCCGGGTTGCGCACCAGATAGCGGCAGAAAGGCTCGTACTCGTCCTCGGCTCTCAGCTGAATGCCCGGCGTGCGCCGCCACAGCGCGAGCAAGGCACCATGATCGGCGGGCGTGACTGGACGAATCGACATGCTGACCTCTCGGATGATCGGCGCAGTGTACACCGCGACAAGCGCCATCGACCTTGGGCTATGCTGCGCCCATGGACGACTCCGACTACCTGCGCCTGCTCACCCGCCAGGCCGAACAGGCCAACGACTTCCTCTCCAATGCGCGCAAGTGGGAACGCGAGCGCTGGGTCTGCCAGCGCCTGCTGGCAGCGCTCAATCAGCACTATCGCCAGGACGAGTTCAGCGCGGGCCAGGAGCCACCGGACGTGCTGTTCCGCGAGGCCAACTTCGAGGTGTTCTTCGTCCTCGACCGCGGCCGCCGCCTCAACGACGAGTGGCGCGAGGAGCTGCAGCGCCGGCGCAGCGCCCTGTCCCTCGGCCAGTTGCTGCGGCGCGAGCCGCGGCCGAGACGGATCTCCACCGGCGAAGTGCAGGCACGCCTGGCGCCGACCCTGCGCAAGAAGGCGCACAACTACCGCGAACGCGGCCTCGACCTCGGCGAGCTGGACCTGCTGGCCTACGTCAACCTCAAACGCGACACTCCCGACTTCAACAGCCACTTCCCGCCGCCCACGGAGTACCTGCGCCAGGGCTGGCGCTCGCTGTCGCTGGTCGGCCCCAACTACGCGCGGGTGCTGTTCGCCCACGACGACGCCCCCGCCTTCCTGCGCCACAACCGCGGCCGCACCGTGCTATTCGACGTGGGCATCAGCCTGTGAGCAGCCTGCCGGAGCTGCTCGCCGAAGTGCCGCAGCGGGGGCGGGTGCGCTGGATCGGCGTGCGCCCCGAAGCGCGCGCGGACATGCTCGCGCTCGACGCGGTGGAGGCCCGCCGCGAAGCCGGCCTGACCGGCGACCACGCCCGCCCCGGTCCGCGCAACGCACGCCAGGTGACGCTGATCCAATGGGAACATCTGGCCGTGGTGAGCGCGCTGCTCGGCCGCGAGCTGGCGCCGGCCGACCTGCGCCGCAACATCGCCGTCAGCGGCATCAATCTGTTCAGTCTCAAGGGCCGGCGCTTCCGCATCGGCCAGGCGCTGCTCGAAACCACCGGCTGGTGCCAGCCCTGTGCGCGCCTGGAGCAGCGCCTCGGCCGAGGCACCTTCCAGGCCATGCGCGGCCACGGCGGTATCACCGCACGGGTGATCGAGGGCGGCATCATTCGCCTGGACGACCAGCTATGCGTTGAGCCAATGTGACCGCCACGTCTAGAATGGCGCATCCTTCGAGAGCACCGTCATGCCCAGCCGCCTCAGCCCGGAAGACCAGCAGCGCGTCGAGCAGTACCTCAGCGCTCCGCAGCACCAGGTCGAACGCCAGCCGTTCCGCCCCTGGCGCCTGCTGCTGATCGTGATCGCAGTGACCATCGGCCTCGGCCTGCTCTCTCGCCTGCTCGCCGGACTGGTGCTATGAGCCGCCTCGCGCTCGCCCAGCCGCGCCGCCAGAATTCCTCAAGCCTTGTGAGCCATTCCCATGACCCATCGCATCGTTATCGTCGGCGGCGGCGCCGGCGGCCTGGAGCTTGCTACCCGCCTGGGTAGAACCCTGGGCAAGCGCAAACGGGCCAGCATCGTGCTGGTCGACGCCAACCTCACCCATATCTGGAAACCGCTGCTGCACGAGGTAGCCGCCGGCTCGCTGAACTCCTCCGAGGACGAGCTGAACTACGTGGCCCAGGGCAAATGGAACCACTTCGAGTTCCAGCTAGGTCGCATGAGCGGCCTGGATCGCGCGCGCAAGGTCATCAAGCTGGCCGCCACCCTCGACGAGGACGGCGGCGAGCTGCTGCCCGAGCGCGAGCTGGCCTACGACAGCCTGGTGCTGGCCGTCGGGAGCACCACCAACGACTTCGGCACCGCCGGCGCGGCCGAGCACTGCATCTTCCTCGACACCCGCGAGCAGGCCGAACGCTTTCACCGCCAGCTGCTCAGCCACTACCTGCGCGCCCATGCCGGCAAGAGCGACGACAGCCGCATCAGCGTGGCCATAGTCGGCGCCGGCGCCACCGGAGTGGAGCTGGCCGCCGAGCTGCACCACGCCGCGCACGAGCTGGCCGCCTACGGCCTGGACGGCATCCAGCCGCAGAACATGCGCATCACCCTGATCGAGGCCGGCCCGCGCGTGCTGCCGGCCCTGCCGGAGCGCATCAGCGGCCCGGTGCACCGGACCCTGGAGAAACTCGGCGTCACCGTGCTGACCGGCACCGCGGTCAGCCAGGTGACCGCCGAGGCCCTGCATACCGCCCAGGGCATGGAGATCCCCGCCAGCCTGAAGGTGTGGGCCGCCGGCATCCGCGCGCCGGCCTTCCTCAAGGCGCTGGACGGCCTGGAGAGCAATCGCATCCACCAGCTGCTGGTGCGCCCGACCCTGCAGACCACCCTGGACGATGACATCTTCGCCTTCGGCGACTGCGCCGCCTGCCCGCTCGGCGACGACAGCCAGCGCACGGTGCCGCCACGCGCCCAGGCCGCGCACCAGCAGGCCTCGCTACTGGCCAGGTCGCTCAGGCTGCGCCTGGAGGGCCAGGCCCTGCCGGAATTCCGCTATCGCGACTACGGCTCGCTGATCTCGCTGTCGCGCTTCTCGGCGGTGGGCAACCTGATGGGCAACCTGATGGGCAGCGTCAAGCTGGAAGGCTGGCTGGCGCGGATGTTCTACGTGTCGCTGTATCGCATGCACCAGATGGCGCTGTACGGCGTGCTGCGCACCGCCCTGCTGATGCTCGGCGACCGCATCGGCCGCAGCACCGAACCGCGTCTGAAGCTGCACTGAGCACGGGCCGCCCGTGCGGCCCGACCTATACTGCGCATGGAACCCTTGCGGGAATGATCGCCATGCGCAGCCTGCTCGCCCTGCTCTGCCTGCCCCTCGCCTGCCTGGCGGCAGAGCCCCTGGCCGTCTACTACATCGAGAAGCCGCCCTACTACCATACCGAGCGAGGCGAGCCGACCGGCTTCCTGCTCGAACGCACCCGCGCCATCTTCAGCGATGCGCAAATCCCCCTGCGCTTCGAGGCGCGACCGGCCAAGCGCATCCTCCTCGAGATGGAGCAGAACCGCGAGCCGATCTGCTCGATCGGCTGGTTCAGGACCCCGCAGCGCGAGGCCTTCGCCCTGTTCAGCCTGGCCATCTATCGCGACGAGCCGATGACGGTGCTGACCCGCGCCACCCTGGCCGAGCAGGTCGCCAGCCATGCCAGCCTCGCCAGCCTGCTGGAAAGCCCGCTGCGTCTGGGCGTGGTGGACGGCTTTTCCTACGGGGAGCTGGATGCCCTGCTGGAGCGCCAGCAGCCCAGCCGCATCACTGCCCCGCCATCGCAGAACGTGAGGATGCTGGCGGCAGAGCGCATCGACTACACCCTGGTAGACGCGCGCGAGCTGCCCTACATCCTGGCCGAAGCCGACCTGAGCAATGCCAAGTTGAGCAATATGAGGATGCCGGACATACCCGCAGGACAGCTGCGCTACCTGATGTGCAGCAGACGGGGCGGCGCAGAGCTGATGCGGCGCCTGGATTCCAGCATCCAGCGCCTGGGCTTGCAGCCCTGAAATGCGAAGAGCCCGCACAAGGCGGGCTCTTCGACTGGGATTATGGTGGGTCGTGTAGGATTCGAACCTACGACCAATTGGTTAAAAGCCAACTGCTCTACCGACTGAGCTAACGACCCATGATGGTCGGGGTAGAGAGATTCGAACTCCCGACATCCTGCTCCCAAAGCAGGCGCGCTACCGGACTGCGCTATACCCCGCCTGGAAGTTGGCTCCGCGACCTGGACTCGAACCAGGGACCCAGTGATTAACAGTCACTTGCTCTACCGACTGAGCTATCGCGGAACGACGAGCTTCCAATCTCCGCTACGGCCGGCTTGCGCCGTTTCCCGCATCAGAGGCGCGCCATTTTACGGAGCCCGATCTTCATGTCAAGCCCGACAATGACATATTTGATTCGCGCCGCGCAGGCGAATAAGCGACTAGCATATTGCCTGTAACCTGAACGGCTTCACACGGCGGCCGACCTCCGCCCCAGGACTTCGCATGAGCTCACAGGACACGCCTCCGCCGACCAACGCCCCCGGCGTCGCCAGCCGCGCCATCCAGCCGCGCTTCGGCCTGCTGGTGCAGGATTGCCGCAAGCTGGCGATGAACAATCTGGCCGAGCATCTCGGCAGCCTGTTCGCCCAGGTCGACGATACGCTCTTCGAATTCGCCGAGAAGGCCGAGAACAACAAGCTGCAGAGCCTGTTCTTCGACGCGATGCGCGACCTGCGCAAGCTACGCCCACAGATCGAGCGCAGCTATCACCAGCGCATCGCCCAGAACTTCTCCGACTTCCTCGAAGGCAAGCTCAAGGCCAAGCCGCAGCAGACCGAGCTGAACACCGACGAACTGAGCCTGGTGCAGAACGAGGAGTACGAGGAAAGCCTGCAGGTGACCAACATGGTCAGCAAGGTCAAGGCCCGCAGCGCCCGCGCCCTGTTCGCCCTGGACCAGCGCCTAGCCCTGCTCAACAACGGCCAGAAGCTCGGCGAGGACCTCAACCCCTTCGGCCCCCAGGCCCTGGCCGTGGCCTTCCGCGAGGCACTGGCGCCGCACCCGCTGCCGCTGCGGATCAAGGTCATCCTCTACATGCTGTTCGACCGCCACGTGATGCAGGGGCTGGACACCCTGTACGAGATGCTCAATCAGCGCCTGATCAACGCCGGCATCCTGCCCAACCTCAAGTTCACCGCCCAGCGCGCGCCCTCGCCTGCGGCGGCCACACGGACGGCGGACAAGCCCGCCGCGCAGGCCGGCGCGGAGGCGCCCCTCGCCAGCGCCGCTCCGAGCGGCCCGGGCGCGCAAACCGCGCCTAGAGCGGGAGCGGGAGCGGGAGCGGGAGCGGGAGCGGGAGCGGGAGCGGGAGCGGGACAGCATGGCGCGACAGCGGCCCCGCAGGTGCCGGCCGACCTCAGCGCTCCGCCGCCACAGGACCCCGGCCAGTTGTTCGGCGGCCTGACGGCCCTGCTCGGCGAGCGCCGCGAGCGCGACCTGGACGCGCCGCTGCTCGGCGGCACCCGCAGCATCGCCAGCTTCGCCCCGCGCACGGCCACCAGCACCTACAGCGCAGGCGAACTACTGGAAGCACTGACCCGCCTGCAGCAGCAGTCGGCCAGCACCCTGGCCCAGCGCCTGCAAGGCCCGCAGCCGGTGGAGGAGCTCAAGGTCAACCTGCAGCAGCAGCTGGAGGCCCACAGCAAGCTGCCCGGGCAGCAGAAGCTGGCCGATCAGGAAGCCGACGTGATCGACCTGGTCGGCATGCTGTTCGACTTCATCCTCGACGACGACAACCTGCCGGATGCCTGCAAGACCGCCCTGTCGCACCTGCACACGCCCTACCTGAAGGTGGCCCTGCAGGACAAGGCGCTGTTCACCCAGCACCACCATCCGGCGCGCCGCCTGCTCAATGCCATGGCCCAAGCCGGCGTGCTGTACGGCAGCGAAGGCGACGAGCGCGGGCTGCTGGCGAAGATCCACTGGGTGGTGGAGCGGGTCATCCACGGCTTCGCCGGCGACCTGCTGCTGTTCGAGAGCCTGCTCGACGAGTTCAACGAGTTCGTCGCCACCCTCAAGCACAAGGTCGAGCTGCGCGAGCGCCGCGCGGTGGAGGCGGCCAAGGGCCGCGACAAGCTGCTCGGCGCCCGGCAGATGGCGGTCGAGGTGATCCAGGGCGTGCTCAAGGAGCGCCAGCTACCCGGGGTGATCCACAACTTCCTCGAGCTGACCTGGGCCGATGTGCTGGTGTTCATCCTCCTGCGCCACGGCGAGCGCAGCGCGGAATGGCGGCGCGCCGGCGAGGTGGCCGAGCAGCTGGCCTGGAGCGCCACGCCGCTGGACGAGGACGGTCGCGCGCGCCTGCAGGGCATGCGCGTGGCCCTGCTCGACGAGCTGCGCAAAGGCCTGGAGCTGCTCGGTGGCTACCACGAGGACGGCATCCGCCGCCTGCTGCAGGACATAGTGGCCTGCCAGCACGCGGTGCAGGCCCAGCAGCCGCAGCTGGCCGCGCAGCTCAAGATCCAGCTGCCGGAAAGCCCGCTGGGCGCCATGCTCGGCGAGGATGCGGCGCTGGCCGAGCCGGTCAAACGCGACGAGCGTGCCCTGTCGCCACGCGCCCAGGCCCTGATCAAGGAGCTGGCGCACATCGAGTTCGGCACCTGGTTCGAGTTCGTCCAAGACCAGGAGACGCAGACCCTCAAGCTGTCCTGGTTCAGCCCGACCACGCACAACTACATGTTCGTCGATCACAGCGGCCAGCGGGTGGCGGTCAAGCCGATCCGCCAGCTGGCCAGTGAAATGGAGCAGGGCCTGGCGCGCATCGTATCCCCCGAGCGCGCCGCGCCGCTGATGGACCGCGCACTGAACGCCATCTACCGTGTCCTGCAGCGTTTCACCGGACGCGCCCAGGAAGTCGGACAAGGAGCCTGAATGGACGACCGTCGCCAGCACAGCCGCCATACCACCCAGCTGAATATCGAAGTGTTCGACCTGTACAGCGACCGCCGCCTGGGACGGGTGGTCGACCTGTCCGAGGACGGTTTCATGCTCTGCGGCGAAACGCCGCCGGAAGCCGACTCGGTGTGGGAATGCCGCCTGGTGCTGGACCAGCCGCTGGATGGCATCCACGAGATTCGCGTCGGTGCCGACTGCCTGTGGAGCCGCCCCGGCGAGCCGGGCCAGAACGGCTGGTGCGGTTTCCATATCATCGACCGGGCCGACGACCAGGTCGCCGCCCTGGCCCTGCTGCTGCGCCACCTGCAGGCCTGAATGAAAAAGCCCCGGTTTCCCGGGGCTTTTCTCATGAGCACGCCGCTCAGGCGAAAACGATCTCCTCGCCCTCGACCCGGGCATGGATGATCGCCCCCGGCAGGAAGTTGCCGGCCAGGATCTGCTGCGCCAGCGGGTTCTCGATCCAGCGCTGGATCGCCCGCTTGAGCGGCCGCGCGCCGTAGACCGGGTCGAAGCCGACCGCCACCAGCTTGTCCAGCGCCTCGTCGGTCAGCTCCAGGCTCAGCTCGCGCTCGGCCAGGCGCTGGCGCAGGCGGGCCAGCTGGATGTTGGCGATGCCGGCGATCTGCTCGCGGGCCAGCGGCTCGAACACCACCACCTCGTCGATGCGGTTGACGAACTCCGGACGGAAGTGGCTGCTCACCGCATCCATCACCGCCGCGCGCTGCGCCTCGCGGTCGCCGACCAGCTCCTGGATCTGCGCCGAGCCGAGGTTGGAGGTCATCACCACCACGGCGTTCTTGAAGTCCGCGGTGCGCCCCTGGCTGTCGGTCAGGCGACCATCCTCCAGCACCTGCAGCAGCACGTTGAACACGTCCGGATGGGCCTTCTCCACTTCGTCCATGAGGATCACCGAGTAGGGTTTGCGGCGCACCGCCTCGGTCAGGTAGCCGCCCTCCTCGTAGCCCACGTAGCCGGGCGGCGCACCGATCAGGCGGGCCACCGAGTGCTTCTCCATGAACTCGGACATGTCGATGCGCACCATGGCCTCCTCGGTGTCGAAGAGGAACTCGGCCAGGGCCTTGCACAGCTCGGTCTTGCCCACCCCGGTCGGGCCGAGGAAGAGGAAGGAGCCGCTCGGCCGGTTGGGGTCGGCCAGGCCGGCGCGCGAGCGGCGCACCGCGTTGGCCACCGCCACCACCGCCTCGTGCTGGCCGATGACGCGCTTGTGCAGCTCGTCTTCCATGCGCAGCAGCTTGTCGCGCTCGCCCTCGAGCATCTTGCTCACCGGGATGCCGGTCCACTTGGAGACCACCTCGGCGATCTCCTCGTCGGTCACCTTGTTGCGCAGCAGCTGGTTCTCGCTCTTGCCGTGCTGGTCGACCATCTGCAGGCTGCGCTCCAGGTCGGGGATGATGCCGTACTGCAGCTCGGCCATGCGCTGCAGGTCGCTCTTGCGCCGCGCCGCCTCGAGGTCGGCCTTGGCCTGCTCGATCTTCTGCTGGATCTGCGCAGAGCCCTGCACCTCGGCCTTCTCCGACTTCCAGATCTCCTCCAGGTCGGCGTATTCCTTCTCCAGCTTGGCAATGTCGTCCTGCAGCTTCTCCAGGCGCTTCTTGGCCGCTTCGTCGTCTTCCTTCTTCAGCGCCTCGCGCTCGATCTTCAGCTGGATCAGGCGGCGATCCAGGCGATCCAACTCCTCCGGCTTGGAGTCGATCTCCATGCGGATGCGGCTGGCGGCCTCGTCGATCAGGTCGATGGCCTTGTCCGGCAGCTGGCGGTCGGTGATGTAGCGGTGGCTCAGCTTGGCCGCGGCGATGATGGCACCGTCGGTGATGGTCACGCCGTGGTGCACCTCGTAGCGTTCTTTCAGGCCGCGCAGGATGGCGATGGTGTCCTCCTCGGAGGGCTCGTCCACCAGCACCTTCTGGAAGCGGCGCTCCAGCGCGGCGTCCTTCTCGATGTACTGGCGATACTCGTCCAGCGTGGTCGCGCCCACGCAGTGCAGCTCGCCGCGCGCCAGCGCCGGCTTGAGCATGTTGCCGGCGTCCATGGCGCCCTCGGCCTTGCCGGCGCCGACCATGGTGTGCAGCTCGTCGATGAACAGGATCACCTGCCCTTCCTGCTTGGACAGGTCATTGAGCACGCCCTTGAGCCGCTCCTCGAATTCGCCGCGGAACTTGGCGCCGGCGATCAG
>JAJLLC010000014.1:0-316314 GCA_033838285.1 Pseudomonadaceae bacterium
TCGATGCAGGTCTCGGTCATCACCTTGAGCCGGTCCTGCGGCAACTCCAGGCGCCGCGCGCGCATGGCCACCTGCTGCTGCGATTCCTCGCCGGTGACGTACAAAGCCGGCAGGCGCTGGGCGATGTTGCACAGGGTCTGCAGCAGGATGGTCGACTTGCCGATGCCGGGGTCGCCGCCGATCAGCACCACCGAGCCGTCCACCAGGCCGCCGCCGAGCACCCGGTCCAGCTCGCCGGAAGCGGTGGAGAAGCGCGGCACCTCCTCGACGCTGACCTCGGCCAGGGTCTTGATCTGCGCCTGCTGCCCGGCCCAGCCGCCACGCCCGCTGGGCGTCGCCGCGCCGGCTTCGAGCAGGGTCTCGGTCAGGCTGTTCCAGGCCCCGCACTCGCCGCACTGGCCGGCCCACTTGGGGAAGGTCGCGCCGCACTCGGTGCAGCCATACATGCGCTTGGCCTTGGCCATGGACGTCTCCGGCGAAAGGAAAAGCGCGATAATAGCGCCCCACTCTCCGCCGCGCCGAGCCCGCCATGCAGATCGAACTGCTGCCGACCACCGCCGAGCAGCTGCCGCTGATCGCCAACCTGTACCAGTACTACGCCTACGAATCCTCGGACTGGGAGCAGGAAGACGTCGAGACGGATGGCCGCTTCTATATCCACGTGCCGCATCTGCGCCGCTACTGGCAGGAGCCGGAGTGGAGCGCCCAGCTGATCCTGGCGGACGGCTTCATCGCCGGCTTCCTGCTGATCGAGCGCAGCGAACTGCCCGGCATCGACGCCCTGGAGCTGGCCGACCTGTTCATCCTGAAGAAATACCGCCGCCTGGGCATAGGGCGCGCCCTGGCCGAACGCACGCTGTGTCAGGGCGAGCGTGCCTGGCTGGTGCGCTTCTACCGCCAGGACGAACTGGCAGCGGCCTTCTGCCAGCGGGTGCTGGGCGAGCTGCCGCGCGCAGTGCAGCAGCTGGCGCCGGACGACGACCCGCAGCTACTGAGCTACCTGGTCGCCCCCGCCACTCACTGACCGCCGCAGCCGTTGCCGCAGCCGCAGCACTGCCCGGCGGCGCGCTTGAGCTGGCGCGCCAGGTTGTCCTTGAGGCCGACGCGGGCCTGCTTCAGCACGCCGAGCGCGGCATCGTCAAGCGGCTCGATGCCGTCCTCGACGCGGCAGATGAGCTTGTCCAGCGCCTCGTACTCCTCGGCCAGGCGGGCGAACTGCTGGTCCTCGTGGCGCAGGCGCTGCAACTCGGCACGCAGCTCGGGGAAATCCTTGATCAACGGGTGATGTTCGACATGCACGGCTCGGCATCCATCAATGTGTGTCCCACCCTAGCCGAGCGAGGTACCGGGGCCATTGATCCGGATCAAGCCGGCGACCGCCCGCCGCCTCGACGGTGCCTGCGTTCGGTGCTGAGCTAGGCTGAAGAGGCAAGCCACGCACGGAGTGACCGCCATGCCGCTCGAACACCACCCACTGACCCGCGAGTTTCCCGACCACCTGCCCCAGCTGCAGGAGCTCAACGCCAGAGACGCCCACTTCGCCCAGCTGGCGCAGCAGTACGAGACGCTGGACAAGCGCATCTACGAAGTGGAAGACGGCCGCCAGGCCATGGACGACCTGGCCCTGCAGGCCCTGAAGAACCAGCGAGTCCAGCTCAAGGACCAGATCGCCGAGCGTCTGCGCAAGGCCAACGGCGCCGGCGGCTAGGTAGGCGGCCTGCAAGGATCGAACGAGACAGCCTGGGCTTTTTTTGCTTAGCTTGGGGCAAACCCCGCGAGAGCCTATCCATGACCGCAAACCCAGGCTGTTCCGCTTGCCGCGAAGGCAAGGGACTGGACTTCCCCATCAGCATGGCCTTCCAGCCGATCGTCGACCTGCAACGCCGCCAGGTATTCGCCCACGAGGCCCTGGTGCGCGGCAGCGCCGGCGAATCGGCCGGCAGCCTGCTGGCGCGCGTGGACAGCGACAACCGCTATGCCTTCGACCAGAGCTGCCGGATCAAGGCCGTGGAATGGGCCGCGCGCCTGCAGGTGCCGGCCATGATCTCGATCAACTTCATGCCCAACGCGGTGTACCGCGCGGAAACCTGCATCCGCGCCACCCTGGAGGCAGCCAGGCGCTGCGACTTCCCCCTCGAACGGATCATCTTCGAGGTCACCGAGCAGGAGCAGGTGCTGGACATCCCGCACCTCACCGACATCCTGCGCGCCTACCGCAAGCAGGGCTTCATGACCGCGATCGACGACTTCGGCGCCGGCTATGCCGGCCTCAACCTGCTGGCCGACTTCCAGCCGGACCTGATCAAGCTGGACATGGACCTGATCCGTGGCGTGGATGGCGACCGCGTGCGCCAGGTGCTGGTCGAAACCACTCTGGAGATGTGCCGCAAGCTCGGCATCCGCGTCATCGCCGAGGGCATCGAGACCGCTGCCGAGCTGGATTGCCTGCAGCAGATGGGGGTGGAGCTGTTTCAGGGTTATCTGCTGGCCAAGCCCGGTTTCGAGACACTGCCCGAGGTGCATTATCCCGGTTATCCATTACACTGGCCGGCATAACCAGAAACCCAGGGAGTGAAACATGAGCATCCTCAGTGAATTCAAGGCCTTCGCGGTCAAGGGCAACGTGGTCGACATGGCCGTCGGCATCATCATCGGCGCCGCCTTCGGCAAGATCGTCAGCTCCTTCGTCGGCGACGTGGTCATGCCGCCGATCGGCCTGCTGATCGGCGGAGTCGACTTCAGCGACCTGGCCATCACCCTCAAGGCCGCCGAAGGCGACATCCCGGCAGTCATGCTGAGCTACGGCAAGTTCATCCAGACCGTGCTGGACTTCGTCATCGTCGCCTTCGCCATCTTCATGGGGGTCAAGGTGATCAACCGCCTCAAGCGCGAGGAGGCCGCCGCCCCGGCCGAGCCGCCGGCGCCGACCAAGGACCAGGAGCTGCTCACGGAAATCCGCGACCTGCTGAAGAACCAGCAGGGCAAATCCTAACCGACACTCTGGGGCGCGCCATTCGCGCGCCCCAATGCCGCCGATACGAAATGTTGCATCTTTCCCGGGCGTAACCGACCCGATTCGTTAAATTAGTGGGCCCTTGGTTGCTTTTACCCACTACATGACACTCCTGATAGCGTTCGCTGTCCTCTCCATCCTGGTTTCCTTCATCTGCTCCATCCTCGAAGCAGCCCTGCTCTCCCTGACGCCCAGCTACATCGCCCAGCAGAAGCTAGAGCGCCCCAAGCTGTACGAGCGCATGAAAGAGCTGAAGGAACAGATCGACCAGCCCCTCGCGGCCATCCTCACCCTCAACACCGTGGCCCACACCGTGGGCGCCACCGGCGTCGGTGCGCAGGTGACCATCGTCTTCGGTGACGGTTACCTGGGCGCCGCCTCGGCGATCATGACCCTGCTGATCCTGGTGCTCTCGGAGATCCTGCCGAAGACCATAGGCGCCCGTTACTGGCGCACCCTGGCGCCTTTCCTGCCGAGCCTGCTGGGCGCCATGATCGTCCTGCTCAAACCGTTCATCCTGATGTCCGACCTGATCATGCGCCTGTTCGGCGGCAAGGCTCCGGAGCACGACATCCGCCAGGAGATCAAGGCGCTGACCCTGCTCGGCCGCGAAGTGGGCAAGCTGGACGAGGACGAACAGCGGGTGATCAACAACATCCTCGACCTGCACGAGATCAAGCTGCGCGACATCATGACCCCGCGCATCGTCTGCGAGTGCGCGGCGCCGGACGACTCGATCGGCGCGTTCAAGGCGCGCGTCAAGGAAAGCCAGTTCTCCCGCTACCCGGTGATCGGCGAGGACGAAGCGCCGCTGGGCGTGGTGTTCCGCTACGACGCCCTGGCCGCCGAGGATGACGACGCAGCGGTCGCCAGCATCATGAAGCCGCTCAAGGTGGTGCCGGACACCATGAACGTGGAGAGCCTGATGGCGCAGCTGATGCACGAGCGCCAGCACATGTGCCTGGTCTACGACGAGTTCGGCAGCTGGCACGGCCTGGTGACGCTGGAAGACATCATGGAAACCATCATCGGCAAGCCGATCCTCGACGAAACCGACGACATTCCCAACATGCGCCGCTTCGCCAAACGCCGCTGGGAGCACCGCATCAAGTCCATCCGCGAAGACTGACTACCAGTAGTTCTCCACCGCCACCTGGCCGGGCCTGCGGGTCAGCGCCAGGTTGAGGTTGCGCGCCTTGAGCACGGCGCGGGTGTCCTCGATCATCTGCGGGTTGCCGCAGAGCATGATGCGCGAATGCTCGGGCGCAAGCTTCAGGCCGGCGGCACGCTCCAGCTCGCCGCTCTCGATCAGGAGGGTGATGCGCGCATTGAGCGCGCCCGCCACCCGTTCGCGGGTCACCACGGGGATGTAGCGCAGCTTGCGCCCCGCCCCCTCCAGCCACTCGCGCTGCGGCAGCTCGGCGATCAGCTCCTGGTAGGCCAGCTCGCCGTGGTCGCGGGCGCTGTACACCAGGACGATGTGCTCGAAGCGCTGCCAGGCCTCCAGGTCCTGGAGGATGGAGAGGAATGGCGCCAGGCCGGTGCCGGTGCCGATCAGCCAGAGATCGCGGCCATCGGGGAAGCGGTCGAGGGTCAGGTAGCCGGTGGCCTGCTTCTCCACCAGCAGCTCGTCGCCGGCCTTGAGGCGGCTCAGCTCGCCGGTGAACTCGCCGCCGGGCACCACGATGGAGAAGAACTCCAGGTAGTCGTCATGCGGCGCCGACACCACCGAGTAGGCACGCCAGACGATGCAGCCGCTGGCCTTGCGCACGCCGAGACGGACGAACTGGCCGGCACGGAAGCGGAAGCCGGGGTCGCGGGTGCAGCGCAGGCTGAACAGGCTGGGCGACCAGACGCGCACCTCGGTGAGCGTCTGGCGGGTGAACTTCTCTTCGCTGGCGGTCATAATTTGCCCCCTTCCCTCTGTTCCCCGCAGTTTCGCGCAAAGCATGTGCGACAAACACCGACGGTTCCCATGCCTATTCTCGATACGCCCTTCGCCCAGCTCGACCTGATCCGCCAGCCCGAGATGGCCAACGAGCCGCTGCAGGCCTTCGATGCCGCCGACGAGTATCTGCTCAATCACCTGAATGAACAGGGTCTGCACGCCGACAGCCGGGTGCTGCTGCTCAACGACGGCTTCGGCGCCCTGGCCTGCTCGCTGGCGGCGCACTGCCGGGTGACCAGCAGCGGCGACTCGCACCTGGGCTATCTGGCGCTGCAGAAGAACCTGGCGCGCAACGGCCTGGCCGCCGACCGCGTGACCTTCGTACCGGCCAGCGCGACGGTGGAAGGCCCGTTCGACTGGGTACTGGTGCGCGTGCCCAAGACCCTGGCGCTGCTCGAAGAGCAGCTGATCCGCCTGCACGACCAGCTCGCCCCCGGTGCCCGAGTGATCGCCGGTGCCATGATCAAGCACCTGCCGCGTGCCGCCGGCGATCTGCTGGAGCAGTACATCGGCCCGGTGCAGGCCTCGCTGGCGGTGAAGAAGGCGCGCCTGCTGACGGCCACGCCCGAGGCCCGGCCGGCGCCGGTGTCGCCCTATCCCACGCGCTATCAGCTGGATAAACCGGCCATCGAGCTGCTCAACCACGCCAACGTGTTCTGCCGCGAAGGCCTGGATATCGGCACCCGCGCCTTCCTGCCACACCTGCCGAAATCACTGGTGCCGCAGCGGGTGGCCGACCTCGGCTGCGGCAATGGCGTGCTGGCCATCGCCTTCGCCCTGGCCAACCCGCAGGCCGAGCTGACCCTGGTGGACGAGTCCTACATGGCCGTGCAGTCGGCCGAGGCGAACTGGCGAGCGGCGCTGGGCGAGCGCCCGGCGACCTTCCGCGCTGCCGACGGCCTGGCCGACCAGCCCAAGGACTCGCTGGACCTGGTGCTGTGCAACCCACCCTTCCACCAGCAGCAGGTGGTCGGCGACTTCCTCGCCTGGCGCATGTTCCAGCAGGCCCGCGCGGCGCTGGTCACCGGCGGCGAGCTGTGGATCGTCGGTAACCGCCACCTCGGCTACCACGCCAAGCTGGCCCGGCTGTTCCGCGGCGTGCAGCAGGTGGCGGCCAACCCCAAGTTCGTGGTGCTGAAAGCAACCAAATGAGCTGAGCCGCCCTCACCCCTTCCCTCTCCCGGCGGGAGAGGGAGAAGCCACGCCGTAGCCCGGATGAAATCCGGGATGACGCAACCCCAGACACTTACCCCGGATTGCATCCGGGCTACGAATTTCGCCGGGGAAGGCGGCTGCGACAAATTGCCCAATGCGACAATCCGCCGACTACGCCCCGGGTTCTGCTTGACGGAATATTGATCCAGATCAATTTCCGGAGTGGCCCATCATGTTTGGCCTCGATGCACTGGAGCTGGGGCGCCTGCAGTTCGCCTTCACCATCTCCTTCCACATCATCTTCCCCGCCATCAGCATCGGCCTGG
Source organism: Pseudomonadaceae bacterium (assembly GCA_033838285.1). GTDB lineage: Bacteria > Pseudomonadota > Gammaproteobacteria > Pseudomonadales > Pseudomonadaceae > Aquipseudomonas. Next base: position 6,443 of record JAJLLC010000014.1, read on the forward strand.
CCAGTTACCTGGCCGTGCTCGAAGGCCTGTGGCTGAAAACCAAGCGCGAGGTCTACTACGACCTGTACCGCTTCTGGCTGCAGATCTTCGCCGTGACCTTCGGCATGGGCGTGGTCTCCGGCGTGGTGATGAGCTACCAGTTCGGCACCAACTGGGCCGGGCTGTCCACCGCCGCCGGCAGCATCATGGGCCCGCTGCTGACCTACGAGGTGCTCACCGCCTTCTTCCTCGAAGCCGGCTTCCTCGGGATCATGCTGTTCGGCCTGAACAAGGTCGGCCGCGGTCTGCACTTCTTCGCCACCCTGATGGTGGCCATCGGCACGCTGATCTCGACCTTCTGGATCCTCTCCTCGAACAGCTGGATGCATACGCCGCAGGGCTTCACCCTGGAGAACGGCGTGTTCCTGCCCGAATCCTGGTGGGAGATCGTGTTCAACCCGTCCTTCCCCTACCGCCTGGCGCACATGGCGGTGGCGGCCTTCCTCAGCACCGCCTTCGTGGTCGGCGCCACGGCGGCCTGGCACCTGCTCAAGGGCAAGCGCGACGAAGCCACCCGCATGATGTTCTCCATGGCACTGTGGATGGCGCTGCTGGTGGCGCCGGTGCAGGCCTTCATCGGCGACATGCACGGCCTCAACACTCTCAAGTACCAGCCGGCCAAGGTGGCGGCGATGGAAGGCCACTGGGATACCGAGAAGGGCGTGCCGCTGCTGCTGTTCGGCATCCCCGACATGCAGGAAGAGACCACCAAGTACGCCATCGGCATCCCGCGCCTGGCCAGCCTGATCCTCACCCATGACCTCGATGGCGAGATCAAGGGCCTCAAGGACTGGGCCCCCGAAGACCGACCCAATGTGCCGGTGGTGTTCTGGAGCTTCCGGGTGATGGTCGGCCTGGGCCTGGCGATGATCCTCTGCGGCGTGCTCGGCCTGTGGCTGCGCCGCGGCGGGCGGATCTACGAGGCGCGTGGCTTCCAGCGCCTGATGCTGCTGATGGGCCCCTCCGGGATCATCGCCCTGCTGGCCGGCTGGGTGACCACCGAGGTCGGGCGCCAGCCCTGGGTGATCTACGGCCTGCTGCGCACCTCGGATGCGGTGTCCAACCACAGCGCCACGCAGATGGGCGTGTCGCTGACGATCTTCGTGGTGGTGTATTTCGCCGTGTTCGGCGTCGGCATCACCTACCTGCTGCGCATGATGCGCAAGGGTCCGGTGCTGGGCCTGCTGCACGCCCATGCACCCGCCGAGGAAGGTGGCCCGGGTCACTCGCGTACCCCGTCGCGCCCGCTGTCGGCCGCCGAAGACAGTGTTGAAGACGAACAGGAGCAACGCCCATGAGCATCGACCTGCCGCTGATCTGGGCCGGGGTGATCGCCTTCGGCATCTTCATGTACGTGGTGATGGATGGCTTCGATCTGGGCATCGGCATCCTCTATCCCTTCTTCCGTGACAAGGACGAGCGCGACGCCATGATGAACACCGTGGCGCCGATCTGGGACGGCAACGAGACCTGGCTGGTGCTGGGCGGCGCCGGGCTGTTCGCCGCCTTCCCGCTGGCCTACTCGGTGGTGCTCACGGCGCTCTACCTGCCGCTGGTGATCATGCTGATCGCGCTGATCTTCCGCGGCGTGGCCTTCGAGTTCCGCTTCAAGGCCAAGCGCACCCGCCATGTGTGGGACGCGGCCTTCATCTGGGGCTCCATCGTCGCGACCTTCGCCCAGGGCGTGGTGCTCGGTGCCTTTATCGAAGGGATCAAGGTGGAGAATCGGCAGTTCGCCGGGGGTGCCTTCGACTGGCTGGCGCCCTTCCCGCTGTTCTGCGGCGCCGGCCTGGTGGCCGGCTACGCCATGCTCGGCTGCGCCTGGCTGCTGATGAAGACCGAGGGCAAGCTGCGCCACAAGATGTACAAGCTGATGCTGCCGCTGACCAGCCTGCTGCTGCTGTTCATCGCCGTGGTCAGCATCTGGACGCCGCTGGCCCACGAGAGCATCGCCCAGCGCTGGTTCACCCTGCCCAACCTGTTCTACTTCATCCCGGTGCCGACCCTGGTGGCGGTGACCATCCTCGGCATCGTCCGCGCCGTGCACCTGAAGATCGACTGGCAACCCTTCGTGCTGACCCTGGTGCTGATCGCCCTGGCCTACACGGGCCTGGCCATCAGCCTGTGGCCGAACATCATCCCGCCGGCAGTGAGCATCTGGGAGGCCTCGGCGCCTGCCAGCAGCCAGGCCTTCGCCCTGGTCGGCGTGGTGTTCATGGTGCCGATCATCCTGATCTACACCGCTTACAGCTACTGGGTGTTCCGCGGCAAGGTCAAGGTCGGCGAGGGGTATCACTGATGCACGAGGTCAAACAACCGCTGGCCAAACGGCTGGCCTGGTTCGTACTACTCTGGCTGGGCGGCGTGGCGGCCGTCGGCCTGCTCGCCTACGCCATCAAGTGGGGCATGGGCATGACCTGAGGCTGGACATTTTCTGTACAGCCGCGCATAGTCCGCGCGCCCGCACACCGCGGGCTCGACGAGGACAGAGCCATGCGCCAAAAACGCAACAAGCGGCCGAACAAGGCCAAATCGCTGATCGCCCAGCCGTTGTTCCGCTGCCGCCAGGAACAACCGAAGAAAGGCAAAGGCAGCTACCGCCGCGAAGCCTCCCAGCAAAACTGGGAGGCTTCGTGCTTTATGGCCGCCTGAAAACGGCCAGCCATGCTAAGGTCGCGGTCTGATTGGCAAGACCGAGATACCCCGCAATGCCCTTCCGCTTTTCCCATGCGCGCCTGGCCAGCCTGGTCGCCAGCGCCGCCCTGCTCCTCGGCGCCTGCGCCGAAAAGCCGCGCCAGGAGGCCGCAGCGGCCGCCAACCCGCCGCCGCGCGTCGCCCCCAGCAGCACCCCGCAACCGCCCGCCGCACAAGCGCCTGCCGCCGCGAGCTTCTCCGCCTGGCGCGCAGCCTTCCGCAGCAAGGCCCTGCAGGCCGGTATCGAGCCCCAGCTGTTCGACCGGACCCTGGCCGGCGTGACCCCGGACAGCAGCGTGCTGCGCGCCGACAGCGCCCAGCCCGAGTTCACCCGCCCGGTGTGGGAATACCTGGAAGGCGCGATCTCCCCCGTGCGCGTGCGCAAGGGCCAGGCCCTGCTCGACGCACATGCCGCCACCCTGAACGCCATCGAGCAGCGCTACGGCGTCGAACGCGAGACCCTGGTGGCGATCTGGGGCATGGAAAGCAGTTTCGGCCAGTTCATGGGCAGCCAGTCCGTGGTGCGCTCGCTGGCCACCCTGGCCTACGAGGGGCGCCGCCCGCAGTGGGCCGAGGAGCAGCTGCTGGCGGCCCTGCGGATTCTGCAGAGCGGCGACATCACGGCGCCGCGCATGCTCGGTTCCTGGGCCGGCGCCATGGGCCAGACCCAGTTCATCCCCACCACCTACCTCAGCCATGCGGTGGACTTCGACGGCGACGGCCGTCGCGATATCTGGAACTCCAGCGCCGACGCCCTGGCCTCGGCCGCCCACTACCTGCAGGCCTCCGGCTGGCAGCGCGGCAAGCCCTGGGGCTTCCAGGTCGCCCTGCCGGACGGCTTCGACTATGCCCTGGCCGACAGCGAGATCCGCAAGACCTACGCCCAGTGGCACGCGCTCGGCGTGAAGGGCACGCCCGCCGGCCTGGAATCCAGCGACACCGGCTACCTGCTGTTACCGGCAGGCCATCGCGGCCCGGCCTTCCTGGTGTTTCGCAACTTCAACGCCATCCTGCGCTACAACAACTCCAGCTCCTACGCCCTGGCCGTGGGCCTGCTCGGCCAGCGCTTCGGCGGTGGCGGACAGATCGGCGGCAGCTGGCCGAAGGACGAGCGCCCGCTGGGCCGCAGTGAGCGCATCGCCCTGCAGGAGGGCCTGGCCGCCCGCGGCTACAACCCGGGCCCGGCCGACGGCATCGTCGGCGCCAACACCCGCCGCGCCGTACGCGCCTTCCAGCAGAGCCTGGGCCTGCCGGCCGACGGCTATCCGACCCCGGCGCTGCTCCAGCGGCTGCGCTGAAAAGGCTGCTGCGCGTCGGCCGGGCGTGGTTGGAGAGCCTTTGCGCAACCGGTGATTACGGCATGGCCCAGAGATGGGCCGCCACCAGCGCCCGCCAGGGGCTGAAGGGCTGCAGCCAGTCGCGCACGAAGGGCTGGCCGAGCTTCCCTGCAGAACCCAACAGCCGCTGCAACTGGCGACGCACCGCGGCGTCGCCGTGCAGCGAGCCGTCCAGACGGGCGAAGCCGCGCAGCAGCGCGTAATCCACCGTCCAGGGGCCTATGCCCTTGAGCGCCAGCAGGCGCCGGCCTATGGCCTCGGCCGGCTCGTCTTGCAGCCACTGATCCAGCGGCAGCCGCTCCTCCGCCACCTCGCGCGCCAGCAGCAACAGAGTTTGCGCCTTGGCCCGGGAAAAGCCGGCGCGGCCCAGAGCGTCGGCATCCAGCCGCGCCACCGTCGCGGCGTCCGGGTAGCACAGCAGGCCGCTGGAGTGGCGTAGTCCGGCCAGCCGGATCAGCCGGCGACGCAAGGAGATGGCTGCCGCCAGGCTGATCTGCTGACCGCTGATGGCCCAGCTCAGCGCCTCGAACGGCGAGGCCGACTGCGGCACGCGCAGGCCGCGGTTGGCGGCGATCAGGCGGCCCAGCAGCGGATGATCGCCCAGCGCGCCCTCGAACTCAGCCACCGGCTGGGTCAGGCCCAGCATGTGCTCGACCAGCCCACGCAGCGCCCCGGCATCCGCCGCCGGGCCGTCCAAGGCGAGGCTCAGCACAACCCGCCCGGCCGAGAAGCGCAGGCTCAGGCAGGCTGGGCGCCCCCGCCAGAGGATGCCTTTGTCCAGCCCGGCCGCCGTCACCCGCTCGGCCAGGGCCTGGGCGTCGCGCCCGTGGAAGGCCAGCAGATCGTCCAGCCGGTAGTCGGCTGGCAATGCCAGCGCAGAGTCAACAACGCTCAAGCGGTTCGGACCATAGGTAATACACCCGAAGTTACCCCCTGGGATCAAGACTAGACTCACAAGTCTAATGTTTCAGCGACCACAGCCGATTCCCATCCTGCCCCCCATGAAGTTCTGGTTTCCATCCAGAGGTGCCCTTGCGATGTTCAACAACAAGCTAAAAGAAGAACTGGCACGCCTGCGCGAAGAGCTGAGCAGCATGCGCCAGATAAAGGACTCCTTCTACAGCGAGTTGCTGGTACTGGAGATAGACCCCTCCGGCCAGGTGCGCTACGCCAACGACAAGTTTCTCGGCGAGATGCTCTACAACCGCGACGCCCTGCTCGGGCGCACGCTGGAATCGCTGATCCCCGACTCCTTCCGCCACGAAGCCAACTACCCGAAGCTGCAGAAGGCCCTGCGCGACCGCGAACATCTCAGCGGCGCCTATCGCCTGCTGCGCGGCAACGGCGAGGAGGCCTGGCTGCGCGCCATCTGGCAGCCAGTCCTGAGCAGCCGGGGCGAACTGCTCTACTTCACCGTCTGCGCCAACGACCTGACCCGCACCATCGGCACCTCCAAGGAACACGAAGGTCTGATCGGCGCCCTGCTGCGCTCCACCGCGGTGATCGAGTTCAACCTGGCCGGCGAGGTGCTGAGCGCCAACCAGCGTTTCCTCGACGGCATGGGCTATCGCCTGGAGCAGATCCGGGGCAAACATCACCGTATGTTCTGCGAGCCCGAGGAGTACAACTCGCAGGACTACCGCGACTTCTGGGCCCGCCTGAATCGTGGTGAATTCGTCGCCGGACGCTTCAAGCGCGTCGACAGCCATGGCCGCCAGGTCTGGCTGGAGGCCTCCTACAACCCGATCCTCGACCCCCACGGCAAGCTGTATAAGGTGGTCAAGTTCGCCACCGTGATCACCGACCAGATCAACCAGGAACAGGCGGTGGCCGAGGCGGCGAGCATCGCCTACGGCATCTCCCGGCAGACCGACGACAGCGCCAACAAGGGCGCCTCGGTGGTCAGCCAGACGGTCGAGGTGATGCAGCGCATCGCCCGCCAGATGCAGGAGGCCAGCGACGGTATCGAGGCCCTCGGCAAGCAGTCGCAGCTGATCAGCACCATCATGCAAACCATCCGCGGCATCGCCGACCAGACCAACCTGCTGGCCCTCAACGCGGCCATTGAGGCGGCGCGCGCCGGCGAGCAGGGCCGCGGCTTCGCCGTGGTGGCCGACGAGGTGCGCCAGCTGGCCGGGCGCACCAGCCAGGCCACCGAGGAAATCGTCGAGGTGGTGCAGAAGAACCAGAGCCTGGCGCAGAACGCGGTGGACAGCATGGCCAGCAGCCGCCAGCAGGCCGAACAGGGCCTGAGCCTGGCCAACGAGGCCGGCGCGGTGATAGTGGAGATCCAGGAAGGCGCCCAGCAGGTGGTGCAGGCCATTGGCCAGTTCGCCAGCCAGCTCAAGAGCTGACACGGCTGGCGCCGACGGGCGCCGGCAGCCGCTGCCAACGGCCTGTGGTAGACTGGGCGCCGGCCACAAGCCCCGCCACCGAAGCCCCTACCGGAGCCGAGTTCACGATGTCCGACACAGCCCCATCCAAGCCCGTCGCCAGCGGAGAAAAATTCCGCACCGCGCAGGGCATCACCGCGATCAAGGATGGCCAGAAGCGCCGCGCCTCGGCCGAACCGCTGGTCGTCGAGCCCAAGCCGAGCTGGCTGCGGGTCAAGGCACCGAGCGGCAGCCGCTTCGATGCGGTCAAGCGCAATGTCGGCGAGCATCGCCTGAGCACCGTGTGCCAGGAATCCCACTGCCCGAACATGGGCGAGTGCTGGTCCAACGGCACCGCCACCATCATGCTGATGGGCTCGGTGTGCACCCGGGCCTGCCGCTTCTGCGCGGTCGACACCGGCAACCCGAACGGCTGGCTGGACCAGGAGGAGCCGCAGAACACCGCCAAGTCGGTGGAGCTGATGGGCCTGCGCTACATCGTCCTGACCTCGGTGGACCGCGACGACCTGGCCGACGGAGGCGCCGCCCACTACGCCGCCTGCGTGCAGGCGATCAAGGCCAACACCCCGCAGGTGGTGGTGGAGGCCCTGACCCCGGACTTCGACGGCGACCACGCCGCCATCGCCCGCGTGGTGGACTCGGGCCTCGAGGTGTTCGCGCAGAACGTCGAGACGGTCAAGCGCCTGACCCATGTGGTGCGCGACCCGCGCGCCGGCTACGAGAAGACCCTGAAAGTGCTGGAGTTCGCCAAGCAGCACCGCCCCTCGGTCATCACCAAGACCAGCCTGATGCTGGGCCTGGGCGAGACCGACGAGGAAATCCTGCAGACCATGGACGACCTGCGCGCCATCGGCGTGGACATCCTCACCCTCGGCCAGTACCTGCAGCCCACGCGCAACCACCTGCCGGTCAAGCGCTGGGTCAGCCCCGAGGAATTCAACCGTTTCCGCGACATCGGCCTGGAAAAAGGCTTCATGGAAGTCGCCGCCGGCCCGCTGGTGCGTTCCAGCTACCGTGCCGACCGGGTGTTCGAGAAGAACAACCTGGGCCTGGCCGCCCCCGCCCCGGTGCCCGGGCAGCAGCAGGACGCCAGCCTGATTCCGGCGCTCAACCTGAACTGAGCTCCGACCAACAAAAAAGGCCGTGGATAACCACGGCCTTTTTTGTTGGCATCAGGCGTATCCGAGCCGCTCGCGCAGGGCGCGCTCCAGGCGCTGCGCCACTTCGTCGAGCGCGGGCGGCGCCTCCACCAGGTCGCGCAGCTGGACCATCTTCAGGCCGGCATAACCGCAGGGGTTGATGCGCAGGAAGGGCGCCATGTCCATATCGACGTTCAGCGCCAGGCCGTGGAAGGAACAGCCATTGCGCACCCGCAGGCCCAGCGAGGCGATCTTCTCGCCGTTCACGTAGACCCCCGGGGCATCGGCCTTGGGCGCCGCCGCGACGCCATAGCCGGCCAGCACGTCGACCAGCGCCTGCTCCATGGCGGTGACCAGCTCGCGCACGCCCAGCTTGCGCCTTCGCAGGTTCAGCATCAGATAGGCCACCAGCTGGCCGGGGCCGTGGTAGGTGACCTGGCCGCCGCGTTCGACCTGGATCACCGGGATGTCGCCGGGCGCCAGCAGGTGCTCGGCCTTGCCGGCCTGGCCCTGGGTGAACACCCGCGGATGCTGCAGCAGCCAGATTTCGTCGGGCGTCGACTCGTCGCGCTCGGCGGTGAAGCGGCGCATGGCTTCCAGGGTCGGCAGATACTCCGCCAGCCCCAGGTGACGCACTACGAGTTCGGCCATCAGAGCACCATGTGCACGCGACCGGTGGCCTTGAGGTCGAGGTGGATAGCCTGCAGCTGCTCCACGCCGGTGGCGGTGATCAGCACCTGCACGGAGAGGAAGCGGCCATTGCGGCTGTCGCGCACCACCAGGCTGGTGGTGTCGAGGCCCGGCGCGTGGCGCTGGATCACCTCCACCACCAGGTCGGCGAAGCCTTCGCCGGCCTCGCCGATCACCTTGATCGGGTAGCGCTCGCAGGGAAATTCGATTTTCGGGGCTGGTACTTCGGTATCGGTCATTGCACTACTCCGAGCTTGTGGCCCGTGAGAAAACAGAACGCCCCGATACGGGGCGTCCATGGTCAGGGTCGAGCCGGCCATGCGGCTCCCCGGTCTGCCGTGAAGATGGGCGCGCACCGAGCGAATTTCAAGGCGCGCCCATCGGCTCAGTTGAACAGGCCGTAGAAGAACAGGCGGATGCTATCCCACAGGCGGCGGAAGAAACCACCCTCCTCCACCGGCTCCAGGGCGACCAGATCGGCGCTGTGCACCAGTTGCTCGCCGAGCTTGACCTCGACCTTGCCGAGCACCTCGCCCTGTTCGAGCGGCGCCACCAGCTGCGGCTCCAGCACCATGGTGGCCTTGAGCTGCTTGGCCTGGCCCTTGGGCAAGGTCAGGCTGAGGTCCTCGGCCAGACCGGCCTTGACCTGACGGCTGACACCCTTCCAGACCTGGGCCTGGGCCAGCTCCTGGCCCGCCTTGTAGAAGGTCTGGGTCTCGAAGAAACGGAAGCCGTAGGTCAACAGCTTCTGGGTCTCGGCGGCACGAACCTTCTCGCTGTCGGTGCCGAACACCGAGGTGATCATGCGCGCGCCGTCGCGCACGGCGGAGGCCACCAGGCAGTAGCCAGCTTCCTCGGTGTGGCCGGTCTTCAGACCGTCGACCGTGCTGTCGCGCCACAGCAGCAGGTTGCGGTTGCCCTGCTTGATGTTGTTCCAGAGGAACTCCTTCTGCGAGTAGATCGCGTAATGTTCCTGGTCCTCGTTGATGATGGCGCGGGCCAGGATGGCCATGTCGTGAGCGCTGGAGTAGTGCTCCGGATGCGGCAGGCCGGTGGCGTTCATGAAGTGCGAGTTCTTCATGCCCAAGCGCTCGGCGGTCGCGTTCATCATGTCGGCGAAGGCGTCCTCGCTGCCGGCGATGTACTCGGCGATGGCGATGCTGGCATCGTTGCCGGACTGGATGATGATGCCGTGCAGCAGGTCGTTCACCGTGACCTGGCTGTTGATCGGCAGGAACATGGTGGAGCCGCCGGAGGCCGCACCGCCGGTGCGCCAGGCGTGCTCGCTGACGGTGACCAGGTCCTGCTCGCCGATCTTGCCCTTGCGGATCTCCAGGGTGGCGATGTAGGCGGTCATCAGCTTGGTCAGGCTGGCCGGCGGCAGGCGCTGGTCGCCGTTGTTCTCCACCAGCACCTTGCCGCTGGCGGCATCCATCAGCACATAGGACTTGGCGGCCAGCTGCGGCGGCGAGGGAATCGCCGATTCGGCGGACGCGAGCAGCGGCGCGGCCAGCAGCGTGACGAGCAGGGAAAGGCGTTGGGCAAAGCGGGCGATGTTCATCCGTCTCTCTGAAGTGGCTGTTCAACAATGGAACAGGCGGACCGGAGTCCGCCTGCATTCAGCGCCGCCCCGAGGGGTGACGCGCGAAGGCTCTAGTCCGGCTTGACCAGGGCGGGGTCGCCCAGGTTGGCCAGACGCACGCTGTCCTGCAGCTGCTGCGCCTCGGCCTGGGTCTCAACCGGCCCCAGGCGGACCCGGTGCAATATCTGCTGGTTGCGCACCACCGAGCTGATAAACACCTGGACAGGCACCGTTTGGCTCAACTTGGCCTTGAGAAGTTCCGCAGCGTCCGGATTGGCGAAGGCGCCGACCTGGAGATACAGGCCAGAGGCTGCGGACGTAGCGTTTTTTTTTACCTCGACCTGCACCGGCAGCACCGCGGCCGCATGCTGCTCGGCCGGCGGCGTGTACTGCTCGATCGGCTGGCTGGCGGCCACCGCCAGCGGCTGCGCGACGGTCTGCTCGGCCATCTTCGGCTGCGCCAGCACCATGGGCACCGGGCGCCCCTGGGCGGCCCACCACTCGTGCGGGTCGATGCCCTCGACCTTGACCCGTGCGGTGCCGCTTTCGGCATAGCCGAGCTTCTTCGCCGCGGCGAAGGACAGGTCGATGATGCGGTCGGAATAGAACGGGCCGCGGTCGTTGACGCGCAGGATCACGCTCTTGCCGTTTTCCAGGTTGGTCACCCGCACGTAGCTCGGCAGCGGCAGGGTCTTGTGCGCGGCGGTCATGCCGTACAGGTCGTAAGCCTCGCCGTTGGCGGTGGCCTGGCCGTGAAACTTGGTGCCGTACCAGGAAGCGATGCCGGTGGCGACGTAGCGCCGGCTGTCCTGGATCGGGTAGTAGGTCTTGCCCATCACCGTGTAGGGGTTGGCCTTGAAACGACCGTAATGGGGCATCGGTACCGCATCGGGAATGCGCGATACGTCGACGTCCCACCAGGGCGCGCCGTCGCGGTGCGGGCGATTGTAGTCGGCGGGCCCGGAGATCGGCTGCGAGCCCGGCGCCACCGGCTGCGGCGCACGGCTGCTGGAACAGCTGGCCAGGGCCAGGCCGAGCACGGCCAGGGCCATGCCCCGCAGCAGCGGCTTCACGGACGGCCCCGCTTGGCGAGCAGCTCGCCGGACAGCTGGTGCACGGCCATGGCATACATGGCGCTGCGGTTGTAGCGGGTGATCACGTAGAAGTTGGGCAGGCCCATCCAGTACTCCTGGCCTTCGGCGCCGTCGAAGCGGAAGGCGGTGACCGGGATATCGTCGCGCAGCACGTCGCCGCTGACCCAACCCAAGGCGCGCAGCTCGCCGACGTTCTTCACCGGGTCCAGGCCCTGGGTCAGGCCGCTCTCGGCCGACTCGCCCTTGACCTGGGCGCGGCTGACCACCGGTTCGCCGCTGGCCCAGCCGTGGCGCTTGAAGTAGCTGGCGACGCTTCCGATGGCATCCACCGGGTTGGTCCAGATGTCGATGTGGCCGTCGCCGTCGAAGTCCACGGCGTAGGCGCGGAAGCTGCTCGGCATGAACTGCGGCAGGCCCATGGCACCTGCGTAGGAGCCCTTGAGGCTGAGCGGCTCGACCTGCTGCTCGCGAGCCAGGATGAGAAACTCGCGCAGCTGCTGGCAGAAGAATTCGGCGCGCGGCGGGTAGTCGAAGCACAGGGTCGACAGCGCATCGAGCACCCGCCAGCTGCCGGTGTTGCCGCCGTAGAAGGTCTCCACGCCGATGATCGCGACTATCACCTCGGCCGGCACACCGTACTCCTGCTCGGCGCGAGCCAGGGCCTCGGCATGCTGGTTCCAGAAGTCCACGCCCTTGCTGATGCGCGCCTCGGTGAGGAAGATCGGCCGGTACTCCTTCCACGGCTTGACCTTCTCGGCCGGGCGGGAGATGGCGTCGAGGATCGCCTGCTTGCGTTCAACCTGGTCGAACAGCGCGGTCAGCTGCTCGGCGGCGAAGCCGTGGTCACGGGTCATTTCGCCGACGAACTCGGCCACCCTGGCCGAGCCCTGATATTCGCCGGCGGCCTGCGCCGGCCCGGCCACGCCGAACAGGGCCATGGTGGCCACCGCCGCGCTTCGCATTACTCGCTTCAAATTCTGCACTCTTGTCATGCCTGGGCGATCCACTTGCGGTGCGTCTGGATCGCCATCAAAACCCCAAACCCAGACAGCAGCGTCACCAGATGGGTTCCGCCGTAACTGATGAAGGGCAGGGGTACCCCCACCACCGGCAACAGTCCGCTGACCATGCCGATGTTCACGAATACATAGACGAAGAAGGTCATGGTCAGGCTACCGGCCAACAGCTTGCCGAACAGCGTCTGGGCGTTCGCAGTGATGATCAGTCCGCGGCCGATCAGCAGCAGGTAGACCAACAGCAGGATGCACACCCCGACCATGCCGAACTCTTCGCTCAGCACGGCAATGATAAAGTCCGTGTGGCTTTCCGGCAAAAAATCCAGGTGCGACTGGGTGCCGAGCAGCCAGCCCTTGCCGAATACGCCCCCCGAACCTATGGCCGCCTTGGACTGGATGATGTTCCAGCCGGTGCCCAGCGGGTCGCTTTCCGGGTTGAGGAAGGTCAGCACCCGCTGCTTCTGGTACTGGTGCAGGACGAAGAACCACATGGCGATGGCGATCGGCACCACGGCCGCCGCCGCGCCGAGGATCCAGCGCCACTGCAGGCCGGCCATGAACAGCACGAAGGCGCCGGAGGCGAGGATCAGCAGCGAGGTACCCAGGTCCGGCTGCTTGAGCACCAGCACGAAGGGAACGCCGATCAGCAGCAGGCTGATGACGATGTGCTTGAACCTGGGCGGCAGGTTGTGCCGCGCCAGGTACCAGGCGATGGTCGCCGGCATGATGATCTTCATGAACTCCGAGGGCTGGAAGCGGATCACCCCGGGAATGTTGATCCAGCGCGTGGCGCCCATGGCCGTATGGCCCATGACCTCCACCGCCACCAGCAGGCCGACCCCCGCCAGGTAGGCCAGCGGCACCCAGCTGGCCATGAAGCGCGGCTCGAACTGGGCGATGACCAGGGCGGCGACCAGACCGATGGCGAAGGAGGTGCCCTGCCTGAACACCAGGTCCCAGTTCTTGCCGCTGGCCGAATAGAGGACGAACAGGCTGCCGGCGGCCAGCACCAGCAGGATCAGCAGCAGCCAACCGTCGATGTGCAGGCGCTGCAGCAGGCTGGCGCGACGCTTGAAAACGTCCTCGTCGGAAATGCTGCGGTCGAACTCCTGACGCTTCATCGCTGCGCACTCGCCTCTTCAGGGGCCGCCGCCGGCGGCCGGTACTCCGGCTTGAGCTGGCCGTCGGGGCCCAGCAGCCAGGCATCCATCACTTGCTTGACCACCGGCGCGGCGACACCGGAGCCGGACTCGCCGTTCTCCACCATCACCGCCACGGCGATCTGCGGCGCCTCGGCCGGGGCGAAGGCGACGAACAGGGCATGGTCGCGGTGGCGCTCCTGGACCTTGTTGCGGTCGTACTTCTCGCCCTGCTTGATCGCCACCACCTGCGCCGTGCCGCTCTTGCCGGCGATGCGATAGGCCGCCGTGGCGCCGACCTTGGCCGCGGTGCCGCGCGGCGCATGCATCACCGCCTCCATGCCCTGGCGGCCATAATCCCAGAACTTCTCGTCGCGCAGCACTATGTCCGGCGGCGTCTGCATGCCGTCCATGGCGCCTTCGGCCATCAGCTGCTGGGGCGTCTGCCCCTCGGCCTCCTTGAGCAGGTGCGGGCGAATCCACTTGCCATGGGTGGCCATCAGCGCGGTGGCCTGGGCCAGCTGCAGCGGGGTGGTCTGCATGTAACCCTGGCCGATGCCGAGGATCAGGGTCTCGCCAGGGTACCAGGCCTGCCGGTAGCGCGCCCGCTTCCACTCGCGCGAGGGCATCAGGCCGCCGGTTTCCTCGAACATGTCCAGCGCCACCCGCTGGCCGAAGCCGAAGCGGCTCATGTAGGCATGCATGCGATCCACCCCCATCTTCCGCGCCAGGTCGTAGAAGTAGGTGTCGTTGGAGCGCATGATGGCAAACTCCATGTCCACCCAACCGTCGCCCAGGCGGTTCCAGTTGCGGTACTTGTGGCTGTGCCCGGGCAGTTGGTAGTAGCCGGGGTCGAACACCCGGGTCTGCGGCGTGATCACTCCGGCGTCCAGGCCGGCCACCGCGACCATCGGCTTGATGGTCGACCCCGGCGGGTAGAGGCCGCGCAGCACGCGGTTGTACAGCGGCCGGTCGATGGAGTCGCGCAGCTCGGCGTAGGCCTTGAAGCCGATGCCGGTGACGAAGGGGTTGGGGTCGAAGCTGGGCTTGCTGACCATGGCCAGCACGTCGCCGCTGGCCGGCTCGATCGCCACCACGGCGCCACGACGCTCGCCCAGGGCCTGCTCGGCGGCCTCCTGCAGGCGTACGTCGAGGCTCAGGGTCAGGTCCGTGCCCGGCGTCGGGTCGGTGCGCTTGAGCACCCGCAGCACGCGGCCGCGGGCGTTGGTCTCGACTTCCTCGTAGCCAACCCGGCCGTGCAGCAGGTCCTCGTAGAAACGCTCGATGCCGGTCTTGCCGATGTGGTGGGTGCCGGCGTAGTCGATGGGGTCGAGCTTCTGCAGCTCCTGCTCGTTGATCCGCCCGACGTAGCCCACCGAGTGGGCGAAGCGCTCCTTGTGCGGGTAGTGGCGCACCAGCTGCGCGCTGACCTCGACGCCGGGCAGGCGGAACTGGTTGACCGCGATGCGCGCGATCTGCTCCTCGGACAGCTCGAACAGCACCGGCACCGGCTCGAACGGGCGTCGTCCCTGGCGCATGCGCTTCTCGAACAGGGCGCGCTCGTCTTCCGTCAGCTCCAGCACCTCGACCACGGTGTCCAGCACCCGCTGCCAGTCGCCGGCGCGCTCGCGGGTCAGGGTCAGGCTGAAGCTGGGCCGGTTGTCGGCGATGATCACCCCGTTGCGGTCGAAGATCAGCCCGCGGGTCGGCGGGATCGGCTGCACGTGGATGCGGTTGTTCTCCGCCAGGGTCGAGTGGTGCTCGTACTGGATCACCTGCAGGTAGTACATGCGCGCGATCAGCACGCAGGTGAGCAGCAGGATGACCACGCCGCCGACCACGACGCGCCGGCGTACGACGCGGGCGTCCTTCTCGTGGTCCTTCAGGCGGATGGGTTGCGGCATCGACTGCTACTTATTTGTGGTACGGATGGCCGGACAGCACGGTCCAGGCCCGGTAGATCTGCTCGCCGACCAGGATGCGCACCAGCGGGTGCGGCAGGGTCAGCGGCGACAGCGACCAGCGCTGCTCGCTGCGCGCGCAGACTTCCGGCGCCAGGCCTTCGGGCCCGCCGACCATGAGGTTGACGTTGCGCGCATCCAGGCGCCAGCGTTCCAGCTCGGCGGCCAGCTGCTCGGTGCTCCAGGGCTTGCCTGTGACCTCCAGGGTGACGATGCGTTCACCGGCCTGCACCTTGCTCAGCATGGCCTCGCCCTCCTGGCGGATCAGGCGGGTGAGGTCGGCGTTCTTGCCGCGGGTGGTCAGCGGGATCTCCACCAGCTCCAGCGGCAGCTCGGCCGGCAGGCGCTTGACGTACTCCTGCCAGCCCTCTTCCACCCAGCGCGGCATGCGCGAGCCGACTGCGATCAGCTTGATACGCACGTTACTGGCTTATTCCGGCTGATCGTGATGGTGCGCGCGGCTCTGCTCGGCACCCTGCCACAGACGCTCCAGGTCGTAGAACTGGCGGGTGGCGACTTGCATCACGTGTACCACCACGTCGCCCAGGTCGAGCAGGGCCCATTCGCCGCCGTCCAGGCCTTCGTTGCCGAGCGGGCGCACGCCCTGCTCCTTGACCTTCTCCAGCACGTTCTCGGCCAGCGACTTGACGTGGCGGCTGGAGGTACCGCTGGCGATCACCATGAAATCGGTGACGCTGGTCTTGCCGCGCACATCGATGGTGGTGATGTCCTTGGCCTTGAGTTCTTCCAGGGCGTCTAGCGCGACCCGGACCAGTTCTTCGTTTTGCATCTCTACCTCATGAAAGGGTTGGCGCAGCGTACAGCCCCTGCGCTTGGATATAGGCCAGCACGGCGTCGGGCACCAGAAAACGCGCCGAGCGCCCGTCCGCCAGCAGTTGGCGAATCTGGGTGGCGGACACCGCCAGCGGCGCCTGCCAGATGAAACTGATCTGCCCACCAGGCCCCTGCAGGCTCAGCGGATCGTGCACGCTGCGCGCGGCCAGCAGATCGCGCAGCTCTTCCGGCGCCTCGCTGTCGGCGTCCGGGCGCTGCAGCACCAGCATGTGGCAGTGCGACAGCAGCTCCTGCCAGCGGTGCCAGGTCGGCAGGCCGCAGAAGGCATCCCAGCCCAGCAGGAGAAACAACTGATCGTCCGCCGCCAGCTCGCCGCGCAGCGACTCCAGGGTGTCGAGCGTGTACGACGGCTTGTCGCGCCTGAGCTCGCGGTCGTCGACCGCCAGCCTGGGTTCGCCGAGCACCGCCAGGCGCACCATGGCCAGGCGCTGCTCAGCACTCACCTGCGGCGCCTCGCGATGCGGCGGGCGCGCGCTGGGCACCAGACGCAGCTCGTCCAGGCCCATGAACTCGGTCACTTCCAGTGCCGCGCGCAGGTGGCCGATGTGCACCGGGTTGAAGGTGCCACCGAGCAGGCCGATGCGCCGCACCGCCGCGCCCTGCTTAGGCATTCTGCCCGCGCAGCTGGCCGTCGCCGATCACCAGGTACTTCTCGCAGGTCAGGCCTTCCAGGCCGACCGGGCCGCGGGCGTGCAGCTTGTCGGTGGAGATGCCGATCTCCGCGCCCAGGCCGTACTCGAAGCCATCGGCGAAGCAGGTCGGCGCGTTGAGCATCACCGAGCTGGAATCCACCTCGGCGAGGAAACGCCGGGCCTGGCCCTGGTGCTCGGTGACGATGGCGTCGGTGTGGTGCGAGCCGTAGTGGTTGATGTGCTCGATGGCCTGATCCAGGCCGTCGACCACGCGAATCGACAGGATCGCCGCCAGGTATTCGGTGCTCCAGTCCTCTTCCGAGGCCGGCAGCGCCTCGATCAGCGCACGGGTACGCTCGCAGCCGCGCAGCTCGACGCCCTTGTCGCGCAGGCGCGCGGCGAAGGCGGGGAGGAAGGCGGCGGCCACCGCCTGGTCGACCAGCAGGGTCTCCATGGCGCCGCAGATGCCGTAGCGGTAGGTCTTGGCGTTGCAGGCGATGTCGCTGGCCTTGGCCAGGTCGGCATGGGCATCGACATAGACGTGGCAGATGCCGTCCAGGTGCTTGATCACCGGCACCCGCGCATCCTTGCTGATGCGCTCGATCAGGCCCTTGCCGCCGCGCGGCACGATGACGTCGACGAACTCCGGCATCGCGATCAGCGCGCCGACGGCGGCGCGGTCGGTGGTCTCCACCACCTGCACGCAGGCGGCCGGCAGGCCGGCCTCGGCCAGGCCGCGCTGGATGCAGGCGGCGATGGCGCGATTGGAGTGGATGGCCTCGGAGCCGCCACGCAGGATGGTGGCGTTGCCAGACTTCAGGCACAGGCTGGCGGCGTCGATGGTCACATTGGGCCGCGATTCGTAGATGATGCCGATCACGCCCAGCGGCACGCGCATCTTGCCGACCTGGATGCCGGACGGACGGTAGCTCATGTCGCGGATGGCGCCGACCGGGTCGGGCAGCGCGGCGACCTGGCGCAGGCCCTCGATCATGCCGTCGATGCGTGCCGGGGTCAGCGCCAGGCGGTCCAGCAGGGCCGGCTCCAGACCACCCGCACGGCCGGCGGCCAGGTCCTGTTCGTTAGCGGCCGCAAGCTCGTCGCGGGCGGCGTCGAGGGCGGCGGCGGCGGCCTGCAGGGCGCGGTTCTTCTGCGCGGTGCTGGCGCGCGCGAGCAGGCGCGAGGCGGCGCGCGCGGCGCGGCCCAGGCTGTTCATGTAGTCGTGCACGGACTCGGTCATGATCGGCGGTCGTCTGGCAATTGGAAAAAGCTGCTGATTATAGCGGCCCGCCCCCGCCGCGCCCAGCATTGCCGGGCAGACGGCCGGATTCAGCCTCATTTAAGCCCGGGATTGCTAAGATCGCCGCCATCTCCCCACCCGGACAGCCCATGAGCGAGCGCCCCACTGCGCCCTGGCCCGAAGCCAGGGCACTGCCCGACAGCTTCTTCGACCGCGACGCCCAGCTGCTCGCCCGTGCGCTGCTGGGCAAGGTCATCCGCCACCGTCACCGGGGCCACTGGCTGGCCGCGCGCATCATCGAGACCGAGGCCTACTACCTGGCCGAGAAGGGCAGCCACGCCTCGCTCGGCTACACCGAGAAGCGCCGCGCGCTGTTCCTGGACGGCGGGCACATCTACATGTACTACGCCCGCGGCGGCGACTCGCTGAACTTCAGTGCCCAGGGGCCGGGCAACGCGGTGCTGATCAAGTCGGCGCTGCCCTGGCTGGACGAGCACTGCGCGGACGACGCCCTGCAGCGCATGCAGGCCAACAACCCCGCCGCCAGCGGCGAGCCGCGCGCACCCGAGCGCCTGTGCGCCGGACAGACCCTGCTGTGCCGCGCCCTCGGCCTCAGGGTGGTGGAGTGGGACGCGCGGCGCTTCGACCCGCAGCGGCTGTTCGTCGAGGACGTCGGCGCAAGGCCGCAGCAAATCATCCAGACCACCCGCCTGGGCATACCGCGCGGCCGCGACGAGCACCTGCCCTATCGTTTCGTCGACGCCGCCTGCGCCCGCCACTGCACGCGCAACCCTTTGCGCCGTGGCCAGGTCGAAGGACGCGACTATCGGCTACTGAACCCCGAGGACGCCCATGAGTGACTGGTTCGCCAATCTGTCGACCTGGCTGGAGAGCAACCCCGAGTGGCTGGGCCTGGCCCTGTTCCTGACAGCCTGCCTGGAATGCCTGGCCCTGGCCGGCCTGCTGGTACCAGGCACGGTGCTGCTGTTCGCCCTCGGCGTGCTGGCCGGCAGCGGTGCCCTCGGCCTCGGCGAAACCCTGCTGCTGGCCTTTGCCGGCGGCCTGCTCGGCGACCTCATCTCCTACGCCCTGGGCCGGCGCTACCACCAGGACATCCGCCGCCTGCCGCTGCTGCGCGAGCACCCCGAGTGGCTGGAAGGCGCGGAGCGCTATTTCCAGCGCTACGGCATCGTCAGCCTGCTGGTCGGCCGCTACATAGGTCCGCTGCGCCCCATGCTGCCGCTGGTGGCCGGCATGCTCGACATGCCGTTCGTGCGCTTCGCCCTAGTCAGCACGCTGGCCGCGGCCGGCTGGGCGCTGGCCTACATGTTGCCCGGCTGGGCCACCGGCGCGGCGCTGCGCCTGCCGCTGCCGGAGGGTTTCTGGAGCGCCGCCGGGGTGGTCGCCGCGGCCATCGGCCTGATGCTGCTGGCGGTGATCCACAGCAGCCTGCGCGAGCAGCGCTGGGCCACCGCCGTCGCCGCCGGCCTGAGCGGAGCCCTGCTGGCAGCCCTGCTGCTCGGCGTGGGGTATCTGCAGGCACTGGACCAGGGCCTGCTGGCGCTGGTCCAGGAACAGCGCAGCGCCAGCCTGGACAGCCTGGCCGTGCTGGTCACGCGCATGGGCGACTTCAGCACCCAGGTGGCCGCCGGCATCCTGCTGACCCTGCTCCTGTTGCTGGCCCGGCGCACCCAGGCGGCCCTGTTCCTGGGCGGCTGCATGCTGCTGACGGGGCTGGCCAACGGCGGGCTCAAGCAGCTGTTCGCCCGCGCCCGCCCGGATGTGCTGCTGCAACCGCTGGATACCTTCAGCCTGCCCAGCGGCCACAGCTCGGCCGCCTTCGCCTGCTTCCTCGCCCTCGGCGTGCTGGCCGGCCGCGGCGCACCGGCGCGCTCGCGCCTGACCTGGCTGCTGCTGGCCAGCCTGCCGGCCATAGCCATCGCCCTGTCGCGGGTCTACCTCGGCGTGCACTGGCCGACCGACATCCTCGCCGGCGCCCTGCTCGCCGGCACCGTCTGCGCCGCCTGGCTGGCCTGGCTGCAGCGCCGCCAGCCGATGCAGCCGCTGGGCGCGCGGGTGTGGTGGCTGATCCTCCCGGCGACCCTGGCCCTGCTCGGCACGGCGAGCCTCTGGGCGCTGCCGGAGGCGATCCAGCGCTACCGGTATTGAGTCGCTTCCCCGGGCGGGCAACGCCGCAGGCTTGCCCAGCCTACGCGGTCATCTCGCCCTGCAGCCGGTCGAGGAAGGACTGCAACAGCCGCAGCCGCTGCAGGGGCGAATCCAGCGCCAGCAACTGCAGCTTCTGCTCGATGGCGAACGGCAGCAGGTAAGCCAGCTGATTGGCCAGGGCCTGCTGGCCGCCGACCGCCCCGCCCATGCCCAGGGCGGCCACCAGCGGGTGCTCGGCCAGGGCGCCGAGCAGGGCCGCGAGGTCGGCGTGCTCGGCCTGCAGCGGCGCGTCATCGGCTTCGTCCAGCCAGTCCACCTCGGCCAGGGTCAGCTGGTTCGGCTGCACCACCGCCTTGCCGACGCGAAAGCGCCGGGCACCCTCGACGCGGATACCCAGCAGGCCGTTGGGGCGCTGCTGGAAGTCGCGGATCAGCGCCTCGCAACCCAGCGCGGAGAAGCGCCCGGCCGCCTCGCCGACCTCCTGCCCCTCGAGGATGCCGACCACGCCGAAGCCCTCGCCGCGCTTCATGCAGGCACTGATCATGTCCAGGTAGCGCGCCTCGAATATCTGCAGGTCGAGGGTGCAGCCGGGAAACAGCACGGTGTTGAGCGGGAACAGCGGATAGCTCATCGCCAGGCCCTCATACGATCAACGCCACCGCCAGCGGCAGCAGAATGGCGGTCAGCAGCCCCATCAGGCTCATCGCCAGGGCGGCGAAGGCGCCACTCTCCTCGCTCTCCTGCAACGCGCGGGCGGTACCCACTGCATGAGCGGTGATGCCGAGGGCCATGCCCTGCGCCGCCGGGTGATGCACGCCGATGCGACGCAGCAGCTCGGGCCCGCAGATGGCGCCGAGCACCCCGGTGATCAGCACGAACACCGCAGCCAGGGCCGCCACTCCGCCGATCTGCTCGGCCACCAGCATGGCGATGGGCGAGGTCACCGACTTCGGCGCCAGGGTCATCAGCATCATCCGCTCGGCACCGAACAGCCAGGCCAGCGCCACGCCCAGCACGGTGGCCAGCAGCCCGGCGAGCAGCAGGGTGAGCAGGGTCGGCCAGAACAGCTGGCGGATGCGTTTGAGATTGAGGAACAGCGGCACGGCCAGGGCCACTGTGGTCGGCCCCAGCAGCACGCTGAGCAGGAAGGTGCTGTCGCGGTACTCCTGGTAGCTCAGGCCGGTGGCCAGCAGCACGCCGATCAGCACGGTCATGGACACCAGCACCGGCTGCAGGAACACCCAGCGGCTGCGCTCGTAGGCGGCCAGCGCCAGCTGGTACACCGCCAGGGTGATGCCGACGCCGAACAGCGGGTGGTGCACCACCGCCTGCAGCGCGCCCTGCCAGTCCAGGTTCATGGCCGCTCCTCGCGCCGCGCCTGGCGCTCGATCAGGCGCTGCATCAGCCAGCCGGCGAACAGCAGCGACAGCAGCAGGGACAGGCCCAGGGCACCGGCCAGCGCCCAGAAGTCGGCGGCGATCTGTTCGGCATAGACCATCACCCCCACCGCCGGCGGCACCAGCAGCAGCGGCAGGTAGCGCAGCAGGCTGCCGGCGGCCTCGGTCATCGGCACGCCGACCTCGCCGCGCAGCAGGAGGAACAGGAACAGCAGCAGCATGCCGAGAATGGGCCCCGGCAACATGGGCAGCAACAGCACGTTGAGGGCGGTGCCGAGCAGCTGGAACAGCACCAGCCAGGTCAGGCCGCGCAGCAGCATGGCAAAGGTCTCCGGCGCGAAAAAGACGGCCATTATAGGCATGCCAAAGGGGCCGTCATAAACCGCGACTTTCGGCTTGACCGGCGCCGTGGGGGCATGCTGTCCTAGGGCCAGCCTGGTTTATCAAGAACAACAACCGACCACGCATCCTCAAGGAGGATCTATGCCCCTCGTACCCGTATCGCAACTGCAGGACTATGTCGGCAAGGAACTCGGCAAGTCCGACTGGCTGACCATCGATCAGCAGCGCATCAACCAGTTCGCCGAATGCACCGGCGACCACCAGTTCATCCACGTCGACCCGGTCAAGGCCAAGCACACGCCCTTCGGCACCACCATCGCCCACGGCTTCCTCAGCCTGTCGCTGATTCCGGTGCTGCTGGAGAAGCTCATGCTGCTCCCCGAAGGCCTGAAGATGGCGATCAACTACGGCCTGGACAGCGTGCGCTTCATCCAGCCGGTCAAGGTCGATTCGCGCGTGCGCCTGTCCGCCAAGGTGCTGGAGATCACCGAGAAGCGTCCGGGCCAGTGGCTGTTCAAGATCGAGGCCACCCTGGAGATCGAAGGCGAGGAGAAGCCGGCCTACATCGCCGAGTCGCTGCAGATGTGCTTCGTCTGAAGCCACAGATAGTTGGTCACGACGGGGCGCTCAGGCGCCCCGTTTTCGTTGCGCGCTGGCATACTCGAAGCATCGCCCGCCAAGGACAGCCGCCATGCCGCGCCATCTCGTCCCGTTCGCCCTCGCCCTGCTGCTCGCCGCCTGCGGCGACGGCGAGCCGCTGCTGCCGCCGGACGCCGTGCTACCGGACGGCGGGCGTTACCGCGGGCAACTGGTCGACGGCCTGCTGCAGGGCGAGGGGCGCATCGACTACGCCAACGGTGCCTACTACAGCGGGCACTTCCACAACGGCCTGTTCGAGGGCCACGGCGAATGGCACGGCGCCCAGGGCGACAGCTATGTCGGGCAGTTCCAGCAGGGGCTGTTCCACGGCCAGGGCAAACTCAGCGACGGCAACGGCACCCATTACGAGGGGGCGTTCGCCCGCGGCCGCATGCACGGCGAGGGCCACCTGCGGCAGGGCGGCCTGAGCTATCGCGGCGAATTCGCCAACGGCCGCTACCACGGTCTGGGCACCCTCGAATGGCCGGACGGCAGTCGCTACCAGGGCCGCTTCGTGCGCGGCAAGGCCAATGGCGAAGGCCTGCGCAGCAACGCCGAAGGCGAGTTCAGCGGCACCTTCAAGGATGGCCTGCTGCAGGGTGAGGGCAGCTACCGCGGGGCAGATGGCGAGCGCTACAGCGGCGGCTTTCGCAACGACCTGTTCCATGGCCAGGGGCGCTTCCAGAACGACGAAGGCGATGTCTGGAGCGGGCGCTTCGAGCGGGGCGCGCTGAACGGCAAGGGTGAATTCCGCGGCAACGACGGCCGCCACTACGCAGGCGAGTTCCGCTACTGGCGCTTCCACGGCCAGGGCAAGCTGACCCTGGCCGACGGCAGCGTCTACCAGGGGCGCTTCGCCGACGGCGAGTATGCCGGCCAGGGTGAGCTGATCGCCCGCGACGGCAGCCGCACCCAGGGCACCTGGCAGGCCGGCGAGCTGCTCCGCGAGGCCGGCGGCCAGGCCCGTCCCGACCCGCTGGAGCTGGGCCTGCTGCGCCAGGGCGAGCTGCTCGCCGAGCAGCTGCAGGCCCTGCCCGCCTCCACCCCGGCACTCGAGTTGTACAGCCTGACCCTGGCCGGCGACGGCAAGCAGAGCGTGTTCCTGCGCGAAAGCGACTACGTCGGCCGGCTGCTGCGCGAACGCTTCGGCGCCCGTGGCCATGTCAGCCTGGCCAATCACCGCGACCACCTGGCCGACCGCCCGCTGGCCACCCGCGAGAGCCTGAGCCGCGCCGTGCAGGCCCTGGCCGAACGCAGCGGACCGGAAGACCTGGTGTTCCTCTACCTGACCAGCCACGGCTCGCGCGACCACCAGTTGAGTATCGACCAGCCGCGCCTGCAGCTAGCCGACCTGCCGGCCACGGAGCTGGCCGCCCTGCTCGCCCCGCTCAGGGACCGGCACAAAGTGGTGGTGATCTCGGCCTGCTACTCCGGTGGCTTCATCCCGCCGCTGAAGGACGACAAGACCCTGGTGATGACCGCCGCCCGGGCCGACCGGGTATCCTTCGGCTGCTCCGAGGAAAACGACTTCACCTACTTCGGCCGCGCCCTGTTCGCCGAGGCCCTGAGCGAGACCGACGACCTCGCCCGCGCCTTCGAGCTGGCCAAGGCCAGGGTTGCCGAACGCGAGGAGGCCGATGGTTTCGAACCCTCCGAGCCGCAGGCCTGGGTCGCGCCGGCCGTGCTCGAACAATGGCGGCGCCTGCGCCACCAGCAGGCCGAGCGCGCGCTGGCGGCCAGCGACAAGGAAGCTCTCTGATTGGCGATCAATTCCGCACTTGATCTGCCAATTCGTTCTAAGCTGATGCCTATCAGCGGAGAAGAAGCATGTATCTGACGCCCCAGCACATCCTGCTCGCCGGCGCTACCGGCCTCACCGGCGAGCACCTGCTCGACCGTCTGCTCAGCGAGCCGACCATCAGCCGCGTGCTGGCGCCCAGTCGCCGGCCACTGGCCGAGCATCCGCACCTGGACAACCCGGTGGGCGAACTGGCCCAGCTGCTGCCGCAGCTGGGCGGGCAGATCGATGTCGCCTTCTGCTGCCTGGGCACCACCATCAAACAGGCCGGCTCCCAGGACGCCTTCCGCGCCGTCGACCACGACCTGGTCCTGGCCTTCGCCCGCCGCGCCCGCGAACTGGGCGCCCGCCACCTGCTGGTGATCAGCGCCCTGGGCGCCGATCCGCGCTCCTCGGTGTTCTACAACCGGGTCAAGGGCGAGGTGGAAGAAGCACTCAAGGCGATGGACTGGCCGCAGCTGACCCTCGCCCGCCCCTCCCTGCTGCTCGGCCCGCGCCGCGAGTTTCGCCTCGGCGAACGCCTGGCCGCGCCGCTGCTGCGCTGGATTCCCGGCAAGTACCGCGGCATCGAGGCCACCGTGCTGGCCCGCGCCCTGTGGCGCCTGGCCCTGGAGGAGAGCGACGGCCTGCGCATCGTCGAGTCCGACGAGCTGCGACGCCTGGGGCGCTGATGAAGTTCTACGACGAGAAGGTTCTGCCGCGCCTGATCGACTTCGCCTGCGGCATGGGCGCGGTGATGAAGACCCGCGCCCAGGTGGTGCCGCTGGCCGAGGGCCGGGTGCTGGAGATCGGCATCGGCACCGGCCTCAACCTGGGCTTCTACGACGCCGCCAAGGTCAGCGTCGTGGTCGGTGTCGACCCGGCCGCGCAGATGCAGACCCTGGCCCGCCGGCGCGCCGAGAACATCGGCATCCCGGTGGAGATGGTCGCCCTGGAGCTGGGGCAGATCCAGGCCGCGGACGCCAGCTTCGACAGCATCGTCTGCACCTTCACCCTGTGCACCATCCCCGAGCCGCTGGCCGCCCTGCGCGAGATGCGCCGCGTGCTCAAGCCCGGTGGCAGGCTGCTGTTCAGCGAGCACGGGCGCGCCCCGGACCGCCAAGTGCGCCTCTGGCAGCAGCGCCTGACCCCGCTGTGGAAGCCGCTGGCCGGCGGCTGCCACCTCGATCGCGACATTCCTGCGCTGCTCAGGGCCGGCGGCTTCAACATCCGCGAGGTGCAGGCCGACTACCTCAAGGGCCCCAGGCCGATGACCTGGGTCTGGCGCGGCTGGGCCGAGTGAAGCGGGGCCAAACGACCGTTTTCCGCCTATGGTGTATCCATAGATGACCACAGGATGTGCCACGCGCATGCTCGCCCCCTCTCTCCGCCCGCTCTGGCCCCTCGTGCTGCTGGCAGCCCTGCTGCTCGCCGCCTCGCCGCTGTTCGGCGCGGAGCGGGAGGTGCGGGTGGGCGTCTATGCCAACGAGCCCAAGCTGATGCTGAGCCCCGACGGGCGCCTGAGCGGCATCTTCGGCGAGCTCTTGCAGGTCCTGGCCGAACGCGAGGGCTGGCGCCTGCGCCCGGTGCCCTGCGAATGGCAGCAGTGCCTGGAGCTGGCCGGCAGCGGCGCCATCGAACTGCTCCCGGACGTGGCCTGGAACGAAGAGCGCGCCGACTACCTGGACTTCCACCAGACCCCCGCGCTGTTCAGCTGGTCGCAGCTCTACGCCCCGCGCGAGCGGCGCCTGAACTCCATCCTCGACCTCCAGGGCAAGCGCATCGCCGTGCTGCAGGGCTCGGTACAGGAAGCCCATCTGCGCACCCTGCTCGACAGCTTCGGCCTGCGCGCCGAGCTGCTGGCGGTGGACAGCCTGGCCCAGGGCTTCCGCCTGACCGCCGACGGCAAGGTCGACGCCGCCGTGGCCAACCAGCGCTTCGGCGACTTCCACGGCGAAAGCTTCGGCCTGTACGGCACGCCGATCATGTTCCAGCCGGCACGGCTGTTCTTCGCCACCCGCAAGGGCGACAACGGCGACCTGCTGGCCGCCATCGACCGCCACCTGCAGGCCTGGCAGGCCAGCCCCGAATCGCCCTACTACGAGATCGTCCAGCGCTGGGGCGACCGGCCGCCGCAGCTGCAGATCGCCCCGGCCTTCTGGTGGGGCCTGGGCGCCCTCGCCGGCCTGCTCCTGCTGAGCCTGGCCGGCGCCCTGCTGCTGCGGCGCAAGGTCGCCGAGCAGACCCGCCACCTGAGCGACAGCGAGCTGCGCCTGAACACCATCCTCGACAGCGTCGAGGCCTACATCTACATCAAGGACCCGGAATACCGCTATCAGTACGCCAACCGCAAGGTCTGCGAGCTGTTCGGGCGGCCGCGCAGCGAGGTCCTCGGGCAGACCGACGAGGCCTTCTTCGACGGCACCACGGCGGCCAACCTGCGCCACAACGACCGCCTGGTGCTGGAGCAGGGCGAGCGGGTGCAGCTGGAAGAGGTCAACCGCAACCTCGACGGCAGCGGCGAACATGCCTACCTCTCGGTGAAGCTGCCGCTGCGCCGCCCGGACGGCAGCATCTACGCACTGTGCGGCATCTCCACCGACATCACCGAGCACAAGAAGAACCTCGAGCAGATCCACCAACTGGCCTTCTACGACCCCCTCACCGGCCTGCCCAACCGGCGCCTGCTGCAGGAGCGCCTGCAGCACGCCCTGGACCAGCATCAGCGCGGCCACCAGGAAGGCGCCCTGCTGTTCATCGACCTGGACAACTTCAAGAACCTCAACGACACCCTCGGCCATGCCATGGGCGACCAGTTCCTCCAGCAGGTGGCCCAGCGCCTGCGCAGCCAGGTGCGCCAGGAGGACACCCTGGCGCGCCTCGGCGGCGACGAGTTCGTGCTGATGCTGGAGGGCCTGCCGGCACGCGGCAGCGAGGCCCTCGGCGAGCTGGAGGCGGTGGCCAACAAGCTGCTGACCAGCCTGGCCCAGCCCTACCAGCTGCAGGGCCAGTGGCACAACAGCAGCGCCAGCATCGGCGTGACCCTGTTCTCCGACGCCGAAGGCACGGTGGAAGAGCTGCTCAAGCGCGCCGACCTGGCCATGTACCAGGCCAAGGCTGCCGGGCGCAACGCGGTGTGCTTCTTCGACCCGCAGCTGCAGGCCACCGCGCTGGCACGCATGCAACTGGAAAACGACCTGCGCCAGTGCCTGATCGACCGGCGCGGCCTGCTGCTGCACTATCAGCCGCAGGTGGACCGCCACGGCCGGCTGATCGGCGCCGAGGCCCTGGTGCGCTGGCAGCACCCGCAGCGCGGGCTGATCCCGCCCGGCGAGTTCATCGCCCTGGCCGAAAGCACCGACCTGATCTTCCCCCTGGGCCGCTGGATCCTGCGCGAGGCCTGCCGCCAGCTGGTGTCCTGGCAGCATCACCCGTTGCTCGGCAGCCTGCCGCTGGCGGTCAACGTCAGTGCCCGCCAGCTGCACCACCCGGATTTCGCCACCGAGGTGCTGGGCATCCTCGCCGACAGCGGCGCCGACCCGCAGCGCCTGGAGCTGGAGCTGACCGAGAGCCAGCTGGCGATGGACATGGAGGCGCTGACCCTGCGCATGGAGGAGCTGCGCCGCCACGGCGTGAGCTTCTCCCTCGATGACTTCGGCACCGGCTATTCCTCGCTGGGCTACCTCAAGCGCCTGCCGCTGTCGCGCCTGAAGATCGACCGCTGCTTCGTCCGCGACATCCTCAGCGATGCCAACGACGCGGCCATCATCCGCACCATAGTGGCGCTGGGGCAGACCCTGGAGCTGGAGGTGATCGCCGAGGGCGTGGAAAGCGCCGAGCAGCGCGACGCCCTGCTGCAGTCCGGCTGTACACTGTTCCAGGGCTACCTGTTCGCCGCGCCGGGGCCGGCGCGCCTGCTGGAGCTATGGCCACAGCCGCTCGACCCGCAGACGGCCGAGGCTTGACGACCGCGCCAGGCGCGACAAGGATGCGACTTTTGCCGCACAGGAAAGCCCGCGCATGAGCCTGCAATCGGTACGCGACTTCTTTGCCGCCAAGGCCCCCGAGATCGCCATCATCGAACTCGCCACCAGCACCGCCACCGTGGCCCTGGCCGCAGAAGCGCACGGCGTGGAGCCGGGGCAGATCGCCAAGACCCTGGCCTTTCGTATCGGCGAGCGCGAGCTGCTGGTGGTCGCCCGCGGCGATGCGCGGCTGGATAACCGCAAGCTGAAGGAAACATTCGGCGCCAGGGCCAAGATGCTCGACGCCGAGACGGTGGTGGCGCTGACCGGGCATCCGGTCGGCGGCGTCTGCCCCTTCGGCCTGGCCACCGCGCTGCCGGTGTACTGCGACCGCTCGCTGCTGGACTACGCCGAGGTATTGCCGGCGGCCGGCGCCATCCACAGCGCCGTGCGCATCTGCCCGCGGCACATGGCCGAACTGGTCGGTGCCGAGTGGGTGGACGTCTGCCAGGCGCCGGTGCCGGCCTGACGACCGGCACCCGGAGCGCAGGCTCAGTAGCGGTAGGGCGGCCCCGCCTTGTCCATCAGCGCGTTGTACTGCTTGAAGATCTCCACCACCTTGGCGCAGCGCGGGCTGGTCTTGGCGATCTCCTCCCAGAACTTGCGCGCCTCGTCTTCCACCGTCTGCCACTCCGCGGCGGGAATGGTGGTGAGCTTGAGCTTGTCGCCCTGCACCCGCAGCTTGGCCTCGCCGCCCCAGTACCAGTGCTGGCGGTAGTAGTGCGAGCTGTCCATGCACAGGCGGAACAGGTCCTTGAGCTTGTCCGGTACCTCCGCCCACTTCTCCGAGTTGGCGAAGTAGGAACCGATCCAGGCGCCCGAGATGTTGTTGGTGAGGAAGTACTTGGTGACGTTGGCCCAGCCCACCGTGTAGTCCTCGGTGATGCCGGACCAGGCGATGCCGTCCAGCTCGCCGGTCTGGATCGCCACCTCGACGTCCTCCCAGGGCAGGGTCACCGGGATCACCCCGAAGCGGGCGAGGAACTTGCCGGCGGTGGGGAAGGTGAACACCCGCTTGCCCTTGAGGTCGGCCAGCGAGTTGATCGGCTCGACCGTGGCGAAGTGGCAGGGGTCCCAGGCGCCGGCGCCGAGCCAGGTCACGCCCTTGACCTCGGCGTAGGCCTCCTCCCAGATCTGCCGCAGGCCGAACTGCTCGAACAGCACCGGCACATCCAGGCTGTAGCGGGTGGCGAAGGGGAAGTAGCCACCGAACACGGCCACGTCGACCGGCGCGGCGATGGAGTCGTCGTCGCTCTGCACCGCATCGATGGTGCCCTTCTGCATGGCGCGGAACAGCTCGCCGGTGGGCACCAGCTGGTCGGCGAAGTACAGCTGGATTTCCATCTGCCCCTCGGCCACCTTGTTGAAGGCCTCGATCGAGGGCTTGATCACGTGCTCGGCCAGCGCCGGCCCGGCGTAGGTCTGCAGGCGCCAGGTGATCTTCTTCGGCTCCGCGGCGTAGATGTGCGCCGAGCCCAGGGCCGCAGTGCCGCCGGCCAGCGCGGCGCTCTGCAGGAACTTGCGTCTCGTACTCATGCTGTCCTCTCCTAGCTGTGAGCGGAGCCGCACCGTTGCGACTCCATCTTCCCAGACCGGCGCACGCACTACGGAGATCGACCAGAGGCGCCACTCTGAAAACCGGTTGTCAGCCCCCGTAGTGCCAGTTCGGCAGCCACAGGGCGATCTGCGGGTAGATCATCACCAGCGCCAGGGTCAGGCCCATGATCAGCACGAAGGGGGTGACCGAGCGGTAGATGTCGCCCAGCGTCACCTCGGGCGGGGCCATGGCGCGCATCAGGAACAGGTTGTAGCCGAACGGCGGGGTCATGTAGGCCATCTGGCAGGTGATGGTGTAGAGCACGCCGTACCACACCAGGTCGAAGCCCAAGCTGCCCACCAGCGGCACGTAGAGCGGCGCGACTATCACCAGCATGGCGGTGTCGTCGAGAAACATGCCCATGAGGATGAACGACAGCTGCATGAGGATGAGGATTTCCCAGGGCCCCAGGCCGAGCTGGCCGACGAACAGGCCCTCGATCGCCTTGACCGCGCCGAGGCCGTCGAACACCGCGCCGAAGCACAGCGCGGCGAGGATGATCCACATGAACATGCAGCTGATGCCGAGCGTCTTGCGCAGGGTCTCCTCCATCACCTTGCGCGTCAGCCGGCCCTGCACCAGGGCCGCCAGGGTGGCGGCCAGGGCGCCGACCGCCGAGCTCTCCACCAGGCTGGTGTAGCCGAGCATGAACAGGCCGGTCATGGAGACGAAGATGAACAACGGCAACAGGCCGGCACGCAGCAGGCGCAGCTTCTCGCACAGGCTGATCTCGGCGCGCTCCTCGGGACTCAGCGGCGGCGCCAGCTGCGGCTGCAGGCGGCTGCGCACGGCGATGTAGAAGACGAACAGCGAGGCCATCAGCAGTCCCGGCAGTACCCCGGCCAGCCACAGCTGGCCGACCGGCTGGCGCGCGATCATGCCGTACAGCACCAGCACCACGCTGGGCGGAATCAGGATGCCCAGCGAGCTGCCGGCCTGGATCACCCCGGTGACCATGATCTTGTCGTAGCCGCGGCGTAGCAGCTCGGGCAAGGCGATGGTCGCGCCGATGGCCATGCCGGCCACGCTCAGCCCGTTCATCGCCGAGATCAGCACCATCAGGCCGATGGTGCCGATGGCCAGGCCACCGTGCAGCGGCCCCATCCATACGTGGAACATGCGGTACAGGTCGTCCGCCACGCCCGACTCGGAGAGCATGTAGCCCATGAACACGAACATCGGCAGGGTCAGCAGCGGGTACCACTTCATCAGCTTCATCGCCGCGCTGAACGGCAGCTCGACGCCGCCGTCGCCCCACAGCAGCAGGGCCGCGGCGGCGGCGACGAAGCCGATGGCGCCGAACACCCGCTTGCCGGTGAGCAGCAGGAGCATCATCGAGGAGAACATCAGCAGGGCGATCAGCTCGTAGCTCATTCCAGGCGCTCCCCGCGGATGATCGCCACGTCCTTGAAGAACATGGCGATGGCCTGCAGCAGCATCAGGGCGATGCCGATCACCATCAGCACCTTGATCGGCGCCATGCGCGGCGACCAGGAGGAGTAGCTGGTCTCGTCGTACTCGATGGCGTACTGGGTGGAGGAGATGCCGCCGTACAGCAGCACGCCCAGGTAGAACAGCAGGAAGGCCACGGTCAGCACGTCCAGCCAGGCGCGGGTACGCGGCGACCAGCGGCCGTAGAGCAGGTCCATGCGCACATGGGCATCGAGCTGCATGGAGTAGGCGCCGCCCAGCAGGAAGTAGGCGACCATGAGGAACTGGGCGGTTTCCAGGGTCCAGATCGCCGGCTCGAACAGCGCCTTGCTCAGCGACGAGTAGAGCAACACCCCCAGCATGACGAAAATCAGGTACATGGCGCAGCGCCCGATGAACCTGTTCATCCGGTCTACTGCACGCACATACGCTCGGATTGCCTTATGCATGTCCTTGCCTGCGAAGCCGACATTTTTTTCGTCAGCCTAGACGAGGATTGGCCGATGCCAACCCTCGCTGCGCAGAATTTGACCAATCAGTCGACGGCGAAGGCTCTAGCGCCTGGGGCGCGCGGCGAAACTCAAATTCCGCCGGAAACCCCGAGGCCGACCCCCAGCTCGGCGGCGATGGCGAAGGGCAGCAGCAGGGTATCGAGCAGGGCGCTGGCGGGCAGGTCGAGCCCGGCGTACCGGGGCGCCTCGGCGCCGAAGCGCTGCACCGGGCAGCAGCCACCCTGCAGCGCGTACCAGTCCAGGCGCGTGCCGGAGTAGATGATCGGCGCACCGGGCTTGGCCGCGTCCAGGGTGCGCACGCTGGCGCAGCCGGGCAGCAGCGCACCGGCCAGCAGCAGGAACAGGGCCCTATTCATCGCTGAGCAGGTGGTGCTCGCCCCAGCGCGGCAGCATGTCCTGGGGGATGTTCAGGCAGTTGAGGATGCGCGCGACGACGAAGTCGACCAGGTCGTCCAGGGTCTGCGGCTGGTGATAGAAGCCCGGAGAGGCCGGCAGTATGGTCACGCCGAGGTTGGACAGCTTGAGCATGTTCTCCAGGTGGATGCTCGAATACGGCGCCTCGCGCGGCACCAGGATCAGTTGGCGGCGCTCCTTGAGCACCACATCGGCGGCGCGCTCGATCAGGTTGTTGCAGGCGCCGGTGGCGATGGCCGAAAGGGTGCCGGTCGAGCACGGCACCACCACCATGGCGCTGGGCGCGCCGGAGCCGGAGGCCGGCGGGGCCATCCAGTCTTCCTTGCCGTAGACGCGGATCTGCCCGGGCGCGGCGCCGGTGTATTCGCTGAGGAACTGCTGCATGGCCTGCGGCTTGGCCGGCAGGGTCACGTCGGTCTCGGTGGCCATCACCAGCTGCGCGGCCTTGGAGATCAGGAAGTGTACCTCGCGCTCCTCCTGCACCAGGCAGTCGAGCAGGCGCAGGCCGTACTGGGCGCCGGAGGCACCAGTCATGGCCAGGGTGATGCGTTCGGGGCCGCTCATAGGATCTCCACTTATGCGTAGGGTGGAAAACGCCGCCTGCGGCTTTTCCACCATGAACTCCGGGGGATAACGCTAACGCGGCTATCCACCCCACGAACTGTAGGATGGGTTGAGCGCAGCGATACCCATCGGTTGCGCAGCGATGGGTATCGTCGCTGCGCTTCTCGATCTATTCGTCCAGCGCCGCCGCCAGCTTGCCATGCAGGCCGCCGAAGCCGCCGTTGCTCATGATCACCACCTGGGTGCCGGGCGCGGCCACGGCCTTCACCCCGGCGATGATGGCCTCCAGCGAGTCGCACACCTGGGTCGGTACCGTCGAGCCGGCCACCGTGGCCGCCAGGTCCCAGCCCAGGTTCGGCGGCGCGTACCAGAACACCCGGTCGGCCTGCACCACGGAGTCGGCCAGACCGTCGCGGTGGGCGCCGAGCTTCATCGAGTTGGAGCGCGGCTCGACCACCGCGATCACCTGCGCGGCGCCGACGCGCTTGCGCAGGCCGTCGAGGGTGGTGGCGATGGCCGTCGGGTGGTGGGCGAAGTCGTCGTAGAGGGTCACGCCCTTGACCTCGGCGACCTTCTCCATGCGCCGCTTGACGCTGAGGAAAGACGACAGCCCGGCCACCGCCACCTCCGGCACCACGCCGACATGCCGCGCCGCGGCCAGGCAGGCCAGGGCGTTGGCGACGTTGTGCTGGCCGGTCAGCGACCACTCCACCCGGCCCTGCACGGCGCCGTCGAAGAGCACCTCGAAGCACGAGCCGTCTTCGCTGAACAGGCGCGCCTGCCACCGGCCACCGGCGCCGGTGGTCTGCACCGGGGTCCAGCAGCCCATGTCGATCACCCGCTTGAGCGCTGCTTCGTTCTCGGGGTGGATGATCAGCCCCTCGCCCGGCACGGTACGCACCAGGTGGTGGAACTGCCGCTCGATGGCCGCCAGGTCCGGGAAGATGTCCGCGTGGTCGAACTCCAGGTTGTTGAGGATGGCCGTGCGCGGGCGGTAGTGGACGAACTTGCTGCGCTTGTCGAAGAAGGCGCTGTCGTACTCGTCGGCCTCGACCACGAAGAACGGCGTGCCGCCCAGGCGCGCCGACACGCCGAAGTTCTGCGGCACGCCGCCGATCAAAAAGCCCGGGCTCATGCCGGCATGCTCCAGCACCCAGGCCAGCATGCTGCTGCTGGTGGTCTTGCCGTGGGTGCCGGCGGCGGCCAGCACCCAGCGGCCCTGCAGCACATGGTCGGCCAGCCACTGCGGGCCGGACACGTAGGGCAGGCCCTGGTTCAGCACGTACTCGACCGCCGGGTTGCCGCGGCTCAGCGCATTGCCGACCACCACCAGGTCCGGCGCCGGCTGCAGGTGCGCCGGCTCGTAGCCCTGCATCAGCTCGATGCCCTGGGCCTGGAGCTGGGTGCTCATGGGCGGGTAGACGTTGGCGTCGGAACCGGTGACGCGGTGGCCAAGCTCCTTGGCCAGCACGGCCAGCGACCCCATGAAGGTGCCGCAGATGCCGAGGATATGGATATGCATGGATGACCTCTGGATACCGGCCCGCAGGCCGGGGCGAAATTGGCCGCAGGTTAGCACAGCGCAATCGGACTGAGGCCCCGCGCCGGCGGTTCCGGACGCCGGCGAAATTTCGTCTAGAGTCAATGGCAGCCGGCCCGCCCGGCCCGTTCCCTATGACAAGAACCGAAGGGCAAGACGCCCCGCCAGGGAGAACTACGGATGACCGCCCCCCTCACCCTCGCCCAGCTGCGCCAGCACGCCGAAGCCGGCAGCGTCGACACCGTCCTGGCCTGCATGGTCGACATGCAGGGCCGCCTGATCGGCAAGCGTTTCCAGGTCGAGTTCTTCCTCGACAGCGCCCACGAGGAAACCCACGGCTGCGACTACCTGCTGGCCGACGACATCGACATGGAGCCGGTGCCCGGCTACGCCGCCGCCAGCTGGAAGCGCGGCTACGGCGACTTCGTGTTCAAGCCCGACCTCTCCACCATGCGCCTGGTGCCCTGGCTGGAGGGCACCGCCCTGGTGCTGTGCGACGTGCAGGATCACCACCACCAGGACCTGCCGCACAGCCCGCGCGGCATCCTCAAGCGGCAGATCGCCCGCCTCGCCGAGCGCGGCTATAAAGGCATGTTCGCCTCCGAGCTGGAGTTCTACCTGTTCGATCAGAGCTACGAGAGCATCCACGCCCAGCACTACCGTGACCCGCGCACGGCCAACTACCACATCGAGGACTACGGCATCCTCCAGACCATCCGCGACGAGCCGGTGCTGCGCGCCATCCGCAAGCACCTGCAGGCGGCTGGCATCCCGGTGGAGAACTCCAAGGGCGAGTGGGGCCCGGGCCAGGAAGAGATCAACGTGCGCTATGCCGA
The DNA here is from genome assembly GCA_033838285.1 of Pseudomonadaceae bacterium. GTDB lineage: Bacteria > Pseudomonadota > Gammaproteobacteria > Pseudomonadales > Pseudomonadaceae > Aquipseudomonas. The sequence continues at coordinate 41,497 of JAJLLC010000014.1, forward strand.
TGCGCTGACCATGGCCGACAGCCACAGCATCATCAAGCACGCCTGCAAGGAGATCGCCCTGCTGCAGGGCAAGGCCATCACCTTCATGGCCAAGTGGAACTACAACCTGGCCGGCTCCAGCAGCCATATCCACAACTCGCTGTGGAGCCTGAAGGGCAACAAGCCGCTGTTCTTCGACGCCAAGGCCGAGTTCGGCATGTCCAGGCTGATGCGCCAGTGGGTGGCCGGCCAGCTCAAGTACGCCAGCGACATCACCTACTTCCTCGCCCCCTACATCAACTCCTACAAGCGCTTCCAGGCCGGCACCTTCGCCCCCACCCGCGCGGTGTGGAGCAACGACAACCGTACCGCCGGCTTCCGCCTGTGCGGCGAGGGCGGCAAGGGCATCCGCATCGAATGCCGCATCGGCGGCGCCGACCTCAACCCCTACCTGGCCTTCGCCGCGCTGATCGCCGCCGGTCTGGCCGGCATCGACGAACAGCTGGAGCTGCCGCCGCCCTTCTCCGGCGACGCCTACGAGCACGACGAGCTGCCCGAGGTGGCCAAGACCCTGCGCGGCGCCACCAGCGCCCTGGAGCAGTCGCGCATGCTGCGCGCGGCCTTCGGCGACGAGGTGGTCGAGCACTACCTGCACACCGCGCGCTGGGAGCAGCTGGAATACGACCGCCGGGTGACCGACTGGGAACTGCGCCGCGGCTTCGAGCGTTATTGACCTCACTCCCCTCTCCCACTCGTGGGAGAGGGGCCGGACCACGCCCTTTCCTAACCCTCTCCCGCAAACGGGAGAGGGGATGATCACAGGGAGTTCTATCGAGCATGAACCATATCCGCCTGATCTCGCCGGTCGACGGCAGCCTCTATGCCGAACGCCCGCTCATCGGCAGCCACGAGCTGGAACAGGTCCTGCGCCACGCCGGCGAGGCCCAGCGTGCCTGGCGCGAGCTGACCATCGAACGGCGCGCCGGCTACTGCCTGAAGGCGGTGGACGCGATGCTGGCGATGAAGGACGAGATAGTCCCCGAGCTGGCCTGGCAGATGGGCCGCCCGGTGCGCTTCGGCGGTGGCGAGCTGCGTGGATTCGAGGAGCGCGCGCGCTACATGATCGGCATCGCCGCCAGCGCCCTGGCCGACGTGGTGCCCGAGCCGAAGGAAGGCTTCCGCCGTTTCATCCGCCGCGAGCCGCTGGGCACCGTGCTGGTCATCGCGCCGTGGAACTACCCCTACCTGACGGCGGTGAACGCCATCATCCCGGCGCTGATGGCCGGCAACGCCGTGCTGCTCAAGCACGCCAGCCAGACCCTGCTGGTCGGCGAGCGCTTCGCCGCCGCCTTCGCCCGCGCCGGCCTGCCGGACGGCCTGTTCCACAACCTGGTGCTGGACCACGGCCAGACCGGCGCGCTGATCGCCTCCGGGCAGGTGCAGCAGGTCAACTTCACCGGCTCGGTGGAGGGCGGGCGGATGATGGAGAGCGCCGCCGCCGGCCACTTCATCGGCGTCGGCCTGGAGTTGGGCGGCAAGGACCCGGCCTACGTGCGCGGCGACGCCGACCTGGCCCACGCGGTGGAGAACCTGGTCGACGGCAGCTTCTTCAATTCCGGGCAGAGCTGCTGCGGCATCGAACGCATCTACGTCGACCAGAAGCTCTATCCGGCCTTTGTCGAAGGCTTCGTCGAGCTGACCCGCCAGTACGTGCTGGGCAACCCGCTGGACCAGGCCACCACCCTCGGCCCGCTGGTGCGTGCCCAGGCCGCCGAGTTCGTCCGCGGGCAGATCGCCCAGGCCACCGCCCGCGGCGCCAAGGCGCTGATCGACGCGAAGAGCTTCGCCGCCGATGCCCCGGGCACGCCCTACATGGCGCCGCAGGTGCTGGTACAGGTCGACCACGAGATGGCGGTGATGCGCGAGGAAAGCTTCGGTCCGGTGGTCGGCATCATGCCGGTGGCCGGCGACGCCGAGGCCATCGCCCTGATGAACGACAGCCCCTACGGCCTCAGCGCGGCGATCTGGACTTCCGACCTGGACGCCGCCGAGCGGCTCGGCGGCATGCTTGAGACCGGCACCGTGTTCATGAACCGCTGCGACTACCTCGACCCGGCCCTGGCCTGGACCGGAGTCAAGCACACCGGGCGCGGCGCCACCCTGTCACGCCTCGGCTACGAGCACCTGACCCGGCCCAAGTCCTTCCATCTGCGCCACCAGCTCTGACAGGAGTCCGCCATGAGCAAGACCGCCAACTGGAACTACCCGACCTCGGTACGCTTCGGCGCCGGGCGCATCAAGGAGCTGCCGGCGCTGTGCCAGAGCTTGGGCATGCAGCGCCCGCTGCTGGTCACCGACCGCGGCCTGGGCAACGCGCCGATCACCACCGCCACCCTTGCCCTGCTGCAGGACGCCGGCCTCGGCGCGGCGATCTTCAGCGAGCTCAAGCCCAACCCGGTGGGCGCCAACCTCGACGCCGGGCTTGCCGCCTACCACGCCGGCCAGCACGACGGCGTGGTCGCCTTCGGCGGCGGCAGCGGCCTGGACATGGGCAAGCTGATCGCCTTCATGAGCGGCCAGAGCCGCCCGGTGTGGGACTACGAGGACGTCGGCGACTGGTGGACCCGCGCCGATCCCAAGGGCATCGCGCCGATCATCGCCGTGCCGACCACCGCCGGCACCGGCTCGGAAGTCGGCCGCGCCGGCATCCTCACCGACGAGCGCACCCACACCAAGCGCATCATCTTCCACCCGCAGATGATGCCGAAGATCGTCATCAGCGACCCCGAGCTGACCGTCGGCATGCCTGCCTGGGTCACCGCCGGCACCGGCATGGACGCCTTCTCGCACTGCCTGGAGGCCTACTGCGCGCCGGGTTTCCACCCCATGGCCGACGGCATCGCGGTCGAAGGCATGCGCCTGGTGCAGCAGTCGCTGGTGCGCGCGGTGAAGACCCCGGACGATCTCGATGCGCGCGCCGACATGCTGGCCGCCGCCGCCATGGGCGCCACCGCCTTCCAGAAGGGCCTCGGCGGCATGCATGCCCTGGCCCACCCGATCGGCGCGCTGTACGACACCCACCACGGCATGACCAATGCGGTGCTGATGCCCTATGTGCTGCAGTTCAACCGTGGCGTGATCGAGGAGCGCATCACCCGCCTGGCCGCCTACCTGGGCCTGGCCAACCCCGGCTTCGCCAGCTTCCTCGACCTGGTCATGCGCCTGCGCGAAGACTGCAGCGTGCCACACGACCTGGCGGCGCTGGGGGTGGACGACCAGTGCACCGCGCAGATCGCCCAGATGGCCGTGGTCGACCCCTCCGCCGGCGGCAATCCGCGCCCGCTCGGCGAAAACGACAGCGCCGCCATCTTCACCGCGGCCCTGGAAGGCCGGCTCTGAGCCGGCCACCCGCCACGAGCAAAATCAAACGCTTGCTTGGATTGCGCTTTCCATCCGCTTTCGGCAGCATCGGGTCGAACACTGGCACAGCACCTGCAGCGCCACCCTATCAGTCCACAGACGCCGAGGCCCGCCATGCGCATTGTCCAAGCCACCCTGGAGCACCTGGATCTGCTGACCCCGCTGTTCATCAAGTACCGCGAGTTCTACGGCGAGCTGCCGTTCCCCGAGTCCTCGCGCAAGTTCCTCGAGACCCGCATCAAGCGCAAGGAGTCGGTGATCTACCTGGCCCTGGCCGACGACGAGGACAAGCTGCTCGGCTACTGCCAGCTGTTCCCCAGCTACTCCTCGCTGTCGCTCAAGCGCGTGTGGATCCTCAACGACATCTACGTGGCCGAGGACGCCCGCCGCATGCTGGTTGCCGACCGCCTGCTGCAGACCGCCAAGCAGATGGCCAAGGACACCAACGCCGTGCGCCTGCGCGTGGCCACCAGCGTGGACAACGAGGTAGCGCAGAAGACCTACGAGTCGATCGGCTTCCGCGAGGACGAACGCTTCAAGAACTACACCCTCGAACTGGGCGACTGACCGTCCGCCCGCACTGCGGCGGGGCAGCGACGCCCCGCCGCGCAGCGAGATGCCGCCCATGTGGTCTTCCTTGCGCGCCTGGCGCCGCCGCCGCATCCTCTCCCGCTCGCCTTACAGCACCCGCCACTGGCAGGCCGTGCGCGAACGCCTGCCGATCCTCGACGGCCTCGACGCCGCCGAGGAACAGCGCCTGTTCCAGCGCGCCGTGCTGTTCCTGCACCGCAAGCGCCTGACCGCCCTGCCCGGCGTCGAGCTCGACGAGTCGGACCGTCTGGCCCTGGCCGCTCAGGCCGAGCTGCCGCTGCTGCACCTGGCCGACCTGGACTGGTACCAGGGCTTCCACGAGATCGTCCTGTACCCGGACGACTTCGTCAGCCCGCAGCGCCACCGCGACGCCGCCGGCGTCGAGCACGTATGGGACGACGAGCGCAGCGGCGAGGCCTGGCAGCAGGGCCCGGTGATCCTCGCCTGGCCCGGCGTGCAGAGCAGCGGCGGCTGGGACGCCTACAACCTGGTGATCCACGAGCTGGCACACAAGCTGGACATGCTCAACGGCGACGCCAACGGCCTGCCGCCGCTGCACCGCGACATGCGCATCGCCGACTGGGCCCAGGCCATGCAGAGCGCCTACGACGCGATGAACGCCCAGCTCGACGCCGATCCCGAGGCGGAAACGGCCATCGATCCCTACGCCGCGGAGAACCCGGCCGAGTTCTTCGCCGTGACCAGCGAATACTTCTTCAGCGCGCCGGACCTGCTGCAGCAGGCCTTCCCGGCCGTCTATGGCCAGCTCGCCGCCTTCTATCGCCAGGACCCGCTGGCGCGCCTGCAACAGTTGCAGCAAAACCATCCGGACTACCGCGACACGACCAACGGATAAGCGCCTGGGCGTAGTAACGCCGCGGGAATGTGCCTATAATCCGCGCACTTTTTTGGCCCACCCCTGGGGAGTCGCCCATGAGCTACAGCAAAGTCCCGGCCGGCAAAGACGTGCCGAACGACATCTACGTCGCCATCGAGATTCCGGCCAACCATGCGCCGATCAAATACGAAATCGATCACGACACTGATTGCCTGTTCGTCGATCGCTTCATGGCCACCCCGATGTTCTACCCGGCCAACTACGGTTTCATCCCGCACACCCTGGCCGACGACGGCGACCCCCTCGACGTGCTGGTCGTGACCCCCTACCCGGTCGCCCCGGGATCGGTCATCCGCTGCCGTCCTGTGGGCTTGCTGAACAAGACCGACGAAGCCGGCGGCGATGCCAAGCTGATTGCCGTCCCGCACGACAAGCTGACCCAGCTGTACGTGGACGTTAAGGAATACACCGACCTGCCGGCCCTGCTGCTGGAGCAGATCAAGCACTTCTTCGAGAACTACAAGGATCTGGAGAAGGGCAAGTGGGTCAAGGTCGAAGGTTGGGAAGGCGCCGAAGCCGCCCGCCAAGCCATTCTGAAGGCGGTCGCGGCTTACCAGAAGTAAGCCAAAACCACCCCCTGAAGGCCGGCCACAAGCCGGCTTTTTTATTGCCCGAAGAAATCCGACAAGATCCTACAGCACTAGCAAATACGGGCCCTGCAGCTTAGCATTCGTCCTAAGACATCCAGTAACCATCCATAAAATCCGCGACCAAGGTGTGGGTCAAAGTGTGGGTCGAGGGGTGTGGGTTGGAGTAGGAGCGAGTAATGGGCAAGCTGACCAGCAAGACCGTGGAGTCGATAGCCAAGGCTGCAACGCCAGGAAAAACCAATGATGGCGATGGCCTGTACTTCCAGGTATCCAAGAGCGGCGGCACCAGCTGGATCTTCCGCTACAAGCTGGATGGCCGCAGCCGCGAAATGGGGCTAGGCCCCTTCCCAACCGTCACACTCAGCCAAGCCCGGCAGTTGGCCGCCGATCAACGCAAGCTTCTAGCTTCCGGAAGCGACCCACTGGCAACCCGCGATGCAGCAAAGGAAGCCAAGCGCGAAGCCGAACGCCAGGCTGCAGCACGTCGCACGACGTTCGAAGATCTCGCTCGCGAATACCAACAAGCACACGGCAGCAGTTGGTCTGAGAAGTGGCGGAAAGGCTGGCTGCGCAAACTGGAGCTCTACGCCTTCCCGACCATGGGCAAGTTGTCGGCCGACATCATCAGCACCGAGCATGTGCTTGCTGCATTGCAACCCATCTGGGTAACCAAGACACGGACTGCTGATGAAATCAGGGGCCAGATCGAGCAAATACTGGATGCAGCCAAGACTCGGCGTTTACGCGAGGGAGACAATCCTGCCCGCTGGCGCGGGCACTTGGACAACTTGCTGAGCAAGGCAGAGAAGAAGAAGGCCAGGCAGCGCCAGCACTTCCCAGCACTGCAGTGGAAAGACACTCCGAAGCTGATATCCACCCTGGCCAACATCGATACACGTGACGCCATCGCAACCAGGTTGCTGATTCTGACCGGTGCTCGTTACCACATGATCCAACATGCTCAATGGTCTGAGTTTGACCTCGAAACTGGCACTTGGGCACTGCCGGCTGAGCGCATGAAGATGCGAAAACCTTTCGTCATTCCTCTATCACCCCCGGTAGTCGAGATGCTGAATATCATGAATACGACTCATTCAACATATCTTTTCCCTGGGCAAGGGAAGAATGGTGTCATGCATGGCAACGCCATACGCAACCTGCTGCACAAGCTGGGGTATGCAGACATCACGAGACATGGCTTTCGATCGACCTTCCGGGACTGGGCAAACGAATGCACCAACTACCCGCGAGAGGTATGCGAGCTTGCGCTTGCCCATGATGAACGCGACCAGACCGAGGCGGCCTATTCGCGCTCCGACCTTCTGGAGAAGCGCAGGGCACTGATGGCGGAATGGGCCAAGTTCTGCACGAGCAAGAAGTGACCCACAGCAAGCCCAAAGCAGCCGGTAACAACAGACAGAAACCGGCCAATAGCGGGCGCTCATGCATGGGGTTAGCGGACCCTCTTTGAGGGTTGGGGGTATCAAAAACCGGGGCGATTCTCACACGGTTGCCAAAGTGAGAAATGAGGCGCTGCGCTATCACAAGAAAGTCGCCCCCAACAGGCTTAGATGAAAGGACTTCGGGGAGCGAGGCCCCCTAGTTCGCTACCGACTACCCACGTAAAGCTGGGAAGGGTCAGAGGGGCTCCTGAATCCCACGATGGAGGTGTTTAAGTTTCACTGCCATCACTACTTCCATCATTTACTACCAAGCAGCTGGTTCGGTTACGCCAATAACCAGGCGAGCACTTATTCCAGCGGCTGAAGGCGCGCGAGAAACTGGCGCCATCGGCATAGCCTAGGCGTTGGGCGATGCTGCCCAGATCCAGGCGTGAGTCGAGCAGCAGGCGTTCGGCCAGGCGGCGCTTGATCTGTTCGTTGAGCTGCTGGAAGGAGTGCCCCTCGGCGGCCAGGCGGCGGTGCAGGGTGCGTTCGGACAGCCCCAGGTGCTGGGCCACGGTGCGGCTGGTGAGCAGGCTGGCCGAGTCGCGGATCACTACCTGCTGCACCAGACGGGCCGTCGGCGGGGCGACCAGATCATGGGAAATCTCGTTGCACAGGCGCTCGCACAATTGTTCGCCTTCAAGCTGGGCGCTGATATGCGCCTGCGGCAGGTTGAGGTGCAGTTCGGCGTTGCTGAACAGGATGCCGTCGCGCGGCGCACCGAAGCGCACCGGGTAGGGGAAGTCACGTTGCAGGGCTTCCAGGTCGCCCGGAGCCGCGGCCGTCATTTCTACCGCCAGGGGCACGGCCGGGCGCTGAAGCAGTTCGGCCGTCACGCTCAGGCAACCGGCTAGGCCGCGCTCGATCACGAAGCGCCGGGCGTCCTGTGGCAGTACGCTGGCATCGAAAAGCAACCAAGTGCCGCGCTTGTCGGTTTCGATGCGGGCCGGGCAGAGAGTGAGGGCGAGCAGCTGATAGCGCTGGAAGGCGGCGAAGGCCTCGTCGAGCGTGCGGCTGGCCAGCATGGTGAAGCCCAGCAGTCCGAGCGAGGTCAGGTGGTAGTGCTTGCCTGCGACAAAACCCAGGCCGGGGCGGCCAGCGTGTTCCAGCAGGTTGCGGATCACCGCCAGCTCCTGCCAGGCCTCGATCTGCGCATTGGATTGTTGCAGCGCATCCGTGGCGATGGCGCTGCCGAGCAGGCAGGTTGCTGGGCCCACGCCCTGAGCGCGGGCGACTTCGAGCAGGTAGCGCACGCCGGTCAGCGGGCGGCTCTGGCGCCAGTTCATCGCAGGCCTCTTGTTTGGCAGTAGTTAACAATTTTTGGCGGTAATTATCATAGATCGTTCAGCCGCTCGCGTCGCATTCTGCTGCCACGTCCAACAGCCTGAGTCCCTGCCATGAACGAATTCATCTACGCCCTGCCCAGCCACAACCGTGCGGCCGACTATCGCCATATCCAGGTCACCCCGACCACCGGCGCCATCGGCGCGGATGTCGAGGGGCTCGACCTGAAGAGCCTGAGCGAGGAGGGCTATGCCGAGCTGCGCCAGGCCCTGCTAGCGCACAAGGTGGTCTTCATCCGCGAGCAGGAGCTGAGCCCCGCCGATCTGGAACGGGTCACCCAGCAGTTCGGCGAGTTCGGCCGTGAGCCCTATGTGAAGACCATGGCCGAGCACCCGCACGTGGTGCAGGTAGTCAAGGAAGCTGACGAGAAGGCGCCCTTCGTGTTCGGCGGTGCCTGGCATACCGACTGGACCTTCCAGGAGCGTCCGCCGGCCTTCACCCTGCTCTATGGCCACGACATCCCGCCCTTTGGCGGGGACACCTGCTACGCCAACATGGCGCTGGCCTACGAGTGGCTGTCGCCGGGCATGCAGGCGCTGCTGGAAAACCTCAACGCAATCCACAGTCCCGAGCGCGCCTACGGCGTTGGCGCCAACCACAATGCGCTGCTGGAGAACATGGCGATCAACTTCGGCAACGATACTTCCGCGGACACCCGCAGCCATCCGCTGGTGACCCGCCATCCGGAAACCGGCAAGAAGGTGCTGTTCGTCAACCCGGGTTACACCGTGGGCATCGAGGGGCTGCGCTCGGAAGAGTCCAAGCCGCTGCTCGACTACCTGTTCAGCCTGGCCACATCGCCGGCCTTCACCTGCCGCATGCGCTGGCGCCAGGGCACCCTGGCCATCTGGGACAACCGCAGCACCTGGCACCTGCCGATTTCCGACTACCACGGCATGCGCCGCGAGATGTTCCGGACCACCGTGGTCGGCGAGGTGCCCAGCCGATGAGCCAAGCATTGGGTGTCAGTGAATATCTGCAGGCCGCCGCCGACCATCTGGCCGAGGCGCGCAGTCGGCGCCAGCCCGGCCCGCTGGTCAGCGAGCGCTTCGCCCTGAAAGGTCTGGACGACGCCTATCAGGTGCAGGCCGTGGGCATGCGTCAGGCCCTGGAACAGGGCCGGCACCTGAGCGGCGCCAAGGCCGGGCTCACCTCGGCGACCCTGCGCGCCGCGCTCAAGGTCGAGGAACCGGTGTATGGCTGGCTGTTCGCCGATACCGCCTGCCGCTCGGGCGAGAGCATCGCCTGGGAACGGCTGCTGCAGCCCCGGGCGGAGATCGAGCTGGCTGTGGTGCTGGGGCAGGATCTGCCGGCAGGTGAGATCGAGCTGGAGCAGCTGCTGACCGGCATAGCCGGAGTGGTACCGGCGCTGGAGATCAATGACTCGGCCTTCGAGGGCTGGAAACTGACCCTGCTCGACGCGGTTGCCGACAACCTGTCGTCCGGGCTCTATGTGCTGGGCGAACAGGTGGTGCCGCTGGCGCAGCTGGCGGGGCAGACGCTGAGTGCCGAGTTGCAACGCAATGGCGAGTCGGTGCACTCCGCTATCGAGTTGTCCCTGTCCGACTGCCTGGCCACGGCCCTGTGGCTGGCGCGCAAGCGGGCCAGCCTGGGCCAGCCGCTGCGTGCTGGCGATGTGCTGCTCACCGGCGCCCAGGCGCCGATGCTGGAACTGGCGCGCGGCGACCGCCTGAGCTTCCGTATCGGCGGGCTGGGTGAGGTAACGTGCGCGTTCATTTGAGGTTGCTCGCTTGATCGTAGTGCCCTGCGCCTTTGGTGCCATTCTCAACGATTGGTTGGCCAGCCTTGGTCTGTCTCGCCCTTCCGCCGCCCCGCGTGGGGTGGCGCTCTCACTCGAACAGTGGGAGGCGCAAGTGCATGCGGCGATTGCCTTGGCCCCTGGCCCCGCGCGCGGACTCGACATCGGTCGGCATGTGCGCCTGCAGCATGTCGGACCGCTGGGCTACCTGCTGGTCAACACCCGCACTCTGAGCGAGTTTTTCGAGACCTACCTGCTGCTGGATCAATGGTTTTATGGCTGCGACTGGGCCCAGGTCAGCGTCACACGGGAGCAGGTGGTCATCAGCTGGGACGAGCGCTTCGGGCGTCCCGACAGGCTGCTGGAGCAGCTGCATGTGATGGCCCTGCTCAGCGTAGTGCGCAGCGTTTGTCCGGCTGCCGGTCAGCCGCTGCGCATTGGCTTGATGGGCGCCGCCGAGGGTGAAGGCCTGGGCAACAAGTTCCTCGCCAATATCCGCGAGACCGACGCCATCGCCCACGTGGTGCGCTGCTTCGAAGACGAAAACGTCATCCACGTCGCCAACAGCGTCGACCCCAAGCGCGATATCGAGATCATCGACCTGGAACTGATCATGGCCGACCTCGACAGCTGCGAGAAGCAACTGCAGCGCGTCACCCGCAGCGCCAAGGGCGGCGACAAGGAAGCCGTGGCCCAGAAGGCCCTGCTGGAAAAGCTCATCCCCCACTTCACCGAAGGCAAGCCCGCACGCAGCCTGCTGAAGAACCTGGGTGACGACGACAAGCGCCTGGCCAAGACCTTCCACCTGCTCACCACCAAGCCGGTGATGTATATCGCCAACGTCGCCGAGGACGGCTTCGACAACAACCCGCACCTCGACGTGGTGCGCGCTATTGCCGAAGAAGAAGGCGCCATCGTGGTGCCGGTGTGCAACAAGATCGAAGCCGAGATCGCCGAACTGGACGATCTGGAAGAAATGCAGATGTTCCTGGAAACCATGGGCATGACCGAGCCGGGCCTCAACCGCGTGATCCGCGCCGGCTACCAGCTGCTCAACCTGCAGACCTACTTCACCGCCGGGGTCAAGGAAGTACGCGCCTGGACCGTGCGCATCGGCGCCACCGCCCCGCAGGCCGCCGCCGTGATCCACACCGACTTCGAAAAAGGCTTTATCCGCGCCGAAGTCATCAGCTATGACGACTTTATCCAGTACAAGGGCGAGGCTGGCGCCAAGGAGGCCGGCAAATGGCGCCTGGAAGGCAAGGAATACATCGTCAAGGATGGCGACGTGATGCACTTCCGCTTCAACGTCTAAACAGAAATTAGGATTTCACCGGATCTTACCGGATACGAAACCCCTTGAGGAATAAAGCCTTAAGGGGTTTTTCTTTTCCGAAAAGGTCCGAAAAGAATCTATACGATCCGCATATTTACCGGGTACGCTACCGGGTATCGAAAAATTCACCTCCCCATATAACCGGGTATACCAGGATTGAGCAGCCATGCCGCTTACCGATACCGAGTGCCGTACCGCCAAGCCCAAGGAAAAGCCCTACAAGCTCACAGATGGCAATGGCCTTTACCTTGAGGTGAAGCCTAACGGGGTTAAGGCATGGCGCTATCGGTTCGAGCTGAACGACGGAACTAGCAGGAAGGAAAGCGTGTTCGCGATTGGGGACTATGTAATCGCGCCCAAAGGGGAATCACCCGAGCACGCCGAAGAGCGCCGCAAAGGGCGCCGCTTCACTCTTGCAGAGGCACGCGATGAGCGCGTGAAAGCCCGTGCCCTAGTCATACAGGGCATCAATCCCGCGCACCACCGGCAACAGGAGCGGGTGAAGCGCGACCACGAGAAGGCCATTACGTTTGAAGCCGTCGCCAAAGAGTGGCTTTCACTGAAGGACTGGGAGGAGATCACCAAGTCCAGACGACTCAACATGCTTGAACGCGTCGTATTTCCCAAAATCGGTGAACTGCCGATCAAAGCCATCACCCCCATGCACATTCTTGAAGTGCTCAGAGCAGCCGCTCAAGATAATGGCCCATCTGTTGCCGCAGAGGCCAAGCGGAGCATGTCCGGAGTTTTCGAACTGGCAATTTCCACGTTGCGAGCCAGCACCGACCCGGTACACCCCGTTCGAAAAGCCCTGCCAGCCAACAAGACTCAGCACAAACGCCCTCTCTCCACCGAAGAAATTGGCCAACTGTTACGCGATGTCGAATCTCACGGCGGACGCCATGAGACCCTCTGCGCTTTCCAGCTCATGTGGCTGACTCTGTGCCGCCCCAATGAAGCTGTAGAGGCTCAGTGGGCAGAATTTGACCTGGAGAAGGCGCTTTGGCGCATTCCCGCCGAGCGGATGAAAAAGCGCAAAGAGCACACGGTGCCACTGCCGCGACAGGCAGTCGAAATACTGCGAGGCCTGCATTCCATCACAGGAAAATACACCCACGTATTTCCTCACCGCGACGTACGCACCCGCCCAATGGTTGCGGCCTCATTCCGCCAGATGCTCAACACCCTTGGCTGGGGAGGTAAATACAGCCCGCATGCCACGAGGACAACGGGCAGCACCAGACTCAATGAGATGGGCTATTCAGCAGACTGGATCGAAAGACAGCTCGCCCATACCGAGCAAAACGCTGTCCGCCGCACCTACAACCATGCCGAGTATTTGAGTGATCGAGCCATGATGATGCAGAGATGGGCGGACATGCTGGACAGCTGGAAAAAGGACTTAGGCTGAATGGAAAGAGACGTCGCTGATTACGAAAACATCGGCTGGCGCTTTCACCCGAATGCACCAACTACCCGAGAGAGGTTTGTGAGCTTGCGCTTGCCCATGATGAACGCGACCAGACCGAGGCGGCCTATTCGCGCTCCGACCTTCTGGAGAAGCGCAGTGCACTGATGGCGGAATGGGCCAAGTTCTGCACGAGCAAGAAGTGACCCACAGCAAGCCCAAAGCAGCCGGTAACAACAGGCAGTTCCCCACGCATAGGCCACGCATGCCGCATTAGGATCATTAGGATCATTAGGATCATTAGGATCGGGCGAACCCTGGGTGAGAAGAACGGCTCTAGGCAGCCACTCTGCTATGTCGACAGCCGGCCTAATAAATTAGCACCGCCCATTTACAGCGATAGCTGCACCTGTGATTGCACTAGCCTCCTGAGAGGCTAAAAATACGATCACATTAGCGACCTGCTCTGGCGTAACCCAGCGGGTGGCATCCGCATCAGGCATATCGAGGCGGTTCTGCGGGGTATCGATGATCGATGGCATGATCGCATTGACCGTGATGCGCTGATCTTTCAACTCTTCGGCCAACGCCTCCGTAAGGCGCATCACCCCGGACTTTGCTGCAGCATAGGCCCCCATGCCTAGGCTGGCCTTACTGGCCGCTCCGGCTGCAATGTTGATAATGCGCCCGGCTTCGGCTTTCTTCAGGTGTGTCAGCGCGGCCATGCTAGCCGTTGCGGCAGTGCGCACGTTCATTTGATACATCAAATCCCAGGTCGCAAGATCGCCGCCCTCGATGGTCTCCCAGCGAAAACCACCCGCCACGTTGATGAGCGCATCTAATCCTTGAAAATGCTGCTGCACCTGCTGCATTGCACAATTTGCCATGTGCAGATCGGTTAGATCGACCGCGCCGATAAGCAGTTTTTCAGAGCGCGCCGTGTCGGCCAGGGGTCGCGGCACGCTGGCCTGATCAATCAGGGCCACCCGCCAACCATTGGCCGCGAACGCCTCGCCTACCGCTATACCTAGACAACCGAATCCACCGCTAATTGCGACTACTTTACTCACGCTTATTCTCCTTGAAGTGGACTACACCAGGGCTGCACTGAGCACTGAGCCCCGGCACGAGTGGTCAGCTAGGTTGCCACTATTGCCGTGCAGAACCTGTCGCCGAGCCGACAAGTGGGCACAGTCAAGAGTGCTAACTTGCCTGGTCGCTGAGTCGCTGAAAGCCATCAGCCGCTCAACTTTCTTGAGTCGAGAGAAAAGGATCGCGCGCAATGAATCTGATCGTGTTTGCCATACCGATTTTTTTAACCACCACCTTGCTGGAAGCATGGCTGGCGCACCGCCGCGGGCTAGCGGCGTATTCCATACCTGATGCCATCAGCAGCTACCAATATGGTCTATTGAGCCAGGTGGTTGGGGCGTTCACCAAGTTGGCGAAACTGGGCGTTTACACTCTGGTATTCGAAGCCTACCGCGCCACGACCTTGCCTAGCGATAGCCTGTGGGTATGGGTCGGAGCCCTTGTGGCCTACGACTTTTTCTACTACTGGCATCACCGTATGAACCATGAAATTGGCTTGCTGTGGGCCGGGCACGTATCGCATCACTCTTCCGAGTACTTCAACCTGGCAACAGCCTTACGCCAGTCCTCGACGAGCGCACTTCTGGGCTGGATATTCTATCTACCGATGGCAGTGGCCGGTGTGCCGCCCAGCGTGTTTGCCGGGGTGTTGCTGATCGACTTGCTTTACCAGTACTGGGTGCATACCGAGGTAATTGGTCGTTTGGGCTGGCTTGATCGCATCTTCGTCACACCCTCAAACCATCGCGTCCATCATGGGCAAAATGACTACTGCATGGACACAAACTACGGGGGCATTCTGATTCTCTGGGATCGCCTATTCGGTACCTTCGCCGAGGAGCGCAAGGACGAGAAGGTCATCTACGGCGTGCGCACACCGTTGCAGAGCCTTAACCCATTCTGGGGCAACATGCATTACTACATTGAGCTCTGGCAGAAATCCAAAGCCACCCCGGGCTGGCGGGCTAAACTTGGCGTCTGGCTGGCACCACCTGGTGGCTGGCACGATGAGGCGAGCGAGCCTTACGAGCCGTCGCAGTTTAAGTATTACGATCCGTGTACACCCGATGCGGTCAAACGCTATGCGGTAGTGCATCAGGTGCTTGCAATGTTGTTCCTCATGCATTTTCTGACGCTAGTCAACACCTTGCCGAAGACCTTACTGGCACTCTACGCCGCTGGCTTTGCCATTTCGGCAATCTCTCTCACGTCACTATTGGAAGGACGTGCCAATGCACGGCGTTTTGAGCAGTGCCGTGTCATAGGACTGGGCATTGCCTTTGCTGCTCTACCTGACTGGTTCGGTTTTAGTATGCCCATCGCACTCAAGCTGATGTTATTGGTTGTAATGCTAGGCAGCGCTGCATGGCTCAGCCGCACTTCCTTCAAACCTGCTGCTTTGTGGACTTCCCAATGAATGCCGATGCCATTTCCGACTTGATCTTGGCTGTGGTTGCCTTTTCCATTGCCTTTGTCCAGCTGCGCCAGCGCCCTGCTCTAGCCATTGGTTGCGGCCTGATCGGCCTGGCGGCAGCGATTGGTACACTGCATTACCAGTATGGTGAGTTGTTCGCCGGCCCACATCGCTTTACCGGCCTGGTTGCCGCCAGCGCAGGTTTCCCGCTGCTGGTCATTGCACTGCGCTGGCCAGATGACTCTGTTGCTCAGCGCATCACGGCCGCAGGGCGCTTCGCGCTCTTGGTTGGGAGCTTCGGGGTGGTGATTAGCGTGTCGGGATTTGACACCTGGCGCATGCTGGTGCCTCTTGGCTCTGTCTTGTTAATCTGTGCCACAGCCTTAGTGACGCGGCGGGTAATGCCACTCGGGGCGGCGCTAGTGTTCATCGTTAGTCTAGCGGCCGGTGCAACCGGTGAAGAGATGCTCGGACCGCTATCTGGCATCCAATGGCTGCACTACTTGCTGTCTTTAGCCCTGCTGCTGCTGCACCGGGATAGGGTGGTGCCGCTGTTAGCTGCGAGCCGTTAATTCGGCTTCCCCTGCATCCCATATCTTGGGAAACTGTCGAATGTGGTTAAGACCCAACATCGATGTTTCCAAGGTTTCCAAATGCAAAACATAGATGACGCAGCCCATCAGACAATCTACCGCCTGCGCGAGGCAGATGACTGGTTCGCAAGCTTGCCGGGGGAAGTGCAAGACAAAATCATCCAGTCTTCCGTATTGCGCCACTATCGCAAAGGGCAGGTGATCACTGCCCAAGGCAGCCGACCGACTGCAGCCTCAGTAGTGCTTGAGGGGCGCGTGCGGGTTTCGCGGCTGCTATTCGAGGGTGAGGAGAAGCTTTATATGATTGGCGAGAGAGGATTTTGGTTCAACTTCCTCGACCTGATTACAGGCGAAAAGGCCGATGTGGCTGTGATCGCCGATACCAATGTGCAATTACTAATGCTGCCTCTGCAGCAATTCGAGCGAATCCTTGAAGAGGAACCTCTCTATTGCAAGGCAATTACACTTTTTATTGCCAAGCGCTATGCCGCTTTTATGCGGCACTTTGCCGATGGCCAGATGATCGTGCCGCTGCAACGGCTGCGTACAGTTTTAGCAGAACTGTTGTTGCTGCAACCACAGGCAACAGGCTCTGAGGAAGTTATTTTGAATGTTTCTCAGGCGGATTTAGCCTCCATACTTGGTTCTTCCCGCCAGACTATCAACGGGCTGCTAAAACAACTGGAAAAGGCGGGACTGATTAAGATCGGTTTTCGGCATATTCGAGTAATTGATCCAGCTGGGCTTTCTGAGCACGCGGCTAACTGAGCCGGCACTAATCTCGATGTAATTTTCGCAGGGCCGAGTGCATCGCTGTTGATCATGAGTGGACTCACCACCTGACTTCATCAGTACCACCTGACCACAATGCTAGAGGTGAACCGGCCCTATCAATAGCCCCGGCTTTCCTAGAGACCTTTGGGCCTAATAACTGCCCCCGCACGAGGGCCGCTTGGTCACCAATCAAAGACTGCTTTTGGCCGACTCCAGCCAGTTCGCACTCAGTTAGCGCTGCTGAAAAGCAGCCATTCGATTCAAAAAAATCTCAACCACACATTACTGCAATGACATCCGCACCAAAGAGGTTCCCCCCATGTCATTGCAGTGCCCTCACTATTGAGCTGAACAGCCATGGAGAGGAACAAAGCATTCGATCGGGTGGCTCCTTCCCACAAGCTCTTGGCCCCTTTAAGACTGGGACCGAATTCGTATACGTCCTTGCCGCTTTCCGCATCAAATCGGCGCTCGAACCAACGCTGTGGCTTGAACGCTTTGTACACCAGTAGCTGCTCGCTGACGATGCGCTGCGAGGTCATGGCAAAGCCATACTGATAACGCACGCCGTTGAGGATGAAAGTAACCTCAAATTCAGTAGGTTGGCTGGCAGAGCCCACGTCCAGCCGGAAGGGTTGAACTGAGTAGGTCTGGCCTGGCTGGATGACTGCTGCAGACTCCAGCACCACACCACGCATGTACTGCAGAGCCTTGATGAGGTTGGACTTTCCGCTGGCATTGGCTCCATACACCACTGCACTCTTGAGCAAGTGCGGAGCTGCCCTCAGCCCAGTACTGAGAGCATGAGTATCCAGCAGCGTCTTGTCTGTGGACGCCACGAGGCTAAGCACCTGCTCGTCGCGCAGGCTGCGGAAATTCTTGACGCGGAACTCGACCAGCATTTCGCCCACCACGGTATTAAATATCTCTGAACTATGCACCAAAGGTTCAAATAATCAATTTATTTTTGATCTCGCCAAGCTCTACTGATAGCGTGGCAAGCTGAACAGAACTTATCCGAACCCGGAGCCCGCATGGCCATCCCAACTGAGCATAAGACCGTACAGGCACGTATCCTTGAGTATGCACAGGCAATGGGGTGGACCTTTGTGCCCCGCACTGAAGCGGAAATGCGACGCGGGTTCGACAAGTCGCAGACTAAGCCTGCGGACCAAGCCAGAGGGGCCTCTCCCTTCTTCGTTGAGACGCTATTCAAGCAGGTCAAGGAGCTGAACACAGGCTTTGCCGACTCGGCGGAGGAGTTGGCCCGCAAGCTTGCAGCCCTGCCGACCAATATCCGAGGCAATCGCGACTTTCTGCGTGCACTGCGAGGGCAAACTACCTTCTTCGAGCCGACTGAGGCTCGTGAGCTCGACCTGAAGCTGATCGAATTTGGTTACTGGGCCAGCAATCGCTTCGAGGTGACTGAGGAGTACTACTTGCACAACGGCCGCTATGGCAACCGTGCCGACGTGGTGTTCCTGATTAACGGCATCCCAGTTCTGATTATCGAGTGCAAGAACGCCACTAAGGATGAGGCCATCGCACTGGGAGTTGATCAGATCCGCCGCTATCACGGCGAGACGCCGGAAATGATGGTGCCCCCGCAATTGTTCACAGCCACCGAAGCCATCGGCTTTGTCTATGGCGTGACCTGGAACGTCGTGCGTCGCAATCTGTTCAATTGGAAGCACGAAGAACTGGGGCAGCTCGAAGCCAAGATCAAGTCGTTTTGCGACCGACAGAACCTGCTGGGTTTTCTGCAGCACTACATCCTGTTCGCCGAGAAGGAATCAGAACTGCAGAAATTCATTCTGCGCCAGCACCAGACCGGTGCCGTAGAAAAAGTGGTGGAGCGCGCCCACCATCCGGTCAAGCGCCGGGGACTGGTATGGCATACCCAAGGCAGCGGCAAAACCTTCACGATGATCAAAGCTGCCGAGATGTTATTTAAAGCAGCGCAGTCAGAAAAGCCAACCATCCTGCTGCTCATCGACCGCAACGAACTGGAAGATCAGATGGTGCGCAATCTGGAGGCGCTGGGTCTGCACAACGTGCAGCCTGCCACCAGCATCGACACACTCAATGCGCTACTCAAAGATGACTATCGCGGCATCATCGTCTCGACGATCCAGAAATTCCGTGACATGCCGGCCGACCTGAATGCTCGGACCAATATCTACGTACTGATCGACGAGGCCCACCGCACTACACAGGGCGATCTCGGCAACTACCTGATGGCAGGTATCCCAAACGCTACGTTTATCGGCTTCACCGGCACACCCATTGATGCCACAGCACACGGCAAAGGCACGTTCAAGACCTTCGGCATCGATGACGAACAGGGCTATCTACACAAGTATTCAATCCGCGAAAGCATTGAGGACCGCACCACCCTGCCGCTCTTTTATGCCCTGGCGCCCAACGAACTGCTGGTGCCCAAAGAGGTAATGGAGAAAGAGTTCCTCGCGCTGGCGGAAGCCGAAGGCATTGCCGACATCGATGAACTGAACCGTATCCTTGAGCGTGCGGTCAACCTGCGCAACTTCCTCAAGGGGCAGTCACGCATTGAAAAGGTCGCAGCCTATGTGGCCGAGCATTACCGCGAAAACGTTGAGCCGCTGGGCTACAAGGCTTTTCTTGTGGCAGTCGATCGCGAGGCCTGCGCGCTCTACAAGGCTGCATTAGACAAGGTGCTGCCGCCGGATTGGTCGCAGGTGGTTTACACAGGCAGCAACAACGACAGCGAACGGCTCAAGCAATTCCACCTCGCCAGTGAGGAAGAAAAAGCAGTGCGCCGGCAATTCGCCAAGTTCGGCACGCTACCCAAGATATTGATCGTTACCGAAAAGCTACTGACCGGCTATGACGCGCCACTGCTTTACGCGATGTATCTCGACAAGCCGCTGCGCGATCACACCTTGCTGCAGGCTATCGCGCGAGTGAATCGCCCCTATGAAAACGAAGCAGAGGAGATGGTAAAGCCGCACGGCTTCGTTCTGGATTTTGTGGGCATCTTCGACAAGCTGGAGAAAGCGCTGGCATTCGATAGCGACGAAGTATCGGCGGTCGTGAAAGATATCGCCCTGCTGAAGTCCCTCTTCCAGAGCAAGATGAGTAGTGCATCCGCAGCCTATTTACCGCTGGTGCAGCACAATTTTAACGACAAGGATGTCGATGGGCTGATTGAGCACTTCCGCGACAAGGACCGGCGCAAAGCCTTCTTTCGTGAGTACAAAGAGCTAGAAATGCTTTATGAGATCATCAGCCCAGATGCTTTCTTGCGCCCCTTCATTGCTGACTACAGCAGTCTCTCAGCCATGTATGCCGTGGTCAGTCGCGCCTATGCCAAGCGGGTTTATGTCGACCGTGAATTCCAGCGCAAGACCAATGCGCTAGTTCAGCAGCACATCGACACCACGGCGCTAGCACCCGTAGGGGAAATGGTACAACTGGATGAGCACGCTATCGATCAGATCAAGGCCAAGCACTCTGGCGATGAAACTAAGGTGATCAACCTCGTCAAGAGCATCGAAAAGGCAGCCGAGGATGAGTCCGACGATCCATTCCTGGTGGGGCTGGCAGACCGAGCTGAAGCCGTGCAAGAGAAGTTCGAGGACCGTCAGACAACCACACAGGACGCCCTTGCAGAGCTCATCAAACTGCTGGAGGAAAATGAATCTCGCAAGAAGGTACAGGCTGAAAAGGGGTTTGATGGCCTCACGTTCTTTATCTATCGCACACTGCTAGATGCCGGACTGGCTGATGCCGAAGACATCACCCGAAAAATCCGCGAAGCATTCATTGCCTTACCAACTTGGCGCGAGAGCGAAAAGTCACTACGAGACCTGCGCAACAGAGTAACAGGAGCGATATTCCCGGCAGTCAGCGATGTGGACAAGACCGTTGCCATCGTGGACGAACTTTTCAGCCTATTGGCTAAGGCCTACCGGATCTAGGTATGGCTGACGCAGATACGCAACGACTAAAGTTTCGAGGACGGGCAACCCACTGGGCTGAGAGACTCAATGTGGGCTCGCACTCGGTCACACTGCGCCCCATGCGCAACAAATGGGCATCGTGCTCAAGCTCAGGTCGCATGACCTTCAACAGCGAGCTGCTATCTCTGGATGAGGACGTATGGGATTACGTGATTGTGCACGAGTTGCTGCATTTCTTCGTGCCCAACCACGGCAGGCTTTGGAAGTCGCTGATGACAGCCTATATCGGTGACTTCCAAATGGCCGAGAAGAAACTCCGCATTGCAGCCTCAAACCCACCTAGCAGCACCGGAGTTCATTACCCCCTGCTGGTGCCGAAACCTCGCTGACGATCCCCGTAGGACTTGGTCGCTTTCTTACACAGGTAGCTGGCCCGGTGGAACAGATCCGGTAGCTCATCAACAAGAACCTTGTGTTCTGACCATGCAACCTTCCGCATACGGGGATGCCGATCTATCCGATACGTTGGATTGTCGGGGATATGTACCAGCCCGTCGACCTCATGCTTCGACAACCGCAGTGCACTGGCCCATGACTCTTCTATGCGGCTGATCATGTTGACCCTCTCTGAGCCCAGCAGCCCTAGGGTGTAATAGGCATCACGGTTCAACAGGATCAGCAGGTGATAATGCTGCCGGCCTGCCTGACCTATTTCTCTCGACCAGACGTACCGTACTTTGCAACCACGCGAGTAGCCACGCTCAGCCACCCGCTCCTGGTGGTACTGGATCTTCTTCGTAAACGATTCGAAGAATCGGCTGATGACCTGGTTCGTATAGGCGTAGTCAGGTAGCAGGACGCCTTGAGGCAAGTGGAGGTCAACTCTGAAGGCTAAGACCCTCGGATACTCAGCTAATGCCAGGTCTATGGTGCGCTTGAGATCGGACAGGTGCTCACGAATGAAAGGCCCCTTGTCACGCATCAAGCGGAAGCCCTCAAAGGTGTCGTCGTAGTGAAGATGCAGATTGGTATTGGCTGGATGACGAAGCGGGTAGCGTTGGATGGTGTCGGTATCGTTGAACATGGTTATGACCTCTCATGGTTGAGTTTCATAAGCCATGCCTGCGGAGTTTTAATTTACTGGATACATTTCCCTGCCTGATCACCCTCGACTGGATGCTCGGTGACGAAGCTCATCCGCGACGAATGGGTAGCTGGTCTCCCGTGGTGAACTGATCGTGTTGCTTGGTGGTTGGTAGATCCCCCGGATAATTGCCCCTTCAGATAGTGCTTCAGTGCCAGATGATTAAGCCCCTCCAGGTACATGGGATCTGGTCGGTGAAGCTTGCTACTGCACGGTTAATGAGGCAAGAACCCTTCGGGTAGGAATAGCTAGTAAAAGCATACTACCCACACCGCAACTGACAGCTCCGGCTGGCTCGGAAAAATCCACACTGCGCACCAAGCCGCAACGGCATTTTTTGCTGAAGACGTATTCCGGACATAAACCAGACCAAAAGCCCATGGAGACCGATGCCTAGCCAGAGTCTGCCGGATCGATGGGGAGCAACATTGCTCCGGCTTTCTGAAGATCGCCGAGCAGCCAGAATCAGGCAGCCGGCATAAGCGCCATGACCAGCTCCGACTGGTCATGGCACAGGTGGTCAGTTCTAGCTAGCCATGCTCAGGTGGCCGGTGGGACGTACTGCAGTACCCTCGGCTTGGTCACGCTCCTCGATCCGAGCCAGGATCCAATCGTGCACCTCGCTATCGACCCAGCCGACGCAGCGGTCGCCCAGCGATACCGGTTTCGGGAAGGTGCCTTCGCCGATGTACTTGTACAGGGTCGACCGAGACAGGCCGGTCGAGTCGATGACTTCTTTCAGACGGATGATTCGCATGAGCAGGCTCCTCTGTATGGCTCAGAAGATGTGCTGAGACGGTAAAAAAAGACCGCAATACGCCTCTCCTGAACCAGGTGCATGCCGCTCACAGACTCGTGGCTCTGAAAATATCCACAGCTTGTAATTAGAAAAACCTGCTATTTTTGCGATTAATAGCAGAAATAGCAGGTTTTAAGATGATTGAGGAAATTGAAAAAAATCAACCCTGGACTAGCCCTAACCCATCAATGGACGAACAAGGTTGGCCCCACTTTAGCGAGCACAGCCTCTTTGAGGCCGCAGTGGGGGAATCAGCGCGAGAGCATCAAGTCTCTCGTGAAATGGCGATGATGTGCGCCCTAGGTGCCATTGCCACGGCCTGCCAAGGCCTCGTTGACGTAGAAATGCCAACCGGACATAGAGTGCCAACCTCATTGATGCTCCTAACCATTGCGGAGTCTGGGGAGCGAAAAACAGTTACACAGAACTATTTTTTTGAGGCCATCACCAATCTAAATGATGTCGCACATCGCACAAATGAAGCCGCCTTACTTCAGCAAAAAGTTGATCATCAGCTGTGGATCACACAAAAAAAGCACCTAGAGCGTGCATTTAACAAATGCGCGACCCAAGGGGATGAGGCTGCTACACATGCAGCTTTAGAGGCAGTAGCTGAGCACCTAAGAGCTGAACCACAACCAGTTCGATCTGGAAAGTTTTTGTACGAAGACACAACCCCACAGGCTCTCGTACAGATGCTCTACGAGAATATTCCACATGGCTGTTTATTAACGAGCGAAGCAAGCAGTATTTTTAGCGGGAAAGCCTTAGGAGAACTGGACAAACTCAACACGCTGTGGGACGGCGGCAGCGTGAAGGTTGACCGAATATCAAGGGATAGTTTTGTCCTACAGAATGCTCGCCTTACTCTTTCATTAATGGCTCAGCCGAATGTAATTAATCGATTCATGAGCAAGCGCGGCGAAGAGGCTAGAGGAACTGGATTTTTAGCTCGATTCTTAGTCGTAAAGCCTCGCACAATGGCTGGACACCGAACAAACCAAAAACTATCCAAGCTATCTCGTAAGAAAGCCTTCAATACCCGCATCCAAGAACTTTTGACTTCAGAATCATCATCAGAAAGACAAGTACTGCAATTCTCAGAACAGGCAAAAGACTTCTGGTTTATGTGCAACCAATACCTTGAAAAGCAGATGCAGGAAAACGGATTATATTATTACCTCAAAGATCACGCCTCAAAGCTACTAGAAAACACTAGCCGACTAGCAGCCACACTGCATACTTTCGAACGAAAAAACAATAGCGATATAGAAATAGATATCTTCACATTAAAGTTTTGCTGGTATTTTACCCAAAACTGTTCAAAGCACTTTATTGAGCACCTAGCCAACGAACCGCAAATCGTCACAGACACAAACCTCCTTGCGCACTTCTTGCTTAAAACCGCTTACAAGCGCGACCTTCACTCACCAGACCCCGAAACTGAAAGCAATCGAAAATCGGACCCTAACCGAATCAAAGCTAGACCAGTGCAACCAGGTGATCTGATAATCGGCGTGGAAACTATTTTCACACTATCCCAAGTTAAACAGTCTGGGCCAAGCGTACTAAGAGGTCGCGCTAATTCTGAGCGACTATATTCAGCAATTGATCTACTTATCAAGCTGGGGCACGTCAAAAGGGAGAGAAGTCACTTCAAGTTCAGAGAATCAATCCTTCTTAGCACCGGAGAGCCTGAACTAAAAAATGGCCAAATCATTACAATCAAGGAGCTACCGCTATTTTGCGAGCAGGAATTTGTTCAAGAAAATAACTCGCCTCACCATACATCGGGCTATCGCATCAAAATTAGTTAAAAAACTAATTCCAAGATAACCCATTCCAAGGGAAAGATTTTTTGGAACACAATTAACGCTACGTTATAACATATCATAAAAACCATAATACACCTGAGCGAAGACCCGGATTTAACGAACAGGCACCCGAGTTTTTCTCTGAGAAGGAGTCTGAAGCTAACAGGAATGCCGAGAAGCCAATGCGCGAGATCCAAGAGGCAATCAGGGCAGTCGAAGCGAAGTGTAAAATGATAAGCCATAGGAACATCTGAGCCCACTAGGGCAGCGACCCGCATCAGTGTGGGTCAAAGTGTGGGTCCCAACAGCAAGCAGAAATAAATTACTTTAAAATCAAAAGCATATTTAATAAGAATACCGGCCACAAGCCGGCCTTTTTATTACCTGCGATTTGCCCCGAGAAATCGTGCCCACAAAAAAGGCCGCTCGAAGCGGCCCTTTTCGTTACGACGGCAATCAGGCGAACGGATGGCGCAGCACGATGGTCTCGTTGCGGTCCGGGCCGGTGGAGATGATGTCGATCGGCGCACCGACCAGCTCTTCCACGCGCTTGATGTAGGCACGCGCCGCGGCCGGAAGCTCTTCCAGGCTCTTGGCGCCGACGGTGGACTCGCTCCAGCCCGGCATTTCCTCGTACACCGGCTGCAGGCCGATGTAGCTGTCGGCGTCGGTCGGCGCGTCGACCAGCAGGTTGCCGGCGGCATCCTTGTAGCCGGTGCAGATGCGGATGGTGTCGAGGCCGTCGAGCACGTCCAGCTTGGTCAGGCACAGGCCGGAGATGCTGTTGATCTCGATGGCGCGGCGCAGGATCACGGCGTCGAACCAGCCGCAGCGACGGGCGCGACCGGTGGTGGAGCCGAACTCGTGGCCCTTCTTGGCCAAGTAGGCGCCGGTTTCGTCGAACAGCTCGGTGGGGAACGGACCGGAGCCGACACGGGTGGTGTAGGCCTTGGTGATACCGAGGATGTAGTCCAGGTACAGCGGGCCGAAACCGGAACCGGTGGCGGTGCCGCCGGCGGTGGTGTTGGAGCTGGTGACGTAGGGGTAGGTGCCGTGGTCGATGTCCAGCAACGAGCCCTGGGCGCCTTCGAACATGATGTCCTTGCCGGCGCGACGCAGCTCGTGCAGCTCGGCGGTGACGTCGGTCATCATCGGGCGCAGCTGCTCGGCGTAGGCCATGCACTCGTCCAGGGTAGCCTGGAAGTCGATGGCCGGCTCCTTGTAGTAATTGACCAGCACGAAGTTGTGGTAGTCCAGCAGCTCGCCCAGCTTGGAGGCGAAGCGCTCGCGGTGGAACAGGTCGCCGACGCGCAGGCCGCGACGGGCCACCTTGTCTTCGTAGGCCGGGCCGATGCCACGGCCGGTGGTGCCGATCTTGGCGTCGCCTCGGGCCTTCTCGCGGGCCTGGTCGAGGGCCACGTGGTAGGACAGGATCAGCGGGCAGGACGGGCTGATGCGCAGGCGCTCGCGCACCGGTACGCCCTTCTCTTCCAGCTTGGTGATCTCGCGCATCAGGGCGTCGGGGGCGACTACCACGCCATTGCCGATCAGGCAGCGCACGCCTTCGCGCAGGATGCCGGACGGAATCAGGTGCAGCACGGTCTTCTCGCCGTCGATGACCAGGGTGTGACCGGCGTTGTGGCCGCCCTGATAGCGCACCACCGCGGCGGCCTGCTCGGTCAGCAGATCGACGATCTTGCCCTTGCCCTCATCACCCCACTGGGTGCCCAGGACCACGACATTCTTACCCATAACACTCGTCCTCTATTCGGAAGCTCGATTGCCGGCCACGGCCGGCGGAAAACTCGTCAGGACGCCAGCGGCGCCACTTGCCAACGTCCGTCGCACAGCTGCAGCTGGCGGTCGCAGCCCGCCTCGCGCGCCGCGCTCTGATCCTGCCCGGGCAGTGCCTGGACTACCCGCACGCCCTCGCCACGCAGGCGCTGCACGGCCTGCCACAGGTACAGATCGTGATGATCCGGCGCCCAGACGCCGGCGGCCGGCGCCTCGACCTGCATGTCGCCGAGGGTGACCAGGGTCTTCAGGTCGGTGGAGAAGCCGGTGGCCGCGCGGGCGCGGCCGAAATTGCCGCCGACGTCGTCGTAGCGGCCGCCCTGGGCGATGGACTCGCCGACGCCCGGCACGAAGGCGGCGAATACCACGCCGGTGTGATAGTGGTAGCCGCGCAGCTCGCCGAGGTCGAAATACAGCGGCAGCTCGGGGTAGCGCAGCTCCAACTGGTCGGCGATGGCCACCAGCTGGTCCAGCGCGGCATGCACTTCGGCGGGCGCCTCGACCAGGGCCGCCTGGGCCAGGTCCAGCACCTCGCGGCCGCCGCACAGCTCGACCAGGGCACGCAGCATGCCGGCCAGCTGCGCCGGCAGGGCTGCGGTGAGCGCATCGATCTCGTCGACCGCCTTGCGCTGCAGGGCGTCGAACAGTTGCTGCTCGGCCTCGCCGGACAACCCGGCGACGCGGGCCAGGCCGCGGTAGATGCCGACATGACCGAGATCCATGTGCACATCCGGCACGTGGGCCAGGGCCAGGGTATCGAGCATCAGGCTGATGACTTCCACGTCGCTGGCCGGGCTGGCGTCGCCGTACAGTTCGGCACCCAGCTGGATCGGGCTGCGCGAGGTGGCCAGGGCACGCGGCTTGGCGTGCAGCACGCTGCCGGCATAGCACAGGCGGGTCGGCCCTTCGCGACGCAGGGTGTGGGCGTCCATGCGCGCCACCTGCGGGGTGATGTCGGCGCGGAAGCCCATCTGCCGGCCGGACAGCGGATCGGTCACCTTGAAGGTGCGCAGATCCAGATCCCGACCGGCGCCGATGAGCAGGGATTCGAGGTATTCGATGTGCGGGGTGACGACGAACTCGTAGCCCCAGCGCTGGAACAGGTCCAGCACCTGGCGGCGCGCCGCCTCGATCAATGCCGCTTCCGGCGGCAGTACTTCTTCGATGCCATCTGGCAGCAGCCAGCGGTCTACCGTTGCCATTTCGCCATTCCCCTCTCGGTCCGGGCGGCAGCCTTCAGTGAAGCAGATACAGGAGGGCGGTCCCCAGCAGCATGCTGGCCAACCCCATGAGACGCAGCTGACGATCGGGCAGCTGGGCCAGTTGCGCGACAGCTCCGCGCCAACCGCGCGGATAGAGGAAGGGCAGGATGCCTTCCAGCACCAACATCAGACAAAGGGCGATGCCGAGTTCCTGCCACATGATTCCCGCAGACGCAAAAAAGCCGGGCATTTTCCCGGCTGACTCATGATAACACGTTTTCCCCGGTGGTCACCCCGGCACGGCCGAACGGCCGCACCGGGATGCGTCCATCAGGGCTTGGACTGCTGCAGATAGCGGAAGAACTCGCTGTCCGGATCCAGTACCAGCACGTCGCTCTTGTCGGCGAAGCTGTCGCGATAGGCGCCCAGGCTACGGTAGAAGGCGTAGAACTCCGGGTCCTGGCCGTAGGCGGCGGCGTAGATGGCGGCAGCCTTGGCATCGCCCTCACCGCGGATCTCCTCGGACTCGCGATAGGCGTCGGCGAGGATCACACGCTTCTGCCGGTCGGCGTCGGCGCGGATGCCCTCGGCCAGTTCGCGGCCCTTGGCACGGTGCTCGCGGGCCTCGCGCTCGCGCTCCGAACTCATGCGGTCGAAAACGCTGCGATAGACCTCCTTGGGCAGATCGATGGCCTTGACGCGCACATCCAGCACCTCGATACCCAGCTCCTTCTGCGCCATGGCATCGAGCGACTGGGTGATGGCGGCCATCAGCAGGTCACGCTCGCCGGACACCACTTCGTGCAGGGTGCGGGTACCGAACTGGTTGGCCAGGGCGGTGATCAGACGCTGGGACAGGCGATCGTCGGCGATCTGACGCAGGCCGGAAGTGGCGGTGTAGTAGCGCTCGGCGTCTGCCACCTTCCACTTGGCGTAGGCGTCGACCATCACCGCCTTCTTCTCCTTGGTCAGGATGCGCTGGATCGGCGACTCCAGGGTCAGCAGGCGGGCATCGAACTTGCGCACCTGGTTCATCACCGGCACCTTGAAGTGCAGGCCCGGCTTGACGTCCGGATTCTGGATCTTACCGAACTGCAGCAGTACCGCCTTTTCGGTTTCGTAGACGATGTACAGGCTGTTCCAGGCCAGAATGGCGAGAAGCACGCCCCCGATCAGGGCGAACAGGGATTTGTTGCTCATCAGCGGCTCTCCCTCGAACGCAGGTCACGCTGCTGCAGGTCATTGATGACGCGCGCGGCATCTCCGCCGGTCGCCGCAGTGCCACTGCGGTTCGCGGACGCGGCACGGCCTTCGATCATCTTGTCCAGCGGCAGGTAGAGCAGGTTGCTCTGGCCGTCCTTGCCGGTCACCAGCACCTTGCTGGTATTGCTGTAGACCTGCTGCATGGTGTCCAGATACAGGCGCTGACGGGTCACCTCGGGCGCCTTGCGGTATTCGGTCAACAGCTTGCGGAAGCGGTCCGCCTCACCCTCGGCGCGGGCCACCACCTCGTCGCGGTAACCGGTGGCTTCCTCGATGATGCGCTGGGCCTGACCACGGGCCTCGGGCACCACGCCGTTGGCGTAGGTCTCGGCCTGGTTCTTCTCGCGCTGCTCGTCCTCGCGGGCACGAATCACATCGTCGAAGGCATCCTTGACCTCGGCCGGCGCGGTGGCGCGCTGGATGTTGACCTGGGTGACGGTGATGCCGGTGCCGTAGTCGTTGAGGAAGCCCTGCAGGCGCTGACTGACCTCCAGACCCATCTGCTCGCGGCCGAGGGTAATCACCTCGTCCATCGAGGTGGAACCGGCGACGTGGCGCAGGGCGCTCTCGGTGGCGTGCTGCAGGCTGACCTCGGGGGCATCGACGTTGAGCACGAAGCTCTTCAGGTTGCTGATCTTGTACTGCACGGTCAGCGGCACTTCGACGATGTTCTCGTCCTCGGTGAGCATCTGCCCCTGCAGCGAGAAGGAGCGCTCGCGGGTGACGTTCTCCTGGAACTTCTTCTCGAAGGGCGGGAAGTAGACGCTGAGGCCCTGCTCCACGGTGCGGTCGTACTGACCGAGGCGGAGAATCACCGCCTGCTCCTGGGCGTCGACGATGTAAACGGCATTCCACAGCCAGACCGCGACCAGCAGCGCCGCGCCTATGCCCAGCAGCCCCCAGCCGCCGCCCTGGCTGTCGCCATCGCGTTTCTTGCCGCCACCGAAGATGCCGTTGAGGCTCTCCTGCAGTTTACGGAAGGCTTCGTCGAGATCCGGCGGGCCCTGGCGTCCACCGCCCTTGCGGCCGCCCCAGGGATCCTGGTTGTTCGAGTTGCCACCCGGCTCGTTCCAAGCCATAGCGCTCTCCATCTGATAAAGCGAAGACGCGCCCGCGGCGCGCCGCCCAATGCTACCGAAGCCCCCGGATCGCCGCAAAAGCGACGGCCCGGGCTTTATTGCAAAGTGTGTTGCGCGAGGAAGTCCTGCGGCTTCAGCCCCTCGCGGCTGACCAGGCGATTGAGCTCGGCACGCGGCAAACGGATGGCCAGCAGGATATCGCCGACCTCGTCGTGCGTCTCGCTCTGCACCGCGTTCAGCGCGAAGAACTGCGCACGCAGACGCCCAAGGCGCTGGGGCAGGCGCAGGGTACCGACGAACATATCCTCGCCGAGCAGCTCGGCCACCGCCTGGCGCAGCAGGTCGAGGCCGCGCCCGTCGCGCGCCGACAGCCACACGCGCTCCGGCTTGCCGTCGCCGTCGCGCTGGATCTGCGGCTCCACGCCCTCGAGCAGGTCGATCTTGTTGTACACCTCGAGCATCGGCAGCTCGTTGGCGCCGATCTCGCCGAGCACCGCCATGACCTGCTCCATCTGCTGCTCGCGCTCCGGCTCGTGGGAGTCGATCACATGCAGCAGCAGGTCGGAATTGCTCGACTCTTCCAGGGTAGCGCGGAAGGCCTCGACCAGCTTGTGCGGCAGATGGCGGATGAAACCCACGGTGTCGGCCAGCACCACCGGCCCCAGGTCGTCCAGCTCCAGGCGGCGCAGGGTCGGGTCGAGGGTGGCGAACAGCTGGTCGGCGGCGTAGACCTCGGAAGTGGTCAGCGCGTTGAACAGGGTCGACTTGCCGGCGTTGGTGTAGCCGACCAGGGAGACGGAGGGAATATCGGCGCGCTTGCGCCCGCGCCGCGCCTGCTCGCGCTGGCTGCGCACCTTCTCCAACTTCTGCTTGATCTGGCGGATGCGCACGCGCAGCAGGCGGCGGTCGGTCTCCAGCTGGGTCTCGCCCGGGCCGCGCAGGCCGATACTACCCTTCTGCCGTTCAAGGTGGGTCCAGCCACGCACCAGGCGGGTACTCATGTGGTCCAGCTGGGCCAGTTCGACCTGCAGCTTGCCCTCATGGGTACGCGCGCGCTGGGCGAAGATGTCGAGGATCAGGCCGGTGCGATCGAGCACACGACACTCGAAGGCGCGCTCGAGGTTGCGCTCCTGGCTGGGAGTGAGGCTGTGGTTGAAGATCACCAGCTCGGCCTCGGCCTCCTTGACCAGGTCGCGCAGCTCCTCGACCTTGCCGCTGCCGATCAGGAACTTGGCGGTCGGCATGTGTCGCGACACGGTGACCAGCGCCACCATGTCCGCACCGGCCGACAGCGCGAGGTCCTGAAACTCCTGCGGGTCTTCGGCCGCCTCGGGGTTACTGCCTTCCAGGTGAACGAGAATGGCCCGCTCACCGCCACCGTGACGCTCGAAGAACAAGTCAGGCTCCTATCAGACGTTGCCCGGCTCGACCTGTTCGGTGTCGGAAGCACTGGGCAGGCGCACCGGGCGGCTCGGCACCACGGTGGAAATGGCGTGTTTGTAGACCATCTGGCTGACAGTGTTCTTCAGCAAAATCACGAACTGGTCGAAGGACTCGATCTGGCCCTGCAGCTTGATACCGTTGACCAGGTAGATGGAAACCGGGACGCATTCCTTACGCAGGGTATTCAGGTAAGGGTCTTGTAGCGAATGCCCTTTTGACATGTGCCGCACTCCTTAAGGTGTCAAATGTAGTAAAGCAAAGATGGCTTATGCCGTGTCAGCCTCAAAAGCCAAGGATAGACGGCGAATAGGCGGGTCTCATCACAATATGGAGACCGCCCCCAGGTATTTCAAGACGCGCGGCAGATTGTCGGCGGCCTGGCTGTCCAGCCACTGCAGGCCCTGCCAGCCGCGCAACCAGGTGAACTGGCGCTTGGCCAACTGACGTGTGGCGATGATGCCGCGCTCCGTCATTCCCTCGCGATCCAGGCCTCCCTCCAGGTAATCCCACACCTGGCGGTAGCCCACGGCGCGGATCGAAGGCAGCCCCACGTGCAAGTCCCCCCGCAGGCGCAGCGCTTCGACCTCTTCGACGAAGCCTTGTTCCAGCATCAGGCGAAAACGCAACGCAATGCGCTCGTGCAATACCCGACGCTCGGACGGAGCTATGGCGAATTGCGCCACAGTATAAGGCAATTGCCCCCCGCCAGGTGCCTCTGGCCCGCTATTTTGCGCGGTCTGCCGCTGGCGATGCTCGGTCATGCTCAGGCCGCTGACCCGATAGACCTCCAGGGCACGGGTCAGGCGCTGCGGATCGTTGCGGTGGATGCGCGCTGCCGACTGCGGGTCGACCCGCGCCAGCTCGCGATGCAGGGCTTCCCAGCCCTCGGCGGCGGCCCAGGCCTCCAGCTCGGCACGCACCGCCGGATCGGCGCTGGGCATGTCCGCCAGCCCCTCCAGCAAGGCCTTGTAGTAGAGCATGGTGCCGCCGACCAGCAACGGAATGCGCCCGCGCGCCGTGGCCTCGGCCATGGCCGCCAGGGCATCGGCGCGAAATTCCGCGGCCGAGTAGCTCTCGGCCGGGTCGCGAATATCGACCAGTCGGTGCGGATAGCGGGCCAGGGTGGCCTTGTCCGGCTTGGCCGTGCCGATGTCCATGCCGCGGTAGATCAGCGCCGAATCGACACTGATCAGCTCGCAGGGCAGAGCATCCGCCAGGGCCAGGGCCAGGTCGGTCTTGCCGGAAGCGGTGGGGCCCATCAGGAAGATGGCAGGGGGCAGGCGCTCGGTCATGGCAGGGGCGCGACTCAGCGGCCGCGCAGGAACAGCTTGTCCAGATCGTCCATGCCGAGCTGGGTCCAGGTCGGTCGACCATGGTTGCACTGGCCGCTGCGCTCGGTGTTCTCCATGTCACGCAGCAGGGCGTTCATCTCCGGCAGGGTCAGGCGACGATTGGCGCGCACCGCTCCGTGGCAGGCCATGGTCGCCAGCAGCTCGTTGAGATGGGCCTGGATGCGGTCGCTGGTGCCGTATTCCAGCAGGTCGGCGAGCACGTCGCGCACCAGCTGAGTGGCCTCGGCCTGCTTGAGCAGGGCCGGGATCTGGCGAATCGCCAGGCTCTCCTCACCCAGGCGCTGCAGCTCGAAGCCGAGGCGCTGGAACCACTGCGCATGCTCCTCGGCACAATCGGCCTCGCGCTGGCTCAGGGCGAGGCTTTCCGGCACCAGCAGCGGCTGACCACGCAGGCCCTCGCAGGCCATGGCGGTCTTCAGCCGTTCGTAGGTGATGCGCTCGTGGGCCGCGTGCATATCCACCAGCACCATGCCCTGGGCATTCTCGGCGAGGATGTAGACGCCCTTGAGCTGAGCCAGGGCGTAGCCCAGCGGCGGAATGTCGCCCTGGCTCTGCGGCAGCGCGGCGGGCTGCTCGGGCAGTGGCGCGAAATATTCGCGGTAGGCGCCCTGGGCCTCGGCCTGGGCAAGCGCCGACTGCGGCTGCGGCGCCTGGTAGCCGGCACCGGGCGAGCGCCAGACCGAAGACTGCGCCACCGGCTGCTCCAGCACCTGGGCGGCCAGGCCCATTTCACCCTGGGGGCCGAACTCGCCAGCCGCCAGGCCGGTCGGCCGCACTATCTGCTGCACCGCCGCCGGCGCGGCCAGCTGATCCTCCGGGCGCACCTCTCCCAGCGCTCGGTGCAGGGTGCCGTAGAGGAAGTCGTGGACCATGCGGCTGTCGCGGAAGCGCACCTCGTGCTTGGTCGGGTGCACGTTGACGTCGACCACGCCCGGGTCGATCTCGAGGAACAGCACGAAGGTCGGGTGGCGACCATTGAACAGCACGTCGCGGTAGGCCTGGCGTACCGCGTGGGCGACCAGCTTGTCGCGCACCATGCGGCCGTTGACGTAGAAGTACTGCAGGTCGGCCTGGCTGCGCGAGAAGGTCGGCAGGCCGACCCAACCCCACAGGCGCAGACCGCTGCGCTCCACTTCGATGGGCAGGGCCTGCTCGAGGAAGGCCGGCCCGCAGACGCTGGCCACGCGACGGGCGCGGCCGATCTCGTCGGGCGCCTCGTGCAGAGCAAATACCGTCTTGCCGTTGTGGCGCAGGTGGAAGGCCACGTCGAAGCGGGCCAGGGCCAGCTTCTTGATCACGTCCTGCAGGTGGTCGAACTCGGTCTTCTCGGCACGCAGGAACTTGCGCCGCGCCGGGGTATTGAAGAACAGGTCGCGCACCTCCACCGAGGTGCCGACCGGATGCGCCGCCGGCTGCACCCGCGCCTGCATGTCGCGCCCCTCGGTCTCCACCTGCCAGGCCTGCTCGGCATCGGCGGTACGCGAGGTCATGGTCAGGCGCGCCACCGAGCTGATCGAGGCCAGCGCCTCGCCGCGGAAGCCCAGGCTGGCCACCGCCTCCAGGTCTTCCAGCTCGCGGATCTTGCTGGTGGCGTGACGGGCCAGGGCCAGCGGCAGGTCATCGGCCGGGATACCGCAGCCGTCGTCGCGAATACGCAGCAGCTTGATACCGCCCTGCTCGACCTCCACCTCGATCCGTCGGGCACCGGCGTCCAGGCTGTTCTCCAGCAGCTCCTTGGCCACCGAGGCCGGACGCTCGACCACCTCGCCGGCGGCAATCTGGTTGGCCAGCCGCGGACTCAGCAGCTGGATGCGACGCAGCTCGCTCATGGCTGGCCCGCCAGGGCGGTGGCCGGAATGCTCAGGGTCTGGCCCACCTTGATGACGTCGCTGCGCAAGGCATTGGCGCTGCGCAGCGCGCTCAGGCTGACTTGGTAGCGCTGGGCGATCAGCGCCAGGCTCTCGCCGGAGGAGACCACGTGCTCGCGCGGGCCGGCGGCGATCTTGCCCTGATCGCGCAGCATGGCGATGTAGGTGCCGGGCGGCGGATTCTGCTCGAAGAACTGCCGCACGCCGGTGGTGATGGAGCGGGCCAGGGCCTGCTGGTGAGCCACGGTGGACAGCTTGCTGGCTTCCTTGGGGTTGGAAATGAAGCCGGTCTCCACCAGGATCGAGGGAATGTCCGGCGACTTCAGCACCATGAAGCCGGCCTGCTCGACCCGCCGCTTATGCAGCGGGGTGATGCTGCCCATGTGGCTCAGCACCTTCTGCCCGACATTCAGGCTGGAGGACAGGGTCGCGGTCATCGACAGGTCGAGCAGCACGCCGGCCAGCACCCGGTCCTTGTCGTCCAGACTGACGCTGCCGGCGCCGCCGATCAGGTCCGACTGGTTCTCGGCATCGGCCAGCCAGCGTGCGGTCTCCGAGGTCGCGCCACGATCGGACAGGGCGTAGACCGAGGCGCCGAAGGCCGCGGCGCGCGGTGCGGCGTCGGCGTGAATGGAAACGAACAGGTCGGCGCCCTTCTTGCGCGCGATCTCGGTGCGCTTGCGCAGCGGGATGAAGTAATCGCCGGTGCGCACCAGCTCACCGCGGAAGCCCTTCTGCGCATTGATCTGGCGCTGCAGCTCCTTGGAGATGGCCAGGGTCACGTTCTTTTCGTAGAGCTTGCGCCCCGGACCGAGGGCACCGGGGTCCTCGCCGCCGTGCCCGGCGTCGATGGCGATGACGATGTCGCGCTGGCCGCCAGTGACCGGCGGCAGCTTGCTCGGAGCGCCGGGGGGGGCCACCACGGGCGGCGCGGAGGCAGTCGCAGGCGCCTGCGGCGCAGCCGGCGCCCCAGCCTCCTGGTCGAACAGATCGACGACCAGGCGGTGGCCATACTGCTGGTTGGGTGCCAGAGTGAAGCTCTTCGGCGTGACCATGGTGGACAGGTCGAGCACCAGACGCAGGTCGCTGGCCGTGCGCTGGGCCGAGCGGATGCCGGTGATCGGGGTGTTGCTCAGGGCCAGCTGGTCGAAGCGGGTCGACAGCTGGGCGCCGCTGACATCGATGACGATGCGGTTGGGCGCGGCCAGGGTGAACACGCTGTGCTGCACCGGGCCGGACAGGTCGAAGACCAGGCGGGTGTTGTCCGGGGCGCGCCACAGCCGCACGCTGCGGATTTCCGAGGCAGCCAGGACATCGGCGGCCAGGGTCGCCAACACCAGCCCCACACTGCTCAGCAGCGCCCGCATGCGCATAGCCTTCCCCATCTTTCTTGAACTCTTATAAGGCAGCACACCACGCCTCGGCCCGCGCGCCATGTGGCTGCAACTGCAGCGCGCGACCGACTCCATGCGGGCTAATGGTAATGTCCAGGTCGGCCTTTGGCAAAACGCCGGCGCCGCGCTCGGGCCACTCGATCAGGCACAGGGCGTCGCCTTCGAAATAGTCGCGAATGCCGAGGAACTCCAGCTCCTCCGGATCGGCCAGGCGGTACAGGTCGAAGTGGAAGACCCGCGTCTCGCCCAGCTCGTAGGGTTCGACCAGGGTGAAGGTCGGGCTCTTCACCGCCCCGCCATGGCCCAGGCCGCGCAGGATGCCGCGCGACAGGGTGGTCTTGCCGGCCCCCAGGTCGCCGTGCAGGTAGATCACCCCGCGCCCGCCGGTGGCCCGGGCGATGCGCGCACCCAGCTCGAGCATGGCCTCCTCGCCTTCGGCGTAGAGGGTCGGCAGGTTCGCCGCAGTCAGGCTAGTTTCAGACAAGGTGCATGCTCCTCCAGCAGCTGACGAATGGTCGGGATCAGATCGCTGGCCGCCAGGCCGCGCCCCTGTATACCCAGGCGCTGACCGGCGCTGGCGTGCAGCCAGACGCCCAGGCAGGCCGCCTCGAACGCCGCCAGCCCCTGCGCGCGCAGGGCGCCGAGCAGACCGGCCAGCACATCGCCGAGGCCGGCCCCGGCCATGGCCGGGTGACCACGGTCGCACAGGCGCAGGCGACCGTCCGGTGCGGCCACCAGGCTGCCGGCGCCCTTGAGCACTACCACCGCCTGGTATTTCTGCGCCAGGGCCAGGGCCGCCGCCGGGCGATCGGCCTGCGCGGCGGCCCTGGCGATGCCGAGCAGACGTGCCGCCTCGCCGGGGTGCGGGGTGATCAGGCTGTCGGCTGGCAGTTCGACGACACCCGTCGCCAGCAGATTGAGGGCGTCGGCATCCCACACCTGCGGCCGCGAACTGGCCGCCGCCGCGCTGAGCAGGCTGCGGCCCCAGGCCTGCTGGCCGAGGCCGGGGCCAACCACCAGCACGTCGGCGCGCTGGCACAGGCCGGGAAGCTGGTAGGTGGATTCGGTGGGCCGGCACATCACTTCGGGCAGTCGCGCCAGGCTGGCGGCCAGGTGCTCCGGGCGGGTGGCCAGGGAGACCAGGCCGGCGCCGCCGCGCAGGGCGCTTTCGGCACCGAGCAGGGCGGCACCGCCGAAGCCGTGGTCGCCGCCGATCACCAGCACCTGGCCGAAACTGCCCTTGTGCGCCGTGCGGGCGCGCGGCGCCAGCCGCGGCAGCGCATCGCCGGCCAGGCGCAAGGCGACATGCGCCTGCTGCGCGACCAGCGCCGGGTCGGCCTGCAGGTCGTCGAGCAGCAGCTCGCCGACCCAGTCCGGCGCATCGCCGGTGAACAGGCCAAGCTTCAGGCCGATGAAGGTCAGGGTCAGATCGGCGCGCACCGCCTGCTCCGCCACCACTCCGGTATCGGCGCACAGGCCGGTCGGAATATCCACCGCCAGCACCGGCAGGCCGGAAGCGTTGACCGCCTCGACGGCCGCGGCATAGGGCGGGCGCAGCGCGCCCTGGAAACCGGTGCCGAGCAGAGCGTCGACCAGCACCCCGCGCAGCTCGGCGCCCTCGCCCCAGGGCTCGACCACCACGCCGGCGGCCAGTGCCGCGTCGCGGGCCGCCGCCGCATCGCCGGCCAGCCGCTCCGGCGCGCCGACGGCCAGCACCCGCACGCGCCAGCCGGCGCGCTGGGCCAGCTCGGCGATCAGGTAGCCGTCGCCGGCATTGTTGCCGGCACCGGCCAGCACGCTGATTTCGCCGGCCTGCGGCCAGCGCCGGCGCAGCGCGCGCCAGGTGGCATGGGCGGCGCGCTGCATCAGCTCGAAGCCGGGCGTGCCGGCGGCGATCAGGCGGGCATCCAGCTCGCGTACCTGGGCGGCGCTGTAGAGAGGAAGGGGCAACGGATCGGACATGGTTCGGCGATTCGGGCGAGGTCTGGCAGAATTATACCCATCTCCCCCGCCTCGCCGCCCCGTCATGTCCGACTCACTCCCCGATCTCGCGCAACTGGCGCAGTCCATCAAGGACTGGGGCCGCGAGCTGGGCTTCCAGCAGGTGGGCATCACCGGTGTCGAGCTGGGCGAGCACGAGGCGCACCTGCAGCGCTGGCTGGAGGCCGGCTACCAGGGCGAGATGGACTACATGGCCGCCCATGGCTCGAAACGCTCGCACCCCGATGAACTGGTGCCCGGCACATTGCGGGTGGTGTCGCTGCGCATGGACTACCTGCCTGGCGATACCCGCATGGCCGAGCGCCTGGCACAGCCGGAACAGGCCTACGTGTCGCGCTACGCCCTGGGCCGCGACTACCACAAGCTGGTACGCAAGCGTCTGCAGCAGCTGGCCGAACGCATCCAGAGCGCCATAGGCCCGTTCGGCTACCGCGCCTTCGTCGACAGCGCGCCGGTGCTGGAAAAGGCCGTCGCCGAGCAGGCCGGCCTCGGCTGGATCGGCAAGAACACCCTGGTGATCAACCGCAAGGCCGGCAGCTGGTTCTTCCTCGGCGAGCTGTTCGTCGATATCCCGCTGCCGTTAGATGCGCCGCACGGCAGCGAGCACTGCGGGCGCTGCACGGCATGCCTGGATATCTGCCCGACCCAGGCCTTCGTCGGCCCCTATGTGCTGGACGCGCGGCGCTGCATCTCGTATCTCACCATCGAGCTCAAGGGCGCCATTCCCGAGGAGCTGCGCGCGCCGATCGGCAACCGCGTGTTCGGCTGTGACGACTGCCAGATCGTCTGCCCCTGGAACCGCTTCGCCCGCCCCACCGAGCAGTCCGACTTCCAGCCGCGCCACGGCCTGGACAGCGGCGGCCTGGCCGAGCTGTTCCTGTGGAGCGAGGAGGAGTTCCTGAGCCGCACCGAGGGCTCGCCGCTGCGCCGCGCCGGCTACGAGCGCTGGCTGCGCAACCTGGCCGTGGGCCTGGGCAACGCGCCCTCGACCATCCCGGTGCTCGAAGCTCTGCAGGCGAGGCGCGAGCATCCGTCCGCCCTGGTGCGCGAGCATGTCGAGTGGGCGCTGGCGCGCCATGAAAAAGGCCCGCGCTAGGCGGGCCCTGGGCCATCTCACACTTTCAGGAAGTGCTCCCGGTAGTGCCTGAGCTCGGCGATCGACTCACGGATGTCGTCCAGCGCCTGGTGGGTGCCCTGCTTCTGGAAGCTGTCCTTGACCTGCGGCGCCCACATGCCGGCGAGGATCTTCAGGGTCGACACGTCCAGATAGCGGTAGTGGAAGTAGGCCTCCAGCGCCGGCATGTACTTGTAGAGGAAGCGCCGGTCCTGGCCGATGCTGTTGCCACAGATCGGCGACTTGCCCTTGGGCACCCACTGTTCGAGGAAGGCGATGGTCTGCGCCTCGGCCGCCGCGGTGTCGATGCTGCTCTCGCGCACCCGCCGGGTCAGCCCGCTCTCGCCGTGGGTACGAGTGTTCCACTCGTCCATCCCGGCCAGCACCGCATCGCTCTGGTTCACGGCGATCACCGGCCCCTCGGCCAGCACGTTGAGATCGCTGTCGGTGACTATGGTGGCAATCTCGATGATCACGTCCCGCTCCGGCTCCAGCCCGGTCATTTCCAGGTCGATCCAGATCAGGTTGTTGGGATTCTGCGGCATGCTGCTCTGCTCCTCTGCGAATGCCGGCAGTTTAGCCGCTCACAGCCGCCAGAGCAGCAGCCGCGACGCGCGCCAGTCGTGCAGCTCGATCACCTCGTCAGCCGGCACGCCCGGGATTTCGAAACTGTTGCTGACCAGCAGGCTGCCCGGGCGCATCTCGGCCCTGGCCTTGGTCCAGAGCCCCGCCATGGGCGCCGGCGAGAGGAAGCAGTAGACCACGTCGTAGCCGCCTAGCGGTTCGTGCCACAGACTGCGGTAGCGTACCTGGCAGTTGCGGTACGGCAGGCAGCGCAACCAGGCCAGCGCAAACACCAGCGGCGCGGTTTCCACCCCGACCAGGCGCGCCCGCGGGTAGTCGCGCGCCAGCTGCACCAGGGCACCGCCCAGGCCGCAGCCCAGGTCGATGAAACGGAAGTCCGCCGGCAGCCCGGCCAGGCGCTCGCTCAGGCAGCGGCGAGTACGCGCGCCGCTGAGATAGAGCGGCACCCGCTCACGGAAACTGTTCCAGTTGACCAGCAGCAGCAGCACGAAGGCGGCGAGGAACCACCAGGCCGGCCATTGCCGGCTGTGCAGCGCCAGCAGGCCGGGGACGAACGCCAGGTTCAGCACCAGCCACCAGCGGCGCAGCCCCAGCCAGTGGCCCAGCGCCGCGGCCAGCACGCCCTGGGTCAGTGCCGCCTGAGCGAGGGTCGGGCGCCAGTCGCCGAGGCGCGCCAGGGCCAGCAGCAGCGCCGCCACCCCGGCCAGGGCCAGGAGCTGGGCCAGCAGGGCGAGCAGTGCGGGGTAGCGGGTGCGCAGGCGTTCGAGCATGCGCCCGTTGTACCAGCAGGCCGCCGGCAGAACCAGCCGGGGCTCGTGCTAAACTCGCCGCCGTTTTCTTACCCACCGGAACGGCCATGGCCAAACGCCAACTGACCCGCCGCCAGAACTGGCGCATCGAGAAAGTCCAGGAAGAGCGCGCCGCTCGCGCAGCCAAGCGCGAGTCGCGTCTGCTCGAGGAGCTGGAAGGTGGCGACCTGGGCCCGGAGCAGACCGGCCTGGTGATCGCCCACTTCGGCGTGCAGGTCGAGGTCGAGGCGCTGGAAGGCGAGCTGACCGGCCAGGTGCAGCGCTGCCACCTGCGCGCCAACCTGCCGGCGCTGGTCACCGGCGACCGGGTGGTGTGGCGCGCCGGCCACCAGGGCCACGGCGTGATCGTCGCGCAGCTGCCGCGCTCCACGGAACTGTGTCGCCCAGACATGCGCGGCCAGCTCAAGCCGGTGGCGGCCAACGTCGACCTGATCGTCATCGTCTTCGCCCCGCTGCCGCACCCGCACGCCAACCTGATCGACCGCTACCTGGTGGCCGCCGAGCATGCCGGTATCACCCCGTTGCTGCTGCTAAACAAGGCCGACCTGATCGACGACGAGAACGCCGCGCACGTGGAAGGCCTGCTTGCCACCTACCGCCAGCTCGGCTACCAGCTGCTGGAAGTCTCGGCCCGCCAGGGCGGCGGCATGGAGCTGCTGCAGGCACGCCTGGACGGCCAGGTCAGCGTGTTCGTCGGCCAGTCAGGGGTGGGCAAGTCGTCACTGGTCAACAGCCTGCTGCCGGGGGTGGACACCCGCGTCGGCGAACTGTCGGAGGTCACCGGCAAGGGCACCCACACCACCACCACGGCGCGACTGTTCCACTTCCCCGGCGGCGGCGAGCTGATCGACTCGCCCGGCATCCGCGAATTCGGCCTGGGCCATGTCAGCCGGGACGACGTGGAGGCCGGCTTCATCGAGTTTCGCGACCTGCTCGGCACCTGCCGCTTCCGCGACTGCAAGCACGACCGCGAGCCCGGCTGCGCCCTGCTCCAGGCCCTGAAGGAAGGGCGCATCCAGCCGCAGCGCATGGCCAGCTACCGGCATATCCTGGCCAGCCTGCCCGAGCCGGAATACTGATAGGCCGAGGCCGCGATGATCGCGGCCTCTTGCATCATTCCTGCGGTTCGTCGAACTGCAGCGCACCATCCTCGAAGATGTTCAGGCGCTGGCGCAGCTCTTCCGGCTGCGCCGGCTCGCCCGGTGCCGCCGGGGCCGTACCGGGCGCCACCGCCTCGGTGGGCGCGGGCGGCTCGGCCATGCCGTCGCCGTCCTGTTCGCCCTCGATGGCGCGCTGGGCCTTCTTGGTCAGGACGATGATGTCGATGCGCCGGTTCACCGGGTTGAACGGATTCTTGCGGTCGAACAGCGCCGAGGAGGCGTAACCCACCACCCGCGCCACCCGCTCGTCCGGGTAGCCGCCGGCGACCAGGGTACGCCGCGCCGCGTTGGCGCGGTTGGCCGACAGCTCCCAGTTGCCGAACTCGCCGTCGCCGGCGAAGGGCTTGGCATCGGTGTGGCCGCTGACGCTGATCTTGTTCGGCACCGCCTTGATGGTCTCGGCGAGGATCAGCAGGATGTCCTCGAAATAGGGCTGCAGGCGCGCGCTGCCGAGGGCGAACATGGGCCGGTTCTCGGCATCCATAATCTGGATGCGCAGACCATCCTGGGTGATCTCGAAGAGGATCTGGTCCTTGAACTTCTGCAGCTCTGGGTTTTCCTCGACCTTGGTCTGCAACTCCTGCAACAGCAGCTCCAGGCGCTCGCGCTCGATCTGCTCGGCCAGGCTCTCGGCCTGCTGCTCGTCGATCTCGACCTTGTCGTCCTGCGAGTCGACCGCCGCCTCCTGGGCATCCGGCGCGTCCTTGAGTTCCGGGTTGAGGGTGCGGTCGGGCGCCGGGGTCGGCGTGCCACCCAGGTCGATGACGTAGGGACTGGCACTCTCGGTGAAGCCGATGGGGTCCTGGAAGTAGCCGGAGATGGCCTTCTTCTGCTCGGGCGTGGCCGAGGACATCAGCCACATCACCAGGAAGAACGCCATCATGGCCGTGGCGAAGTCGGCGAAGGCGATCTTCCAGGCGCCACCGTGGTGGCCGCCGGCGACCTTCTTGACCCGCTTGACCAGAATCGGCTGGTTGTTCTCCATGGCTCAGCCTTGGTCAGTTGCCACGCATGGCCTGCTCGAGCTCGGTGAAGCTCGGCCGGTGCGCCGGCAGCAGGACCTTGCGACCGAACTCCACGGCCAGGGTCGGCGGCATGCCGGAGGCGGAGGCGACCAGGGTGGCCTTGATCGCCTCGTACAGGTTGAGTTCCTCCTTGGCATCGTGCTCCAGGGCGCCGGCCAGCGGCGAGAAGAAGCCGTAGGAGGCGAGAATGCCGAGGAAGGTACCGACCAGCGCGGTGGCCACCTTCTCGCCGATCTGCGCGTTGTCGGCGCTGGCGAGAATCGACATGGTGATCACGATGCCCAGCACCGCCGCCACGATACCCATGGCCGGCATGCCGTCGGCGACCTTGGCCACCGCGTGGGCCGGGTGCTCCAGCTCCTCCTTGAGGCTGGCCAGCTCCATGTCGAACAGGTTCTCCAGCTCGTGGGGAGCCATGTTGCCGCTGGACATGATGCGCAGGTAGTCGCAGATGAAGGCGGTCATCTGCGCATCCTTGAGGATGGCCGGGTACTTGCTGAAGATCGGGCTGGCGTTGGGATCCTCGACGTCGGCCTCGATGGCCATCATGCCCTCGCGGCGGCTCTTGTTGAGGATCTCGTAGAGCAGCTTCAGCACTTCCAGGTAGAAGGCATGGGTGAAGCGGCTGCTGAACATCTTCAGCGACTTCTTGAACACCGTCATGAAGGCGCTGCTGGGGTTGGCCTGGAGGAAGGCGCCGAGCGCAGCCCCGCCGATGATCATCACCTCGAAGGGGTGAACCAGGGCCATGAACTTGCCACCGGACAGAATGAAACCGCCAAGAACGCAGCCGAGGACTACCAGGATGCCGATGATCTTGATCATGGGAAATTGAACTTGATGAGTCAGTCGAAAGGGTTATTTCAAACAACCCTTCTAATTATCGGAAGTATTGCGCCAGACTATAGGCAGTAAAGGCGAAAAGCCAGTTCGGCTCAACCCGCATGCCCACGACCGCCCTGCCCCCGCGCAACCTCGCCGCCTGGCTCAAGCAGCTGGACGCGGTACGCCTGCCCGTCGCCGCCCACCACCATGAGACGGCACGCCGCGCCCTGCTGGACGGGCGCAAGTCACTGCGCGACATCGCCGAATGCATGCAGGACAGCCCCAGCCTGGTCCTGGCCATGCTGCGCGAGGCCAACCGCAACGGCGGCGGCTTCGGCGAACCGGCCGAGAGCCTGGAGATGGCCCTCAACCGCCTGGGCCTGAAACGTGCCGAAACGCTTTTGCAGCAGTTGCCGGTGCTGGACGAGGCGCAGATATCCCTGCCGCTGCGCCAGCTGCAGCTGATCAGCCTGCATGCCTCGCAACAGGCCAGCGGCCTGTTCGCCGGCCGCCTGGCGCGCCTGTGGCAGGAAATCCACTGGGGCAGCCTGCTGTTCCTTGCCCCGCTATGGCCGCTGGTGGCGGCCCAGCCGCAGCTGTTCGAAGCCTGGGAGCGGCGCGTGCTGGGCCGCGGCGAGTCCGGCGCCAAGGTCGAGCGCGAGCTGCTCGGCGTGGCGCTGCCACAACTGTGCCTGGCCCTGGCCCGGCACTGGCACCTGCCGGAGTGGATCATCCAGGGCTACCGCCTGCTGGTCGAGGATCGCCGCCTGCTGGTCAAGGCCCTGCACATCGCCCGCGACAACCAGCACCCGCTGCACCAGCAGCAGATGCTCGACGCCGACCCGCCGCTGCGCCGCTGGCTGACCCAGCCGGGCAACAGCATCCTGCTGGCCAACGGCCTGGCCCTGTCCAGCCACCACAACTGGAGCTGCCAGCACCACCTGCGCTGGCAGCGCCTGACCGGCCTGTACCTGCAGACCGCCCTGCCGGAGCTGCAACAGCTGATTCACCAGCAGGCCGTGCAGAGTGCCCGCCGACACGAGGCCCAGGGTCTCTGGCACCCAGCCGAGGCCCTGCTCTGGCCCTGGGACGCCTGCCGCCTGCAGCACCTGCAGGCCAAGCCGGCCACCAAGCCCGACACCGCTCCCGAGCAGTGGAAGCGCCACTGCTCGCGCCTGCTGGCCCAGCCCTCGCCCTTCGCCAATGTGCTGCAGCTGACCGACTGCGCCAGCCAGGCCCTGCAGGCCGCCGGCATGAGCCGGGTACTGGTACTGCTGGCCGACCGCAACCACAGCCGGCTGTTGGCCCAGCAGGTGGCCGGCCTGCCCGAGGCGGCGGCGCAGTTGCGTCTGGACCCGGCGCAGAGCCAGGTGCTGCGCCGCCTGCTGGCCGAGCCGGGACAGCTGCGCCTGTCGCCGGCCAACCTGGCTCAGGTCTCGGCCCTGCTGCCGGGCAGCCTCAAGGCCCTGTTCAACGGCGAACACCTGATCCTGCGCTCGCTGGCCAGCAACGGACG
Source organism: Pseudomonadaceae bacterium (assembly GCA_033838285.1). Lineage (GTDB taxonomy): Bacteria > Pseudomonadota > Gammaproteobacteria > Pseudomonadales > Pseudomonadaceae > Aquipseudomonas. The sequence continues at coordinate 86,268 of JAJLLC010000014.1, forward strand.
GGTGGTGATGCTGCTGGTGGTCGACCAGGCCGGCGGCGAGATCGACGCCGCGGCGCAGCAGATCTTCGCCAAGACCGTGCAGTGCATCGAACGCGCACTGAGCACCTTTGCCCGCCGCGGCACATAGGCGGCGCCCGCGTTTCCGCTACAATCCGCCTTTTACCCTTTCCGGAGGCTCCGCATGCCCGATTTTTCCGGCCTGCCGCTAGTGATAGAGCCGGCCGAACTGGCCGACCGCCTCGCCGCAGCCGAGCTGATCCTGGTCGACCTCAGCCCCGCCGCCCGCTATGCCGAGGGCCATATCCCCGGCGCCCACTGGGTCGACAGCAAGCGCACCCAGCGGGGCCAGCCGCCGGCCCCCGGCCTGCTGCCGGACAAGGCGCAGCTGGAAACGCTGTTCGGCGAACTGGGGCATCGCCCGGATGCGGTCTACGTGGTCTATGACGACGAGGGCGGCGGCTGGGCCGGGCGCTTCATCTGGCTGCTCGACGTGATCGGCCATCCGCACTACCACTACCTCAACGGCGGCCTGCAGGCCTGGCTCGGCGAAGGCCGCGAGCTGAGCCAGGCAGTGCCGCCCGCCGCCAGCGGCAGCGTCGCGCTGAACCTGCACGAGGAGCCGACCGCCAGCCGCGACTACCTGCAGAGCCGCCTGGGCGCGGCCGACCTGGCGATCTGGGACGCCCGCTCGCCAGCCGAGTTCAGCGGCGAGAAGGTCCTCGCCGCGCGCGGCGGCCACATCCCCGGCGCGGTCAACTTCGAGTGGACCGCCGGCATGGACGCGCAACGCGGCCTGCGCATCCGCGCCGACATGGCCGAGGTTCTGGAGAGCCTCGGCATCAGCAAGGACAAGGAGGTGATAACCCACTGCCAGACCCATCGCCGCTCCGGCTTCACCTACCTGGTGGCCAAGGCGCTGGGCTATCCGCGGATCAAGGCCTATGCCGGCTCCTGGTCCGAATGGGGCAACCTGCCCGACACGCCGATCGAACACTGAACCCAAGGAATCCCGATGAAAGAGCGCCTGTTTATCCTCAGTCAGTACCTGCTGCCGCACCACCTGCTGTCGCGCCTGATCGGCTGCGCCGCCGAGTGCCGCGCCGCCTGGTTCAAGGACCGTCTGATCGGCTGGTTCGCCAGGCAGTACCAGGTCGACATGAGCGAGGCCCAGGTCGAGGACCTGAGCGCCTACGAGCATTTCAACGCCTTCTTCACCCGCGCCCTCAAGGATGGCGCCCGCCCGCTGGACGAGACGCCCGGCGCCATCCTCTGCCCGGCCGACGGCGCGGTCAGCCAGCTCGGCCCGATCGAGCAGGGCCGCTGCTTCCAGGCCAAGGGCCACAGCTTCAGCGTACTGGAGCTGCTCGGCGGCGATGCCAAGCGCGCGGCGCCCTTCATGGGCGGCGACTTCGCCACCATCTACCTCTCGCCCAAGGACTACCACCGCGTGCACATGCCGCTGGCAGGCACCCTCAAGGAGATGGTCTACGTGCCGGGGCGGCTGTTCTCGGTCAACCAGAGCACCGCGGAGAACGTGCCCGAGCTGTTCGCCCGCAACGAGCGGGTGGTCTGCCTGTTCGACACCGAACGCGGCCCGATGGCCGTGGTGCTGGTCGGCGCCATGATAGTGGCCAGCATCGAAACGGTCTGGGCCGGCCTGGTCACCCCGCCCAAGCGCGAGCTGAAGAGCACCCGCTTCGACGAGGCCGCACGCGCCGCCATCGAACTGGCCAAGGGTGGCGAACTGGGTCGCTTCAAGCTGGGTTCCACCGCCATCGTGCTGTTCGGCCCGCAGCAGGTGCAGTGGGCCGAGGGCCTCGCCGCCGGCAGCCCGGTACGCATGGGCCAGACCCTGGGGCAAGGGCGCAACGCCTGAGTGGGCGCGGGCAGCCACGCGGAACATCCGGCAAAACACCGGGGTCCAACCCCGTGAATGACCGATGCCCTCGTGGCTGCCAGGGCCGCACGTTGCTGCTAGAGTTCCCCATAGCCCTTCACTAGAGAGGGACGGTCGCCTGCACTAGGACCCCCGATGGACAAACAAAGCCCTCATCTGCTCCTGCGCGTACCCACACCTACCAGACAGGGCCTGACCTTCTGCGAGGCCAACCCTCGCGACCTGAAACACTGGATCGCCCACCTGCCCAAGGCCAACATCGGCGAGACGGCACGCCAGCTCTACCACGGCCTGATCGAACTGAACCAGCTGAGCACGCCGGTCGACAATCGCATGCAGCTGCTCGAACTGCTGCGCCCGGAAGTGCACTTCGTCTGCCAGCATCTGGAGCGCCATTTCCTCAATCAGTCGATCGTGCTCGACGACCGACCGCGCAAGGTCGCCAACCTCTGCCAGGCCCTGCAGAACCACCTGGCCATAGGCTACAAGCTGATCATCACCCAGGAGTTGCCGCGCTTCAGCAAGGAGCGCCCACAGCTGCTGGCCGTCGCCCTGCAGCGCGCCACGCACAGCCTGCGCGGGCCACTGGTGCGCGCCAACCAGCTCTACTGCCCGGTTCCGGAAGGACTCTGGCTCGAGCTGCACCAGCTCTACCGGATCGCCCAGCAGCACGGCCTGCAGCAGCTGCAGGTGAAGGACGGCCTGGCCTACAGCGCCCCCAGCCAGAGCCTGGAACATGTCTATGTCGGCGCCCTGCTGCTCGGTTGCGCACGCTGCAACCAGCTGCGCCAGAGCGCCATCGCCCGTCTGGCAGAGGCCCTGGAAAGCTGGAGCGACCTGGCCCTGCTGCGCCGCGCCGACGATCCGCACAGCCTGTTCGTCATCGCCCCGCAGCAGGACGGCCCGCCGCGCTACAAGTCGCTGTTCGGTGCAGCCGAGCTGCACAACCTGCTGGGGCTCGATCCGCAGCCCCTGGTCGACGCCATCAAGGAGCATCTGCTACTGCCGGCGGACAGCCAGCAACAGAGCCGCCTGCGCCTGCCCGATGGCATGTCGATCGACCTGTTGCAGCACCTCGGCGCCGCCTGGGGCGACATCGCCGAGCGCACCTTCCAGCGCCACCCGGGGCGCGGCAGCCTGACCCTGTGCATCGGCATGTCCGCCCTGCACTTCAACCTGGCGGGCCAGCGCAGCTTCGCCGATGTCCTGAAACACCCCGAGGCCTCGCGCAGCGCCCAGTTCGGCGCCGCCAGCAACGCGACCAAGAGCGGCGCGGATGTCTGGGCCGGCGCCTTCGACGCCCAGCGCGAGAGTCGCTGGGAAGGCGTCGTGCCGATGGAGGAGATCCAGTACAAGAGCACCGGCAAGGCCGACGAGCCCGCCGCCGCGAGCACTGGCGAGAGCTACCCCAGCCACGAGCTGCCGATCATCAACCACAGCCCCGGCGGCTACTGCCTGAGCTGGCCCAGGGAGGTGCCGAGCCAGTTGCAGGCCGGCGAGCTGCTCGGCGTCCAGGACGCCCCGGGACAGGCCTGGAGCGTGGCGGTGGTGCGCTGGATTCGCCAGGTCCGTGGCGGCGGCACGCAGATGGGCATCGAGCTGATCGCTCCGCACGCGCAGCCCTGCGGCGTGCAGCTGGTGCGCAAGAGCGAACAGAACAGCCAGTACCTGCGCGCCCTGTTGCTACCGGAAATCAGCGTGATCTCCCGCCCGCCGAGCCTGATCACCCCGCGCCTGCCCTTCCAGGAAAGCCAGAAGGTGATGATCAACCACGACGGCGAGGAAACCCGCGCCGTGCTCAGCCGTCGCCAGGTCAGCACCGGCAGCTTCAGCCAGTTCGAATACCGCGTGCTCGCCGAGGGCAAGCCCGTCGACGGGACTTCCGTCACAGCCAAGAAGGAGAGCGGCAAGGGTGGCGAGGAAGACTTTGACTCACTCTGGAAGTCGCTGTAGATTGCGGCAGACAGACCATCTGTCGCCTTTTTGCAGCCGCTCTTCGGCGCTATCCAAGCAAACCCCATGGCCATCGAAAAAAAAACCGTACGTCTGCTGATTCTTGAGGATTCGCAGAACGAGGCCGAACGCCTGGTCAGCCTGTTCCGCAATGCCGGCCGCGCGACCCGGGTGCATCGCATCACCTCCAGCGATGATCTGGCCGAAGCGCTGCAGCAGAGCTGGGATCTGCTGATCAGCGCGCCGAGCAGCGAGCACCTGGAGCCCAGCGAGGCGATCACCGCCATTCGCCGCCAATCCAAGGACATTCCGGTGATCCAGCTGGTCGCCGGCAACGACTCCGACGCCATCACCGAAGCCCTCATGCTCGGCGCCCGCGATGCGCTGCCGCAGGGCGAGGACGAACGCCTGATCCTGGTGGCCAACCGCGAGCTGGCCAGCCTGGAGGAGCGCCGGGCACGGCGTACCGCCGAAGTGGCGCTGCGCGAAGCGGAAAAACGCTGCCAGCTGCTGCTGGAGAGTTCGGTGGACGCCATCACCTACGTCCACGACGGCATGCACATCTACGCCAATCGCGCCTACCTGAAGATGTTCGACTACGAGGACGCCGAGGAGCTGGAGGGCATGCCGATGATCGACCTGATCGCCGGCGAAGATCAGGCCCGCTTCAAGGACTTCCTGAAGAACTACGCCAGCGACGAGGGCAGCGCCGAGCTCGCCTGCGCCGGCGTCAAGGCCAACGGCCAGCGCTTCCAGGCGCGCATGAACTTCTCCCCGGCCACCTACGACGGCGAACCCTGCATCCAGGTGGTGATCCGCGCCGAGCACGACAATGCCGAGCTGGAAGAGAAGCTGCGCGAGATCAGCAGCCAGGACCTGGTCACCGGCCTGTTCAACCGCCCCCACTTCCTCGAGCTGATGGACACCGCCGCCCAGCGCGCGGTGAGCGGCACCCAGGTCGCCAGCCTGGCCTACATCCGCCTCGATCGCTACGGCGAGATCATCGGCGAGGTCGGCCTGGCCGGCATCGACCTGCTGCTCACCGACCTGGCCAACCTGCTGCGCGACCACTTCGGCAACGACAGCCAGCTGGCCCGCTTCGGCGACGACGTGTTCACCGCGTTGTTGCCTGGCATCTCCCCCGAGCAATGCCGGGACTCGCTGAACAGCCTGCTGAAGAAAGTGGAAAGTCATCTGTTCGACGTCAGCGGGCGCACCGTGCAGACCACCCTGTCGATCGGCGTGGCCGGCCTCAGCGAGCAGACCAGCAAGGCCCAGGAGGTCGTCGACCGCGCCCACCGCTGCGCCGACGAGCTGGAAGGCAACGCGATCAAGATCTACAACCCGGCCGACGAGCTGGCCGCCGCGGCCAGTCGTGGCAACCTGGCGGCCATGGTCCAGCAGGCCCTGGAGACCAATAGCTTCCGCCTGCTGTTCCAGCCGATCATCAGCCTGCGCGGCGACAGCGACGAGCACTACGAAGTGCTGCTGCGCCTGCTCAACCCGCAGGGCGAAGAAGTACCGCCGGGCGATTTCCTCAACGCCGCCAAGGAAGCGGGACTGGCGGAGAAGATCGACCGCTGGGTGATCCTCAACTCGATCAAGCTGCTCGCCGAGCATCGCAGCAAGGGTCACAGCACCCGCCTGTTCGTCCACCTGTCGAGCAGCAGCCTGCAGGATCAGACCCTGCTGCCCTGGCTCAGCGTGGCGCTCAAGGCCGCGCGCCTGCCCTCGGATGCGCTGGTGTTCCAGATCGGCGAGCCGGACGCGGTCAGCTACCTCAAGCAGGCCAAGACCCTCACCCAGGGCCTGACCGAGCTGCATTGCAAGGTTGCCCTCGGCCAGTTCGGCTGCGCCCTGAACCCCTTCAACACGCTCAAGCACCTGCACGTCGACTTCGTGAAGGTGGACGGCTCCTTCTCCCAGGACCTGTCCAACGCCGAGAACCAGGAAGCGTTGAAGACCCTGCTGGCCAGCCTGCATGCCCAGGCCAAGCTGACCATAGTGCCCTTCGTCGAGAGCGCCAGCGTGTTGGCCACGCTCTGGCAGGCCGGTGTCAACTACATCCAGGGCCACTACCTGCAGGGGCCCAGCCAGTCGATGGACTACGACTTCGCCGCCGGCGAGGAGTGACGAAAAAGCCGCCCACAGGCGGCTTTTTCACACCTGCACTGCAATCACTCCTGACCGTCGCGGTCGCGGAAGCCGAGCAGGTAGAGGATACCGTCCAGGCCCAGGGTGGAGATCGCCTGCTTGGCCGACTGCTTGACCAGCGGCTTGGCCCGGAAGGCCACGCCGAGGCCGGCCAGGCCGAGCATCGGCAGGTCGTTGGCACCGTCGCCGACGGCGATGGTCTGCTCCAGGCGCAGCCCCTCCTTCGCCGCCAGCTCGCGCAGCAGGTCGGCCTTGCGCTGGGCGTCGACTATCGGCTCGACCGCCTGCCCCGTCACCTTGCCGTCGACTATCTGCAGCTCGTTGGCGAACACGTAGTCGATGCCCAGCTTGGCCTGCAGCTGCCTGGCGAAGTAGGTGAAGCCACCGGAGAGGATGGCGGTCTTGTAGCCCAGGCGCTTGAGCTCGGCGAACAGCACCTCGGCGCCTTCGGTCAGGCGCAGGGAGGCGCCGATCTCCTCCAGCACGTCCTCGGACAGCCCCTGCAGCAGGGCCAGGCGTTCCTTGAAGCTGGCGCGGAAGTCCAGTTCGCCACGCATGGCGCGCTCGGTGATCTCGGCGACCTGCTCGCCGACCCCGGCGGCCTTGGCCAGCTCGTCGATCACCTCGGCCTCGATCAGCGTGGAGTCCATGTCGAACACCGCCAGGCGCCGGTTGCGCCGGAACACCGAGTCGCGCTGGAAGGCGATGTCGACGTTGAGCGCCTGGGCCACGCTGAGGAACTCGGCGCGCAGGGCGGCGGCATCGGCCGGCTCGCCGCGCACGGAGAACTCGATGCAGCCCTTGCCCTGGTCGGCCGGCATGTCCAGCGGCATACGTCCGGAGAGGCGGTCGATGTGATCGATATTGAGGCCGTACTTGGCGGTGATCGAGCTGACCCGCTGCAGCTGCTCGGCGGTGACCTTGCGGGTCAGCAGGGTGACGATGTAGCGGCTCTTGCCCTGACCGCCGACCCACTGCTGATAGTCGTCCTCGGAGACCGGGGTGAAGCGCACCTGCTGATCCAGCTTGTAGGCGGTGAACAGCACGTCCTTGAGCACCGAGGAGCCGCGCTCGGTATCCGGAATCTCGACCAGGATGCCGAACGACAGGGTGTCGTGGATCACCGCCTGACCGATATCGAGGATGTTCACCCCGCCCTGCGCCAGCACGCCGGTGATGGCGGCGGTCAGACCCGGACGGTCTTCCCCGGTGATGTTGATCAGGACGATTTCGCGCACGGTATTCAACTCCAGGCGGACAGGTGGCAGGCGAAAAGGCGCACATTCTACCCCGACTGCCCCGCGCAGAGCACGGCCGGCGCTTTGCCGGCCCAGGGGCGCTGGTTATACTGCGCGGCATTCCCAGTCGACATGAGCCGCGCTCTGTGAACCGGCCCACCCAGGTCAAGCCCGACAACCTCTTCCTGCTGCTGTTCAATGCCCTGCGCCAGCGCCGCGTGCCGCTCGCCCTGCGCATCGCCAGCCACAGCCTGCTGCTGGTCGCCCTGGCCCTGGTGATCTACGCCTGGGTGATGGGCATGCAGTTCAAGCAGGCCATGCAGCAGCAGGCCGACGCCCTCGGCCAGAGCCTGACCGCACAGACCGCGGCCTCAGCCACCGAGCTGCTGGTATCCAACGACATCCTCAGCCTCAACGTGCTGCTCGGCAACCTGGCGCGCAACCCGCTGGTGGCCCATGCGGCCATCTACAGCGTGGACAACCGCATCCTCGCCGAGGCCGGCTCGCGCCCGGTACAGAGCCTGCTTGGCGAGGCCGCAGGCCTGTACTCCACACCCATCACCTTCCAGGAGGTGATCGCCGGCCAGCTGCGCATCAGCCTGGACATGCAGCAGTTCCAGCAGCCGATGACCATCAGCCTGCAGAGCATGGGCCTGCTCAGCCTGATTCTGCTGGCCCTGACCCTGTCGCTGAGCCTGCGTCTGGGTCGACACATCGCCATCCCGCTGCTGCAGCTGCGCCTGTGGCTGCGCGATCCGGACGACCCAGCCCCGGGCGCCGGGCGTCAGGACGAGATCGGCGACCTGGCGCGCCAGCTGCAGGCCCGCCTGGTGCCGGAGCAAGCCGCGCCCGAGGAACCGGACGACTACGCCGAGCCGGAACACTTCGTCGACGAGCAGGAGGCCCACGAACCGGGCTTTGCCATGCCGGACCTGCACGCCGACGCGGCCCTCACCGAACCGGCGCCACGCCTCGCGCCCGCGGCGCACCTGGAGGAAGACGACCCCTTCGCCGACCTGCGCGACCTGCAGCAGGCCGAGCCCTCCGCGCCCGAGCCGGAACCCGCCGCCATCCCGGCAGCCTACGTGGCGGCGCAACCCGAACAGCCCATCAGCCATGCCGTGCTGGCCATCCAGCTGGGGGCCCAGGAACAGCTGCGCCATCTGCCGCGCGCACGCCTGCTCGACCTGCTGCAACGCTATCGCGACTGCCTGGAGCAGGCCGCCGCGCTGTATCAGGGCAAGCTGTTCACCCTCAACGACGGCAGCAGCCTGATGCTGTTCTCCAGCGCACATGGCGGCGAGGACTATCTGACCCATGCCCTGTGCTGCGGCGAGCTGATGCGCGCCCTCAGCCACGCCCTGCAGATCGAGGTGGCCGACAGCGGTATCACCCTGCAGCTGCAGCTGGGCCTGACCCGCAGCGACGAGGAGATCGGCCCGAGCCAGGCCGAGGTACTGCTCAGCGAGGCGGTTCAGGACGCCCTGGCCCTGGCCCAACACAGCCGCAACCTGTTGCTGGTGCAGCGCGGTGTCGCCGACGACCCGCTGCTGCGCCAGCGCGCGCGCATCCGCGCCATCGCCAGCCCGGAGGGCGCCAGCTGCGTCGAGCGCCTGCTCGATCCCTACCCTTCGCTGCTGGAGCGCCAGCTGGCGCGCATGCACGAGTACTCCTGAGCGCTCAGCAGGCCGCCTGGCATGGGCCAGTAGCCCCCGACACCGCCGCCACGCAAGGGCTTACGCAACCTCTTCGAAACGCGCCCCGGGCCGCTCTGGACAATGCGCTTCAAGCGTCTCTAGGCCTGCGGCAACAGCCTCTCCAGCCCCGCCAGCAGGCGCGCCAGCGCGCCCTGGTTGGCGCGCAGCACCGCGAGGCCGGCCGCGGCCCGCCGCGCCGCCTCGGCCGGATCGGCGAACAGCCGACTCAGGGCGGCGTGCAGCTGCTCGGCATCGCGCACCTCCAGCAGATCATCGGCATCGCGCAGCTGCGCGGCGATCTCCAGGAAGTTGAACAGGTGCGGGCCGCAGAGCAGCGGCTTGCCCAGTGCTGCCGGCTCCAGCAGGTTGTGCCCGCCGTTGGGGATCAGGCTGCCGCCGACGAAAGCCAGGTCGGCCAGGGCATAGAGGAACAGCAGTTCGCCCAGGGTATCGCCGACCAGCACCTGGGTCTCCGCCGCCACCCGCTCGCCCGTGGTGCGGCGCAGGCTGGCGAAGCCCTCGCGCCGGCTCAGCTCGAAGACCTGATCGAAACGCTCCGGATGGCGCGGCACCAGGATCAGCAGCGCATCCGGGCGCTCCGCCAGCAGCCGGCGATGGGCGGCCAGTACCACCTCGTCTTCGCCGGCATGGGTACTGGCGGCGATCCACAGCGGCCGCGCCGCCGCCCCCCAGCCCTCACGCAGTTCGGCGGCACGCCGCGGCAGCTCGACATCCACGCTGAGGTCGAACTTGATCGAGCCGGTCACCTCGACGCACTCGGGGCGCGCGCCGAGCCGGCGGAAGCGCCCGGCCTCGACTTCGGTCTGCACGGCGATCAGCGACAGCTCGGCGAGCATCGGCGCGGTCAAGCGGGAGAAGCGCGCATAGCCGCGCGCCGAGCGCTCGGACAGCCGCGCATTGGCCAGCGCCACGGGAATGCCGCGGGCGTGGCAGGCGTGGATATGGTTGGGCCACAGCTCGGTCTCCATGATCACCGCCAGCCTCGGCTGCAGCCGATCGATGAAGCGCGCGCAGGCCCAGGGCAGGTCGTAGGGCAGGTAGCAGTGCTGGATGCGTTCGCCGAATAGCGCCTGGATGCGCTCGGAGCCGGTCGGGGTCATGCAGGTGACGGTGATCGGCAGCCCGGGGTGGCGCGCCAGCAGCTCGCGAATCAGCGGCGCGGCGGCGATGCTTTCGCCCAGGGAGACCGCATGGATCCAGATACCACCCGAGCGCAGCGCCGGCAAACCGACGGCGAAGCGCTCGCCGATGCGTCTGGCGTAGGCCGGCGCGCGCCAGGCGCGCCACAGCAGGCGCAGGAAGATGAACGGCAGGGCCAGGTGCAGGATCAGGGTGTAGAGGGTTCTGTTCATGGGCGCGCAGCTTAGCAAAGCGGCATGCGAAAATGCGCGCCGATCCCCCGGAGAAGCCCTCATGAGCGGTTATCTGTACCTGGCCATCGCCATAGTCGCCGAAGTCATCGCCACCACCGCGCTGAAGGCCGTGGAGGGCCTGAGCAAGCCGCTGCCGCTGGCCCTGGTGGTGATCGGCTACGGCATCGCCTTCTGGATGCTCAGCCTGGTGATGAAGAGCATCCCGGTGGGCGTCACCTACGCCATCTGGTCCGGCCTGGGCATCGTGCTGATCAGCATCGCCGGGCTGCTGGTCTACGACCAGAAGCTTGACCTGGCGGCCCTGCTCGGCATCGGCCTGATCATCGCCGGGGTGCTGGTGATCCAGCTGTTCTCCGGCAGCAGCGGCCACTGAGCCGGTATACTGCGCGCCTGTTCCACAGCGAGCCCCGGCATGTCCCAGTCTCTCAGCACCGATATCCTGATCGTCGGCGGCGGTATCGCCGGCCTCTGGCTCAACGCCCGCCTGCGCGGCCTGGGCTACTCCACCCTGCTGGTGGAAAACGCCAGCCTCGGCGGCGGCCAGAGTCTCAAGTCCCAGGGGATCATCCACGGCGGCGCCAAGTACGCCCTGCACGGTGCGCTGACTGGCGCCTCCGAGGCCATCGCCGACATGCCGCGGCGCTGGCGCGAGGCGCTGGCCGGCCAGGGCGAGCTGGACCTGTCCGGCGTGCGCCTGCTGTCCGAGGCCCACTACCTGTGGTCGCCGGGCAGCCTGGCCGGCAACCTGACCAGCTTCTTCGCCAGCAAGGCGGTGCGCGGCCGGGTCGACCAGGTCAAGGGCGAGCAGCTGCCGCCGGCCCTGCAGCACCCGAAATTCAAGGGCAAGGTTTATCGCCTGGCCGAGCTGGTGCTCGACGTGCCCAGCCTGATCGCCCGCCTGGCCACGCTTGGCGGCGACAGCCTGCTGGCCGGGCGCGAGATCGCGCCGCTGCGCGAGGGCGACGAGCTGGTCGGCCTGCGCATCGACGACCGCGAGATCCGCGCCCGCCGCGTGGTACTCAGCGCCGGCAAGGGCAACGCCGAACTGCTCAACACCCTGGGCATCGAGCAACCGCGCCAGCAGCTGCGCCCGCTGCACATGGTGCTGGTCAAGGGTAGCGGCCTGAAACCGCTGTATGCCCACTGCCTGGGTGGCGGGCCCAAGCCGCGTATCACCGTGACCAGTCACCCGGCCGCCGACGGCCAGTGGGTCTGGTACCTCGGCGGCGACATCGCCGAGGCCGACGGCGTGGCCCGCGGCGAAGCGGCACAGATCGCCGCGGCGCAGCAGGAGGTACGCCAGCTGCTGCCCTGGATCGACCTCGCCGACGCACGCTGGGCCACCCTGCGCGTCGACCGCGCCGAGCCGGCGCAGTCCGGCCTGGTGCGCCCGGACAACGCCTTCCTGGCCGAACAGGGCCGCCTGCTGGTCGGCTGGCCGACCAAGCTGGCACTGTCGCCGGATTTCGCCGACCGGGTCATCGCCGCCCTCGAGCGCGACGGCATCGCCCCCGGCAGCCATGCGCCGCTACCCGCGCTGCCGCGCCCGCCGCAGGCGCAGCCGGTGTGGGAGGAGCTGCTGCCATGAGCCTGCACGACCTGCACCGCCCGTTGGGCGACAGCAGCCTGATCGTCTCGCCGCTGGGCCTGGGCACCGTCAAGCTGGGCCGCGACCAGGGGGTGAAGTACCCCAGCGGCTTCAGCATTCCCGATGACGCCGCCGCCCGCGCCCTGCTCCAGCAGGCCCGCGAGCTGGGCATCAACCTGATCGACACGGCGCCGGCCTATGGCGTCAGCGAAGAGCGCCTGGGCCCGCTGCTGCGCGGCCAGCGCGAAGACTGGGTGATCGTCAGCAAGGTCGGCGAGGAGTTCGAAAACGGCCAGTCGCGCTTCGACTTCTCACCCAAACACACCCGCCTGTCGGTCGAGCGCAGCCTCCAGCGCCTGGAGACCGACCGCATCGAACTGGTGCTGGTGCACTCGGACGGCAACGACGTCGCCATCCTGCGTGACAGCGGCGTGTACGAGACCCTGGCCGAGCTCAAGCGCGAAGGCAAGATCCGCGCCTTCGGCCTGTCCGGCAAGACGGTCGAGGGCGGTCTGCTGGCCCTGGAGCACGGCGACTGCGCCATGGTCACCTACAATCTGGCCGAACAGGGCGAGAGGCCGGTGCTCGACCATGCCGCGGCCCATCACAAGGGCATCCTGGTGAAGAAAGCGCTGGCCAGCGGCCATGCGGTGCTGGCCGGGCAGGACCCGCTGCGCGCCAGCTTCGAGCTGGTGTTCGGCCACCCCGGCGTGACCGCCGCCATAGTCGGCACCATCAACCCGCAACATCTGGCGGCAAACGTCGCCACCGCCGCCGCGGTGATCCGCGGCTAAACTGCAAGGCTCGCGCGGCGCACCGGCGCCGCACCGCCCCCGCGAGGAGCCGCCATGTCGAAACTGCTGGCCCGCAAGGCCCCGGGAACCTTCAAGACCCTGCCGCTGTACGTCGAAGCCACGGCAGAAGGCCTGAACTACCGCGCCCTCGGCCTGCCGCTGAACTTCGCGCAGATGCTGGAACGCCGCCGCCCGGTGCAGGCCGCCGACTGCCAGCGCTTCGCCCTGGAGCTGGCCAACCTCGGCGTCTCGGTGCGCCTGACCCTGACCTGGCAGGGGCGCGACTACTGGGTGCTGGTACGCCAGCGCCGGCCCGATCGCGGCGACACCGTGCTCAAGCTGATCTCCGGCTACGTGCCGGCCCACGAGCTGAACCTGCCGCTGCTCACCGCCATCGCCGAGGTGGCCGAGGAATGCCTGATCGAGTGCGAAGGCGGCTGGCTGGGCGGGCGCTATGCCGACACCTGGCTGCCGACCCCCTACCCGCTGCACTACCTGGAAGACAAGCACTTCCGCCTAGCCCCGCTGTCCGGCGCGGCGCGGCCGGTGCAATGCGGCAACCTGATGCTGATGGAGCGCCCGCGCGCCTACGTGCACCTGCCCACCGCCTCGCTGCAGCTGGTCTACGACCTGCGCCTGGAACTGCCCAGAGAGTGCCGCGCGCCCAGCCTGTTCCATGTCGACGAGCGCCTGGAAGACGGCGAACTGGTGGCACGCCTGGAGCGCCGGCGTCCGGACCTCTACCTGCTGCCGCTGCATGACGGCCGGCCCGGTAGCGAACTGTTCAGCCTTCGCCGTGGCGAACTCCTTCCCGCCAGCACCCGCGGGCTGTGGCTCTCCGAAGGCTTCGCCGAGCAGGATGGCTGGCTGGTGCGCGACGAGCGCATCCGCTGGAAGGACTGGCAGGCGAACCTGCGCCGCGAGGAACACGCACCGGGTCGCCGCACGGGCTGACCCGGCCGAGCCTCACTTGCTGCGGATCTTCTCGACGATGGCGGTGGTCGAGCTGTTCTCCACCAGGCCCAGCACCCGCACCTCGCCGCCGTAGGCACGGACGATGTCGGCGCCGACCACTTGGTCGATGCCGTAGTCGCCGCCCTTAACCAGCACGTCCGGCTTGACCTGGCGCAGCAGATTCTCCGGGGTGTCCTCGGCGAAGCTCACCACCCAGTCCACCGCGCCGAGACCGGCGAGCACGGCCATGCGCCGGTCCACCGCGTTGATCGGCCGGCCCGGGCCCTTGAGGCGCGCCACCGAGGCGTCGTCGTTGACCGCCAGCACCAGGCGGTCGCCCTGGGCGCGGGCCTGCTCCAGGTAGGTCACGTGGCCGGCATGCAGGATGTCGAAGCAGCCGTTGGTGAAGACGATCTTCTCGCCATGGGCGCGGGCATCCTCCAGCGCCAGCAGCAGCTGCTCGACGCTGACCACGCCGCGCTCGGAACCTTCCTCGCGCTGCACCGCACGACGCAGCTCTGGAGCGCTGATGGCCGCAGTGCCGAGCTTGCCGACCACGATGCCGGCGGCCAGGTTGGCCAGGGCCACGGCCTGCGGCAACTCCTCGCCGGCGGCGATGGAGGCGGCCAGGGTGGAAATCACCGTGTCGCCGGCGCCGGTCACATCGAACACCTCGCGGGCGCGCGCCGGCAGGTGCAGCGCAGGCTGCTCGGGGCGCAGCAGGGTCATGCCATGCTCGCCGCGGGTCACCAGCAGGGCGCCCAGCTCCAGCTCGGCCATCAGTGCATTGCCCTTGGCCACCAACTCGGCCTCGTCCCGGCAGTGCCCGACTATGGTCTCGAACTCGCTGAGGTTGGGGGTGATCAGGCTGGCGCCGCGGTAGATGGAGAAGTCCTTGCCCTTGGGGTCGGCCAGCACCGCGATACCGCGGGCCCGGGCCAGCTGGATCAGCGCCTGGTGGTTCTGCAGCGCCCCCTTGCCGTAGTCGGACAGCACCAGCACCTTGACCCCGCCCAGCAGGCGCGCGACATCCTCGGCCAGGGCCGCGGCGTCGGTGTTGAAGGGCTCCTCGAAGTCCATGCGCAGCAACTGCTGGTGGCGGCTCATGACGCGCAGCTTGACGATGGTCGGCTGCTCGTCGATGCGCTGGAAATGCGCCTCGACCCCGGCCGCGTGCAGGCTGTCGGCCAGGCTGTGGGCCGCCTCGTCGCGCCCGGTGACGCCGACCAGCAGGGCCGGCGCGCCGAGGGCGGCGATGTTCAGCGCGACGTTGGCGGCGCCACCCGGGCGGTCCTCGATCTGCTCGACCCTGACCACCGGCACCGGCGCCTCGGGGGAAATGCGCGAAGTGCCGCCATGCCAGTACCGGTCGAGCATGACATCGCCCACCACCAGGACGGACGCTTGATCGTAACGGGGCATGGACAGCTTCATGGGGACTCCGGGGCGGAAAAATCGGGGCGGATCATAGCATGGCGAGGCTGTGCGGCTGGGGCTCACTCGCCCAGCGGCCGCACCCAGAACAGCTCGTGGCGGCGCACCGCCTTGCGCAGAAACTCGTCCTCGCCGGTGGCCGGCCAGCTGCGACCGGCGAGCAGGCGCTGGATCAGGCGGCGCAGGCGCTTCTTGGCCGGCAGCGGCAGCTGCAGGTCATGCTGCATGGCCAGGGCCATGGCCTTGTCCAGCTGCACCTCGGCCGGCAGGCAGGGACTCCACAGCAGATCGGCCGGCAGGGCGGTGAGCGCTGGTGGCAGGGCGATGCCATGGCCCGCCGGGCCCATCGGCCAGCGGTCGTTGTCGTGCAGGTGGTTGGCGTAGAGCAGCAGGGTCTGCGGCTGCCAGGCACTGAGCTGGATCGCCTCCAGCAGCGCGCGGGTGGCGGCGACATGGTCGCTGTGCGGGTCCAGCTCGGGGTGCGGGGTGACCAGCACCTCGGGGCGGAAGTGTTCGAGCAGCGCGGCCAGATCCGCCACCAGGTTGTTCCAGTTCGGCGCGCCGTCGGCATCGCCCGGCAGCGCCAGCGGGTTGTGCCGGCGCACGCCGCGCACGTCGCACTCGCCGGATTCGCGCGAGGCGAAGGGCTGCTGCGGCGCCTCGGCCATCGCCGGCAGCTGCAGGCAGTAGTAGCCCAGCTGCACGCAACGGCTCTGCGGCACACCGCCCCAGAGCGGGATGGCCAGGCTGTCCCAGGCGCGCAGGCGGCCCTTGAGGCGGGCCGCCTCGGCCAGGCTCAGACCCAGGCGCCGGTAGTGTTCGGCCTCGATCTCGCCCTGGGTCAGGGTGACAATGCTGGCCTCGGGGCAACGGCTGTAGAGGCCGAAGGCGGCCAGTTCGGCGTCGTCGGCGTGCGGCGCGATCACCATCAGGCGGCGCGCGGCGTAGTCCGGGTTGCGCATCGCATAGAGGTGCCCCTCCCCGACCAGGCGGCAGAAGCGCCCGCGCAGCTGCAGCTCGCCACGGCGCAGCGCTTCGCCCTGGCCGGACAGGTTGAGGTAGCGCAGGCCGGCCACGCCACGCTCGAAGTCCTGGCGGTCGGCGCCGAGCCACACATGCGGATCGAGCAGGCGCCCCAGCCAGCCAGCCTCGATGCGCCAGGCGAGGATCAGGGTATCGGCTTCGCCGATCTCGCCCTCGAGCTGCAGGCACCCGTCCTGCAGGCGTACCGGCAGGCAGGGCGTGCCCTCGGGGAAGTCGTAGCGGTAGTCATCGCGCGGCGAGTAGAACAGGTGGTCGGCGAACCAGGCCTCGTGGGCGACCCAGCCCAGCAGCAGGAGCAGCGGCACCCACCACCAGGCGCCGAAGATGCCCAGCAGCGCCAACAGCGACAGGCCCGCCAGCAGGGCCAGGCGTTTGTGACGGCGATGACGTTTGAGCAACTGCTGCTTGCGACCCTGCATCTTCACACCTGGTAAACGGGAACCCGGTGGCACCAGCGATCCTTGTACTCGCGATCGGCGCGACCGAAGGAATAGCGTAGCGGCTTGCCAAGCGCGCGTGCCTCGGCCCAGGCGTTCTGCGTGTTGACGAAGCTGAGCACGCTGCCGGGGCTGAACTCGCGCTGCTGCGGATCGACCCCGCCGTTGATGTACTCCAGGCTGACCCAGCGCGGCGCCTCGACCCGATACAGCACCTGGATGGCCACCGGCTCGTCGTTCAGGTAGATCAGCGAGCCGGTCATGAACTCGCGCAGGCGCTCGAACACTTCGGCCAGGTGGGCGGCGCCGGTGGCCGCGAAGCCCCAGCGGCGCTGGAACAGCTCGGCATAGATACGCGCCTGCTCGGCGGCCGTCAGTTCCAGCATCGGCCGGATCACCCCGCCCGCCTCTTCCAGCAGACGCTGCTCGCGGCGCTGGTTGTAGCGGAACTTCTTGCTGTAGTCCTCGGGCTCGCGGGCCAGGGCCAGGCCTTCCGGCTGCGCGCGCAGGGTGCTGATCTGCTCGGCGTTGAGCGCCGAGACATAGCGCATGCGATGCTGCACCGGCACTCGCACGCCATGGGCCAGCGGCAGGATGATCTCGGCATTGCCCAGGTCGAACAGGCCGCGCTTGCCCTGCTTCTTCAGCACGTCCTTGGCCAGGGCGATATGCCGACCCCAGGTGGGCATGGCGCCCTGCAACTGGCCGTCGGCGACCCAGCCCAGATAGCGCACCGGGATGCCGGCAAGATCGGCCAGGCGCGCCACCACCTCGGGATGGGTGGCGACGCTGCCACCGAAATTGGCCCAGGCATCGGCATAGTCGGCCGCCTCGATGGGCGTCCAGCCGCGCTCGCGCCAGAAGCGCAGATGGCTGAGCATCAGGCGTCCTGCTCCAGCGCCTGCGGCTGCTCGTCGCCTTCCTCGAACTGCTTGGCGTGCAGGCGCGCGTAGTAACCGTTCTGCGCCAATAGCTCAGCATGGGTGCCGCGCTCGACGATCTCGCCCTGATCCATGACCAGGATCAGGTCGGCCTTCTCGATGGTGCTCAGGCGGTGGGCGATGACCAGGGTGGTACGGCCCTTCATCACCTCATCCAGGGCCGCCTGGATATGCCGCTCGGATTCGGTGTCCAGCGCCGAGGTGGCCTCGTCGAGGATCAGCAGCGGCGCATCCTTGAGCAGCGCACGGGCGATGGCCAGGCGCTGACGCTGACCGCCGGAGAGCAGCACGCCGTTCTCGCCGACCAGGGTGTCGTAGCCCTGCGGCATCTTCTCGATGAACTCGGCGGCGAAGGCCGCCTCGGCGGCGCGTCTGACATCGTCCAGCGACGCACCGGCGAGATCGCCATAGGCGATGTTGTTGGTCACCGTGTCGTTGAACAGGGTGACATGCTGGGTCACCAGGGCGATGTGCCGGCGCAGGTTGCGCAGCTTGTATTCCTCGACATCCAGACCATCGAGCAGGATCTGTCCCTGCTCATGGTGGTAGAAGCGCGGAATCAGGCTGGCCAGGGTCGACTTGCCGCTGCCGGAGCGGCCGACCAGGGCGACCATCTGCCCAGGCTCGGCGACGAAGGAGAAGTTCTTCAGAACGGGCTTTTCGCTGCCCGGGTACTGGAAACTCAGGTTGCTGACTTCCAGGCGCCCGCTGACTCGCTCGCGCTCCTGGGTTCCCCGATCGACTTCCTGCTCCTCGTCCAGTTGCTCGAAAATGCTCTCGGCACCGGCCACGCCCCTCTGGATGGTGGAGCTGACTTCCGAGAGCTGGCGGATCGGTTTGGGCAACAGGCCGGCCAGGGTGATGTAAGCCACCAGATCACCGGTGGAAGCATCGCCGCGCAGCAGCAGCACCAGGAACATCAGCACGGCCATGGCGCTGAAGATCACCAGCTGCAGGCTGGGGGTATAGACCGCATTGGTCTTGACCATGCGCAGTTGCTTGTTCTTGTTGTCCTCGGCGGCCCTGAAGAAGCGCTCGCGCTCGTAGTCCTCGCCGCCGAAGCTGCGTACCACGCGGTAGCCCTGGATGGTTTCCGAGGCGACATGGGTGACGTCACCCATGGCCACCTGGATCTTCTTGCTCTGCTTGCGGAACTTCTTGCTGGCGCTGCTGACCATCAGCCCGATGATCGGCAGGATGGCCAGCATGACCAGGGTCAGCTTCCAGTTCATCCACAGCAGGCTGGCGAACAGGAAGACCACCGTCATGCCCTCGCGCACCACCACCTTGATGGCATCGGTGGCGGCCCCCGTGACCATGGTCACGTTGTAGGTGATGCGCGAGATCAGGTGCCCGGAATTGTGGTTGTCGAAGTAGCGATTGGGCAGGGTCAACAGATTGTTGAACAGCGCGACGCGCAGGTCCTGCACCAACCCCATGGAGACTCGTGCCAGATAGTAGTTACCCAGGAAGGAACCTATTCCCTGCCACAGGGCGATCAGCACTATCAGCAACGGCACGGCCTGCAGCAGCGGCAACTGGGCAGCCCAAGGCGCATGCTCGAGCAGCCAGGGCACCTCGGAAAACAGCCCGGCATTGGGGTTGTTCAGGCCGTCGACGAAGTACTTGAGCATGTAGCCGAGCATCGGCTGGGTCGAAGCGAAGATCAGGAAGCCCAGAATGCTGATGGCGAACAGGCCCCAGTAGGGCACCACGTATTTCAGCAATCGTAGGTAAACCCTAAGACTGGATTGCTGGGTAGAATTGGCCATTCGGCGAGCCCCATACGACTGGCTAGAGGAACAAGATGCGGATTGTAACAGCGCGGGAATTGGAAAGCTGGCTGGCGAACGGCCGGGTTCTGGAGCAGGACGCTCGCGGCCCCAAGGTGGTGGCCCTGCCGGACGATCATTTCCTGAAGATATTCCACACCCGCCGCCCACTCCTGCAATCACGCCTGTGGCCGGCAGCCCGGCGCTTTCGCCACAACACCGAGCGATTACGTGCACGAGGCGTTGCAAGCCCAAGCATCACCGAGATCTTCTGGCTGAACCGCGACAAGGGACTCAGCGCTTGTCTCTATGCCCCGCTGCCGGGCGTGTCACTTGAACAGCTACTGCGCGATGGCGACCCACGGCTTGAACTGGAGCTACCGGCACTGGCTCGCTTCATCCGCCACCTGCATCGTCAGGGCATCTATTTCCGCTCCCTGCACCTAGGCAACATACTGTTGGTCGCGCCCGGACAGTTCGGACTGATCGACGTACTGGACCTGCGCTGCTATCCGTTTCCACTGAACCGCGGCCTGGTCCGGCGAAACTTCGAACACCTGCGCAGCTACCTGCAGCGGCGCAAGCTGGAGCACTTTCCTTTCGAACGACTGTTGGCGCTATACCAGGCAGGTGTCTAAAGCTCAGTCGCGCATGGCGACGGCCAGCTGGTAGCGCTGCAGGCGGACCCAGGCCCCCAACTGCCCAGGCAGCCGCCGAAACACCCTGGCCAGCTGACTTAGCCGCGACTTGCCACGCTCGTCACGCCACGTACCAGCATAGAGGTGGCGCGCCACGCCCTTCACGTCTTTCGCCTGGCCCCGCGCATCGGCAAAAACGCCGATAGGCAGAACCCGCTCACGAGCAAGGCTCTGGCCCCGCTCACCATCGAAACCATGCGCCAACAGAAGCCGACTGACCTCGTTGACGTTGACCAGTTCAGACAACCTGGCCGGATCGAAGGCCGTGCGCTGGTAATAGTCCAGCATCGATTCCGGCAACCAATGCCCAGGTTCGCTCCCGATGATGGAAGTCGCAAACCGCTGCCGGTCTTCAAGCCCTATCAACAGGGCCGAATCGAGCAGCTCGTCGAAGCGCGCCAGCGCCTCGACATCGACATCCATGTAGAGCCCCCCACTCAGGGCCAACGCCTGCATCCGCACATAGTCGGAGACGAATGCATAGCGACCGGCCCTATAGGCCGCCGCGGTGAAGGGATGGGACTGCGGATCGAAACTGCGCTCATCCCACAGCACTAGCTCGTAATCCGGCAGATGGTAACGCCAGGAGGCCAGACACAGACGCGCCTGCAGCGGCAACGGCCGACCGCCGAACCAGCAGTAGTGGATACGTTTGGGGATCACGGACGGACACCGGAGAAGAAGCGTTCGGGGGAGCCGCCCAGGGGCAGGATTGGATCTGCGCCAAGTTGCCGGCGCATGTCATTGACACGCTCGTGGAGTTGAGCGACCCGTTGCCGGAAGACCTGCTCCCCACTCAGCTGTCCAGATTCAAGGGCCAATCGCTTCAGCTGCGCCTCCAGCTCCGTTAGCGCCTGCGTCAGTGGCCATCCCGGCGGAGTCAGGCTGCGCCACTTACGCTTGCCCAGTCCACGCCTCCAGAGCTCGGCCTTCAGCCAGTTTCCAGCATGGTGGGGCAGCCCCCTGCCCGCCCCGTGCCGAGCGGTATCGTAGAAGCCCAGCAGGCGATGGAGAGTCAGGGACAGATCAAACGCCTGAGCCCAGTCCTGCCATTTATCCTCGGCGAACTGCCGCCCGAAACTGAAGGCCACCCAGGGCTTGCGCAGGATATCGGCGAGAATCGCACCATGCATGGCCTCGGTGATCACCAGCCGGGCATTGCATAACGCACGCATGAAGGACTCCGCCGGCAGCAAGGGCGACAGAAACGTCAGTCCGGCCCGAGCACAGACCTGCTCCCAGTCGACCAGCCGTAGCGAGCGATGATGGGGGACTACCACCACATCGTCCGCACCGGTAGGGCACCAGTCAGCCCAGTCCAGGGTTGCCAGCAGATAGGCTGCATCAGCCACTGCCCTGTCATCCGCCAGCCCCATGGCCCGGGCGCTCAAGGGTCCGCGGACCGCATGCCAGTGCCAGCGCGAATCGATCCTCGGCGGCTCCCCATAGCCGGCCCCGGTACCTAGCACATGGATAGCCTCGGCATCGCGCAGGCGCTCGCAGAAGTGCTTATTGAGTAGTGTTCCTATGCCCAGCAGCACCTGCTTGCCCGAATCGTTTTCGATATCGCCGAGCAGCGCGGGCCAGAGCCAGCCATTGAGCTCGTCCCCCACATTCTCGCTGCCAGCCGGGTAGATCACCTGCATCTTATACTTCCTCGTCAAGGATCCCGACATCAGCCCGCAGGCTGCAGCGCGACATCCAGCCGGTCCCAGCCCAGCTTGGGTATCAGCGTTTCTGGGATGCGGCTCTGTCTGGACAGGTTGAACACCTGAAAATCAGGCCCCAGCACCTTGCCGCCCAGTAGCTCGAAGCTCGGGAGAATATAGTCATCCCAGTCGTCGTCCAGCCGACTTGGCACAACCTTGCCTTCAGGGTCATAGAACTGCCCCTGCGCCGGGTTCATGTCCACCCCAACCATGAATACCCGGCTGAACCCCAGATGGCAGGCCAACTGAAGAGCCGCATAGGCAATGGTCCGAGCATTGAAATAACCCTGTGCTAGGTCGCGACTGAAACCGATGCGGTTGCGCTTCTGGTGCAGCAGAGAACACTGCACCGCCATTGCCGGGTTGTGTCGGTTGCGCCAGGCAAAAAGCCGATCCGACAGTTCGGCCTGACCATGCAGCCGATTGGCCCGCTCGAGCAGAAAGAGCTCCCCCTCGTGCAATACCGCCGGGCTGTGTCGCTCCACCTGCTCCAGCGAGGATAGGCCCAGCGCGGCATATCGCGCATGACGAATGCCATCGGCAACCGCCCGCCCCTTGTGCTGAGCCACCCCCTTGTCGTCACAGAGGTAGAACAGCGGCCGAACACCTTCCTCAAGGAAGCGCAGGATGGAGCCATTCATCGCCAGCATGGGCCAGTCGCGATAGCGCGACATCGGAAACTCAGCCACGGAGGGCCCGGAAGCCACCAGGAAAACCGAGCCTGAAAACAGCCCGCGCAAGCTGGCGAAGCTGCCCAGGGCGACATGCTTCCCGTCGAGCAGTTGCAACCGCCTGCCGGCGTCCCCTACTTCAATGCGCACGCTGGTCTACCTCGCGATCCCAAGGCAACACCCAGTGGCAGCCAGATCCACAACCAGATCAGGTTGGGGGAATGAATGAGCGAGTGCAGCTCGAAGAACATCACCGCAGCGCTTGCCGACAGCAGGGACAGTGTCAGTATCGTCAGCGGACTCGAGCACAGCCACAGACGTCTAACCGCCAGCGACAGCATGCCAACGAACAGCAGCAAACCTGTCACGCCGTACTGAAACAACACTTCCAAATAGAGACTGTGGGTGTTGACCACGGTCTGATTCGGGATCTGCATCACCGCCATGCTGACGCCAGCCCCATGTCCCTGGAGCCAATAGCCCGGCATAGCATCGAGCACCATGCGCCAGATCAGATTACGATAGGTCACGTTCCTGGAGGCCTCCACATCGAGCATGCTGGGAAACTGCAGCAGCACCAATGCCGTTACCACCAACAGAACCGCACCACTGAACAGCCAGGCCCTGGGATTGCCCAGGCGCCACAGCAGGAAAAGCCCCCCCGCAGCCAGCGCTAGCCAGGCGCTACGGGAAAAAGTGAGAAATGCGTAGAGCCCCAGTGGCAGCAGAAGCAGCCCCCAGAACAGGCGCGCCGGCCAACGTCTGCTGTTCAACAGGCACCAGAAGGCTGTCAGCCCTGCAAAAGCCAGGTGCATGCCCGAGATGATCGGGTTGCCGAACTCGGCGAAGCCTGGAATACCCGAGCTGTGCAGGCTGAAGGCGCGATAGCGGAAATCGAAACCGCTCTTCTGCAGTTTCAACCAAATGGTCACCAGAGCGGCAATGGCTCCCAGCACAGCAGCCGCCTGCAGCAGCTGCAGCAACGCCTGGGGATGGCGACCGGTAAGAAAGGCAACCGCCAGGATAAACACCAGCAGCACCAGGCCGCGTCTCAGGATATCGGCCTCCCCCCCCAGCCAGAGCACACTCGCCACGACCCAGAGTGTGAAGCAGGCCAGCAGCAGCAGCAGGTTGCGCTCGACGATCTCGGGCCAAACCTGCCGCCAGTTCAGCAGTGCTACAAGAAGGAAGAACCCCAAACAGAAACGCAGGCTGCTGGCCCAGGCCGAGGTCTCGCCCGGCCACCAGAAACGCCCCAGCAGCAGCACGGCCAGGGACAGCCAGGCAAATGCCAGCGGTAGCCGGCCATTGACCGCTCGAAAATCCATCAGCATCGCGACTCCCGGTGACTGCAATGACGAGCAATCTGACTAAACATCTCTTGCGCCTGCTCGCGAGAGCGTTGCAGGAAGGCCTCCAAGGCCAGCTTCTCTTCAGGCGAGAAAGGCCAGCGGGGGGCCCTCTCCAGCGCCTCGGCGAAGCTCCCGGCCAGACGCGGCTGCACGCCGGCTTCCTGAAGGAGCGACTCGATCTTGTGGGTATTGGAGGCAACGGCGACGAAGGGAGTACGCATCAGCAGACAGAGCGTCACGCAGTGAAAGCGTCCCGTCACGACCCACTCGGCATGCCCCAGGCGCCGCAAGAAGCCCTCCAGCGTTCTGGTCGCATGACGCCAACGCAGGTGGGTAAGCGCCCTCTCGCCCGGCCTCTCTGGCACTTCCGCGACACGGCTGGCAAAGCACTTCAGCTCGGCCTTGATGCGTCGCGCCAGGCTCTTGAGCACATAGGAGGGAAACCCCTTGCCCACCTGCAGAATGGGTGGCGCCTTGATGCTGAGATACTCGACCCCGGTATTCCGGGCAGCCTGCCAGGCCTCCCAGGTACGCTCGGCAAACACGCTGCCATTGACCAGCCCCCCCAGGCGCGGGCCAGACTCGGGCAGATCATCCAGGCTCAGTGTCAGATCGGGCACCACCTGCGCCATGATTCCAGCCCTCTCAAGCTCTTGCGCGCTAAGGCGATCCCGCACATATATCGCGCTGAAGTCGCGAGCCAGTTCGGTCAGCCTATCGTTGCGCTGCCACACGCTATTGATCAGGAAACAAGGGACGCCATGGTTCTTGCAGTAACCGGCCAGCTCGCCCAGCCGCAAGGCCTGGCGTGCGTCGTCGTGCATGGTGCCCTCTCCATTGATCAGACACAGATCGGCCTGGCGAATGTCGGCCTTCAGTCGCTCGTCCGCCTGCCAGTCATAGCGCATCGGGCAGGCACGACTGATGCTGATACCTGCGGCCGCAGCCAGCCGATAGATCTGCCGCACCACCAGTTGGGAACCGTGGTGTTGCTCATAAGAAGTGTCGTTAAAAAGCAATGCCTGCATAAGAGAAGTCATTCAGTGGATACATCAAGACCGCCATGACGGTCTTCTAGTCGAGAAGGTCGAATACACAACCTCGTGTTTCTATCGACTCGGCGGCACAGTACTCGCGCCAGCTCTTGAACTCGCTCCAGCCATGCAGGAAGACGAAGTCCAGGCCTGCCTGGCGCGCGCATTGGTGATCGAAGCGGCTGTCCCCGATGAACAGCGCGGGCAGGCGAATGCGCCCCTGTCGCAGCTCCCGATCAAGGATCAGGTCCTTGGCATCCGGGCTGCCGAATATGCCGCCATCGAAAAGCTCCGCGAGCCCCCGGATGGCGAAAATCTCGCGCAATTCCGCCTGATCGCCGCCAGAAACTATCATCCAGCGACAATCGGGCAGCCGCTCTCGCAACTCGAACAGCCCGGGCGCCACGGCGCAGCCGAGCAGCTCCTCGCGAACCTGCGCGGCATAGCGCTGGAGCAGCACCTGAAGCGCTTCGGGACTCTCTTGGCGGCCCAGAATCTGCCGCAGCAGGTAGTCGAACTTGCGGTAGCGGGAAATGCCGCCATGCGCTACGTGATAGGCCACCAGCTCCGCGGCTGCCGCCTCGCCGTAGGGCAGAGCCGCGGCATGGAAGGCCTCCGTCTTGACCCGGTTGGAGTCCAGCACCACGCCGTCGCAATCGAAGACCAGGGTACGGTAATGCTCGAGCGGGCCCATCAGAGCCCCCGCTCGCGGATGGCCGCCTCGGCCCTGGCCACGTCCTCAGGCGTATCCACCGCCACCGACTCGGAGGACATCTCCAGCATGCGCACTTCCCAGCCCAGTTCGAGGAAACGCAGGATCTCGATATCCTCCAGTTCCTCCAGCGGCGTTTTGGCCGGCTGCTCGGCGAAGGCCTCCAGCGCCGCCCGCGGGAAGGCGTAGACGCAGACCTGTCGCCAGCCCCGCACGAAGGACTGTTGCTTGGTGCCGGGAATCGCCGAGCGAGACATGTACAGCAGACGCCCATCGGGGCGCATCACCACCTTGGGGATGGTGACGCTACGGAACAACGCCTCCTCCTCGATGGCGCAGAAGCCATTGAGCACCTCACCGGGATAGTCGGCGAGACTGGCGATGATCTGGCTCAGGTCCTGCGGATTGAACACCGGCTCGTCGCCCTGCACGTTGATCAGCACCTCGGCCGAGAGCTGCCTGGCGCACTCGGCCACCCGGTCGGTGCCGGTCAGGCAGCCGGCGCTGGTCATCAGCACCTGGATCCCCTCGGTCCGGCAGACTTCGGCGATACGCACGTCATCGGTGGCCACGTGGATGCGCTCGGCCGGGCAGGCCTGCAGGCATTGGCGATAGGTCCGCACCACCATGGGCACACCGCAAAGCTCAACCAGCGGCTTGCCGGGCAGCCGACTCGACTCGTAGCGCGCCGGGATGATGACGGCATAGTCGGGGACCGGGTTCGTCATGCGGACCTCACAGGGCATAAATAGAAGTGCTCGGCAGCTGGTAGCGGCTCGGCGTCACGGCCAGCAGCGGCGGAGTCTGCGGCAACTGCTGGTAGGCATCAAGCAGCCCGCGGACCTCCAAGGCACGAGGATCGTCAGCGGCATAACCGTCGAAACCGGCCAGAAGCACGCGAGTCGCGCGGCCGCTCGCCGCGATGGCCAGGGCATAGGCCACCACCAAAGAGGTAGGCAGAATGCAGTGCTGCTCGGCGAAGGCAAACTGGCCACTCTGTACCGACAGGCCGAAATCCAGCAGCTCCTTGCCGGACAGCGCCTGCTTGATCGACTCCGGCAGCATGTGAGCGGGAACTATCAGGGGCTGGGGCAGGCGGCGATGCTCCTGGCAATCGGCCATCAGCCGGAAGGGATGGCAGGCCGCCCGTACGTCGATCAACTCAGGTGCCAACTGGCTCTGGGTATTGAGCGCGATGACCACGGGACGGGCGCGACGAATGTAGTCCTCCAGCCCCCGGCGATGACGGGCCACACCGGGCCCGCTGGCTAGCAGCAGCACTTCACGCCCCTCGATCAGAGCGCTTGGCGCCCAGCCCCCCTGAGGCTCGCCACTGAAGAAGTGACGCGCCGACTCCAGGGTCCCGGGGTTATATTTCTTGCCACCCTGCTGACGTAGAAATTCGATGGCAACCAGCAGATCCTCCTCGGCATAGCGCGAGTCGGAAAGCATTTCCTGGATGTATGTGGGATGAATGCCGTAAGTGCCGGCAAGAAAGTAATAGGGGTTGGTTCCCCAGCCATGGCGCTGCTGCATGGGCTGGAAATGCCGAGCGATCAGGCTCATCAGTGGGGCGATGTTGCCGTTGCGGCCATAGCGCGCCATAAGCTCGATGAACAGGTACTCGGTGCGCACATTGCCGGGACCTCGCCCCATGCCGGTCACCGTGCTATCCAGCCAGAGTACGCCATCGGCAATCGCCTGCAGGGTATTGGCCAGCGCCATGGAGCAGTTGTCGTGGGTGTGGATGCCCATCTCGCCCTGCCAGCCCCGGCGCAGCGCTGCTATCACCTCGCTGGTCTGGGCCGGGGAGAGGCTGCCCATGCTGTCGGCAAAATAGAGCACGTCCAGTCCATGCCCACTGGCCTGCCGGGCCAGGGCCTCGATCTCCTGGGGCTGACGGTCGGCCACCTGCATCAGATTGATGCCCACGCGATAACCCAAGCCCTTTAGCCAATCACAAATCGGCAAAGCCTCGGCGAACTCGTGCACATGACAGGCCAGGCGCACCAGTGCCACCGGCGACTGTTCGGCCGGGACGAATAGCAGGACTGCGGCAGCTTGCCAGCCCTCGGCATGGCGCAGCAGCTCGCTGGCATTGACCATCACCCCGACGCGCAGCCCCTCCGGGATGTCCAGGGTGCGCAGGAAGCTGTCGGTGGTATAGGCATAGGCGCCACGAAAGCCCCGCCGATCAAGGCTGCGAAAGCCCAGCTCGACGTAATCCACGTCCAGCGCCTGCATGGCCAGCAGGTAGTCGCGCACCAGCTCCGCGTCGAAGTCCCAGTTGTTGTAGTAGCCGCCATCGCGCAGGGTACAGTCGAGCAGCGTCAGAGCGGGTCGATTCATCGCGGAACCTCCTGAAGGTTTTTCGTCCCGTACCGTGCCAACAGAGTCTCGCCCGCAATGGGCTCCTCCCGAAGCAGAGACTCGAGCAGTCCCAGGTTGTGCGTCAGCCCCTGGCTTCCATGTGCCAAGTGGTGGTAGGCAAAGTCCCCGGCTTGTCGCAGGTACCGAACGTAGTCGTGCTCAATAGCCACAACTGCAGCCTGCAACCACTCAACACTCGTTAGCGCCTTACCAAAGAAACGCTCCTGCCCGAAGATATCCGACTCGCCGCTGGCATTCACGTAGAGTACCGGCCGGCGCGCCAAGGCTGCTTCTATGACTGCATTGGACATGATGTTGACCACCAGCGAGGCTTGGGCTAGGGCCTCGGCCAGGCCACACTCTTTCGGCAGCACCCGCAGGTTCGGTAGCTCGGCGGCAGCCTGCTGCCAGAACGGCACCTGGCTGCGCGGATGCGCCTTCACCAGCACCCGGTATTCGGGATGTGCTGCGGCCCAGTCACGCAACAGTACATAAGTCGCCTGGTAACCCGCCTCCTTTTCCTTGTCCGGGCCGACACCGAGGATCAGCAGGGTACGCAGGGCCGGATTGGCCGGAGGTAGATCATAAGTGCTGTCGATCATATGCGAGCCGGCCAGTACCGCGGTCGAACTGCCGAAGCGCAGCGCGCGCGCCTGCAGGGCCTCCAGCGAGCTCTGGCCGAACAGGAAGTAGTAGTCGTAGTCGTTCATGCCCAGTCGGCGCGAGCTCTCAACCGTGGTGGCGTGGGCCAGGTGGACCAGCAGGCTGCCGCGGGTATTGAGCGCCAGACGCAGGAAGGGCGCGTAGAGGCTGCCGTTGCGATCGTTAAGCAGGATGCGTGGCCGGTGGTGCTCCACCAGCCATTGGGCATAGGCGGCAATGCCGAAGTAACGGATCGGCACCTTATGCGGCGGGCACTTGAGCAGGCGCTCGCGCAGTATCGTCTTCGGCTCCTGCAGTGCGCTCTCCACCAGATGATGGCCGCGCCCGCGCAGTCCCTCAATCAACAGCTTCTTGCGCTGGAACTTGATGACCTTGGGTGCCGATTGCAGCAACAGGAAATCACAGGGCTCGGCCGTGATCGACTCGGCCAGGCGGGATTTGGCGCGCACGCCGAACCACCAGTCGGCCAGTGCCTCGCGAACGAAACGCAGGGCACTGCCGAGCAGGCCGTGGCGCTCGCGCAGCAGCAGCCAACGGTAGCGATCCAGGGCGCGGGCCTTGGCGGCCCAGGGGTTGGTGACGGCATCCTGCATCGGGTCGACCTCAGCTCAGCATGGCGCGCAGCGGCAGCGACCAGAAACGCTCACGCACCACCGAGTCGGAGAAACGCTGCTGCAGGTGCGCCTGCAGGCGTTCGCGCAGCGCCGGCAGATCGCGGTTCTGTGCCTGACGCTGCAGCGCGCCGGCCAGGGCAACGGCATCGCCGAGCGGGAACAGTTCGCCGACGCCCTGCACCACCTCGCGGCCACCGCCGCAGTCGGTGCCGATCACCGGCACGCCGGCGGCCATGGCCTCCAGCAGCACCATGCCGAAAGGCTCGTGGTCGGAGCTCAGGGCGAACAGGTCGAAGGCCTTGAAGTAGCGCCGGCCGCCGGCCACCTGGCCGAGAAAACGCACGCTGTCGGTCACGCCCAGCTCGGCGGCGAGGTGCTTGAGCGAAGCCTCCAGCTTGCCGCTGCCCATGATCGCCAGCAGGCTGCCGGCGGGCAGCTGCGGCAGCGCCTGGGCGAAGCCGCGGATCAGGGTAGCCTGGTCCTTGTCCGGGTGCAGACGACCGACATTGCCCACCACCCAGGCGCCCTGCGGCAGGCCCAGATGCGCGCGGGCCGCCTCACGGGAGACCTGCTCGGCCTGCACGGCAGCGATGTCGATGCGGTTGTACAGCGTCTCGATGCGCTCACCCGGCCAGCCCGGCAGGCAGGCACGCATGTCGTCACGCACCGCATCGGACACGCCGAGCAGCGCCAGGCGCTTGCGGAAGAAATTGGCGAACAGCTGGCGAGTACGGCGCTTGTAGTCACCAAAGGCATGGTGCACGCCGATCACCGGCAGCTGGCTGCCGAGCAAGGCGACATAGATGGGTTTGAAGCGGTGGGCGATGCAGACGGCGAAGTCGCGCGACGCGGCGATGCGCCGAAAGTCGGCGATGGCCTTGAGCTTCAGGCCACGCACCTGGCGACTGGAATAGTCGAGGAAGATCACCTCGTCGGAGGCCGAACCGGCCTCGACTTCGGCGCTCGGCGCACCGGTCAGGTAGACGGTGCAGACCTTGTAACGCGTACCGGCAAACAGCGCGGCGTACTGCCGCGCGCAATCGAGGAAGGGGCCGTCATAGCCATGGCAGAACTGCAGTATCCACTGCTGCCCGGCCCCCATGACCTCAGATGTTGTCATACCAGTCCTTGCCGTCCTTGACCACGAGGATATCTTCCATGATCAGGTACTGCAGGTCGGAGCCGTAGAACATGTTCAGCGCGTCGGTCGGCGAGCAGATCATCGGCTCGCCGCGGCGGTTGAGCGAGGTGTTCAGCGAGACGCCGTTGCCGGTGAGTTTCTCCAGCTCCAGCATCAGGTCATACCAGCGCGGATTGAAACGGCGTTCCAGTACCTGGGCGCGCGAGGTACCGTCCTCGTGCACCACTTCGCCGACGCGCTCCTTCCACTCGTCGTTGACTTCGAAGGTGAAGGTCATGAACGGGCTCGGATGGTCGACCTTGAGCATCTTCGGCGCCACGGTGTCGAGCATCGACGGGCAGAAGGGTCTCCAGCGCTCGCGGAACTTGATCTGTTCGTTGATGCGGTCGGCCACGCCCGGCACGCTCGGGCAGCCGATGATGGAGCGGCCGCCGAGGGCACGCGGGCCGAACTCCATGCGGCCCTGGAACCAGGCCACCGGGTTGCCGTCGACCATGATCTTGGCGATGCGCTCGGGGGTATTGTCGATGCGCTTGAACACCGGCTTGCTCGGGTGGCGGGCACAGGCGGCGATTACGTCTTCGTTGGAGTAGGACGGGCCGAGGTAGACGTGCTCCATCTTCTCCACCGGCACGCCGCGCTGGTGCGAGACGTAGGCGGCGGCGCCGACCGAGGTACCGGCGTCGCCGGAAGCGGGCTGCACGAACAGCTCTTTGACGTCGTCGCGGGCGATGATCTTCTGGTTCAGCTTGACGTTCAGCGCGCAGCCGCCGGCAAAGGCGATCTTGCCGGTTTCCTTGAGGATGTCGCCGAGGTAGTACTCCATCATCTCCAGCGCCAGCTTCTCGAACAGTGCCTGCATGCTGGCGGCGTAATGGATGTACGGGTCGTCGGCGATGTCGCCCTGGCGTTTCGGGCCCAGCCACTCGATCAGCTTGGGCGAGAAGTAGTAGCCCTTGCCGTTTTCCTTGTAGCGGCGGAAACCGATGACGTTGGCGTAGTCGGTGTTGATGATCAGCTCGCCGTTCTCGAACTTGGCCAGGCGCGAGAAATCGTACTTGGCCGCATCACCGTAGGGCGCCATGCCCATGACCTTGAACTCGCCGTCGAGCATCTCGAAGCCGAGGAACTCGGTGATCGCGCCGTACAGGCCGCCGAGCGAATCCGGATCGTAGAATTCCTTGATCTTGTGGATCTTGCCGTTCTCGCCCCAGCCGAAGAAGGTGGTGGCGTACTCGCCCTTGCCGTCGATGCCGAGGATCGCGGTCTTCTCCTTGAAACCGGAGCAGTGGTAGGCACTGGCGGCGTGGGCCAGGTGATGCTCGACCGGCTCGATCTTGACCTTCTTCAGGTCGAAGCCCAGTTGCTCCAGGCACCACTGGATCTTCTTGTGGTAGCGCTTGTAGCGGCGGTTACCCATCAGGATCGCGTCGAGCGAACGGTCCGGTGCGTACCAGTAGCGCTTGGCGTAGTGCCAGCGGGCCTTGCCGAACAGGCTGATGGGGGCGAAGGGAATGGCCACCACATCGACGTCGGAGGGCTTGATCCCGGCCTGCTCCAGGCAGAACTTGGCGGACTCGTAGGGCATGCGGTTCTTCGCATGCTTGTCGCGCACGAAGCGCTCTTCCTCGACCGCCGCGATCAGCTTGCCGTCGATGTACAGGGCGGCGGACGGGTCATGGCTGAGCGCGCCGGACAGGCCGAGAATGGTCAATGCCACGGGAAAGCCTCTTTGCAGCTACGGGCGGACGATGCCGCCGGGACAGGTGGATGGGCGAAACTGTCGTTCACCCGAACAAAGCCGGGGATTATAGCGACAGACACCCGCCACGGGTATCGCCGGGCGCCGACCGCCCGGTTCCGTCACAAACGCGGCAGGCGCGCGTCCAGCAGGCGGTGCAGGGCGGAGTCCGCCGGCCAGTTGCGCAGGAAGCGCGCGCGGTCGCGGGCGTAGGCACGGGCGAAGCCGCTCGGCCCGGCGTGCTGGTGCATGGCGTCGAGGTCGATCAGGCTCCAGCGGCCCTGGTCCCAGAACAGGTTGTGCCCCTTGAAGTCACCGTGGCTGATGCGCTCGCGGATCAGCGCGGCGAACAGCCGGTCCAGCGCCACCAGCTCGGCTTCCGGCGGGCAGCCATCGACATGCGGCGTGAAGCGTGCGATCAGGTCCTCGCCACCACAGTAGTCGGTCACCAGGTAGGCACGGCCGCGCAGCCAGCACCAGCGCCGCTCGAGCACGGCCAGCGGGCGCGGCGTGGCGATGCCCAGCAGCTCCAGGCGATTACCCTCGACCCAGCTGTGCCAGGCCCGGCTGGGGCGCCAGAAACGTTTGAGCCAGTGCAGCCAGCTTTTGATGTTGTAGCGCTTGACCACCAGCGGCCGGCCATTCAGCTCGACCCGGGCAACGGTGGCCGCGCCGCCGGTCTTGTAGATATGCCCGGCGTCGATGCGCGCGTCGATCTGGCCCAGCAGCGGCGCCAGCTCGGCGTCCTGCTCGCGACGCACCACGCGCAGGCCGAAGGCGCCGATGCTGGCCGCGAACAGGCTGCAATCGCGGCCGACCTTCTTCAGGTAGTCGCGCAGGCGCCAGCGCCGCACCTTCGCCACTTCCTTGAGCAGCACCTCCAGCGGCAGGGCGTGCTCGCCGTTGGCCAGCAGGTAGTGCACCAGCAGCTCCTCGGTGAACGGCTCGAGCTCGGCCGGTAGCTGGGCGAAGAATACCCCGAGGTTCTCCAGCACGCGCTGGCGCGACAGCGGCTGGCCGGCCGTCTCGACCTGCACGCCGCCGCCGTCGATGACGAACAGGCGGCCGGCGTGCCGCAGCAGGTTGTCCAGGTGCAGATCGGCCTGCCACAGGCCCCTGGCATGCAGCTGGCCGAGGACATTCAGCGCCTCGCCCAGCACCGTCTGCTGCGCGTCGGACAGCAGCGCCTCGCGCTCAACGGCGCGCCAGGCATCCCACAGGCTCTCGGCGCTCTCCAGGTAGTCGAACAGCAGCCAGCCGCCCTGCCCGGCCACGAAGCCCTCGGCCAGCAGCTCGGGCGTGCACAGCCCCTGCTCGGCCAGCAGGCGCGCACCGCTCAGCTCGCGCTGAAAATGCCGCTCGGCCTTGCCGCCGACCAGCAGCTTGGCCAGCACCGCGCGGCCGCGCCAGCGTGCCAGGCCGACATAGCGCTGCCCCGGCAGCACCCGCAGCAGGCGCTCCAGCACCAGCGGCTCGCCGTTCAGTACCAGCTGCAGAGGTAGTTCCGGTGCACGCCCGGCAAGCTGCAGATCGGCCAGCTGCATCAGCGCGACTCCTTGTGCCGGCGGCGTGCACCGAGACGCTGGCTCCAGCGCTCGATGTCGCCCGCCTCGCCCAGGTAGGCGGCCAGCAACTGGCTTACCTCGGCCTCGCTCCAGACGCTGGCGCGGCGCAACAGCGGCTCCAGGTCCTTGATCCGGTCACGCTCGCCGAGCAGCAGCGGGCGGGTCTTCTCCAGGTCGATCAGCTGCGCCGCGAAGCCCTCGCCCTGCTCTTTCAGGAAGATGTGCTTGGGGTAGAAGCAGCCGTGCACCTGTCCGGCCGCGTGCAGCCGCCGCGCCAGCGTGCCACAGGCGTGCAGGATGGCCGCGCGGCGGGCGCCGTCCAGCTGCGCCCAGCCCTGCAGCCAGTGATCCAGGTCCTGCCAGCCGTCCAGCGCGCGGGTCAGCAGGATGGCGCGGCGCTCGCCGGGCAGTCGGCGCTCGGCGAAGAAGGCCGCCTGCAGCGCCGGAATGCCCAGCGCGGCATAGCGGCGGATATTGCGGAATTCGCGAGCGAAGGTCGGCTCGCCCAGCGGCCGCAGCAGGCTGCGGCTCAGATGGTTGCTCTGGCGCTTGAGGTAATAGGCCGCCTCACCCAGGTCGAGGCGGTAGACGCTGCTCCAGCCACCGCGCTCGGTGTTGGGCTCGTCCACCGCTTCCAGTTGCAGCGCCCACAGCGCGTCGTAATCGGCCAGTCCGTGGCGTTCGAGGATGGCGCGATCCTCGGCGGCGATGAAATCGCTCATTCCCTGCCCTCGAAGAATTTCACTATCTGCCGCACGCGGCGCTTGTCGCCGCTGGAGAGGCGCTCGCGCCCGCGGTACTGCAGGAAGAAGCGCAGACGCTGGCTGCGTGTCAGCACCTTGCTGGCGACCTTGTCCAGGCAGGCCAGGTCCTTGATCACCCGGTAGCGCAGGAACGGCCCCCACCAGAAGCTACCGGTCGGACAGTCGATCAGGAACAGCTCGGCCTGCTCGTTGACCAGCAGGTTGCGCCACTTCAGGTCGTTGTGGGCGAAATGATGGTCGTGCAGGGCGCGGGTCGCCCGAGCCAGCTGCCGGCTGATGCCATCCACCCAGCCGGCGTCGCGCAGGCGCTCGTCACCTTGCTTGGCCATCAGCGCCAGGTCGCGGGTGTGCTCCAGCTCGCGGGTGATCAGGGCGCCACGCACGAAGGCGCCGCCCTTGCGCTCCAGGCCGTAGCCGACGATGGGCGCAGTGGGAATGCCCCACTTGGCGAAATTCTTCAGGTTCTGCCACTCGGCCTTGACCCGTGGCCGGCCGATGTAGCGGCGCAGGCCCTTGCCGGCGCCCCAGTAGCGCTTGACGTAGTAGCGCACGCCGTCGCGCTCGATCAGCACCACCTCGGACAGCGGGTCGCGGGTCAGGCGTTTGCCTTCCAGGGCGAACACGCTGGCCAGGTCGCCAAACTCCGCACGCAACCCGGCGTAGGCCGGGTCCAGGTACCAGCCGGCCATCAGAGCGCATCCCCGTAGCGCTGCTTGCGCGCGTACAGCTTGTCTGCCTTGCGCTCCAGCCAGGCCAGCAGCCGCGCCTCGTCGCGCAGGATGTCGCGCAGCGGGCGTTGGAAGTAGGTGCACAGGAAGCGCAGCTTGTCGCGGCGGGTCAGGCCGATGTCCAGGGCGGAGAAATACAGCGCCGCCAGGTCCTTGTTGCGCCAGCGCAGGGGGACGACGCTGCGTACCTGGGCGCGGTGCAGGTCGATCACCGAGAGGCGGAAATCGTCCGCCGTTACCGGTTTGTCGGTGTGCAGCAGGAAGTGGCAGATATAGCAGTCGCGGTGGTTGACCCCGGCACGGTGCATGGTGCCGGTCATCCCGGCCACCTTGGCGATCAGTGCGCGCTTGAGGCGCGGCTCGGGCGGCTGCTGGGCCCAGTTCAGGGTCAGCTGCTCCAGGTCGGTGGTCGGCGCCAGTTCCTCGGTGACGATGAAGGAATGTTGCGCGGCCGGGTTGCCGCCGCGCTCGCCATAGGCCACGGCGGTCATGGTCTGCACGCCGGCCTCGGTCAGGCGCTGGATCGCCCGCCATTCCTGGCCGGCGCCGAGCACCGGCAGCTTGGCGCTGAGCAGGTTCTTGACGATCTCGCCCCAGCCGATGCCGCGGTGAATCTTGACGAAGTAGCCGCGCCCGTCGACCTCGGTGCGCAGGGTGCGGCGCCCTTCCAGCTCGCGATAGACCTGGCCCTGCAAGGCCTCCACGGCGACGAAGGGGTCCTTTCCGGCCCACAGGCTCTGGAACGGCTCGGCGAGAATCAGCTTCATGCGCGCTCCGCCAGGATCACGTCGGCCGCGCGCTGCGGCATGGAATAGAGGTCGGCCGTGTCGGCGAAGGCCAGGCCATTGGCGCCCCAGGCCACCCGCGCCGCGTCATCGACGAGCATCTCGGCGAGCATGCGGTTGAACACCTCCTGCTCGAACGGCGTCGGCACCACGCGCCCGGCCTCGGCTTCGGCGATGTAGTGGGCATAGCCGCAGACTGCGCTGACCAATACCGGCAGACCGGAGACCAGGGCCTCCAGCAGCACGGTGCCGGTGTTCTCGTTGTAGGCGGGGTGGATCAGCAGGTCGGCGCCGAGCAGGAAGCGCGGGATGTCGCTGCGCCCCTTGAGAATCTGCACCTGATCGGACAGGCCCAGCGCCTTGACCTGCAGCAGGAAGGGCTTGGGGTCGTCCTGGCCGATGGCGATCAGGCGGGTGCGCTGCCTCAGCTCGCGCGGCAGCGCGGCCAGGGCCTTGAGGCTGCGGTCCAGGCCCTTGGTCTTGAAGCCGGAGCCGACCTGCACCAGCAGCAGGTCGTCGTCGGCCAGCCGGAACTCGCGGCGGAACTCGGCGCGAATCTCGCCAGCATTGGCCGGCGCACGGCGATCGGCGGCGATGCCCGGCGGCAGCAGGTGGAAGCGCGCCTCAGGCGTGGCGTAATGCTTGATAAACAGCGGCTGCTGCACCTCGGAGATCATCAGGATCTCGGTCTTCGACTCGGGAGCGAACACCGCCCGCTCGTAGTCGGCGAAGTGCTTGTAGCGGCCCCAGCGTTTGTAGATCGGCGCGCGCAGGGTCTGCGCCTTGTCCTCGTAGCAGCCGTCGGCGGCGTAGTAGACGTCGAGCCCCGGCATCTTGTTGAAGCCCACCACCCGGTCCACCGGGTCGCGCGCCAGGTCGGCGGCCAGCCAGGCGCTGAACTTCTCGTTGCGGTGATGGTTGAAGAACGCCTTGATCGGCGCCACCCGCACGTCGAAGCCGGCGGGCACTTCGCCCTCCCAGATCGGCGTGTAGACGCGGATGGCGTGGCCACGCGCCTGGCACTCCAGGGCGATGCGCATGAAATCGCGCTGCAGGCCGCCGAACGGGAAGTATTTGTAGAGGACGAAGGCCAGCTGCATCACACCGCCTCCTGCTGCGCCAGCAGCATGGCGTTCAGCGCATCACCGACGCGCTGGGCATCTAGGCCGTCGAAGCAGGGCTTGTGCCGATCGCCCTGACCGGCACCCGGCCCGGTCGCGCACAGGTGCACCTGGCCGCGCCCATAGGCACCGACCTTGCCCGGCAGGGTCGGCCCGTAAAGGGAGATGGTCGGTACGTCGAGCGCCGCCGCCAGGTGGCCGAGGCCGGTGTCCACGGCGACGCAGGCGGTGGCGCCGGCGATCACCTTGGCCACGCCAGCCAGATTCAGCTTGGGCAGCACGGCAGCGTTGTCGATGCCGGCGACGATGCGCTGGGCGCGCTCACGCTCGGTCTCGTTGCCCCAGGGCAGGCGGATGGCCCAGCCCTGCGCCGCCATGCGTTCGGCCAGGGCGCGCCAGTCGGCCTCCGGCCAGTGCTTGCTAGCCCAGGTGGTGCCGTGCAGGAACAGCAGGTAGGGCTGGGCGGACGCATCGGCCATGGCCGCACGATCCAGACCGTAGTCGCCGATCTGCTGCGGCAGCTCGTAGCCCAACGCCTGGGCGAACAGCTGGCGGGTGCGCTCCAGGGCGTGCTGCTCCCTGGGCACTGCATACAGGCGATCATAGAAGCGGCAGGCCAGCGGCTCGCGCGCCGAGTTGCGGTCCAGGCCGGCCACCGGCGCCTTGCTGTAACGGGTCAGCACCGCGCTCTTGAACAGGCCCTGGGCATCGATCACCAGGTCGTAGTCGACCTCGCCCAGGCGCTGCTTGAAGCGCTTCCACTCGCCACTTTTCCAGGTCTGCAGCAGGTGCTTGCGCCAGCGGCGGATGGCCACCGGGATCACCTGCGCCACGGCCGGGTGCCAGGCGGGAATCTCGGCGAAGCCCTCCTCCACCACCCAGTCGAACTGGATGCCGGGGATGGCCCGCGCCGCGTCGGTGAGCGCCGGCAGGGTGTGGATCACGTCGCCCAGCGAAGAAGTCTTGATCAGCAGGACCCGCAAGCTATTGCACCTCGACCGGATCGGCGACCAGGCGCTGCAGCGCCTCGATCACCGGGCGCGGCTTGAGCTCGCGCAGGCAGTTGTAGTGACCGAAGCGGCAGGTACGCTCGAAGCAGGGGCTGCAGTCCAGGCCCAGACGCACGATCTCCACCCGGTCCGCCAAAGGCGGGGTGAACTGCGGCGAGGTGGAGCCGTAGACCGCCACCAGCGGGCGATTCAGCGCAGCGGCCACATGCATCAGGCCGGAGTCGTTGGACACCACGGCGGCGGCGGCGGAGAGCAGGTCGATGGCCTCGGCCAGGCTGGTCTCGCCGGCCAGGTTGACGCTCTCCTCGCGCAACCCCGGGATCAGGCGCTGGCGAATGTCCTCGCAGCCGGGATGGTCGTTCTTCGAGCCGAACATCCATACCTGCCAGCCGGCGCGGATCTTGATTTCGGCGACCTTGGCGTAGTGCTCCGCCGGCCAGCGCTTGGCCTCGCCGAACTCGGCACCGGGGCACAGGGCCAGCACCGGGCGGTCCAGGCTCAGGCCGAACTTGGCCAGGGCGGCGGCGCGGCTGGCCTCGTCGATCACCAGGCGCGGCTGCGGGTAGGGTTTGGGAATCTCGGCATTCGGCTCATAGGCCAGCGCCATGAAGCGCTCGATCATCAGCGGCAGGCGCTCTTTATCCAGCTTGCGCAGGTCGTTGAGCAGGCCGTAGCGCATCTCGCCCTTCCAGCCGGTGCGCTTGGGCACCTTGGCAAAGAACGGCACCAGCGCGGATTTGAGCGAGTTGGGCAGCAGGATCGCCTGGTCGTACTGGCCGGCCAGCGACTGGCCGATCCTGCGCCGGGTGGCGAGGTCGAGCACGCCGTGGCCGAGCGGGAAGCTCAGCGCCGCGCGCACCTCGGGCATGCGTTCGAGGATCGGCCGGCTCCACTCGGGCGCCAGCACGTCGATCTCGCAGCCGGGATGGCGCTGCTTGAGGCAGATGAACAGGGTCTGCGCCATCACCATGTCACCGACCCAGCTGGGCCCTACGATCAGTATTTTCATGCTATTTCCAGAAACGACCGGGGAGGCTCAGGGCCTACCTAGGATCCGCTGCGCGTCGGTCATGCGTCGTTGGAAGAGGACCTCGGGTGCTCATTTACCTTATGTAAACTCCGCGCCCTCGGCCCTCTTCCGCCTAGCCTGACCCTAGCTCGCAAGATCCTAGGCAGGCCCTTGGAGCCTCCCCGTCATGTCCCTTGACGACTGCCTTACTTAACCAGCGTGCGCCACTCAGCGTGGGCGCTGGTCTTGCCGGTGACCAGATCGAAGTAGGCCTTCTGCAGCTTCTCGGTGACCGGGCCGCGACGGCCGGCGCCGATCTGCCGGCCATCCACTTCGCGGATCGGCGTGACCTCGGCGGCGGTGCCGGTGAAGAAGGCCTCGTCGGCGATATACACCTCGTCGCGGGTGATGCGCTTCTCCACCACCTTGATGCCGTTCTCGGCGGCCAGGGTCAGAATGGTGCTGCGGGTGATGCCGTTCAGGCAGGAGGTCACTTCCGGGGTGTACACCACGCCGTCCTTGACCAGGAAGATGTTCTCGCCCGAGCCCTCGGCCACGTAGCCTTCCGGGTCCAGCAGCATGGCCTCGTCGGCGCCGCCGGAGATGGCTTCCTGCAGGGCCAGCATCGAGTTGATGTAGTTGCCGTTGGCCTTGGCGCGGGTCATGGAGATGTTGACGTGGTGGCGGGTGTAGGAGCTGGTGCGCACCTTGATCCCGCTCTGCAGCGCTTCCTCGCCCATGTAGGCGCCCCAGTGCCAGGCCGCGACTATCACGTGAACCTTGAGGCCGGCGGCACGCAGGCCCATGCCTTCGCTGCCGAAGAACACCATCGGGCGCAGGTAGGCGCTGTCCAGGCCATTCTCGCGCACGGCGGCGCGCTGGGCCTCGTTGATCTCCTCCTTGGAGAAGGGGATCTGCATGTTGAAGATGTGCGCCGAGTCGAACAGGCGGTCGGTGTGCGCCTGCAGGCGGAAGATGGCGGTGCCGTCCGGGGTGTTGTAGGCGCGCACGCCCTCGAACACGCCCATGCCGTAGTGCAGGGTGTGGGTCAGTACGTGAGTGGTGGCATCGCGCCACGGCACCAGCTCGCCGTCGTACCAGATCACGCCATCACGGTCGGACATCGACATCTTTGCCACTCCTCAGTATTCGTTTCGTTCAGTTCAGGCCCAGTTCGCGCCACAGGCGCATCACGCTGCGGCGCTCCGCGGCGAACTGGTCGCCGCCGACCTTGCCCGGCTGTTTCTGCAACGCCTGCCGGTGGGCGGCGGAGCGATAGGCCTTGTAGGCTTCCTGCAGCAGCTCGACGTCCGCGGCGGGCATCAATCCCACGTCGCGCAGGCCGTCGAGAATGCGGATGTTGTCGGTGTAGCGGTGCAGCTCGGGGTGCTGCCGCGACCACGCCAGAGCCGCGTATTGCACCATAAATTCGATATCGACGATACCACCGGCGTCCTGCTTCAGATCGAAGGAAGTCGCCGCATCGAAGGCGTTCTGCGCGGTGCCGGCAGCGGTTTCCTTGCTGCCCAGATTGTCGCGCATCTTGCCGCGCATCTCGCTGACCTCGGCCTGCAGCCTGGCCAGGTCGCGCTCCCGCTCGAGGATCGCCGCGCGCACCCGCTCGAAGCCTTCGGCCACCCGGCCGCAGCCGGCCAGCACGCGGGCACGCACCAGCGCCTGGTGTTCCCAGGTCCAGGCCTCGCTCTCCTGGTAGCGCTGGAAGGCGCCGAGCGAGCTGACCAGCAGGCCCGCCGCCCCGGAAGGTCTGAGGCGCATGTCCACCTCGTAGAGCTGACCCGAGGTGGTCTGGGTGGTCAGCAGGTGGATGATGCGCTGTCCCAGTCGGGCGAAGAACTGCGCGCCGTCGATGGGCTTGGCGCCGTCGGTCTCAGCCTGCGAGTCGCCGTCGTGAATGAACACCAGGTCCAGGTCCGAGCCGTGGCCCAGTTCCAGGCCGCCGACCTTGCCGTAGCCGACGATGATGAAGTCCGGGTCGCACAGGCTGCCGTCGGCGCGCCGCGGAGTGCCGTACTTGGCCACGGTCTGGCGCCAGGCCAGGGCCAGCACCTGGTCGAGGATGGCCTCGGCCAGCCAGGTCAGGTAGTCCGAGACCTTCATCAGCGGCAGGGTGCCGGCGATTTCCGAGGCGGCCACGCGCAGGCCGTGGGCCAGCTTGAAGTGGCGTAGGGCCTCCATCTGCTGCTCCAGGTCGTCCTCGGGAATGCGCGTCAGCCGCTCGCGCAGCTCGGCGGCCAGCTCCGGCGCCAGCGGCGGGTGGAACAGGCGACCCTCGTTGAGCAGCTCGTCGAGCAGCAGCGGGAAGCGGGCGATCTGCTCGGCGATCCACGGGCTGGCCGCACACAATGCGATCAGGCGCTGCAGGGCGCCGGGGTTCTCGCTGAGCAGCACCAGGTAGGCCGAGCGCCGTGCCACCGCCTCCACCAGCGGCAGCACGCGCTCCAGCACCAGGTCCGGATTGTCATGCTCCACCGCCTGCGCCAGCAGGCGCGGGACGAAGGCATCCAGGCGTTCGCGACCGAGGCGCTGCATGGTGCGCACCTGGCTGCCGTTCTTAAGATCGAGCAGTCGCCTGAGCGCCGCGCCCGGATCGAGGAAGCCGGCCTCGGCCAGCTGGCGCTCGGCCATGTCCGGCTCCAGCGCCTCCTCCCATAACGGCAGCCACTCGCCGCCGACACAGAGCTCTGCCTCGCCGCCCTCGCCCTCGTCCGGGTCGGCGATGACCTGGCGGAAGTGCCACTCGATACGCCCGCGCCAGTGCATCAGGCGCTCGTGGAAGCTCGCCCAGTCGGCGCAGCCCATGATGCAGGCCACCCGCGCGCGGTCGATGTCGCCGTCCGGCAGCATCTGCGTCTGGCGGTCGGCGATGGCCTGCAGGGCGTGCTCGGTATAGCGCAGGAACTCGTAGCCCTGCTTCATCTCGGCGACCACCGCCGGCGGCAGGTAGC
This sequence comes from Pseudomonadaceae bacterium, assembly GCA_033838285.1. Taxonomy (GTDB): domain Bacteria; phylum Pseudomonadota; class Gammaproteobacteria; order Pseudomonadales; family Pseudomonadaceae; genus Aquipseudomonas. The sequence goes on from JAJLLC010000014.1 coordinate 128,218, forward strand.
CCTGGCCTTCCAGGGTCTCCAGCACCCTGAGCAGCGGTCGCTGCTGCAGGCTGAGGTCGCGTCCGCCGTGGATCAGCTGGAAGGCCTGGGCGATGAACTCCACCTCGCGGATGCCGCCGGAGCCGAGCTTGACGTTGCCGATCATGCCCTTGCGCCGCACTTCCTGCTGAATCAGCAGCTTCATGGCGCGCAGCGCCTCGATGGCGGAAAAGTCCAGGTAGCGCCGATAGACGAAGGGCCGCAGCATCTCCAGCAACTGCTTGCCGGCTGCCTGGTCGCCGCCGACCACGCGCGCCTTGATCATGGCGTAGCGCTCCCAGTCGCGACCCTGATCCTGGTAGTACTGCTCCAGCGCGTTGAAACTGAGCACCAGGGCACCGGCCGAGCCATAGGGCCGCAGGCGCATATCGACGCGGAACACGAAGCCGTCGACGGTGATGGCATCCAGCGCCTTGATCAGCCGCTGGCCGAGACGGATGAAGAACTCCTGGTTGTCCAGCGCGCGCTTCACGCCTTCGGTTTCGCCGCCTTCCGGGTAGCCGAAGATCAGGTCGATGTCGGAAGACAGGTTGAGTTCGTGGGCGCCGAGCTTGCCCATGCCGAGGATCACCAGGTGCTGCGGCTGGCCGCTGCGCCGGCCGATGGGCGTGCCGAACTGCTCGCAGTGGCGCGGGTAGAGCCACTGATAGGCCAGATCGATGCAGGCATCGGCCAGGTCGGAAAGGTCGCCGCAGGTCTCGGCCAGATCGGCCAGGCGATTGACGTCACGCCAGATGATGCGCAGCTGCTGGCGATTGCGGAAACGTCGCAGGCGCCGCCCCAGTTCTTCCTCGTCCGGGCAATCGGCCAGCAGCTCGGCCAGCTGCCCGCGCAGCTCGCCGGGCGCCAGGCGCCGCTCCAGCTCGCCGCTGGCGCCCAGCGCCGGCAGCAGTTCAGGGTCACGCTGCGCCTGCTCGTGGACGAAATCGCTGAGTGCGCAGCAACGGCGCAGGGCCTCGATCCGCTCGGCGGGCCAGCCGCCGGGCACCAGGGCGCTGGCGCGCTCGGCGAGGGAATCCAGGGTGGCCGGCAGGGCGGCCAGTGGCGGCAGGCTCATGGTCTATCCTTGGGGACGGGCAGCCAGCCCCGAATCCACCCAGGTGCCGCCGCCCTTCCAGAAAACTGTAGTTTTACTACTGAAATTTGTGTCTCGGGCTCTACAGATGCCATCGAAATGTAGTAAAACTACAAAAACGGCCGCGAGCGCTGCGGTCGATCACGACTTCACGTAGCCCGCCCAAAAAGCGTGCACGAGCCCTGGCCTCCGATTCTGGAAGCCTTTCCGCCCTGGAGCAAGCCATGCAAGACCTCGATCCCGTCGAAACCCAGGAATGGCTGGACGCCCTCGAGTCCGTCCTCGACAAGGAGGGCGAACAACGCGCCCACTACCTGATGACCCGCATGGGCGAGCTGGCCACCCGCAGCGGCACCCAGCTGCCGTATGCGATCACCACGCCCTACCGCAACACCATCCCGGTCGGCCACGAGGCACGCATGCCCGGCGACCTGTTCATGGAGCGCCGTATCCGCTCGCTGGTGCGCTGGAACGCACTGGCCATGGTGATGCGCACCAACCTGCAGGACCCGGACCTGGGCGGCCACATCTCCAGCTTCGCCTCCAGTGCGACCCTCTACGACATCGGCTTCAACTACTTCTTCCAGGCCCCCACCGAGGAACACGGCGGCGATCTGGTGTTCTACCAGGGCCATGCCAGCCCCGGCATCTACGCCAGGGCGTTCCTGGAGGGGCGTATCAGTGAGGAGCAGATGAACAACTTCCGTCGCGAAGTCGACGGCAAGGGCCTGTCCTCCTACCCGCACCCCTGGCTGATGCCGGACTTCTGGCAGTTCCCCACCGTGTCCATGGGCCTCGGCCCGATCCAGGCGATCTACCAGGCGCGCTTCATGAAGTACCTGGAGAGCCGCGGCTACATTCCCGCCGGCAAGCAGAAGGTCTGGTGCTTCATGGGCGACGGCGAGTGCGACGAGCCGGAGTCCCTCGGCGCCATCTCCCTGGCCGGCCGCGAGAAGCTGGACAACCTGATCTTCGTCATCAACTGCAACCTGCAGCGCCTGGACGGCCCGGTGCGTGGCAACGGCAAGATCATCCAGGAGCTGGAAGGCGTGTTCCGCGGTGCCGAGTGGAACGTCAACAAGGTGGTCTGGGGCCGCTTCTGGGACCCGCTGTTCGCCAAGGACAAGGACGGCATCCTGCAGCGCCGCATGGACGAGGTGATCGACGGCGAGTACCAGAACTACAAGGCCAAGGACGGCGCCTATGTGCGCGAGCACTTCTTCAACAGCCCCGAGCTGAAGGAGATGGTCAAGGACCTCTCCGACCAGGAGATCTGGAACCTCAACCGCGGCGGCCACGACCCCTACAAGGTCTATGCGGCCTATCACCAGGCGGTGAACCACAGTGGCCAGCCGACCGTGATCCTGGCCAAGACCATCAAGGGCTATGGCACTGGTGCCGGCGAGGCGAAGAACACCGCGCACAACACCAAGAAAGTCGATATCGACAGCCTGAAGAAATTCCGCGACCGCTTCGACATCCCGGTCAAGGACGACGAGCTGGAGACCCTGCCCTTCGTCAAGGCCGAGCCGGGCAGCCCCGAGTACAAGTACCTGCACGAGCGCCGTGCGGCCCTCGGCGGCTTCGTGCCGCAGCGCCGCACCCAGAGCTTCAGCATCCCGACTCCGCCGCTGGACACCCTCAAGGCCATCCTCGACGGCACCGGCGAGCGCGACATCTCCACCACCATGGCCTTCGTGCGCATCCTCGCCCAGCTGGTCAAGGACAAGGACCTGGGCGCGCGCATCGTGCCCATCGTGCCGGATGAGGCGCGCACCTTCGGCATGGAGGGCATGTTCCGCCAGCTCGGCATCTACTCCTCGGTCGGCCAGCTGTACGAGCCGGTCGACAAGGACCAGGTGATGTTCTACCGCGAGGACAAGAAGGGCCAGATCCTCGAGGAAGGCATCAACGAGGCCGGCGCCATGTCCAGCTGGATCGCCGCCGCCACCTCCTACTCCACGCACAACCAGCCGATGCTGCCCTTCTACATCTTCTATTCGATGTTCGGCTTCCAGCGCATCGGCGACCTGGCCTGGGCCGCCGGCGACAGCCGCGCCCGTGGCTTCCTGATCGGCGGTACCGCCGGGCGCACCACGCTGAACGGCGAAGGCCTGCAGCACGAGGACGGCCACAGCCACATCATGGCCGCGACCATCCCCAACTGCCGCACCTACGACCCGACCTATGGCTACGAGCTGGCGGTGATCATCCGCCACGGCATCAAGCAGATGATCGAGGAGCAGCAGAACGTCTTCTACTACATCACCGTGATGAACGAGTCCTACCAGCAGCCGGCCCTGCCGGCCGGCGTCGAGGACGGCATCATCAAGGGCATGTACCTGCTCGAGGAGGACAAGAAGGAGGCCGCCCACCACGTTCAGCTGCTGGGCTCCGGCACCATCCTGCGCGAAGTGCGCGAGGCGGCGAAGATCCTCCGTGACGAGTTCAACATCGGCTCGGACGTGTGGAGCGTCACCAGTTTCAACGAGCTGCGCCGCGACGGTCTGGCCGTGGAACGCTGGAACCGCCTGCACCCGGGGCAGAAGCCGCGCCAGGCCTATATCCAGGAATGCCTCAGCGGGCGCCACGGCCCGGTGGTTGCCAGCACCGACTACATGAAGCTGTTCGCCGAGCAGGTGCGCCAGTGGGTGCCCAGCAAGGAGTACAAGGTGCTCGGCACCGACGGCTTCGGCCGCAGCGACAGCCGCAAGAAGCTGCGCCACTTCTTCGAGGTGGACCGTTACTGGGTGGTCCTGGCCGCGCTCGAGGCGCTGGTCGACCGTGGTGAGATCGAAGCCAAGGTGCTGGCCGACGCCATCGCCAAGTTCGGCATCGACCCTGAAAAAGCCAACCCCCTGGACTGCTAAGGAGCGTAGCGATGAGTGAGTTGATTCGCGTACCCGACCTCGGCGGCGAAGGCGAGGTCATTGAACTGCTGGTCAAGGTCGGCGACTGCGTCGAGGCCGAGCAGAGCATCCTGACCCTGGAGTCCGACAAGGCCTCCATGGAAGTGCCCGTGCCCAAGGCCGGGGTGATCAAGGAACTGAAGGTCAAGCTGGGCGACCGCCTCAAGGAAGGCGACGAGCTGCTGGTGCTGGAAGTCGAGGGCGCGGCCCCGGCAGCCGAGCCCGCGGCGGCGCCTGCCGCTGCCGAGGCGCCCAAGGCCGCCGAAGCGGCGCCTGCTGCCGCGCCCGCAGCGGCTCCGGCCGCCGCCAGCGTGCAGGACGTGCACGTGCCGGACATCGGCACCAGTGGCAAGGTCAAGGTCATCGAGGTGCTGGTCAAGGCCGGCGACAGCATCGAAGCCGACCAGTCGCTGATCACCCTGGAGTCGGACAAGGCCAGCATGGAAATCCCCTCGCCGGCCGCCGGCGTGGTGGAGGAAGTGCTGGTCAAGCTGGACGCCGAAGTCGGCACCGGCGACCTGATCCTCAAGCTCCGCGTGGCAGGAGGCGCCGCCTCGGCGGCGTCAGCAGCCCCCCAAGGGACGGCTGCGCCTGCAACTCCCGCCGCCGCCCCGGCACCGGCGAGCGAGCCGGTGCACCGTACCCCACCGGGCGCCAAGCCCGAGGTGGCCGCCGAAGTCGGTGCCATCGCCGCGCTGGCGGCCGCCGCGGCTGCAGTGGCGCCGCCCGTGCGTGACGGCAGCAAGGTGCACGCCGGCCCCGCCGTGCGCATGACCGCGCGCGAATTCGGCGTCGACCTGGCCGCCGTGCCGGGCACCGGCCCGAAAGGCCGCATCCTCAAGGAAGACGTGCAGAACTACGTCAAGGCCATGCTGCAGAAGGCCAAGAATGCCCCGGCTGCCGGCGCCACCGGCGGCATGGGCATCCCGCCGATCCCGGAAGTGGACTTCAGCAAGTTCGGCCCGGTGGAAGAAGTGCCGATGACCCGCCTGATGCAGGTCGGCGCCGCCAACCTGCACCGCAGCTGGCTCAACGTGCCGCACGTGACCCAGTTCGACAGCGCCGACATCACCGAGCTGGAAGCCTTCCGCGTGGCGCAGAAGGCGGTGGCGGAGAAGGCCGGGGTCAAGCTCACCGTGCTGCCGCTGCTGCTCAAGGCCTGCGCCCACCTGCTCAAGGAGCTACCGGACTTCAACAGTTCGCTGGCCCCGTCCGGCAAGGCACTGATCCGCAAGAAGTACGTGCATATCGGCTTCGCCGTGGACACCCCGGACGGCCTGCTGGTCCCGGTGATCCGCGACGTCGACCAGAAGAGCCTGCTGCAACTGGCCGCCGAGGCCGCCGAGCTGGCGGAGAAGGCGCGCAGCAAGAAGCTCTCGCCAGACGCCATGCAGGGCGCCTGCTTCACCATCTCCAGCCTCGGCCACATCGGCGGCACCGGCTTCACGCCGATCGTCAACGCGCCGGAAGTGGCGATCCTCGGGGTGAGCAAGGCGACCATGCAGCCGGTATGGGACGGCAAGGCCTTCCAGCCGCGTCTGATGCTGCCGCTGTCGCTGTCCTACGACCACCGGGTGATCAACGGCGCCGCCGCCGCGCGCTTCACCAAGCGCCTGGGCGACGTGCTGGGGGATATCCGCACCCTGCTGCTGTAAACCGAACCAAGCTGTGCTTTGGAGGCATCGACGCCTCTCCCCTTCGGCCCCGCCTCTGGCGGGGCTTTTTTATGCGACATGGCAAAGTAATGGCCAAGTGCTAGCCTCTGAAAGTCCTCCAGAAACCAGCACCTGGCCATGCAGATTCGTGTAGTTGCACCCAGCGCCGAGCAACCGCAATGGCGGCTCTACCTCAACCAGTTCTTCATCCCCTGCGCCAGCGAGGAGGAAGCCCTGCGCCTGGCTCAGGAGGCCGGTCTGGCCAATCGCCGCCAGCCCCTGCTGCCGCTGCGCTGCGGCAGACCACTCAGTTCCGCTGCAGATTGCGAATCAGGAAGCTGATTGCCTTGGCCAGATCGGCCGCGCCCTGGTGGTCGCGCAGGATGGTGATCCAGGGACTGCCGTCGGCCGGATTGTTCAGCACGCAGCTGATGCCGCTGCTCGGGCAGTCGTAGCGGATGTAGGGGTCGAGGCCGAACACCGACAGGCGCTGGTTGCTCACCTCCAGGCTGTTGCCCTGCTGCGCCCGGCTCTCGCGCCGCACCAGCAATTCGCCGGGACCGGCGATGCTTAGCTGGTAGCGCAGGTCGCTGCGCTGGGTCGGCGCCTTGCCCAGCTGGTAACCGGCGCGCACGGCATAGGTGTCGAGCAGCGCATTGCTGTGGGCCAGCAGCGCCTTGCGCTCGTCCTGGGTCAGATACAGCCGCTTGAGCTCGGCCAGATAGCGTGCCTGCTCTTCCCCGCCCAGCTGGGCCTCACTGGCCTGCGCCGGGGCGGCCGCACCCAGGCTCAGCAGCAACAGCAACCCGCTCAGTCTTCTTGTCAGTCCCAGCCGCATGATGCACCCTTGCTCGACGTTGGTTGATGTAACAGACCTTAGCCTGCCCGCGACGGCAGCATACTGGAAGCCAGTGGTTCGATGAAAAGCCATCCCGATGCCGCCAGCCGTTCGGCGGCCGAGGTTGTGACGCAGTTGCCGGTGCCGTCACGCCTGGGCATGTTGCGTTTCGAACGGCTGAACGAACCCAGCTGGAGCCTGCTGTTCCTCGACCCCGCCTGCGAGCGCCAGCTCGGCGTCAGCGCCGCCGAGCTCTGCGCCCTGCTCGACTCCCCCTATGCCAGCCTGATGGAGCCCGAGGCCCGCTACCGCCTGCACGACGAGATCCAGCTGCAGCTGGCCAAGGGCACCCACTACTCGGTGCGCTATCGCCTGCACAGCCCCAGAGGCGCCCTACACCTGCTGGAGGTCGGCGAGGCCTTCATGCAGCGCAATCGCCCGCTGCTGCGCGGTTACCTGCTGGTCACCGCCGAGGCGGGCGAGAGTGCCCTGGAGCAGCGCCTGGAGGAGCTGGAGCAGCAGAACGCCAAGCTGCAGACCACGCTGGAGCTGTACCAGCACGCCCAGGAGGAGCACCTGCAGCACCTGGTGCGCTCGCGCGCCCAGCAGAACCTGATCGTGCGCCTGGCGCGGCATCGCTACAACGCCCTCGACCCGCTGCGCGAGGCCGCCGAGCTGATCACCCAGGCCGCCTGCGAGACCTACGAAGTGGCGCGCGCCGGCATCTGGCACCTCAACGGCGGGCGCCTGCAGGCGGTGGCCCTGTACCGCCGCGACATCGACCGCCACGAGCAGCCGGCCGACATCGACGCCAGCCTGTTCCCACACTACCTGGAAGCCCTGCACAGCGGCCGCGCCATCGACGCGCACAATGCCCAGCGCGACCCACGCACCCGCGAGCTGAGCCAGAGCTACCTCAAGCCACTGGGCATCGGCGCCGTGCTCGATGCCGGCATCCGCCTCGGCGGCGAGGTGGTCGGCGTGCTGTGCCTGGAGCACATCGGCCCGTCGCGCACCTGGCAGGCCGACGAGATCGCCTTCGCCGGCGAGCTGGCCGACCAGTTCGCCCAGGTCATGAGCCATCAGCAGCGGCGCGACGCCGCCAGCGCCCTGCACCTGTTCCAGCGTGCCGTGGAGCAGAGCGCCAGCGCCTTCCTGCTGTTCGATCGCGACGGCCTGGTGCAGTACGTCAATCCCAGCTTCACCGCCATCACCCAGTACGGTGCCGAGGAGGTGCAGGGCCGGCGCATCTCCCAGCTGCCGGCACTGGAGAACCTCGGCGACCTGCTGTTCGATGCCCAGCGCGGCCTGGCCGAACGCAACAGCTGGCAGGGCGAGCTGCGCAGCCGGCGCAAGAACCTGGAGCCCTACTGGGGCCAGCTGTCGATCTCCAAGGTGTACAACGACGAGGGCGAGCTGACCCACTACATCGGCATCTACGAGGACATCACCGAGAGCAAGCTGGCCCAGCAGCACATCGAGCGCCTGGCCTACAGCGACAACCTTACCGGCCTGGGCAACCGCCCCTACTTCATCCGCTGCCTGGAAGAACGCTTTGCCCGCGGCCAGGCCGGCGAACCCTTCGCCCTGCTGCTGGTCGACATCGACAACTTCAAGCGGATCAACGACAGCCTCGGCCACCAGACCGGCGACAAGCTGCTCGCCAGCCTGGCCCGGCGCCTGCGCAACAGCCTGGGCCAGGGCGCCAGCCTGGCCCGCTTCGCCGGCAACGAGTTCGCCGTGATCGTCGACGGTGCCGAGCAGCCGCAGGGGCTGCAGCGCGCCCAGGAGTTGCTCGGCACGCTGGACAAGCCCCTGTTCGTCGACAACCAGCTGATCAGCGTCAGCGGCTCGGTCGGCCTGGCCTGCGCGCCGCTGCACGGCGGCGATCCGCACACGCTGATGAAGCACGCCGGCCTGGCCCTGCACAAGGCCAAGGCCAACGGCAAGCACCAGGTGCAGCTGTTCAACGAAGCGCTCAACGCCGAGGCCGAGTACCGCCTGTTCATCGAGAGCAACCTGCGCCGCGCCCTGACCCAGAACGAACTGGAGGTCTACTATCAGCCCAAGCTGTGCCTGAAGAGCGGGCAACTGGTCGGCCTGGAAGCCCTGCTGCGCTGGCAGCACCCGGAAAAGGGCATGATCAGCCCGGACCAGTTCATCGGCGTGGCCGAGGAAACCGGCCTGATCATCCCCATCGGCAAGTGGGTGGTGCGCCAGGCCTGCCGTGCCAGCCTGGAACTGGCGGCCCTCGGCATGGGCCAGGTGCAGGTGGCGATCAACCTGTCGGCCAAGCAGTTCACCGACCCGGAGCTGGTCGGCTCGATCGCCGCCATCCTCGCCGAGGAGCAGCTGCCGCCGCACCTGCTGGAAGTGGAGCTGACCGAGAGCCTGCTGCTGGAAGGCAACGACGACACCCGCCAGCAGGTGGCACGCCTCAAGGCCCTGGGCCTGACCCTGGCGATGGACGATTTCGGCACCGGCTACTCGTCGCTGAGCTACCTGAAGAAGTTCCCGATGGACGTGATCAAGATCGACCGCAGCTTCATCAAGGACATTCCGGAGAACGAGGACGACATGGAGATCACCTCGGCGGTGATCGCCATGGCCCACAACCTCAAGCTCAAGGTGGTCGCCGAGGGCATCGAGACCGCCGCCCAGCTGGCCTTCCTCCGTCGCCAGCAGTGCGACGTCGGCCAGGGCTACCTGTTCGACCGGCCGATCCCCGGCCGCGAGCTGGTGCACAGCCTGCGCCGCTACCCCTGCCGCGGCGCCTGAGTTCTCCCCTCGCCCGTTCACGGGAGCGGGTGCTGTAATTTTTCTCCGCCCCCGCCGTCTCCCCCCATGTCGGGGTAAGCTATCCCACGCCCTCATCGCCATCACGGGGAACAGATCATGGTCCTGCGCTCGCAAATCCTCGCCCACAAGCTCGAACTGCCCAGCGCCGAGCAGGCCCTGCCGGGCCGGGCCGCCCCCCTGGCAGTCCCGGCCGCCCATTACGTCAACGGCAACCCGCTCCAACCGCCCTTCCCCGCCGGCCTGCAGCAGGCGGTGTTCGGCCTCGGCTGCTTCTGGGGCGCCGAGCGGCGCTTCTGGCAACAGCCGGGCGTGTGGAGCACCGCGGTCGGCTATGCCGGCGGCCATACGCCCAACCCGACCTATGAGGAAGTCTGCTCCGGCCTGACCGGCCATACCGAAGTGGTGCTGGTGGTGTTCGATCCGCAGCTGACCTCCTACGAGCAGCTGCTGAAAGTCTTCTGGGAGGCGCACAACCCGACCCAGGGCATGCGCCAGGGCAACGACATCGGCACCCAGTACCGCTCGGCCATCTACTGCTTCGACGCTGCCCAGCGTGCCGCCGCCGAAGCCAGCCAGGCGCAGTTCCAGGCCGAACTGGAAAAGGCCGGCTTCGGCGCCATCACCACCGAGATCGCCGACGCCCCGCCGTTCTACTATGCCGAGGCCTACCACCAGCAATACCTGGCCAAGAACCCCGGCGGCTACTGCGGCCTGGGCGGCACCGGCGTATGCCTGCCGGGCTGAGGCCGGCGCAGGCGAACAGGAGACAGACCATGGAACTGAACACCAGCCAGATCGCCACCCAGGCGGCGGCACAGGCCTCCGCCCTGGCCTCGCTGCAGCTGTTGCGCAAGACCCTGGAGCTGCAGGCCGCTAACGCCAGCAGCCTGGCCCAGACCGCCATGCCGGCCAGCGTACCGAGCAATCCGCCCAATCTGGGTAATCTGATCGATGTAAGGGTTTAGTGCTCTGCCGACGAGCTAAGACTCGGCGTCCCACACCGCCAGCAAAATCTGGTGGTCATCACATTTCCAGCATGCAGGCCGGAGCGGGAGTGGATAACCGCTAATCTGCTGCTGCGCAGGTATCCCAGAACGGAGTCGGGGGCCGGCCGCTCACCTCTTCCACCCAAGCAAAGGGACCTTGCATGAACGCATACCGCCCCCTCGTTGCCGGCCTGCTGCTGGCTGCCAGCTGCGCCGCCAGTGCCGAAACCCGCCTGATCCTGAAAAGCGATGCCGGCGACTACATCGGCCAGGGCCAGAACTATCTCTATAGCGACGCCAACGCCACCTTCCGCTACAGCAAGAACTACGACAACGGCATTACCCTGAACATCAACAGCGGCAGCACCTGGTGGACGCTGGACCTGGCCGCCCCCGGCAATGCCCAGCTGCAACCGGGCAGCTACGAGGCCGCCACCCGCTTCCCGTTCCAGGCCGCCGACGAACCCGGGCTGAACTTCTCCGGTAGCGGACGGGGCTGCAACCAGCTGACCGGCCGCTTCGACATCTTCGAGGTGTCCTACGACGACCAGGGCCTGGTCACCGGCCTCAACGCTAGCTTCGAGCAACATTGCGAAGGCGCCACCCCGGCCCTGCGCGGCCAGCTCAGCTACAACCTGGTGCCGCCCATGGGCGTCAGCACCATCGGCCTGGCGACCAAGAGCTATACCTGCCTGAACCGCACCAGTGGCCAGCGCCTGGTACGCAAGAGCAAGGCAACCCTGTTCGACTGCAAGCAGGCCGGCCTGCAGGTGAACCCGGGCGACCAGGTCACCATCAGCGTCACCGGTAGCGCCGAGTAAGCTCCAGGCCGCGCATGAACGAGCATGCGCGGTCGTCTTTCTAGCCAGCGACTTCCGCCGTTTCCCCCGCCTGCACGACGGGCCTCCAGTCCTTCAGCAACTTGCCCACCTTGTAGCCCCGCCACCCCAGCATGCGCGTGGCCGTCAGCACACCGGCCATCAGCGCGCCGCCGACGCCGGCGGTGACGGTATCGGCGCCGGTCAGGTAGAGGCCCTTGATCGGCGTCTGGCTGTGGATCCAGTGCTGGTCGAAGCGCTGCACCGTATGGTCGATGCCGTAGATCTCGCCCTGCTCGTTCCACTGGAACCACTCGGTGGACAGCGGCGTGGCCAGCTCGCAGAAGTCCAGCGCGCCGCGCAGCTGCGGCTGGTGGCGGTAGAGGGTCTCCAGCAGCTGCTCGGTGAGCTGCGCCTTGAACGCCTCGTAGTCGGCACCGCGCTTGCCCCAGGTGCTGCCCTTCCACTGGGCGAACCACTGCGGCAGGGTCGGCGCGACGATCTCCACCGTTGCCTTGTGCGGGTAGTGCGCGTCCCAGCTGGGGTCCTTGGCCGAGGGGAAGCTGATGTAGATCAGCGGCATGGCCGGGTTCTGCCCGCTCTCGAAGCTGCTCACGTTGTGGTCGTGATCGTGACTCGGGTAGACCCAGTAGTTGGTCTTCGGCAGGCCCAGCTCGGCGGCGCTGCCCCTGAAACCGGCGTACAGGCACAGGGTCGCCGCCGACAGTTTCACCTGCCGCAGCGGCGCCAGCAGGCCGTGCGCCTCGGCCACCTGCGGCTCCAGCAGGCGGGTGTAGGTCGGTACCAGGCCGGCGCAGCTGACGATCTGCGGCGCGCGGATCTCGAAGCCGTCCTTGTGCAGGCGCACGCCCACGGCACGGCCGTTCTCCACCAGGATCTTGTCCACGCCGGCATAGGTGAAGACGTTGCCGCCGGCCGCCTCGATCAGCGGGATGATGGTCTCGGAAATCCTGATCGCGCCGCCCACCGGGTAGTTGCCGCCGGTGATGTAGTGCTTGGCCACCATCGCATGCATGACGAAGGCCGCCTGCGCCGGTGGCAGGCCGTAGTCGCCCCACTGGGCGGTGAGCACGCCGATCAGCTCCTGGTTGCGAGTCAGGCCTTCCAGCACCTCGCGGGTGCTCTTGAAGAAATAGGCCGGCAGCCACAGGCGGCGCAGCCTGGCGTAGAGCATGCCGAGCGAACGCGGCAGGGCCTGGCCGGCGAAGAAGCGCGGCACCCGCGCGCTGACCTCGCTGAGCAGTTCGACGTAGCGGTCGATGGCCGCCGCCTCGGCAGGGAAGTGGCGCTTCATCTCGGCCTTGAACTCGTCGCGGCCGGCCACGTAGTCGTAGCTCTGCTCGCCGATGACGATGCGGTCGTAGTGGGCATCCATCGGCGCCCACTCCAGCTTGCCGTCGCTGATCACGTCGAACACCCGGCGGATCAGCGACCAGGGTTTGTGCACCTCGCCGATGTAGTGCACGCCCACGTCCCACTCGTAGCCCTCGCGCTCGTAGCTGTGGGTGTAGCCGCCGGCCGTGTAGTGCTGTTCCAGCACGCACACGCGCTTGCCCAGCTTGCTCAGCAACGCGGCGGCGGTGAGGCCGCCGATGCCGGAGCCGATGACGATAGCGTCGTAGTGGTTGGCCGCCAGGCGCGGGCGGAAGCGGGTACCGGTGCGTTTCATGGGGGGGGTTCCTGCGTCATTGTTGTTATGCAAGTTTTTGCATACTAGCAGCAGGTCACCACCATGCAACTCTTTGCATAATCCGTATACTGCGGCGCACCGTCCTCGCCGAGTTCGTCCATGTCGCTCAAGCACGCCATCCTCATCCTCCTGGAAAGCGAACCCGGCAGCGGCTACGACCTGCTCAAGCGCTTCAAGGAAGGCCTCGGCTACTTCTGGAACGCCAAGCACCAGCAGGTCTACCAGGAACTCAAGAAACTGAACGAGGCCGGCTGGCTGGCCTGCGAGGCGCAGGCCCAGGAGACCCGCCCGGACAAGAAGGTCTACCGGCTCACCGCCGCCGGCCACGCCGAGCTGCTGCGCTGGCTGGGCGAGCCGGTGCAGCCGAACAAGATCAACGACGCGCTGCTGGTGAAGCTGTTCGGCGGCGCGCACACCTCGACCGCCAACCTGCGCGAGGAGATGCAGCGGCACGTGGCCGTGCACCGCAAGACCCTGGACAGCCTGCAGGCCATCGAGCGCGACTACCTGGCCCTGCCCGCCGAACAGCGCCAGGCCCTGCGCCTGCCCTACCTGACCCTGCGCCGCGGCATTCTCGGCGAGCAGGCCTGGCTGGCCTGGGCGGCCGAGGTCGCGGTGGAGTTGGGCGGCTGACCCGGCCCGACCACGCCTGACGGCCAACCCGCATTGCGCGCTGCTGCCAGACGGATGGCAAGACGCTAGACTGCCAGCAAAGAGCCAGCAGCCCGTGAGCCCGGCATGCCCGCCAGCACCCTCTTCATCTCGCCCGACCAGCTCTGCGTCGGCCTCTACATCCACCTGGACCTGAGCTGGTGGGAACACGACTTCGCCTTCAGTCACTTCAAGATCAAGGACCAGGGCCAGATCCAGGCCCTGCGCGCCCTCGGCCTCGAGCAGCTGCGCTACGAGCCGGCGCGCAGCGATTGCGCGCCGCTGCCACTGCAACCCGAGCCCCCCGCGAGCCAGCCCGAGGCGCCGCCGCCCAGCCCCGAGGAGCAGGCGCGCCAGGTCCGCGCCGCCAAGCTCAGCGCCCTGCGCAAGCGCCTGGCCGAGGTCGACCGCACCTTCATCCAGGCCAGCCAGCGGGTGAAATCGCTCAACCAGGCCCTGCGCAGCCAGCCGGAGGAGGCCGTCAAGCTGGCCGGCGAAGTGGTGCGCGAGCTGGTCGAGGCCCTGCTGGGCGAAGACGGCGCGGCGCTGCACAGCATCAACGGCAAGGCCGCCGAGGACGCCTACTACCACCCGCTGAACGTCACCGTGCTGGCGGTGATGCTCGGTCGCCAGCTCGGTTTCGATTCCGAGGCCTGCCACAGCCTGGGCCTCGGCGCCCTGCTGCACGACATCGGCAAGCTGCAGATACCGAGCAAGGTATTGCTCAAGGCCGAGCCGCTGACCCGTCCCGAGCAGCAGCTGCTGCAACTGCACTGCGAGTTCGGCGTACGCCACGGGCGCGAGCTGATGCTCGACGACGAGGTGCTGCGGATCATCCAGGAACACCACGAGTACTGCGACGGCAGCGGCTATCCCAAGGGCCTGCGCGAGGCGGCCATCGGCCGCCTGAGCCGCGTGGTGAGCATCGCCAACGCCTTCGACAACCTGTGCAACCCGCTCAATCCGCGCGACGGCCTGAGCCCGCACGAAGCCCTGGCGCTGCTGTTCAAGCAGCAGCGCGAACGCTTCGACGAGGTGGCGCTGAAGGCCTTCATCCGCTGCATGGGCGTGTATCCGCCGGGCAGCCTGGTGCAGCTGGAGGACCAGCGCTACGCCCTGGTACTGGCCATGCACCCGGGCCTGCCGCTGCGGCCCACGCTGATCCTCTACGAGCCGAGCATTCCCAAGGCCGAGGCGCTGATCGTCAACCTGGAGCAGGAACCGACCCTGGCCATCGCCCGCAGCCTGCGCCCGGCGCAGCTGCCGGCGGAGGCGCTGGAATACCTCAACCCGCGCCAGCAACTGACCTACTACGTCGACCCGCGCCAGCGCGGCAAATGAACCTGTGGCCGCGTGATCGCCACCCACAAGAAGTAGACCGGCCCATGCACAACCCGCGCTTCTCCGACCTCCACGACATACCGCCCAGGGCCTTCAGTCCCGCCGCCCTGGCGCTGCAGGTCTCGCCCTGGCTGCTGGTCGGCCTCGGCGCCTGGGGCGGCCTGCCGCTGTGGATCTGCCTGTTCTGCGGCGTCTGCCTGAGCCTCGGCCTGCTGCCGGCCCTGGCCACCGCCACCCACTGGCGTGCGCTGATGCAGCCGCGCCCGCTCGCCCCACAGCTGCCGGACTGGCTGGCGCCGCTGGCCGACGAGTTGCACACACAGTGCACCCAGCGCCAGCAGCTGTTCGAGCGCCTGCAGCAGGACTTGCAGGCCCAGGCCGCCGAGCGCCGGCAACACTGGCAATGGCAGGTCGAACGGCTGGCACAGCAACACGACAGCGCCCGCGCCCTGCTGGCCGAATTGCCGGCCGGCGCCAGCGACCCGGCAGCGGCCCGGCAGGCCCTGGCCGAGCTGAGCGCACGCCAGCAGCAGGGTCGCGATCAGGCCGGCGCCCTGGCCGAGCAGATGCGCGGCATCGCCCAGCGCGGCGAGACCATAGTGCGTGCCACCGACGACATGGACGCCATCGCCAAGCAGACCAACCTGCTGGCCCTGAACGCCGCCATCGAGGCGGCCCGCGCCGGCGACAGCGGCCGCGGCTTCGCCGTGGTGGCCGACGAGGTGCGCGCCCTGTCCAGCCGCTCCACCGAGTTCTCCCTGGCCATTCGCGGCACGCTCGGCGAAATGCTGGAGGCCCTGCGCCAGGCCGACGCCCAGGCCAACCTGCTGGCCGAGGCCGATGCGCAAAGTACGGAGGCGGCACGGCAGCAGATTGCCGCGTGCCTGGAGGAGTTCGTCACCCAGCAGGGCCAGGCACCAGCCATCGCCAGCCGCCTGGACGAGCTGCTGCAGAGCGCGACCGACGCGCTCTGCGCGCTGCCGGAAGGCGACGATGCCCTGGGCGAGCTGCGCCGTCAGGAACAGCAACTGGCCGAGCTGGCCGAGCAGCTGCGCCAGCGCACGGCGGAAAGCACCGCCTCGTAGGCTCGTAGGATGGGGCGGGCCGCGCAGGCGAGCGCAGCGATACCCATGCGGGCTGCGGACAATGGGTAGCGCCGCGAGCGGCTCCCCCATCCTACGCAAGCGTCCTCAGTCGGCGATCAGCCAGTCCAGGCGGAAGGAACCCTGGCTCTGCGCCAGCTTGCCGGTCAGCCACGGCAGCAGCTGCTTCAGCTCGTCTTCCAGGCCCCAGGGCGCGTTGGCGATGGCCAGGCCGGAGCCGGCCAGGCGGCTGGCGTCGTCCGCCGGGTGGACGAACAGCTCGGCGCGCAGCAGCTTGGGGGCGCTGGACTTCTCCAGGCCCTGGTAGAAGCGCCTGAGCTGGCGCTCGTCCTTGATCGGGTACCAGATCGCCACCACCGTCTGGCGCATGCGGCCGATGGCCTCGTTCAGGGCGGCGACGCAACGCTCCAGCTCGTCGGCCTTCTCGAACGGCGGATCGATCAGCAGCAGCGCGCGCTTCTCCGCCACCGGTAGCAGGGCGCGCGGCACGTGCCAGCCCTCGCCCAGGTGCACGGCCACGCGGCGGTCGCCCTTCATGTTGTCCTTGAGCAGCTGGCCGTCTTCCGGGTGCTTCTCGTTGAGCAGCACGCGGTCCTGTTCGCGGCTCAGCTGGCGCGCCAGCTCCGGCGAGCCCGGGTAGTAGCGCAGCTGGCCATCCGGGTTGAGCGCGCGCAGCACGCCGAAGTAGTCGGCGGTGGCTTCGGGCAGGTCGGTGGCCTCCCACAGCCGGCCGATGCCTTCCAGCCACTCGCCGGTGCGCGTCGCCTGATCGCCCTGCAGGTCATAGAGGCCGACGCCGGCATGGCTGTCGAGGTAGGCGAAGGGCGCCTCCTTGCGCGACAGCAGGGCGATGATGCGGCTGATGACGAGGTGCTTGAGCACGTCGGCATGGTTGCCGGCATGGAAGGCGTGGCGGTAGTTCATGGCGCATTACCTGGGGCGAGACCTGGAGCGGGGCGCGAATTGTAGCTCGAAGGAACGACGCCGGCAGTTTCTAGGCCGGCATCAGGGAGATGAATCTTGCTAGGCGACCTCTATTCACGACTCTAGACTTCAAGAAGATCCCACCGGAGACGTTCTTCATGTCCGAGTCCCTGCTCAGTTCCCGCAACCTGGCCTTCGAGCTCTACGAAGTGCTCGACGCCGAAGCCCTGACCCAGCGCGAGCGCTTCGCCGAGCACAACCGCGAGACCTTCGACGCGGCCATCGCCACCGCCCGCGGTATCGCCGAGGAGCTGTTCGCCCCGCACAACCGCAAGAACGACGAGCACGAACCGCAGTACGTGGACGGCGCCGCGGTGCTGATCCCGGAGGTCGAGCCGGCCCTGCGCGCCTTCCACGAGGCCGGTTTCCTCAACGCCACCCGCGACTTCGAGCACGGCGGCATGCAGCTGCCCAACCTGCTGTCGCAGGCCTGCTTCGCCCACTTCCAGGCGGCCAACATCGCCACCAGCTCCTACTCGATGCTGACCATGGGCGTGGCCAACCTGATCGAGGCCTTCGGCAACGACGAGCAGAAGGCCCGCTACCTGCAGCCGATCATCGACGGCCGCTTCTTCGGCACCATGTGCCTGACCGAGCCGCACGCCGGCTCCTCGCTGTCGGACATCCGCACCAAGGCCGAGCCGCACGCCGACGGCAGCTACCGGATCAAGGGCAACAAGATCTTCATCTCCGGCGGCGACCAGCCGATCTCGGAGAACATCGTGCACATGGTGCTGGCCAAGCTGCCGGACGCCCCGCCCGGGGTGAAGGGCATCAGCCTGTTCCTGGTGCCCAAGTTCCATGTCAACGCCGACGGCTCGCTGGGTGCGCGCAACGACGTGACCCTGGCCGGTCTGTTCCACAAGATGGGCTGGCGCGGCACCACCTCCACCGCGCTGAACTTCGGCGACAACGGCGAGTGCGTCGGCTACCTGGTGGGCAAGCCGCACCATGGCCTGTCCTACATGTTCCAGATGATGAACGAGGCGCGCATCGGCGTCGGCATGGGCGCCATCATGCTCGGCTACGCCGGCTACCTGTACTCGCTGGACTACGCGCGCAACCGCCCGCAGGGCCGTCACGCGGACGGCAAGGACCCGAGCAGCCCGCAGATTTCCATCGTCGAGCACGCCGACGTGCGCCGCATGCTGCTGACCCAGAAGGCCTACGTCGAGGGTGCCTTCGACCTCGGCCTGTACGCCGCGCGCCTGTTCGACGACACCCAGACCCTGCCCAGCGAAGAGGAGCGCAGGAAAGCCCTGGAACTGCTCGACCTGCTCACCCCGATCGTCAAGTCCTGGCCCTCGGAGTTCTGCCTGAAGGCCAACGAGCTGGCGATCCAGATCCTCGGCGGCCACGGCTACACCCGCGAATACCCGGTGGAGCAGTACTACCGCGACAACCGCCTCAACCCCATCCACGAAGGCACCCACGGCATCCAGTCGCTCGACCTGCTCGGGCGCAAGGTGTCGATGAACGGCGGCGCCGCGCTCAAGCAGCTGATGGCGCTGATCCAGGCCACCTGCCAGCGCGCCAGCCAGTTCGACTCGCTGGATCGCCTGCGCCAGCCGCTGGAGCAGCTGGTGCAACGCCTCGGCGGCGTGACCCTGGCCCTGCTCGGCGACCTGCTGGCCGGCCAGGTCAACCAGGGCCTGGCCAACTCGGCGCTGTACCTCAAGGCCTTCGGCCACGCGGTGATCGGCTGGCGCTGGCTGGAGCAGGCGATCCGCGCCGAGGAAGGCCTGGCCAGCGGCAACCCGGCCGACGCCGACTTCTACCGCGGCAAGCTGCAGGCCGCGCGCTACTTCCTAACCTGGGAAGTGCCGAGTTGCCAGCACGAGCTGAACATCCTCGAAGCGCGCGACGACACCTGCCTGGCGATGCACGACGCCTGGTTCTAAGTCTCTGATTTGGCAGCCAGCAGAAGCCCCGCCCAGCGCGGGGCTTTTCTTTTGACAGCGGCGCGAAGACGCGGGTTAGAATCCGGCATGACCTCTGCATAGCAGGGGCATCCCCGCCCTCTTTCGTCTCGGAGTAAGCCTTGGACGCCAGCGCCATCAACAGCCTGTTTCTGATCGGTGCGCTGCTGGTGGGCATGAGCATCCTGGTCAGTGCATTCGGCTCGCGCTTCGGCATCCCGATCCTGGTGATCTTCCTCGCCGTCGGCATGCTGGCCGGCGTCGACGGCCCCGGCGGCATCGTCTTCAACGACTATTCCACCGCCTACCTGGTGGGCAACCTGGCGCTGGCGGTGATCCTCCTCGACGGCGGCATGCGCACCCGCGTCTCCAGCTTCCGCGTGGCGCTGTGGCCGTCGCTGTCGCTGGCCACCCTGGGTGTGCTGGTCACCGCCGGACTGACCGGCGTGGCCGCCGCCTGGCTGTTCGACCTGCACTGGCTGGAAGGCCTGCTGATCGGCGCCATCGTCGGCTCCACCGACGCCGCGGCGGTGTTCTCCCTGCTCGGTGGGCGCGGGCTCAACGAGCGGGTCAGCGCCACCCTGGAGATCGAATCCGGCAGCAACGACCCGATGGCGGTGTTCCTCACCGTCACCCTGATCGACATGTTGCTCAAGGGCCAGGCCGGTTTCAGCTGGAACTTCGCCGTACAGCTGCTGCAGCAGTTCGGCATCGGCGCGCTGTTCGGCCTCGGCGGCGGCTGGCTGCTGCTGCAGCTGGTCAACCGCATCAGCCTGGCCGGCGGCCTCTACCCGCTGCTGGTGGTCAGCGGCGGCCTGATCATCTTCGCCATCACCAACGCCGTCGGCGGCAGCGGCATCCTCGCCATCTACCTGTGCGGCCTGCTGCTGGGCAACCGACCGATCCGCTCGCGCCACGGCATCCTGCACATGCTCGACGGCCTCACCTGGCTGTCGCAGATCGGCATGTTCCTGGTCCTCGGCCTGCTGGTCACCCCGCGCGAGCTGCTGCCCATCGCCCTGCCGGCGCTGGGCCTGGCGCTGTGGATGATCCTGCTCGCCCGGCCGCTGTCGATCTTCCTCGGCCTGCTGCCGTTCCGCGCCTTCCATGACCGCGAAAAGGTCTTCATCGCCTGGGTCGGCCTGCGCGGCGCGGTGCCGATCATCCTCGCGGTATTCCCGCTGATGGCAGGGCTGGACAATGCCCAGCTGTTCTTCAACGTGGCCTTCTTCATCGTCCTGGTGTCGCTGCTGCTGCAGGGCACCAGCCTGCCCTGGGCGGCCAGGCTGCTGAAGGTGACGGTGCCGCCGGAGCCGGCGCCAATCTCGCGCGCCGGCCTGGAGATCCACCCGACCAGCCAGTGGGAGCTGTTCATCTACCGCCTGGGCGCGGAAAAGTGGTGCATCGGCGCACCGCTGCGCGAGCTGAAGATGCCCGAGGGCACCCGCGTGGCCGCGCTGTTCCGCGGCGAGGAACTGCTGCACCCGTCCGGCAGCACCACCCTGGATGCCGGCGACATCCTCTGCGTGGTCGGTCACGAGCACGACCTGCCGGCGCTCGGCAAGCTGTTCAGCCAGGCACCGCAGCGCGGCCTGGACCTGCGCTTCTTCGGCGACTTCGTGCTGGAAGGCGACGCCCAGCTCGGCGCCATCGCCACCCTGTACGGCCTCAAGCTCGGCGAAGAGGACGGCAGCCAGGCGCTGGGCCGCTTCATCGCCCACGAGATCGGCGGCGAGCCGGTGGTGGGCGACCAGGTGGAGTGGAACGGCCTGACCTGGACCGTGGCGCTGATGGAAGGGAACAAGGTGCGCAAGGTCGGCGTCAGATTCCCCGAAGGCCAGGGCAAGCCCGGCCCCGGCCTGTTCCTCTGAGGGGCCTTCGCCACCCCGGAGCGGAGCGAACGGCCCAGCACCGATAGCCACGCCTGGCGGCAGCGACCGGCCGCCTGGCATATCATTAGCCGCATTCATTTCACCGAGCCGCGATAGCGACCATGTCTTTCCTGCGCCCCCTACTTCTCAGCCTGCTGCTTGGCTGCAGCATCACCCTCCCCTCCTTCGCCGCCGAGCCGCCGAGCAGCGCGCAAGTGCAGCAGAGCCTGGATCAGCTCGCCGAGCGCAAGCTGCCGGAGGCCGAGCACAAAGCCCTGCAGGCCCGCCTGGAGCAGACCCTGGCACTGCTCGCCGCGCGCGACGACAGCCAGCAGCGCCTGGAAGCGCTCAAGCGCCAGCTGCGCGAGGCGCCAAGCGTGATCGCCGCGGCCCAGCGCGAACTGAACCGTCTCAAGGCCACCGCGCCGGTCGAAGTGGCCAAGCGCTACGCCAAGTCCAGCGTGCCGCAGCTGGAGCAGCTGCTGGCCGAGCGCAGCAGCCAGCTGAACGGCTGGCAGCAGGAGCTGGCCGAGGCCAACAGCCTGCTGATCACCGCGCAGACCCGCCCGGAAAGGGCCCAGGCGGAGATCAGCGCCAACCAGAGCCGCAGCCTGCAGATCAACAACCTGCTCAAGAGCGGCAAGGAGGGCGGCAAGCCGCTGCCCGCCGAACAGCGCGACCAACTGGCCGCCGAACAGGCGCAGCTGGAGGCGCAGACCGAGCTGCGCCGTCAGGAGCTGGCCGGCAACAGCCTGCTGCAGGACCTCGGCAACGCCCGCCACGAGCTGCTGCAGGAGCGCATCCGCCGCCTGGAGCAGGAGAGCCTGGACCTGCAGGCGCTGATCAGCGACAAGCGCCGCGAGAGCTCCGAGCAGACCGTCGCCGAACTGTCGCGCGAGGCCGAGAAGGCCACCCCGGACAGCCTGCTGGCTCGGGAAAGCGCCGCCAACCTGAAGATTTCCGACTACCTGCTGCGCGCCACCGAGCGGCTCAACGAGCTGACCCGGCAGAACCTGGAAACCAAGCAGCAGCTGGACAACGTCACCCAGGCCGACCGAGCCCTGGACGAGCAGATCGACGTGCTGCGCGGCAGCCTGCTGCTGGCGCGCATCCTCTACCAGCAGAAGGAAGGCCTGCCCAGGCTGCAGCTGGACCGCAACCTGGCCGACGAGATCGCCGACATCCGTCTCTACCAGTTCGAACTCAACCAGCAGCGCGAAAAGCTGGGCAACCTGCAGGACTACGTCGACGGCCTGCTCGCCGACCAGCCCGCCGATCAGGTCAGCCCCGAGCTGCGCCGCACCCTGCTGGAGCTGGCCACCACCCGCAGCGAACTGCTGGAGCGCATGAGCCGCGAGCTCAACGCCCTGCTCAACGAGTCCATCACCCTGCAGCTCAACCAGAAGCAGCTGCAGGACACCGTCAGCAGCCTGCGCGCCACCCTCGACGAGCAGATGTTCTGGATTCCCAGCAACAAGCCGCTGGATCTGGACTGGCTGAAGCAGGTGCCGCCTCTGCTCGAGCGCCAGCTGGCGGCCATGCCCTGGGGCTCCGGCGTGCGCGAACTGGGTGCCGGCCTGCTCGACCGGCCCTGGCTGTTCATCCCCCTGCTGCTGCTGATCGGCGCCCTGCTGTGGCGGCGCAGCTGGCTGTTCGGCAAGCTGCAGGCGCTGCACCAGGACATCGGCCACTACAAGCGCGACAGCCAGCTGCATACCCCGCTGGCGATCCTCCTCAACGTTCTGCTGGCCCTGCCGGTGACCCTGTTCCTCGCCCTCTGCGGCCTGGCCCTGCTGCTCGACGCCCGCGGGCAGAACGCCACCCTCGGCAGCGCCCTGCTGGAGATGGCCCAGGCCTGGCTGGTGTTCTACACCCTGTACCGCACCCTGGCCCCGGGCGGCGTGGCCGAGCTGCACTTCCGCTGGGCGCGCCCATTGGTGGCCTACCTGCGCCTCCAGGTGCGCCGTCTGGGCCTGGTGGTGCTGGCCCTGGTGGCGGTGGTCACCGTGGCCGAACACCAGCCGGCGGCGCTGGCCGACGACGTGATCGGCGTCTTCGTGGTGCTCTCCGGCTTCGCCCTGATGGCCTGGCTGCTCGGCCGCCTGCTGCTGTCCGGGCCGATGCGCGAGAACAGCTCACCGTTCCGCCTGCTGATCGGCCTGGCCTTCACCGCGCTGCCCATCGGCCTGATCGTCGCGGTGGGCTTCGGCTACTACTACACCGCGCTCAAGCTCACCGACCGCCTGATCGACACCCTCTACCTGCTGATCTTCTGGCTGGTGCTGGAGGCCGCCGTCGAGCGCGGCCTGGCCGTGGCCGCGCGGCGCCTGGCCTATGCCCGCGCCCTGGCCAAGCGCCAGGCGCAACCCAAGGAGGGCCCGGAAGGCGAGGCGCTGGTGGAGGAGCCGACCCTGGACATCGAGCAGGTCAACCAGCAGTCCCTGCGCCTGATGCGCCTGGCCCTGATGGCCGGCTTCATCGCCTGCCTGTACTGGGTCTGGGCCGACCTGATCGGCGTGTTCACCTACCTCGACAACATCACCCTCTACGAGTACAGCAGCGGTAGCGGCGAGAGCCTGAGCATGGTGCCGATCAGCCTGCTCGACCTGCTCGGCGGCCTGATCATCCTGGCCATCACCGTGGCCCTGGCGAGCAACCTGCCGGGCCTGCTGGAAGTGCTGGTGCTGTCGCGCCTGAAACTGGCCCAGGGCAGCGCCTACGCCACCACCACCCTGCTGTCCTACGCCATCAGCGGCGTCGGCGCGGTGGCCACCCTGTCGGCTCTCGGCGTCAGCTGGGACAAGCTGCAATGGCTGGTGGCCGCGCTCTCGGTGGGCCTCGGCTTCGGCCTGCAGGAGATCTTCGCCAACTTCATCTCCGGCCTGATCATCCTGTTCGAGCGCCCGGTACGCATCGGCGACGTGGTCACCATCGGCAACCTGTCCGGTACGGTCAGCCGCATCCGCATCCGCGCCACCACCATCACCGATTTCGACCGCAAGGAAATCATCGTCCCGAACAAGACCTTCATCACCGGCCAGCTGGTCAACTGGTCGCTGACCGACACCGTCACCCGCGTCACCATCCAGGTCGGCGTCGGCTACGGCTCGGATCTGGAGCTGGTGCGCAAGCTGCTGCTGCAGGCGGCCAAGGAGAACCCGCGAGTGCTGCGCGAGCCGGAGCCACTGGTGTACTTCCTGACCTTCGGCGAAAGCACCCTCAACCACGAGTTGCGCGTTCACGTGCGCGACCTCGGCGATCGCAACCCGGCGATCGACGAAATCAACCGCTTCATCGACCGCGAGTTCAAGAAGCACGGCATCGACATCTCCTTCCGCCAGCTCGACGTGCACGTGAAGAACCTGGCCGGCGGCGAGTACCGCCTGATCCAGAGCAAGCCGCAGGCCGCCGGCCAGGACGGCAAGCCCGACGCGCCGGCGGCGCAGGACGAGGCATAGCGGCGCTGGACGGCCCACGACAAGCCCGAGCACAATGCTCGGGCTTTTCCGTTGGAGCCCGCCGTTGAAAGCCCTCGCCGACCTCGTCTTCGATAACCGCTTCGCCCGCCTGGGCGACGCCTTCTCCAGCCCCGTGCTGCCCGAACCGCTGGACGAGCCGCGCCTGGTGGTGGCCAGCCCGGCCGCCATGGCCCTGCTCGACCTCGACCCGGCCGAGGCTGACAGCGAGCTGTTCGCCCAGCTGTTCTCCGGGCATAAGCTGTGGAGCGAAGCCGAGCCGCGCGCCATGGTCTATGCCGGGCACCAGTTCGGCGTCTACAACCCGCGCCTGGGCGACGGCCGCGGCCTGCTGCTGGGCGAGGTGGTCAACACCGCCGGCGAGCACTGGGACCTGCACCTCAAAGGCGCCGGGCAGACCCCCTACTCGCGCATGGGCGACGGCCGCGCCGTGCTGCGCTCATCGATCCGCGAGTTCCTCGCCAGCGAATACCTGCACGCCCTGGGCATTCCGACCTCGCGCGCCCTGTGCGTGACCGGCTCCAGCACCCCGGTGTGGCGCGAACGCCAGGAGCGCGGCGCCATGCTGCTGCGCCTGGCGCCCAGCCATGTGCGCTTCGGCCACTTCGAATACTTCTACTACAGCAACCAGCACGAACGGCTGAAGGAGCTCGGCGAGCACGTGCTGGCCTGCCACTTCGTCGACTGCCTGGCGGCGGAGAACCCCTGGGCGGCCATGTTCCGCGAGGTGGTCGAGCGCAACGCCGAGCTGATCGCCCAGTGGCAGGCCTATGGCTTCTGCCACGGGGTGATGAACAGCGACAACATGTCGATCCTCGGCATCACCTTCGACTATGGCCCCTACGCTTTCCTCGACGACTTCGACGCCAAGCATATCTGCAACCATTCCGACGACGGCGGCCGCTACAGCTTCGCCAACCAGGTGCCGATCGCCCACTGGAACCTCGCCGCCCTGGCACAGGCGCTGACGCCCTTCGTCGAGGTCGAGCAGCTGCGCGAGACGCTGGGCCTGTTCCTGCCGCTGCAGCAGGCCCACTACCAGGACCTGATGCGCCGCCGCCTCGGTTTCACCACGGCCGACGAGCGCGACGCGGCACTGATCGAGCGCCTGCTGCAACTGATGCAGGACGGCGCGGTGGACTACTCGCTGTTCTTCCGCCGCCTCGGCGAACAGGCGCCCAGCGAGGCCCTGCTACAGCTGCGCGAGGACTTCGTCGACCTGGCCGGCTTCGACCAGTGGAGCCGCGACTACCAGGCCCGCGTCGAGCAGGAGGGCGGCACCCAGCAGGAGCGCCAGGCACGCATGCACGCGGTCAACCCGCTCTACGTGCTGCGCAACTACCTGGCGCAGAACGCCATCAGCGCCGCCGAGCAGGGTGACTACGGCCCGGTGCGCGAGCTGCACGCCGTGCTCTCGCAGCCCTTCACGGAACAGCCCGGCATGCAGCGCTACACCGAGCGCCCGCCGGAGTGGGGCAAGCACCTGGAAATCAGCTGTTCGTCCTGAGAAGTCCGCCCTAATCTCAGCTCCTGCCACAGACAAGAGGCCATCAAGCTCTCCTATGGAGCTCGGCCCATTGGAAATAACGCACCACCAGTACCAGCATCGAAGCACCCAATACAGCGGCTACAACAAACAGCATCTGATACCCCACCACATTGGCCAGCCCCCCGCTGCAGGCCCCCAACATGCCCGCCAGCAACACCTGCGCGCTGGCCTGCAAGGTAAAGTCGGCGCCTTCATGCTCCGGGCGACACATGCGCATCATCACGGCGAACAGGGCGACGGTGGACATGCCGTCGGCGGTCTGCTCGAACAGCGAGAGCGCATAGACCAGCACGACATCGCCGCCCCTGCCCACCAGCAGGGCCATGCCAGCGATGCCCAGCGCCTGCAGGGCGCCGAAGATCAGCAAGGAGCGCAACGCGCCGATCCTCGCGTAGAGCAGGCCGCCGAACAGCGCGCCGCCGATGCCGGCCAGGCTGCTGATCAGGGTCAGTTGGCCGAGGGCACTGGTGTCCCAGCCCTGGTCCACCAGCATCGGCTTGATCATCGGCGAGCCGAGGGCGTCGCCGAGCTTGAAGGTCAGCACCACCGCCAGCCAGGCGAGCATGCCGGGCTGGGCCAGCAGGCCCTTGTAGTGACGCCAGAGCAAACCGGGGCCGGCGGGCTCGGCCTGCTCCAAGTGCTGTGGCAGCAGACGTTTCTCCGGAAACAAGATGATCGGCAGGGTCAGTAGCAGCAAGGCACCGGCCAGCAGGCCGATGGACAGGTTCCAGCCCAGCCCACCGATCACCAGCAGCAGGCCGCTGCCGCTGGCCAGCATGCCGACCTTGTAGCCGCCCACCTGCAGGCTGTTGCCCAGGCCACGCCAGCGTTCCGGCAACAGACGCACGGCCAGACCATCGGTGGCCACGTCCTGGCTGGCGGCGGCCAGGTTGATCAGCAGCAAGGTGCCGAGCAGCAACCAGAACGCCGAGCCGAACAGCGCCTGCGGATCGATCAGCGCCAGCCCAGCCAGACAACCGATCACTAAGGCCTGCAGCGGCAGGATCCAGCCACGGTGATGGCCCAGGCGGCGCGAGCTGATGCGGTCGATCCAGGGAGCCCACAGCACCTTGAGCAGCCAGGGCAGCGCCAGCAGCTTGAGCAGGCCGATCAGCGCCAGGTCGACGCCATGCTGGCGCAGCAGCACAGGCAGCGAATGGGCAACCAGCCCGGACGGCAACCCCTGGGCGCAGTAAAGCGATGCCAGGAGCACCAGGGAGGCGTTGCTGGGGCGCGGCTCGGGGGACATCGGAGGGGCTCCACAGGATCGTACTGCAGTGAATGACAGGCTGGCTCTCAGGCACCTTAGCTAGGGCTCAATGGAATATAAACCTCTTAAAACATTCTTAGACTATCTAAGCAGCAGGCCTTATCTTTTCGCCCCTATGTGGCCGCCCAGAGCGCGCCCGCTACCTCACACGAGATTCGCACGCGTTAAGGATGCCCATGGCCTGGGACTCTCTGCCCCTGTTTTTCGTCGCCGCCCTGCTGGTCTGGCTGCTGGTTTCCTTCGTGCGCGAGAAGTGGAGCCCCGACGTGGTCGCGGCCATTGCCGTGGCCGCCCTGCTGGTGACCCAGATCCTGGCGCCGAGCGAGGTCCTCGGCGTGCTGAGCAACTCGGCGCCGACCACCATCGCCTGCATGTTCGTGCTCTCCGCGGCCTTGGAGCGTACCGGCTGCATCGATGCCCTGGGCAACTGGCTGGGCAACCTGGTGGGCAACGACCCGATCCGCGTCCTCGCCGGGCTGATGATCACCGCCCTGGTCATCTCCGCCTTCCTCAACAACACGCCGGTGGTGGCCATTCTCACCCCGGTGGCCATCGCCCTGGCCAAGCGCGCCAACGGCTCGCCGTCTAAGCTGCTGATCCCGCTGTCCTTCGCCACCGTGCTGGGCGGCATGCTGACCATGATCGGCACCTCGACCAACATCCTGGTCGACGGCGTGGCGCGCAAGGCCGGCCTGGAGCCGTTCGGCATGTTCGAGA
Source organism: Pseudomonadaceae bacterium (assembly GCA_033838285.1). Lineage (GTDB taxonomy): Bacteria > Pseudomonadota > Gammaproteobacteria > Pseudomonadales > Pseudomonadaceae > Aquipseudomonas. The sequence goes on from JAJLLC010000014.1 coordinate 155,929, forward strand.
TCACCCCGGCGGCGCTGGTGTTCTGCGTGGTCGGCTTCGTCTACCTGATGCTGTTCAGCAACCGCCTGCTGCCGGACCGCGACACCCTGTCCAAGCAGCTGCGGCCCAACCTCGACCGCACCTTCATGACCGAACTGCTGGTGCCGCACGACTCGCCGGTGATCGGCAAGAGCCTGTCCGACGCCCAGCTCAACGGCGGCAGCGGCCTGCAGGTGCTGAAGATCTTCCGCGACCAGCAGGAACTGACCGAGCCGGCCGGCGACACCCTGCTGCAGGCCGGCGACCTGCTGGTACTGCACGGCCAGGTCAAGGACATGGTCGACATGCGCGAGAGCAACCGCCTGAGCTTCAACCGCGGAGAGGCCTTCGAGACCGTCAGCAGCCACGACGTGATCCTCGCCGAGGCCATAGTCGGCCGGGGCTCACGCTATAGCAACCGGCCCATGCGCGACCTCGACCTCACCGCACGCTACGGCATCGCGGTGCTGGCCGTGCATCGCCAGGACGAGAACGTCTCCGGCAACTTGGACGACTTCCAGCTGCAGTTCGGCGACGTGCTGCTGGTCGAAGGCACGCCGGCGCAGATCAAGCGCTTCGCCGACAACGGCGAGCTGATTAGCCTCAACACCGTGCAGGAGCGCGCCTACCGTCGCGACAAGGCGCCCATCGCCATACTCGCCACCCTGGCCGTGATGCTGCTGGCCGCCTTCGAGGTGATGCCAATCGAGGGCCTGGCGATGATCGCCTGCGCCGTGGTGATCGCCACCCGCTGCCTGGACGTCGAGGACGCCTACAAGGCGGTGGACTGGAAGATTCTCAGCCTGATCTTCGGCATGCTGGCCATCAGCATCGCCATGGCCAAGGTCGGCCTGATCGACCTGATCGTCAGCCACACCATGGGCCTGCTGCCCAATGCCAGCCCGTTGCTGGTGCTCGGCTTCGTCTACCTGCTGACCTCCATCCTCACCGAGATCCTCTCCAACAACGCCGTGGCGGTGCTGGTCACCCCGGTGGCCATCGGCATCGCCCAGAGCCTCGGCATCGACCCCCGCCCCTTCGTGGTCGCGGTGATGTTCGCCGCCAGCGTCAGCTTCGCCACGCCGATCGGCTACCAGACCAACACCTTCGTCTACAACGCCGGCGGCTACCGCTTCAGCGACTTCATGCGCATCGGCATTCCGCTGAACATCCTCATGGTCGGCGTGGCCATGCTGGTGATCCCCCTGATCTGGCCGCTCGTCCCGGCCTGACCCGCAACCCCGTGGCCCGTTTCATTGCTCCAGCGCATTGACCGGGCCGCGCCTCCTTCTCCATGCTGCGTAGCTTTCCACTGCCCGAAGGAACGCTCGCATGAAACTGGAAACCCTGGCCATTCACGCCGGCTACAGCCCCGACCCGACCACCAAGGCGGTGGCGGTGCCGATCTACCAGACCAGCTCCTTTGCCTTCGACGACACCCAGCACGGCGCCGACCTGTTCGACCTGAAGGTCGCCGGCAACATCTATTCGCGCATCATGAACCCGACCAACGCCGTGCTCGAAGAGCGCGTGGCGGCGCTGGAGGGCGGCGTCGGCGCACTGGCGGTGGCCTCCGGCATGGCGGCCATCACCTATGCCATCCAGACCGTCGCCGAAGCCGGCGACAACATCGTCTCGGTGGCCAAGCTGTATGGTGGCACCTACAACCTGCTGGCCCACACCCTGCCGCGCTTCGGCATCCAGACGCGCTTCGCCGCGCACGACGATATCGCCGCCCTGGAAGCGCTGATCGACGACAAGACCAAGGCGGTGTTCTGCGAATCGATCGGCAACCCGGCCGGCAACATCGTCGATATCCAGGCCCTGGCCGACGCCGCGCATCGCCACGGCGTGCCGCTGATCGTCGACAACACGGTGGCCACGCCGATCCTCTGCCGCCCCTTCGAGCACGGCGCCGACATCGTCGTGCATTCGCTGACCAAATACATCGGCGGCCACGGCACCAGCATCGGCGGCATAGTCGTCGACTCCGGCAAGTTCCCCTGGGCCGACAACCCGGCGCGCTTCCCGCTGCTCAACACACCCGATCCGTCCTACCACGGCGTGACCTACACCGAGGCCTTCGGCCCCGCCGCCTTCATCGGCCGCTGCCGCGTGGTGCCGCTGCGCAATACCGGCGCGGCGCTGTCGCCCTTCAACGCCTTCCTTATACTGCAGGGCCTGGAGACCCTGGCCCTGCGCATGGAGCGGCACTGCGAGAACGCACTGAAGGTCGCGCAGTACCTGCAGAGCCACCCGCAGGTGGCCTGGGTGAAGTACGCCGGCCTGTCCGATCATCCCGAGCACGCCCTGGCGCAGCGCTACATGGGCGGCAAGCCGGCGGCGATCCTGTCCTTCGGCATCCAGGGCGGGCAGGAAGCGGGAGCACGCTTTATCGACGCGCTCAAGCTGGTGGTGCGCCTGGTCAACATCGGCGACGCCAAGTCGCTGGCCTGCCACCCGGCCTCCACCACCCACCGCCAGCTCAACGACGAGGAACTGCAGAAGGCCGGCGTGCCGCGCGACATGGTGCGCCTGTCGATCGGCATCGAGCACTTCGACGATATCCGCGCCGACCTCGAGCAGGCCCTGCTGGCCGCACGCGGCTAACCCTTGCAAAGCGCCCTGGTCGGCTCCAGATAGGAGCCACCGCCCTACTGGAGCCGACCATGAGCACCCCCGCCCTGATTCCCTGTCCCGCCTGCAACGGCCTCAACCGCATTCCCGCCGAGCGCCTGGGCGATGCGCCGCGCTGCGGGCGCTGCAAGAGCCCGGTGCTGCCCAATGCGCCGATCACCCTGAACCAGGCGTCCTTCGCCGCCCAACTGAAGGGCGACCTGCCGCTGCTGGTGGACGTCTGGGCCGACTGGTGCGGGCCATGCAAGGCCTTCGCCCCGACCTTCGCCCAGGCCGCCGCACAGCTGCAGGGGCGCTGCCGCCTGGGCAAGCTGGACAGCGAGGCCAATCCGCAGCTGTCCGCACAATTGGGCATCCGCTCCATCCCCAGCCTGATCCTGTTCCGCGGCGGCGTCGAAGTGGCTCGCCAGAGCGGCGCCCTGCCGCTGCCACAACTGCTCGCCTGGCTGCGCGGCCAGGGCATCGCCTGAGCGGATCGGTCAGCCGCCACGAGCGCGGCGGTCATTGCCGTCGGGGCCACAGCGGCTAGTCTCGGAACTCCAGCCCCAGGAGCCCCGAACATGCCGCTACCCACCGAGATGGCCCGTGTCTTCACCGAAGAGAAGATCGACTTCGTCAGACGCTGCGGGCTCAAGGCCGAGCGGTTGGAGCCCGGCTTCGTGCGCCTGCGCATGCCGCTGGCCGGCAACCAGAACCATATCGGCACCCTGTATGCCGGCGCCCTGTTCACCCTCGCCGAGATCCCCGGCGGCGCGCTGTTCCTCACCAGCTTCGACGTGCAGCGTTTCTACCCGCTGATCAAGGAGATGAACCTGCGCTTCCGCCGCCCGGCGAGCAGCGACATCAGCGTCGAGGCACACCTGAGCGAGGAGGAGATCGCCCGCATCCAGGCCGAGGCCGAGCAGGCGGGCAAGGCCGACTATCGCCTCGAGCTGCAGCTGCGCGATGCTGCTGGCGAAGTGGTGGCAGAAACGAGCGCCCTGTATCAATTGCGCAAAGTCTGACGCGCGGGGCTTGCCGCAGATCAAAAGCGGGTCTATCAAAGGAGACCAGACTAAAACCCGCCAGAGGTTTCACCGCGGTGCGCAAGATGCGCATTGCCGAGGGGAGAGAGATGACAGGCCACATCCTGATTGCCCACGACTTGCGCAGTACTGCCGACCTTGCCTTGCGCCGCGCCGCGCAACTGGCCCGCCAGCATGGCGCCAAGCTGACCCTGCTGCACGTGCTCGACCCCAAGCTGGACCAGGCCGAGCGCGAACGCATCGAACAGAGCCTCGACCGCAGCCTCACCCAGTTCGCCCCGCCCGGCAGCCAGTTGCGCCTGTGCCAGGGCAAGCCCGCCGAGGGCGTGCTGGAGCAGGTTCAGCAGAGCGGCGCCGATCTGCTGGTGCTGGGCGCCCATCATCAGCGCCACGAGCTGTTCTCCGGCACCACCCTCGACCGCATCGCCCGTCGCTGCCCGGTGCCGCTGCTGCTGGCGGCCCGCGACGAGGACAGCCCCTACCGCAGCGCGGTGGCCGCCATCGACTTCTCCCTGTGCGCCTGCACCGCCCTGCACGAGGCCTGCCTGCTACTGCCAAGCGAGGCCAGCATCCATGCCCTGCACGTGTTCGAGCCACAGAAGAACGCCGCCGTCGCCGAGACCGAGCTGCTCACCCAGCGCGCCCTGATCGACCAGCTGATCCACGACGAGGCGCTGCGTCTGCCCGCCGATGCCCCCCGGCTCAGCCACGAGGTCAAGGTCGGCGGCATCCTGCGCACCCTGCAGGAATACATCGCCGGCCAACAGCCGCAGCTGCTGGTACTCGGCAGCCATGGCCGCAGCGCCCTGTCCCAGGCGCTGCTCGGCAGCCTGGCGCAGCACTACCTGCACAAGGCGCCCTGCGACGTGTTTGTGGTGCGCTGAAAGCCAGCTGCACCTGGTAACACGAAAGGCGCCCTTGGGCGCCTTTTTCGTTGCCGCGGATGATCAGCTTTCCAGCAGGTTGTGCAGCTCGACGAACTGCTGGGTCAGCTTGTGGCTGCGGTCCAGGTGGATCAGCGGGGTGCAGGCCTGGTGCGATTCGCGCATCTTCACCGAGCTCATCAGGTTCACCGGCAGCACCGGCAGGCCCTCGGCGATCAGCTCGTCGAGCAGCTGCTGCGGCAGGGTGGCCCGCGGCTGGAACTGGTTGACCACTATGCCCTCGACCTCCAGGTCTTCGTTGTGATCCTCCTTGAGCTCCTCGATCTCCTGCAGCAGGCCGTACAGGGCATTGCGCGAGAAACTGTCGCAATCGAAGGGAATCAGCACACGATCGGCAGCGATCAGCGCGGAAACCGTGTAAAAGTTCAACGCCGGCGGAGTGTCCAGGTAGATCCGGTCGTAGTCCTCGGCCAGGTCTTCCAGCAGTTTGCGCAGCTTGTTGATCTTGTGCTTCTGCTCCAGCTTGGGCTGCAGCTCGGCCAGCTCGGCGGTGGCGGTGACCACGTGGAGGTTGTCGAAGGGCGTTTCGTAGATGTCCACCTTGCCCTTCTTGAACGAGGTGGCCGACAGCGTCTGCTTGAAGAAATCGGCGATGCCCATGGGGATCTCCTCGCCGGTCAGGCCGGTGAGGTAATGGGTCGAGTTGGCCTGGGCATCCAGGTCGATCAGCAGGGTGCGATAGCCTTCGGCCGCACTCACCGCTGCCAGGTTGCAGGCGATGCTGGACTTGCCCACGCCACCTTTCTGATTGAACACCACACGCCGCATCTCACACCTCCCCGATCCTAGATGGACGGATTCTATGCAAAGCCCGTGACAAGGGCGAGCGCGATTACCCTGGATCACCGCCACATGGCGGCCAAGTGCCATTTTCGATGTTAGGGTGCGCACCGCGCCGAAGGCGCAACGGGATCAACACTAAAAATAGGGATTGCAATGCAGTACTTGCGCACATTGTTCATCGCAGGCCTGATCGCCACCACCAGCGGCTGTGCATCCGGCCTCAACTCCTACCAGAAGTCGGAAATGCAGCACTTCGAAGCCAGCGGACTGGCCGTCGAAGAAAAGAGCACGGGAGCCGGCACCGCTCTCGGCCTGCTGCCTGGCGGCGGCTCCTTCTACGGCCGCGAATACGGTTTGGGAGTAGTGAACCTACTGTTCTGGCCGCTCTCCATTCTGTGGGATCCGGTCAGCGGCTACAACGCCGCACAGACCATCAACTACCACGCGACCAAGCAGTACATTCGCCCCCTGCAGGATCAGGAAATGAGCGGCCTGGACGACAAACTGACCAGCGGCGAGATCGATCTCACCCACTACACCCTGCAAAAGCGCAAGATTGAAGACAAATATCGCTACAACTGATCTTCGTCTGCATACTCAGAGAAAGGGCCGCACTTGCGGCCCTTTTTCGTTACTGGTGGTACTGCGCGGACAGCTCGTGCACCGCCTCGAAGAAGGCCTTGGCATGCTCCGGCGGCACCTCCGGGGTGATGCCGTGGCCGAGGTTGAACACGTGCCCCGAACCCGAGCCATAGGCGGCGAGGATGCGCGCCACCTCGGCGCGGATGGCCGCCGGCTTGGCATGCAGCACGGCCGGGTCCATGTTGCCCTGCAGCGCCACCTTGCCGCCCACGCGGGCGCGCGCGCTGCCGATATCGCAGGTCCAGTCCAGGCCCAAGGCCTCGGCGCCGGTCTCGGCCATGGATTCCAGCCAAAGGCCGCCGCCCTTGGTGAACAGGATCACCGGCACGCGGCGCCCCTCGTGCTCGCGGATCAGGCCGTCGACGATCTGTTGCATGTAGCGCAGGGAGAACTCCTGGTAGGCCGCCGAGGACAGCGCGCCGCCCCAGGAGTCGAAGATCTGCACGGCCTGGGCGCCGGCCCGGATCTGCCCGTTGAGATAGACGGTGATCGAGCGGGCCAGCTTGTCGAGCAGCGCGTGCATGGCCTGCGGGTTGTCGTAGAGCATCGCCTTGGACTTGCGGAAGTCGCGGCTGGAGCCACCTTCGACCATGTAGGTGGCCAGGGTCCAGGGGCTGCCGGTGAAGCCGATCAGCGGCACGCGGCCGTTCAGCTCGAGGCGGATGGTGCGTACGGCGTCCATCACGTAGCCCAGGTCCTGCTCGGCATCGGGGATCGGCAGGGCCTCGATATCGGCCATGCTCGACACCACCTTCTTGAAGCGCGGGCCCTCGCCGGTCTCGAAGTACAGGCCCTGGCCCATGGCGTCGGGGATGGTGAGGATGTCAGAGAAGAGGATCGCGGCGTCGATCTGCGGGTAGCGATCCAGCGGCTGGAGGGTGACCTCGCAGGCCAGCTCCGGGTTCTTCATCAGGCTGACGAAGTCACCGGCGCGGGCTCTGGTGGCGCGGTACTCCGGCAGGTAACGGCCGGCCTGGCGCATCATCCACACCGGGGTGACGTCGACGGGTTGCTTGAGCAGGGCGCGCAGGAAACGGTCGTTCTTCAGGGCGGACATCGGCAGGGTTCCTGGAAAATCGGCAGGGAAGCGTTGCGGCGGGAGTATGCGGCGACCGTTCGGCAGCGGCCCCCTTCCTCCGGGCGGGCTCCCGGATCGCAGGGGCCCGCGCGCCTTGGCGCAGAAAAAGTGCGGGCATTTTCGCAGACCACAAAACAAAAGGCACGGCGAGTGCCGTGCCTTTTGTCCATCGCGACGATTTGCCGCGAGGGATCAGTTCGTAGGGTGGGTTAGCCCACAGGCGTAACCCACCATCGGAGCCGATGGGTATCGCTACGCTCCACCCATCCTACGTGCAGCGATCAAACCCCGAGGTAGTCGAGGATGCCTTCGGCGGCGTTGCGGCCCTCGAAGATCGCCGTCACCACCAGGTCGGAACCGCGGACCATGTCGCCGCCGGCGAAGATCTTCGGGTTGCTGGTCTGGTGCTTGAACTGGCCCTTCTCCGGTGCCACCACGCGGCCCTGGCTGTCGGTGTCGATCTTGAAGTCGCTGAACCAGGCGGCCGGGCTCGGACGGAAACCGAAGGCGATCAGCACGGCCTCGGCCGGGATGATTTCCTCGGAGCCCGGGATCGGCTCGGGGCTGCGGCGGCCACGGGCGTCCGGTTCGCCGAGACGGGTCTCGACCACCTTGACGCCTTCCACCTTGTCCTCGCCGACGATGGCGATGGGCTGGCGGTTGAAGAGGAACTTCACGCCCTCTTCCTTGGCGTTCTTCACTTCCTTGCGCGAGCCCGGCATGTTCTCTTCGTCGCGGCGGTAGGCGCAGGTCACGGACTTGGCGCCCTGGCGGATGGAGGTGCGGTTGCAGTCCATCGCGGTGTCGCCGCCGCCGAGCACGACCACGCGCTTGCCCTTCATGTCGATGAAATCCTCGGGGGACTTCTCGAAGCCGAGGTTGCGGTTGACGTTGGCGATCAGGAAGTCCAGCGCGTCAGTCACGCCCGGCAGGTCCTCGCCCGGGAAGCCGCCCTTCATGTAGGTGTAGGTGCCCATGCCCATGAACACGGCATCGTACTCATCCAGCAGCTGCTGCATGGTCACGTCACGGCCGATCTCGGTGTTCAGGCGGAACTCGATGCCCATGCCGGCGAAGACTTCGCGGCGACGGCTCATCACGGTCTTTTCCAACTTGAACTCGGGGATGCCGAAGGTCAGCAGGCCGCCGATTTCCGGGTTCTTGTCGAACACCACCGGGGTCACGCCGTTGCGCACCAGCACATCGGCACAGCCGAGGCCAGCCGGGCCGGCACCGATCACGGCAACACGCTTGCCGGTCGGCTTGACCTTGGACATGTCCGGGCGCCAGCCCATGGCGAAGGCGGTGTCGGTGATGTACTTCTCCACCGAGCCGATGGTCACCGCGCCGAAGCCGTCGTTGAGAGTGCAGGCACCTTCGCACAGGCGGTCCTGCGGGCACACCCGGCCACAGACTTCCGGCAGGGTGTTGGTCTGGTGGCTCAGCTCGGCGGCGGCCAGGATGTTGCCTTCCGAGACCAGCTTGAGCCAGTTCGGAATGAAGTTGTGCACCGGGCACTTCCACTCGCAGTACGGGTTGCCGCAGCCCAGGCAACGGTGCGCCTGGTCGGCGGCCTGGGCCGGCTTGAAGGGCTCGTAGATTTCCACGAACTCCTTCTTGCGCTGGCGCAGGAGCTTCTTCTTCGGATCCTTGCGCCCGACCTCGATGAACTGGAAGTCGTTGTTCAGACGTTCAGTCATTTCAAAACCTCATCAAACCACTTCAGGCGCGTTATTGCGGATTGGCACGGGTGCTGGAGAGCAGCGAACCGAGGCTGGCGGCCTTCGGCTTGACCAGCCAGAACTTGCGCAGGTAATCCTCCAGGTTCTCCAGCAGATGGGTGCCCCACGGGCTGGCCGTTTCGGCCACGTACTCGGCGAGCACGCCGCGCAGATGGCTGCGGTAGGCCTCCATGGCCTCGTTGTTGATGCGCTGAATCTCCACCAGCTCGTGGTTGACGCGATCGACGAAGCCGTTGTCCAGGTCGAGCACATAGGCGAAGCCGCCGGTCATGCCGGAACCGAAGTTGTAGCCGGTCTTGCCCAGCACGCAGACGAAACCGCCGGTCATGTATTCGCAGCAGTGGTCGCCCACGCCTTCCACCACGGCATGGGCGCCGGAGTTGCGCACGGCGAAACGCTCGCCGGCGGTGCCGGCGGCAAACAGTTTGCCGCCGGTAGCGCCGTACAGGCAGGTGTTGCCGACGATGGCCGACTCCTGGGTCTTGAACGGGCTGCCGGCCGGCGGAACCACGACCAGCTTGCCGCCGGTCATGCCCTTGCCGACGTAGTCGTTGGCATCGCCTTCCAGGTGCAGGTTGAGGCCGCCGGCGTTCCACACGCCGAAGCTCTGGCCCGCGGTACCCTTGAAGCGGAAGGTGATCGGCGCATCCTTCATGCCCTGGTTGCCGTGGGCCTTGGCGATTTCGCCGGACACGCGGGCACCGATGGAACGGTCGCAGTTGCAGATGTCCAGCTCGTACTCGCCGCCGGTCTTGCCGGCGATGGCGTCCCTGGCCAGCTCGACCATCTTCTCGGCCAGCAGGCCCTGGTCGAACGGCGGGTTCTTCTCGACTTCGCAGAACTGCGGCTTGTCGGCCGGGATGTGCTCGCTGGCCAGCAGCGGCGTCAGGTCCAGGTTGCCCTGCTTGGCGGTCTCGCCCGGCAGCACTTCGAGCAGGTCGGTACGCCCGATCAGCTCGCCCAGGCTGCGCACGCCCAGCTTGGCCAGCCACTCGCGGGTGTCTTCGGCGATGTAGGTGAAGTAGTTCATCACCATCTCGACGGTGCCGATGAAGTGGTCCTTGCGCAGCTTGTCGTTCTGGGTGGCCACGCCGGTGGCGCAGTTGTTCAGGTGGCAGATGCGCAGGTACTTGCAGCCCAGGGCGACCATCGGGCCGGTGCCGAAGCCGAAGCTCTCGGCGCCGAGGATGGCGGCCTTGACCACGTCGAGGCCGGTCTTCAGGCCGCCGTCGGTCTGCACCCGCACCTTGCCGCGCAGATCGTTGCCGCGCAGGGTCTGGTGGGTCTCGGCCAGGCCGAGTTCCCACGGGCTGCCGGCATACTTGATCGAGGTGATCGGCGAGGCACCGGTGCCGCCGTCGTAGCCGGAGATGGTGATCAGGTCGGCGTAGGCCTTGGCCACGCCGGCGGCGATGGTGCCGACGCCAGCCTCCGCCACCAGCTTGACCGACACCAGCGCCTGCGGGTTGACCTGCTTGAGGTCATAGATCAGCTGCGCCAGGTCCTCGATCGAGTAGATGTCGTGGTGCGGCGGCGGCGAGATCAGGGTCACGCCCGGCACCGCATAGCGCAGCTTGGCGATCAGACCGTTGACCTTACCGCCCGGCAGCTGGCCGCCCTCGCCGGGCTTGGCGCCCTGGGCCACCTTGATCTGCAGCACTTCGGCGTTGACCAGGTATTCCGGAGTGACGCCGAAGCGGCCGGTAGCCACCTGCTTGATCTTCGAACTGCGCACGGTGCCGTAGCGGGCCGGGTCTTCGCCGCCCTCGCCGGAGTTGGAGCGCGCGCCCAGGCGGTTCATCGCCTCGGCGATGGCCTCGTGGGCCTCGGGCGACAGCGCACCCAAGGAGATACCGGCGGAGTCGAAGCGCTTGAGCACCTCGCCCAGCGGCTCGACTTCGTCCAGGCTCAGCGGCTGCTCGGCCAGCTTGAGCTGGAACAGGTCGCGCAGCATGGACACCGGACGCTTGTCGACCAGCTCGGCGTACTCCTTGTACTTCTCGTAGCTGCTCTGCTGCACGGCTTCCTGGATGGTGCGCACCACGTCCGGGTTGTAGGCGTGATACTCGCCGCCATAGACGAACTTGAGCAGGCCGCCCTGCTGGATCGGCTTGCGGTTGTTCCAGGCCTCACCCGCCAGCAGCTTCTGCTCGCTCTCGATGTCGACGAAACGCGCACCCTGGATGCGGCTGGCGACGCCGCGGAAGCACAGCTCGGTGACCTCGTCGGCCAGGCCGACGGCCTCGAACAGCTGGGCGCCGCGGTAGGAGGCGATGGTGGAGATGCCCATCTTCGACAGGATCTTCAGCAGGCCCTTGGAGATGCCCTTGCGGTAGTACTTGAACACCTCGTAGAGGTCGCCCAGCACCTCGCCGGTGCGGATCAGGTCGCCCAGCACTTCGTAGGCCAGGAAGGGATACACGGCGGAGGCGCCGAAGCCGACCAGCACGGCGAAGTGGTGCGGGTCACGGGCGGTGGCGGTCTCGACCAGGATGTTGCAGTCGCAACGCAGGCCCTTCTCCACCAGGCGGTGGTGCACCGCACCGGTGGCCAGCGCGGCATGCGCCGGCAGCTTGCCGGGGGCGATGTGGCGGTCGGTCAGCACCAGCAGCACCTTACCGGCACGCACCGCTTCCTCGGCCTGGTCGGCGATGTTGCGGATGGCCGCTTCCAGGCCCAGCGACTCGTCGTAGTTGAGGTCGATGATGTGCCGCTCGAAGCCGGGCGCAGTCAGGTTCATCAACGCCCGCCACTTAGCCGGGGAGATCACCGGGCTGCTCAGCATGACGCGGCTGGCATGGGCCGGGGACTCTTCGAAGATGTTGCGCTCGGCGCCCAGGCAGATCTCCAGGGACATCACGATCGACTCGCGCAGCGGGTCGATCGGCGGGTTGGTGACCTGGGCGAACTGCTGGCGGAAGTAGTCGTAGGGCGAGCGCACGCGCTGCGACAGCACCGCCATCGGTGTGTCGTCGCCCATCGAGCCGACCGCTTCCTGGCCCTGCTCGCCGAGCGGGCGCAGCACCTGGTCACGCTCCTCGAAGGTGACCTGGAACATCTTCATATACTGCTTGAGGCTGTCGCTGTCGTAGAACGGCGAGCCGTGGTCGCGATCTTCCAGGCTGGCCTGGATGCGCACCGCGCCCTGGCGCAGCCACTGCTTGTAGGGGTGGCGCGACTTCAGACGGTTGTCGATGGCGTCGGTGTCCAGCACCTGACCGGTCTCGGTGTCGACCGCGAGGATCTGCCCCGGCCCGACCCGCCCCTTGGCGATCACGTCTTCCGGCTTGTAGTCCCACACACCGATTTCCGAGGCCAGGGTGATGTAACCGTTCTTGGTGGTGACCCAGCGCGCCGGGCGCAGGCCGTTACGATCGAGCAGACAGACAGCATGCCGGCCGTCGGTCAGCACCACGCCGGCGGGACCGTCCCAGGGCTCCATGTGCATGGAGTTGTACTCGTAGAACGCGCGCAGGTCGGCGTCCATGGTCTCGACGTTCTGCCAGGCCGGCGGAATGATCATGCGCACGCCGCGGAACAGGTCGATACCGCCGGTGACCATCAGCTCCAGCATGTTATCCATGCTCGAGGAGTCGGAGCCGACGCGATTGACCAGCGGACCGAGCTCTTCCAGGTCCGGAATCTGGTCATTGGCGAACTTCAGGCGACGCGCCTGGGCCCAGTTGCGGTTGCCGGTGATGGTGTTGATCTCGCCGTTGTGGGCGAGGAAGCGGAACGGCTGCGCCAGCGGCCACTTCGGCAGGGTGTTGGTGGAGAAGCGCTGGTGGAACACGCAGATCGCGGTCTGCAGGCGCTCGTCACCGAGGTCCGGATAGAACTGCTGCAGGTCCGCCGGCATCATCAGGCCTTTGTAGATGATGGTCTTGTGCGAAAAGCTGCAGATGTAGTGATCGCTGTCGGCAGCATTGGCCACCGAGGAGCGGCGACGGGCGCTGAACAGCTTGATGGCAAACTGCTGGTCATCCAGGCCTTCGCCGCCGACGAACACCTGCTCGATGATCGGCAGGCGCTCCAGGGCCAGGCGGCCGAGCACGCTGGTGTCGATCGGCACCTTGCGCCAGCCGACCAGCTGCAGGCCGGCTTTGATAATCTCGCGGTTCATGTTGGCGCGAGCGGCCTCGGCCTTGGCCGGGTCCTGGTTGAAGAACACCATGCCCACGGCGTACTGCTGCGGCAGTTCGCTGCCGAACTCCTCCCGGGCGACTGCGCGCAGGAACAGGTCGGGCTTCTGGATCAACAGACCACAACCGTCACCGGTCTTGCCGTCGGCGTTGATGCCGCCGCGGTGGGTCATGCAGGTCAGGGCTTCAATGGCAGTCTTCAGCAAGTGATGGCTCGCCTCACCCTGCATGTGGGCGATCAAGCCGAAGCCGCAGTTATCCTTGAACTGATCAGGATGGTACAGACCTGCTTTCATAGACACTCTCACCAGGCTGCCTCAAAGAGGCAAATTGCTTTCTAATTCATCGACCTAGCTGCCAGCCGCGCAGGAGCACGCCCCAGCTTGGCGCAGGCAAAAGGGGGGTCATTTTACATAGCGACCCTGACCCTCACAAATTTTTGTGACGGCCAAATGAAAACTTCTGTCGCTTAGGCGAAAGGCAGCAACCGAGAGCCCGTGCTAGCACCGACCGGTCACTAAATGAAAGGCTATTCACGGGCCCTCAGCGGGCCCGTAGCGCCTCCTGCTGGATGCTGGCAAAGCTGCGCGGCCAGGGCTTGCCGGCCTGCACGGACTCCGGCAACGACTTGATTGCGGCCTGGGCAGCCGATCGACTGGAGAACTGCCCGTAGGTCACCACATACAGCGGCTGCCCCTGGTGCAGCTTCCTGAAATAGCGGTATTCGCCGCCATTCTTGCTGACGAAAGCCTTGGCGCTGCTTTCCGAACGGGTGCCGAGAATCTGCAGGGCATAGTTTCCGGCCGGCCGGCTTGCATACCAGTCGCCCGCCGGAAGCCCGCCGCTCTGGGCAACCGCAGGCTTGGGCGCCGGAACGGGTGCCGGCTTGGCAGCGGGTTTGGGCGAAGCCTCGGGCTTTGCCGTCACTGCCGGCCTGGGCTCCGGCGCAGCCGGCGTCACGGGCACCGGAGCTGGAGCCGGGGTTACTGCGGACACACTCGCCACCGTCGGCACCACAGGCACGGAGACCGCCGGCACCGTAGCCTCCGCGGATCGCACCTCGGAGGCTTCGACTTCCTCGCCATCTGCCATCCCCGAGGCCTGGGCCAGGGGCTCGCGAATGACCGGCTGCGCCTCGCCCACCAGCGGCAACGGCAAGGGCTGGGTGCTGCCACTGAACTCGACATCGGCGCTAGCCGCGGGAGCAGTCGGCACTGTCACCGGCTTGTCGGCGCCGACCGCAGCCGGGGTCTGCTGCGGCAGCAGCTCGACAGGCGCCTCAGTCACCAGCGGCGGCGTGTGCTCCGTCTTGCCCTGCATCAGCCAGGCCGCCCCCAGCGCCACCGCCACCACGGCCAGCGCCAGCAGATGCTTTCTCGGCAACCCAAGCGCCGCCCCGCCAGCACGCGCGTTGCGACTGGCGAGCATGGCCTCGACCAGCACTTCACGGGCAGCCTGGTTGATGGCTCCCGGCCAGCCCGCGGAACTCAGATGAATGTCACTGACCTGTTCGTCGCTGAGCAGATCGATACCCTGCCCTGCCCCCTCGAGGCGCTGCGCGAGGTACTCGCGGGTCTCATCCTCGCTGTAGGGCAATAACTCGATGACATGGAAGCGCTCCTCGCCATCGGCCAGGGCCTCGAGGCGAGGCAACAGCTCGTCCTCGGCGAACAGGAAAATGTGCGGACGCCCCTCGGCATTACCGGCCGCCAGGGTGAACAGGGCTTCCAGTGCCGCATCGGCCAGCTGCTCGGCATCATCGACCAGCAGGTAGACCTCCTGCCCGGTGAGTGCCAGCTGCGCCACCTGGGCGAGAATGCTGCGCACATCCATCTGCTGCAATCCCAGCCCCTGCGCCACCTGACGCAGCACACCGGAGACATCGCCAGCCCCCCGCGCCGATACAACCACGGAGTGCACCGTCTGCTTGTTGGCGCTGGCCACCAGAGCCTGACGCAACAGCGTCTTGCCACTGCCGTGCGGGCCGCTCACCACCAGCAGCAACTGGCTGTAGCGCGCCAGATGGTGAAGCTGACCAAGCACCGGCTTGCGTTGTGCGGGAAAGAAGCGGAACCCCGGAACCCGCGCCGCGAAAGGGTCGTGAGTGAATTGGTAGTGTGCGAGAAAGGCCTCATCGGCGTGCAGACTGGTCATGTGACTCTCTTAGTTTTCTAGCCGATCCACCAGCGCACGATAGTCGGCACGCAAGGTGGCATCCAGGACCTCCCGCGGGAAGTCGTCGGTAATCACTGCCTCACCCAACTGGCGCAGCAACACCAGGCGCAGACGTCCGTCCAATACCTTCTTGTCGACCGCCATATGCTCGAGAAAGTCATCGGGACGCATCTCGCTAGGCGGCACCACAGGCAAGCCGGCACGCAGCAGCAGGCGAACGCCACGATCACGCTCTGCCGCGGAAATCCAGCCGAGTCGCGCTGACATTTCGAGCGCCATCACGGTCCCGGCCGAAACCGCCTCGCCATGCAACCACTCGCCATAGCCCATGTGCGTTTCGATGGCATGGCCGAAGGTATGGCCAAGATTGAGGATCGCCCGCAACCCCGACTCGCGCTCGTCGGCCCCGACCACACGAGCCTTGGCCGCGCAGGAGCGCTCGATGGCCTGGGCCAGGAGATCAGGTTGCAGCTGGCGCAGCTCCTCGATGTGGACCTCCAACCAGGCCAGGAAATCCGCATCGCAGATCAGGCCATACTTGATGACTTCGGCCAGTCCCGCGGAGAGCTCGCGCGCCGGCAGGGTAGCGAGCACGGAGGTATCGATGATCACCGCGTTCGGCTGATAGAAGGCACCGACCATGTTCTTGCCGAGCGGATGATTGATCCCGGTCTTGCCGCCCACCGAGGAGTCCACCTGAGACAGCAGGGTGGTCGGCACCTGAATGAAATCCACGCCGCGCTGATAACAGGCCGCCGCAAAGCCAGCCATGTCGCCGACAACTCCGCCCCCCAGGGCCACGACGGTCGTCTTGCGATCATGCCGCGCCTGCAGCAGACCATCGAAGATCAGCTGCAAGGTTTCCCAGGTCTTGAAGCTTTCGCCATCTGGCAGGACGACGACGGCAATGTCTCGCCCCGCCAGGGATTGGCGGACGGACTCCAGATACAGAGGGGCAACGGTTTCGTTGGTGACTATGGCCACCTGGCGACCAGCCAGGTGGCGCTGGAACAGTTCGGCGCGAGTCAACAGCCCGGCACCGATGTAGATGGGATAACTGCGCTCGCCGAGATCGACAGTAAGAGTCTGCATGAGGCCCCCGAACAGAAAGGGCTTAGGATACAGCAGATGAAGCCGCCCTTTAACGGGGCGGCAATGCTTTCAGGCGCTCGACGATTTCCTGCACAACCAGACGCGGCGCGCGCTCATCGGTTTCGATCACGATATCCGCGATCTCCCTGTAAAGCGGGTCGCGGATCTCCATCAGATTGCGCAGCACCTTGCCCGGCTCGGTATTGCGCAGCAAGGGCCGATTGCGATCCCGGGAGGTTCGCTCCAGCTGCTGCTCCACCGAGGCATGCAGATAGACCACACGCCCTCCGGCACGCAGCGCCTCGCGGTTCTCCGGGCGCAGCACAACACCACCGCCCGTCGCGATGACCACGCCGGCAAGCTGGCAGAGCTCGGCAATCATGGACTGCTCGCGCTCGCGAAAGCCCTGCTCGCCCTCGACATCGAAAATCCAGGGGATATCGGCACCGGTACGCTGCTCGATCTCCTTGTCCGAATCCTTGAAGTGCAGCCTCAACTCTTTGGCCAGAAGCCGCCCGATGGTGCTTTTTCCAGCCCCCATCGGGCCTACCAAGACTACGTTCTGCACTATCAGTTGCTTACCGCAATGGCCTGGTTGTTCATGATGCGCGGGGTGAGGAAGACCAGCAGCTCAGACTTCGAATCCTGCACCACATCGCGACGGAACAGACGCCCGATGAAGGGGATGTCGCCGAGCAGCGGCACCTTGTCGACTGCTTTGGACTGGGTGTTGCTGAAGATGCCGCCAATTACGATGGTTTCGCCATCGCTGACCAGCACCTTGGCATTCACCTCGTTGGTCTGAATCGAAGGAGTGCCGTCGACCTGGTTGGAGAAGTCCGCCGCATCCTTGTTGACCTTGACTTCCATGATCACGCGATTATCCGGAGTGATCTGCGGAGTCACCTCAAGGGAAAGGTTAGCCTCGGCGAAAGTCACTGAGGTCGCACCACTGGACGAGGCCTCCTGGTAAGGGATCTTGGTACCCTTGAGGATCTTCGCGGTCTCCTTATCCGAGGTCACGACCTTAGGCTGCGAAATGATCTCGCCATTACCGGTCTTTTCCATTGCAGACAATTCGAGATCCAGCAGGGTGTTATCGGTGATGAAACCAAGGTTCAGGCCGGCAGTTCGCCCGGCCGCGCCCATATCGACAAAGGTGCCTGCCTGAAACTCCAGCGGGTCGGTGTCTTTCTCGAGACTGTTGGTACCGCCGGCAACCCAGTTATTGTCGCCCAGCCCCACGCCACGCCACTCGACACCCAGCTCCTTGTCGAAGTCGACATTGGCCTCGACTATGCGCGCCTCCACCATCACCTGGCGAACCGGGATATCGAGCTGCGCAACGATGCGACGCAGCTCGTCGAGACGGTCCTGAGTCTGATAGGCGATGATGCTGTTGGTACGATCATCGACGGTTACCGAACCGCGCTCCTCGCCAACCGTAGCCTCCGCATCGGTCACGGACTGGAACAGCTTGGCAATATCCGAGGCCTTGGCATAGTTGACCTGGATCAGCTCACGGCGCAGCGGCGCCAGCTCCGCAATCTGCTTCTTGGACTCCAGCTCCTGGCGCTCGCGGGCGGCAATTTCATCGGCCGGCGCGATCAGCAGGACGTTGCCGACCTGACGCTTATCCAAACCGCGAGTCTTCAGCACCAGATCCAGAGCCTGATCCCAGGGCACATTCTGCAAACGCAGCGTAATGTTGCCCTGCACGGTATCGCTCGCAACCAGGTTCAGGTTGGTGAAGTCGGCGATCAGCTGCAGCACCGAACGTACGTCGATGTCCTGGAAGTTGAGGGAAAGCTTTTCCCCGGTGTAGGCAAAGCTCTCGGCTTTGCGCTTCTCCATGTCGTCCTGGCTGAGCGGCTTGATGCTGACCGTCAGCTTGTTGTCCGTCTGGAATGCCAGGTAGTCATATAGACCGGTCGGCTCGATACTGATGCTGACACGATCACCCTGTGCGGTGGTATTGACGAACTGGACCGGCGTAGCGAAGTCCTTCACGTCCAGACGAGCACGCAGGCTTTCCGGCAACTGGGTCTTGGGAAACTCGACGCGAATCTTGCCGCCCTGCTCCTGAATATCCGGGCTCACGCTGGGATCGGAAAGCTCGATCACCACGTTGCCCTCGCCGGCGGTGCCGCGCTGGAAGTCTATGGACCGAATGGCACGCCCGGCCGGAACCGCCGGCGTCAGCTTGGGCGCCGCGACAGGCGCAGCACTGGCCTGAGCCTGAGCCTGAGCCTGAGCCCCGGCGGCATCGCCAACGACAACGATCAGGTTGTTGCCCTCGCTGCGAGTGCTGTAGGGAACCAGGGTGGAGAGATTGATGATCAGGCGCGTCCGGTTCTGCGCCTCGACGACGGTCACGCTGCGAGCGTTGCCCACCCCCAGCTCCCGATTCTTCTCACCGAGCTTGCTGGACACTCCGGGCAGGTCCAGGGCGATGCGCGCCGGCTGCTCGATGGTATAGCCACGCGGCGCGGCAACCGGCTCATCGAAGCTCAGCTTGAGCTCCACCTTGTCACCCGGGAGTGCGGCCACATCCAGTTTTTGCAAATTGGCCGCCAGCAGGGCCGGCGCAAAACCGGCCAGCATCAGCGACAGGCCCAAGCGAGAAAATGCCCTATTCATGGAAGACTTCCGTTCAGCAGCACTGTAGTTATTTTTCATTATCGACCCCGCCATTAAGAGCGACTCTTGAGGGAGATGCTGCGCGGCCGCTCCAGCCAGCCGCCCTCTCCATCCGGGACAATCTCGATGACATCGATTTTGGCCTCATCCACGGTCACGATTCGTCCATGGTTGCGCCCCAGATAGTCACCTACCTTAACGCGATGCACGCCGCCCGCTCCGCGAACCAGGCCAAATACACCGGTTTCGTTCTGCAGGGTTCCGACCATCTCGAACACTTCGATGTTGAAGCCCTCGAGAAACTGCTTGACGCGTGTTTCATCCGGTTTGACATCCTTCGAGCCTTTCTGCTGACTGGCCAGGTCCACCTTGACCGGAGGCTGGAAAGGACTGCGCAAGGACGCGGCGCTATAAGTGAAGGGCTCGTATGGCTGGAATTTCGGCAGTGGCTCGATGGAGCCCTTGGGACGAGCCCTGACCTCCTCCATGTATTGGCGCAAATCCGAGAAATCGCCCTGCCCCATGCATCCCGAGAGGACCAATGCGGAAATCATCACGCCTAAGCTGCGGGCATAAATCATTTCTTCAGCCCCTCATCGTTATAGCGATAGGTCTTGGCCAACACACTCATCGCCAGTCGTGAAGTGTTCTCGTCTTTCGATTGCTTAATCTCGAAATCATGCAGAGTCACGATACGCGGAAGACTCGCCACCGCGCTGACGAAAGTTGCCAGATCGTGATAAGTGCCTACTACCGAGACCTGAATTGGCAACTCGATATAGAACTGCTGCACACTTTCAGGCTGCAACTTGATCTCTTCGAATTCGAGGCCACTTTCCAGCCCCGTACGGGTGATGTCCTCGAGCAACCCAGGCACTTCGGTATCACTCGGCAGTTGGCGCAGCAGCATGCCGAAGGACTCCTCCATCTCCTTCATCTGCACCTTGTAGGCCTCAAGGTTGGCCGCCTGCGCGGCCTTGGTGGAGAACTGCTGCTTGAGCGTTGCCTCCTGGGCCTGCTGCTGCTGCAACTGAGTCTGCAGGTCTTGCAGGTAGAAGTAGTAGCCAAGCCCCAGCCCCGCTATCAGCAACAGCAAGCAGGTAATGACCTTGACCGGCAGCGGCCAAGAGCCCAGGTTGTTTACGTCAAGTTCGGAAAGCTCGACCTTCCGCAACGATTCGACCGCATCCGAAAGACTCATGACTTTTTACCCGGCTTATTTTTCTGACGTGCTTTGCCGTTCTTCGGCTGTTTTTCCTCGGCCTCGTCTTCCTCGGTGGCACCAGGACGGGTTTGCTTGACCGTCAACTTGAAGACGTTCGCCTGGTCGACTTCACCTGCCGTTATCGCCTTGACTTCAGTCAGATTGGGCGACTTGAGCCAGTCAGAAGCATCCAGGTTGCGCATCAGACTGGAAACCCTGTTGTTCGACTCGGCGCTTCCGACAATCGAAATAAGGTCGTCTTTGCGGGTCAGATCCGTGAAGAAAACGCCGTCCGGCAGGGTTCTCACCAACTGATCGAAGATATGACCGATGATGGGGCGATTGCCCTGCAGATCCTGGATGATCTTCATCCTCTCCAGCAACTGCTCACGCCGCTCCTTGAGGTCCTTGATCTCTTTGATTCGCGCGTCGAGAACGGCGATTTCCTTCTTAATGAAGTCGTTACGTGCGTTCTGCTGTTCAATGGCCGCATTGAAGTACTGCCCGCCGAGAAACACCAAGCCGCCTGCGACCAGAAGAGCAGCCCCCATGGCCGCGACAAACCGCTGCTTGCGCTCTTCGCGCAGCTGCTCGCGCCAGGGGAGTAGGTTGATCCGTGCCATCAGTCGAAACTCCTCATCGCCAGACCACAGGCAATCATCAAGGACGGCGCATCGCTAGCCAGAGCACCGGCATTGACCTTGCTCCCCAGCGCCATGTCGGCAAAGGGGTTGGCCACCAGGGTAGGAGTGCCGATCTTCTGCTGGATCAGGCGATCCAGATCGGGGATGGATGCCGTGCCGCCAGCCAGCAGGATGTAGTCGACATCGCTGAACTGCCCAGCCGCAAAGAAGAACTGCAGAGAGCGCGAGACCTGCTGCACCACTGCCTCCTTGAACGGCTGCAGCACTTCGCTCTCGTAATCGTCCGGCAGCCCGCCCTGCTTCTTGGCCAGGCCTGCCTCCTCGACGGACAGACCGTAGCGACGCTGGATTTCCTCGGTGAGCTGACGACCGCCGAACAGCTGTTCGCGGGTATAGATGGTGCGACCGTTGTGCAGGACGCTGAGCGTGGTCATGGTGGCGCCGATGTCGACGACCGCCACGGTCAGCTCGTCGACGCTGCCACCCAACTGAGATTCGAGTAGTCCATAGGCACGCTCCAGCGCGTAGGCCTCGACATCGACCACCTTGGCGGTGATGCCGGCCAGGCCGAGCGCAGCCTCGCGAACTTCCACGTTCTCCTTCCGACACGCCGCCAGCAGCACCTCGACGCGCTCGGGATTCCGTGCGGAAGCCCCCTGCACCTCGAAATCGATGGCGACCTCTTCGAGCGGATAGGGAATGTACTGATCGGCCTCGATCTTGAGCTGATTCTCCAGCTCGTCGTCGTTGAGACCGGCCTCCATCTCGATGGTCTTGGTGATCACCGCGGAGCCGGCCACGGCCACGGCTGCGGTGCGCACGCTGGTCTTGGCCTTGGCGAGCACACGGCTCAGGGCCTGACCGACACCTTCCAGCTCGGCAATGTTCTTCTCGACGACAGCATTCGGCGGGAGTGGCTCAACGGCGTAAGCCTCTACCTTGTAGCGGCTTCCGGAGCGACTCAATTCAAGTAGCTTGACCGAGGTCGAACTGATGTCGATCCCCAGAAGCGTGTTCGCTTTCTTATTGAAGAGCCCTAGCACGACCGATTTCCTATCTGCATCCGAGACTTACGGACTATTTATGTTTTTCCACATTAAATAACAGTCTTGACAGAAGCGCAAATGGCTCCCCTGCAAAAAAACCGCTTATAATGTGAACAGTTTTCCCCTTTTCGCACCGCGCAACACTTAACCCATTCTTTTATCTGGAATTCCAAGAACCTTGATGCGTTTGCTGAAGTTTTTCTGGTGGTCCTTCGTCGCCGTTTTTTGTGGTCTGATCCTCAGTTTCAGCGGCGCCTTCCTCTATCTTAGTCCCGGTCTCCCTTCCGTCGAGTCGCTGCGCAGCATCCAGCTGCAGATCCCGCTCCGGGTCTACAGCCACGACGGCAAGCTGATATCCGAGTTCGGCGAGATGCGCCGTTCGCCGATCCGTTTCGAGGACATTCCCGAGGACTTCATCCGCGCCCTGCTGGCCGCGGAAGACGACAATTTCGCCAATCATTATGGCGTCGACTTCACCAGCCTGCTGCGCGCTGCTACGCAGTTATTGGCCAGCGGCCACATTCAGACCGGGGGCAGCACCATCACCATGCAGGTGGCGAAGAACTTCTTCCTCACCAGCGAGCGCAGCTTCTCGCGCAAGATCAACGAGATCCTCCTGGCCCTGCAGATCGAGCGAGAGCTGAGCAAGAACGAGATCCTCGAGCTGTACGTCAACAAGATCTACCTGGGCAACCGCGCCTACGGCATCGAAGCCGCCGCCCAGGTGTATTACGGCAAGCCGATTCGCGAGCTCAGCCTCGGCCAGCTGGCGATGATTGCCGGCCTGCCCAAGGCGCCGTCGCGCTACAACCCGCTGGTCAACCCGCAACGCAGCAAGGAGCGCCGCGACTGGATTCTCGGCCGCATGTTCAAGCTTGGCGCCATCGACCAGGCGCGCTACGACGCGGCGATGGCAGAACCGATCGATGCCCGCCATCACGTCCAGCCGATAGAACTAAATGCTCCCTACATCGCCGAAATGGCCCGCGCCGAGATGGTCGGCCGCTACGGCAGCGATGCCTATACGGAAGGCTTCCGGGTCACCACGACCACGCCGTCGGTGCTGCAGGAGGCCGCCAATCGCGCGCTACACGACGGCCTGATCGCCTACGACCAGCGCCATGGCTACCGCGGCCCGGAGACTCGCCTGCCGGGCCTGACCCACGAGGCCTGGCTGGCCGAGCTGGTCAAGTACAAGAGCATCGGCGGCCTGCAGCCGGCCATCGTCACCCAGGTGGAGAAGAGCGGCATCATGGTGCTGCTGCGCAGCGGCGAGGAACAGCCGGTCGCCTGGGACAGCATGAAGTGGGCACGCCCCTTCCTCAACACCAACAGCCTTGGACCACGCCCGCAGCAACCGGCAGACGTGGTGCAGATCGGCGATCTGGTGCGCGTCGAGCCCGACGCCGAAAACCAGGCCCTGCTGTTCCGCCAGATTCCCGCGGCACAGAGCGCCCTGGTCTCGCTGGATCCGCAGAACGGTGCGATCCGCGCCCTGGTCGGTGGCTTCTCCTTCGAGCAGAGCAACTACAACCGCGCCGCCCAGGCCAAGCGCCAGCCGGGCTCCAGCTTCAAGCCCTTCATCTACAGCGCGGCGCTGGATGCCGGCTTCACCGCCGCCAGCCTGGTCAACGACGCGCCCATTGTGTTCCAGGAGGCCGGCATGGAGGAGGCCTGGCGACCGAAGAACGACAACAACACCTTCCTCGGACCGATCCGCCTGCGCGAAGCCCTGTACAAGTCGCGCAACCTGGTGTCGATTCGCCTGCTGCAGACCATCGGCATCGACTACACCCTCGACTACATCAGCAGCTTCGGCTTCAACCGCCAGGACCTGCCGCGTAACCTGTCGCTGGCCCTCGGCACCGCCGGCCTCACACCGCTGGAGATCGCCAGCGGCTGGAGCGCCTTCGCCAATGGCGGGCACAAGATCCAGCCCTACCTGATCGAGCGCATCGACAGCCGCGACGGCAAGCCGCTGTTCATCGCCAACCCGCCGCGCACCCCGCAGAACCTGCAACTGGTCGAGGAGCAGAACGCCGCGCTGCGACTCGAGGAGCCCAATGCCAAAGTCCTGCAGCCGGTCGCCGCCGAGCAGATCATCGACGAGCGCACCGCCTACATCATGACCAGCATGCTGCAGGACGTGATCAAGCGCGGCACCGGCCGCCGCGCCCTGGCCATGGGCCGTGGCGATCTGGCCGGCAAGACCGGCACTACCAACGAGTCCAAGGACAGCTGGTTCTCCGGCTACAACGCCGACTACATGACCACCGTGTGGGTCGGTTTCGACCAGCCGGAGAGCCTCGGCCGCCACGAGTACGGCGGCACCGTGGCCCTGCCGATCTGGATGAGCTACATGAGCGCCGCGCTCAAGGACAAGCCGGAACACCTGCCTCCGGAGCCCGCCGGCCTGCTCAGCCTGCGCATCGACCCGCTCAGCGGTCGTGCCGCCTCGCCCGAGGCGCCCGATGCCTATTTCGAGCTGTTCAAGAGCGAGGACTCGCCGCCGCCGATGAGCGAGCTGGACCCCTTGCTGGGCATACCCGGCAGCCCGCTTCCCGCGGACGAAGCGGCGCCCATCGACCTGTTCTGAGGCACCCTACTCGGGCAGGTCGCGGCGGATCATCCAGTGCCCCTCCGGGGGCATCAGGCGGCTGATGTCGAAGGACTCCAGCGCATCCCGGTCGAGCATCTCGATCAGCGGCCCCACCTCGCGCGGGTGTGGCTGCCGCTCCAGCGCGCGCACCGCGAAATCGATGGCGATGCGCGCCTGGTGCACCGGCGAGTCGCTCGGCGCGGCGAGGATGAAGCCCTCGCGAATCTGCTCGATGATACGCTCGGTCACATAGAAGGCCAGCACCTGGGTGCCCCGGTGCTCGCCCGCGCCGAGCACCAGCTGCGCGGCGAAACCGGCGGCCTCGGCGTTGCCCAGCAGATAGTCGAGGTGTGGCTGCTCGCGCAGCAGCCGGCGCACCAGGCGCGCCTGGCTGGAGCGATCCACCGGCCCGTAGCCGCCGTGCGCAAGACGAATGTCCGCCGCGCTCACCACCTGCTGCAGCCCACGCTCGGCATCCCTGACCCAGCCCGCGCCCTGCGGCCCCGGCAACCAGCCCAGGCGGTAGGCACCCGGCGCCCGGCGCGCCTCGATATAGCCCAGGGCCTCGCGCGCCATGTCGGCGAAATCCACTCGCGAATGCGCCGTCACCGTCAGCCCCTTGCAGTCCAGGCCGTTGGCCAGATCGATCACCGGTCTGCCCTCGGCCAGCAGACGGCTGATCTCGGGGCACAGCTCGCCGGTGTTGATCGAGGCGATCACATAGGCGTCCGCCCCCAGGCCGCGACAGTTGTGCAGTTGCTGAACTTGCACCTGGGGATTCTCGTATCCGCCGGCTTCGTAGATGCCCAAGCGCACGCCCTGCCGGCTCGCCTCGCCGTCCAGCCCCCAGGCCACGCCCCACCAGTAGCGATCCTTGCCATGCGGCAACAGGGCACAGATGCGCCAGGCCTGGCTGGCGCGGAGCAGCGGTCGATACTCCGTCAGCTCGCCGTCCGCGCGGACCGGCAACGGAAACCAGTCGGCCTGCGCGGGCACTATCACGCAGCAGAGGCACAGCAACCATGACTTGGCGATCCGCATCGAGGTCCATCCGCAATGAGCACTGCCTGACAGCCTAGAGAGCTTTGCCCGCGGCCGGCAACTTTTGCGGCCCTGCTACAATGCGCGCCACTTCCTCTGCAGGCCCTCGCCGTGACTACCGCCTTCGCCACCCTCCCGCTGTCCGCCGCCATGCGCGACAACCTCGCCGCCCTCGGTTACGCCGAGATGACGCCGATCCAGGCCGCCAGCCTGCCGCTGATCCTCCAGGGCCGCGACCTGATCGCCCAGGCCAAGACCGGTAGCGGCAAGACTGCGGCCTTCGGCATCGGCCTGCTGCATCCGCTGAATCCGCGCTTCTTCGGCTGCCAGGCGCTGGTGCTGTGCCCGACCCGCGAGCTGGCCGACCAGGTGGCCAAGGAGATCCGCCGCCTGGCGCGCGCCGCCGACAACATCAAGGTGCTGACCCTGTGCGGCGGCGTGCCCTTCGGCCCGCAGATCGGCTCGCTGGAGCATGGTGCCCACGT
The DNA here is from genome assembly GCA_033838285.1 of Pseudomonadaceae bacterium. Classification (GTDB taxonomy): domain Bacteria; phylum Pseudomonadota; class Gammaproteobacteria; order Pseudomonadales; family Pseudomonadaceae; genus Aquipseudomonas. The sequence continues at coordinate 181,866 of JAJLLC010000014.1, forward strand.
CATAGTCGGCACCCCGGGACGCATCCAGGAACACCTGCGCAAGGGCACCCTGAAGCTCGACGGCTTGTCCACCTTGGTGCTGGACGAGGCCGACCGCATGCTCGACATGGGCTTCTTCGACAGCATCGCCGAGGTCATCGAGCAGACCCCCGCGCGGCGCCAGACTCTGCTGTTCTCCGCCACCTATCCGCCCGGCATCGAGCAGCTCGCCGCGCGCTTCCAGCGCGACCCGGCGCGGGTGGAAGTGGAGGCGCTGCACGACGACGAACAGATCGAGCAGCGCTTCTACGAGATCGACGGCAAGCAGCGGCTGGAAGCCGTGCTGCGCCTGCTGCGGCACTTCCGCAAGCAGCCGGTGGTGGCCTTCTGTGCCACCCGCCAGCAGTGCGACGAACTGGCCGCCAGCCTGGAGTCCGAGAAGATCTCCGCCGCCGCCCTGCACGGCGACCTGGAGCAGCGCGACCGCGACCAGGTGCTGGCGCTGTTCGCCAACCGCAGCCTGAGCGTGCTGGTGGCCACCGACGTGGCCGCCCGCGGCCTGGACATCGCCGGCCTGGAGCTGGTGATCAACGTCGAGCTGGCCCGCGACCCGCAGGTACACATCCACCGTATCGGCCGCAGCGGCCGCGCCGGGGCCAAGGGCCTGGCACTGTCGCTGGTAGCGCCGAGCGAGGCCGGGCGCGCCCAGGCCATCGAGGAACTGCAGGGCAGCCCGCTGACCTGGCAGCTGCTCGGCGAGCTGAAGGACCGGGGCGAGCCGCTGCTGCCGCCGATGCACAGCCTGTGCATCGCCGCCGGGCGCAAGGACAAGCTGCGCCCCGGCGACATCCTCGGCGCCCTGACCGGCGAGGCCGGCATCCCCGGCGACAAGGTCGGCAAGATCGCCATCTTCGACTACCAGGCCTACGTCGCCGTCGACCGCAGCATTGCCAGGCAGGCCCTGCAGCGCCTGGCCAGCGGCAAGATCAAGGGCCGCGCGGTGAAGGTGCGCCTGCTCTGACGGCCTTCATTCGCCGCCGTCCAGGCCATGGCGGCGATAGATGCGCTGGTAGCTGCCGTCCGCCCGCATCGCCCGGATCGCCTGGTTGAACTCGCGGACGATCTGCTGGTGCAGCGGATGGCTGCGCCGCACCAGGATGTGCAGGCCGTTCTCGCTCAGCGGCGTCTCGACGAACTCCAGCGCATCGCGAATCTCGCGCAGGTCGCGGTTGAGGTGATGGCGTGCCACCAGCTCGTCCTCAAGGGTCAGCTGCACCCGTCCGGCCGCCAGCATGCGTGCGCCCATGGCGAACTCCAGCACCGGCACCTTGGTCAGCTGCTCGGCCGCATCGAAGGCGCCGTCGTAGCTGTAGCCGCGCACCACGGCGATGCTGAACGGCTGCAGGCCATCGAGGCCGGCGTACTCGATGGGCATGCCGGCGCGCCGCAGGAAGCGGATGCGGTTGACCAGGTAGGGCTCGGAGAACAGCCCGTAGCGGGTCCGTTCGGCGCTGTACCAGGCGGCCACTATCAGGTCGTAGTCGCCCTGCTGCAGCCCGCGAAGCACCCGTGCCCAAGGCACCTCGACATATTCCGTGCTGTGCCCGGCACGCTGCAGGGCGCTGCTCACCAGGTCCACGGCCAGACCGTTGTTGGGCAGGCTCTGGTCGGTGAAGGGCGGCCAGGAGTCGCCTGCCAGGCGCAGGTGCTCGGCCAGCGCCGCCCCCCAGGGCAGCAGCGCGAACAGCAGGGTGAGGATACGCAGATGGCTCATGCCGATATCCAGCGACGAGGCTCTCTAGAGATTAGCCAGTACCGCAGCCGCTGCCGCGACTGTGCGAAGGGGCACCGTAATAAAACTGGCACACCTCCTGCTTAGTATCAGGCAACTCCAGTTTTGGGGACCTTGGTACAGGCAGGCCGGGGAATCCCCTCTTTTACACCCACGCGAAGGGCCGCATCTGCGGCCCTTCGGCTTTTCAGCGGTACAGCTCGCGGCGGAAGATCAGCGGCGCCGCGCCCTTGTAGATGCCGAAACTGCCCAGGCCGCGCGCCAGCTGGCGGCTGGCGCCATCCCAGGGGTACTGCAGCCAGGCCGGCGAGTCGGGGAAGCTGACCTGCAGCGAGCCATCGTTGCCGGCGCCCGGGGCGCTCAGCTGCAGCGTACCGACGCCGGCCAGGGGTGGCACCAGGGTCGGCGTGGTCTCCCCGGCCGCCAGGTTGCCGGTGTACTGATCCAGTGCAGGCGTACCCAAGACGGTGCAGGTATCCATCCCTTCGGTCAGGAAAGCCCCGCCGGCGACGTTCTGCCAGGTTTCCAGCAGCAGCGGCAGGTCCAGGGCCTGCAGCTCGGAGCCATGGGCGTTGCCGATGCGCAGGCGGCCCAGGCGCACCTGGCTGCCAAGGTTCTGGCTGGCGTCGACCGTGAAGTCGTAGCTGTAATCCAGGCAACCACCGCCGCTACCGTGGCAGACCATCTGCCCCTGATCCACCTCGCGCAGGCTGGCCGCCGCAAAGGTCTGCCGGATCTGGGCCGCGAACGGATAGTCGTCGCTACCGGGCAAGACTGCTGGCTGGTAGAGCAGCTGCTCGCCCGTCCAGCGGTAGGTACGCGCCCCATCGCCATCGTTGGCCCCGTCAACGGTCAGCGTGGCCGAGCCCTGGCTGGCCAGCCGCGCATCCCGGGCCGGGATGCCGGTAATCGAGCTGTAGCTGCCCACAGCAGGATCGGCCAGCTTCCAGAAACCCTCCCGGTCGTAGTTCTCGGTGGCATCGCCTGCGCGGTTCCTGGCCGTGAGGGTCAGGGTCGGCTGGCGATTGCTGGCGAAGCCGATCGGCTGGCCCTGGTAGCTGAAGGCGCTGCCACAGCTGGGCGTCAGGCTGGCGCTGCCCTCGGCGCTCAGATAGGCGGGAATGAAGCGGCCGACCAGGTCGCGACTGCCGCCGCCGACCGTTTCGCCGAAGTACGTGCCCTCCGGCGTGGCGCTCAGGTTGAACACGCCGACCTCGGAGATAGCGACGGCGACTTCGGTCTGATCGCCCAGGGCGTGGTCGTAGCTGCCAGGTGTCACGTCGCCGGGTTCGCCGCCGGCCGGGGCCTGCACCGCACTGCTCAGCTTGATGCCCGAATGGCGGAAGTTCGGCGTGGTGATATTGCCGCTGCACAGCGCCTGCGCGGTCGAGGCCTCGCCGTCGCTCTGCCAGCCCACCGCGCGCAGGGTCAGCGGGAAACTGTCGCCGGCGCGAATGCCACCGGGGAAGACATCGCAGTCGGCATCGGCGCTGCCACAGGTGCTGGCGGTGCTCAGGCACAGACCATAGGGCTTGCTGACGAAGTCGTCCTCGCCCTCCAGCACCAGGCCGAGATCGTCCGTGGCGGCGCTGCCGGCATAGCTGGCGCTGAGCCGCATCAGCCCGGCGTCGTCGTAGCTTACGGTCAGCGGCGCGGTACCGGTGGCGTCGAAAGCGAGGTCGAGGGGGACTGGCGTAGCGCGCACGTCGCTGCCGTTGACCACCACCGCCTGGGTGCCGCTGGCGGGGTTGTCGTAGGCCGAGGTGAAGCTGACGCGGCGCGTGACATTGGCGAAGGCCGGCACGCACTGCAGGGCCTCGTCCGAGCTGCGCACGGCGCTGAGGGTCGCCGCCGTCGGCTTGGCCGCCAGCAGGTTCGGCACCTGCAGCAGCAGGCCGCTGTCGGCATAGCTGATCTGGCAGCCCGCGGTCGAACAGACCGGCTGGCTGTTGGGTTTGCTCGCCGGCACCGAGGACTGCACGCCGAGGCTCACCGTGCCGGCCGTGGCCACGCTCAGGCGAGCCTGTGCCGTACCGCCCTCGAAGTTGAGGGTATTGCCAGCACCTGTAGCCGGGGCGACGGCCGACCAGTAGCTGGAGGGGCTCAGTGTGACGCTGACCGTGCCGGTATAGAGGCTGCTGCAGCTGCTGTTGAGGCAGGCGCGGATGGTGACCGGCTGTGGATTGCAGGTCAGCGCCGAGCCGCTGTAGATGAACTCGAAGTGATCGATCTGCTGGCCGATGGGGTTGATCTCGGTGGCGCAGACCTGCAGGTCGTCCAGTTCGTGGATATTGGTCGAGCCGCCGGTGGAGCCGGTCAGCGACAGGTAAAAGTCGCTCGGCAGAGCGTCCTGGTCGAAGGCCGCGGCCAGCACGTTGACGCCATCGAGGTTGGGCAGCACGACGAAGCCGCTGCCCGTGTCGCGCTCCACCGTCACCCGCGCCTCGTTGCCGAAACGGCCGTCCAGGGTGATGCGGTAGGTATGCCCGGGGCCCGGCGTCGCTCCGGGGCTATCGACACCCGAGCTGAGATTGGCCGGAGTGCCGGCAAGGTAGCGATAGCCCTGGGTGCCCGCCCCCGAGCCGCGCAGCGCCACCGAGTCGATACGCCGCCCCGGCCCGCCCGGCCCGCCCTCGGTAGAGAAGTTGCCGTACTCATCGATGCCGACGCCCAGCCAGCCTCCGGCGAAGCCCTGGGTACTGGCCGTGCCCTTGGTGCCATAGCCCAGCGGCCCGCCGAAGGCGCCCGGCTGCGGCGTCACGCTGGCATCGGAGAACACCACGGCCACGCCGTCGGCGCCGCTGCCGTTGTAGGCGTAGTACTTGAACTGCACCTGGATGTAGTTACCCGCCGCCGGGAACAGGCGCTGCAGGGTGGACGAGGTGGAGACGTTGCCCTGGTTGCTGGTCAGGCGCATCCGCTGGCCGCTGACGGTGGGGGTGAAGGCCGTGGTGCCGCGGCTGGCCACCGCCCAGTCCTCGCCCAGGCTGCCATCGTCGAAGTCGTCGCTGAAGCACTGCAGGTTCAGGCCACAGGGGTGGCGTTCGGCGAGCAGCGCGGCGATCTGCGTCTCGGACAGAGCCGAATCGTAGATGCGCAGCTCGTCCAGCTCGCCGTTGAAATAGCGCCCGGCGAAATTCTGGTCGGCACCCAGCTGCAGCGGGTCGTCGTTGGCTCGCGGCGTGCCGGACAGGCTGGCCTGCCCGGCCAGGCTGCCGTTGATGTAGATGCGCTGGTCGCCCGGCGCATAGCGGATCAGCACATGGCTCCACTGCCCGGTCGGCAGCGCCGTGGTGCTGTTGAACTCGCGGGTTGCTCCAGTCGTGGTCTGCCACCACCAGTTGATGGTGCCGTCGGGGTTGAGATGGAACTCGTAGTTCTCGTCCTTGGACAGGATGCTCATCAGCCCGGATGCCGGCCGCGTGCGCGGCCTGACCCACAGGCCGATGGTGAAGCTGCCCTGCAGGTCGAACAGGTTGCTGTCGGCGCGCTGCACGTACTGGCTGGACGCCGAATTGAAGACACCGTAGCCGCAGGTACCCTGGGCATTGACCTGGGGCAGCGCCGGCGTGGTGCTGGCGGTGGTGGCGCCGTTGAACACCGTGCCGCCCAGGCCGTTGCCGGAGGCATCCAGCACCTCGCCGGCGGCGCCCGTCCAGGCGCTTTCGTCCAGCGACCAGCTCAATCGCGGCGTGGCCGCGGCGCCGCACAGGCTGCCGAAGTCGGCCAGGTCTATGGCGCCACCGTTGTAGTTCAGGCTGCTGCTGCCTCCCGGGGTGGTGGCCGCCCCCAGCGAAGTGACGGCACCATTGAGGGTCAGGTTGTTGCCGAAACTGATGCTGCCGGTGACGTAGACGAAGCCGCGGATGGTCACGTTGTTGCCCAGCGACAGGCTGCCATTGACCACCAGGATCAGGTTCTGCGGATTGCCGCCGGCGTTCAGCACGCTGTTGTTGCCCAGGGTCAGTCCGCCGTTGACGAACACCCGCGTGCTGGGCCCGCCTGTCGCCGCAAGGCTCCAACCGTTGCCCGTATTGCCGCCGCCGAAGTAGTGGTCGCCCGCGCCCAGGCTGCGATTGCTCGCCCCCAGCGCTGGCGAGTTCTGCCAGACCACGCCACTGAGATCGAGCTGGTTGGCGCTGTTGCCGGTGATGCTGCCGGGAAACACCGACTGGCAGGTGGCGGCCAGCAGCCAGGGGCTGCAGGACAGGCCCAGGCACAGGAGCAGGCAGTGCAGCAGTCTCATCTAACGCTCCACTACGGCGCTGAGCCGGCGATAGGCATAGTCGGGGCGGCCGCCCGGCGTACCGTTCTGCGCCTCGGCGGTAAAGCGGAAGATCTGCACCGGATTACCCTCATTATCGCTATAGCCGGCGCTCTCGCAGCTCACGCTGACGCTGAACTCGGCCAGGCCGCTGCCGGCCATGTCGGGACTGCCGCTGGCGCAGCTGCCGGCGTCGACCGCCTGGTGGATACCCCACTCCAGCCCGGCGCGGGCGGCCTGGTAGGCACGTGCCTGCTGGATGGCCAGGCTGGTGCTGCCATGCTGCACCGTGGACAGGCGCGCCATGGTGATCACCAGCAGGGTCACCACGACGATCAGGAACAGCGCCGCCACCAGGCCGAAACCCGGTTCCCGACGCAGGCTCGGCTCAGGGCGCATTGTCGACATGGACCTGTTGCAGCAGTTGCAGGTTTTCCCCGGCCTCGGCGATGCCCAGGCTGAGGGTCAGCAGGCCGGCGCGCTGGGTGCTGCCGGATTGATAGGTGAAGTTGCAGCTGGCCACATTGCGCGCCACCGGCTGTGGATTGGAGCCGGCTGGCGGTGACTCGGGCATGGGGTTGAGCAACTGGTTGTAGCTGTAGCGCAGCAGCTGGCCGCCCTGGCAGCGGTAACCCACCACTGTCTCGGCCAGGTACAGGCGGTGCTGCGGCGAGGCGAAGGCGAAGCGGAAGCCGCCGGCCGGCAGGTTGCCCAGGGCGATATGGCTCTCGCCGGCCGGCGCAGCGGCCAGGCTGGAAAACGTCGTGCCGGTCGGCGTGATCGAACCCGGATTGCTCGCTTGCCACACCGTGCTGCCCGCGGCCCCGGTGTTGTACAGCACCAGCCAGCGTGCGCCGGCCGGATTGAAAGCCGGGACCAGCACCTGAACGCTGTCGCAGCGCCCGCTCTGGGTAGTGCTGCTGCAGGTACCGGCGGCCTCCGTGGAGAAGCGCAGCCCCTGCTCGCCGATCCGGTTGGGGCGGTAGCGCGCCGCGCTGTGGATCAGCAGCAGCTCCACCGCCTGGCCATCGGCGGAGACCCGCAGGGAGTTGGGCACGGCCAGGCGCACGTCGCGGCTCATGCGCTGCAGGGCGCCGGCGGCGATATCCACCAGTTCGGCGCGCCGGCTCTGACCGACGAAGCCCTCCATGGGCCGCGACAGCACGGTGCTGATCATCACGCCGACCAGCCCGGCCAGGGCGATGACCATGACCAGCTCGACCAGGGTGAAGCCATGCTGGAATAAGCCGGCAAAGCGCTTGTCTGGGCCAGAGATTGCTGTTGTGGGAGCGGCCTTGGCCGCGAAGCTCTTGCTCGGGCCGGAGCCACATTCGCGGGCAAGCCCGCTCCCACAATGGCAACCACCACCGGTGCAGACAGGTAAGCGCCGCATCAGTAACGCGTCCTGAAGCCGTCGAGCGACAGCACCTGCCCGGCCGGATCGGTGACCGTCACCCGCACCCGCAGCACATCGCCGGCAGCCAGCCCGGCCCAGGCCTGGGGCGTGACCGCCACCTGCACCCGATAGTTGTCCAGCGCGGTAATGATCTGACCACGGGCATCACGGGCGCCGTTGTCGTTCAGACCGGCGTAGTCGCAGACGTTGTCGAAGCTGGCCCGGTCGGCCGGCGGCGCCGGGCAGACCGCACCGCCGCTGTCGAGAAAGGGCTGCAGCAGGATCTCCTCCAGGTAGGCCTCGGCGATGCTCAGGCTCTGCTGGCGCAGCAAGGGGTCGGCCGAACGTCCGCCGATGGCCGCCATGGCGCTGTACAGCGCGGCGGCGGCGATACCGATGATCACGATGCTGATCACCAGCTCGACCAGGGTCATGCCGGCCTGGCGCTTCATTGCACCATGCCGGTGTCGGCGGTCACGCTGATGGTGAAGCCGCCGAGGGTGGCGCTCGCCGCGGCCGAAGGCCGGCCGAGGGAGTCGAACACCACGGGAAAGGTGCTCGCCGCAACGCCGACCCCGTTGGGCAGGCTGGCGGCGAAGGGAATCTGGCCATCCGGCCCCTGCACCTCGGTGCCATAGGCGCCGCTGGTGCAGTTGTCGGCACGGCGCAGGCGGTAGCCGTTGCCATCCAGGCTGACCTGGATCAGGCAGCCGCTGGCCACCGCCAGTTTCTGCGCGTAGCGCACGGCGGCCAGGGATTCTTCGTAGAACAGGCGCTCGTCGAACACCCGGCGATCGAAGAAACGCGGCCCCACCACAGCGGCGAGGATGCCGATGATGACCAGCACCATCGTTAGCTCGACCAGGGTGAAGCCGCGCATACTCACCTTGCCTTAGCAGCCGCCATTGGCATCAGCGCCTTGGATGGCGGAAATCTGTGCGGCCCCATTGGCGGGAGCCTGGGTGTAGGTGAAGCTGCAGGTGCCGAGAGTCACAGTGACCACACCGGCGGCATCAGCCACGCCGTAGTCTGCCGAGAGCTGAGCAGCGGCCCGAACGTCAGCAGTGGTACCCGCTATGTAGCCGTTGACCACGGTGATGGCTTGCCCCTCAAGGGTCACATTGCCATTGGCGGTGTTGGTGGCCAGGGACGCCGAATGCACGATAGCACTGGCCGAGCGCACAGCTCCCAATGCGCCATCGATGGAGGCGCGACGGGCTTCGCCACCAAAATCGGCAAACCGCGGCAGTGCAAAGGCCGCCAGAATGCCCAGAATCACGATGACCATGATCAGTTCGATCAGGGTGAAACCACCTTGTTGCTTTTTCATAGTGCTGCTTCCCGATTGGATCAATTGAGGGTGACGTTGACTTCGCCATTCTCGGCGTCGTAGGTGATGAAGCTGCCCTGGCCATCCGGCTGGTAGGTGAAGGTGCATTCGCTGCCGCTGGCCATGGTGATGTAGTCCACGGTGCCGGTGGTGCCGACGGTGGGCGCGGAGCCCTGCAGGACATTGCTGAACACCTGGTTGCAGGTGGCGGGGCTCATCGCCACGGTGGCGGCAGGGGTACCGGCACGGTTGATACCGATCGGCCAGCCGTTGGCATTGACATCCACGGTACCGTTGCCGAAGCCCTGCACGTCGATCTGGCAGTTGCCGCCGGTGCAACCCTGTACGCCGCCGTTGCGGTTCAGCTCATACTGCGAGCGCGCCAGCAGCACGGCCGCTGCCAGGGCGCCGGAGGTGCCCTTGATGGCGGCCTCGTGGGCGTCCTCGGTGGCGTCGATGAAGCGCGGCAGCGCCACCGCGGCGAGGATGCCGAGGATCACGATCACCACCACCAGTTCGATCAGGGTAAAGCCTTTGTTGTTTCTCATCTGTCTTCCTCTGTGACTGCAAAGCCCAGCGCGGACAGTTCCGCGGCGGGTACCGCTGCAAGTTCCAGGGCAAAGGCGCTGCGTGCCGATTGTGACGCAGTTGGCATTCCTTCGGGAACCGCCAACAGGCGCCAGGCCTGCACTTCACCCCCCTGCCACGTCCATCCGTCGGCGAACCTCGGCCGGTACAGGACCCAGGCCTGGCGCGGCAGCCAGTACCAGCAGCCGACCTGCGGTTCGTCGCCTGCGGCCAGTTCGCCGCAGTAGTTGTCCTGCTGCCAGCGCAGCAGGACGAACGGATTCTTGCTCTTCCAGGCCTCGTCCAGCACCCGGTCCTTGGCCAGCTGCTCGGCCGCCAGGCCACTGAGGCTGGCGGCCAGGTGCCGACGGGTGGCGTCCGTGGCCCGCGCCTCGCTGACCTCGGCGATCTTCCAGCCCAGCGCCAGCAGGATGGCCAGCGCCATGGCCAGGATCAGCAGCCGCCCGCACAAGCGCGCGCGGCGCACCCAGGTGCCGGCGGCGTAGTCCGGGGTCACGCGCCGCCCTTGGCCACCGAGGCCAGTTCCCACATCGGCAGGAACACACCCAGGGCCAGGATCAGCACCATCACGCCCATGGCCACGATCAGGATCGGCTCGATGGCGTCGGCCAGCTGCTTGAGGTCGTAGTCCACTTCCTGTTCGTAGAAATCCGCCACCTCGACGAACAGGTCATCCAGTGCGCCGGTCTCCTCGCCGACCGCCATCATCTGCAGCACCAGCGGGGTGAACAGGCCGCTGGACGAGGCGGTGCGGGTCAGCGCCTCGCCACGCTCGACACCCTCGCGCATGCCGAGGATGGCCTGGCCGATGTGGCGGTTGCCGACGCTGGCGCTGTTGATCGACAGGGTCTGCAGCAGCGGTACGCCGGCGCGGTACATCATGGCGAAGGTACGGGTGAAGCGGGCCAGGGCGATGCGCTCGAAGATGCCGCCGACGATCGGCAGGCGCAGCTTGATGCCGTCCCAGCGCAGCGCGCCGGCGTCGCTCTCGATCCATTTGAAGAAGGCGTACAGGCCGCCGGCCGCCAGCGCCAGCAGCAGCCACCAGAAGTCCTGGAAGAACTGCGAGGTGCCGATCAGCACCTGGGTCGGCCAGGGCAGGTCGGCCTTGAACTGCTCGAACACCTTGGCGAAGGCCGGGATCACCAGCAGGTTGATCACCACCAGGGCCACGGCCATGGCCGCCAGGACGAACAGCGGGTAGCGGGTGGCCTGCTTGATGCGCTTGCGCGTCTCGCGCTCCAGTTCCAGGTAGCTGGAGAGCTGGCGGAAGGCCTGGTCGAGCTGGCCGGTGTTCTCGCCGACGCTGACCATGCTGATGAACAGGGTGGTGAACACCCGCGGATGGGCATTGAGGGCCACAGCCATGCTCATGCCGCCCTCGAGGTCGGCGCGCACCGCCTGCAGCACCTCGCGGAAGTACAGGTTGCGGTGCGACTCGGCCAGGCCGCCGATGGCGCGGATGATCGGCACCCCGGCCTTGCTCAGGCTGTACATCTGGCGACAGAAGATGATCAGTTCTTCCAGGTCGACGCGCCGGCGCCGCAGCTTCTCCTGCAGGGTGGCAAGCACGTCCTCGCTGCCTTGCGCGGCCTGCTCCTCGATGGTCAGCGGGGTGATCTGCTGCGCCAGCAGCTCGCTGGCCAGGCTGTCGCGGCTGGTGCTCTGCAGGGTGCCGCTGACCTTGCCCCCCTGGGCATCGCGGCCGGTATAGCGGAACTGGCTCATGGGCGAATCCCCCCTCTCCCCTCGGGAGAGGGGCTGGGGGTGAGGGACCGGCCGGCGGCGCCGAGGTGCAATCCGGGAAGCAGGCCGCTCCGGCCCCGGATTGCATCCGGGCTAACAGAGCGCCCTCTCCCCGGCCCTCTCCCATGAATGGGAGAGGGGGAGCCAAGAGCGGAGAGCGGCCAGCCGCTCACACCAGCACCTCATCCGTGAGGGTGGCGCAGACCTTGAGCACCTCCTCCACGCTGGTCACCCCGGCCAGGGCGTAGTCCAGCGCGCAGGCGGCCAGCGGACGGTAGCCGGCGCTGGCCTTGGCGGCCTGGGCGAACTCGTGCGGGTCGTTACGGCGCAGGGCGGCGACCATCGCCTCGTCCATCTCCAGCAGCTCGTAGACGCCCAGGCGACCGGCGTAGCCGCTGTTGTGGCACTGGTGGCAGCCGGCGCCGAGCTTGAACGAACGCCCCGCCAGCGAAGCGCCGTGCAGGTTCTCCAGCCAGGCCAGCTGCTGCGGCTCGGGCTGGTGTTCCTGCATGCAGTTCTCGCACACCCGGCGCACCAGACGCTGGGCCAGCACGGCGTTGAGCGAGGTGGCCACCAGGAAGGGCTCGGCGCCCATGTCGACCAGGCGCATGGCCGAGGTCAGGGCGTCGTTGGTGTGCAGGGTAGACAGCACCAGGTGGCCGGTCAGCGCGGCGCGCAGGCCGATCTCGGCAGTCTCCTGGTCGCGCATCTCGCCGATCAGCACGATGTCCGGGTCCTGGCGCAGGGCGGCGCGCAGCACACGGGCGAAGGTCAGGTCGATCTTGGCGTTGACCTGCACCTGGTTGATCCGCGGCAGGCGGTACTCGACCGGGTCTTCCACGGTGATGATCTTCTTCTCCGGGCTGTTCAGCTCGGCCAGCCCGGCGTACAGCGTGGTGGTCTTGCCCGAGCCGGTGGGGCCGGTGACCAGCACCATGCCGTAGGGGCGCTGCAGCAGGCGGCGGAAACGCGCCAGCATGTCCGGCGGCATGCCGCCGGCGTCCAGGCTGGCGATGCCGGCGCTCTGGTCGAGCAGACGCATCACCACCGACTCGCCGAACTGCACCGGCATGGTCGACACGCGCACGTCGATGTTGCGGTTCTTCACCCGGATGTTGAAGCGGCCGTCCTGCGGCAGGCGCTTCTCGGAGATGTCCAGGCCGGACATGATCTTCAGGCGCATGACCAGCGCCGAGGCGATGCGCTGCTCCTTCATCACCTGCTCGTTGAGCACGCCGTCGATGCGCTGGCGGATGCGCACCACGCCCTCGTCCGGCTCGATGTGGATGTCCGAGGCCTTCATCTGCACGGCGTCCTCGAACAGGGTCTGCAGCAGGCGCACCACCGGGGCGTCGCTGACGTTGTCGGCGCCGAGCTTGGCCAGGTCGAAGTCGCTGTCCTGCAGCTCGCCTTCCAGCTCGCCGGCGATCGAGGCGATCTCGCTGGTGCGCCGGTAGACCAGGTCGAGGGTGGCCAGCAGCTCGGCCTCGCGCACCACCGCCGGCTGCACGCGGGTCTTGAGGATGCGCTCCATCTCGTCGAGGGCGAACAGGTCGAGCGGGTCGGACATGCCGACCAGCAGGCCGCCTCCCTCGCGCGACAGCACGATGGCGCGGAAGCGCCGGGCCATGGCCTCGGGCAGGCTCTGCACCAGCTGCTGGTCGAACTTGAAGTGCTTGAGCTCGATGAAGGGGATCTTCAGCTGTTCGGACAGCGCGGTGAGCAGCTTGACCTCGGCGACGAAGCCCAGGTCGACCACGGTGCGGCCAAGCTTGGAGCCGGTGCGCTTCTGCTCCTGCAGGGCCAGCTGCAGCTGCGCCTCGCTGATCAGCCCGGCCTGGATCAGCAGGTCGCCGAGACGCAGCTTGCGCTGGCGGACGTCATCGCTCATCGGGTACCTCCGAGGGCCGCGGCGCGTTCGCTGGCGAACTGCCGCGCGCTGTCATCCAGGCCCAGCCCCTTGAGGGCCAGGGCGTAGTGTCGGCCGGCCTCGGCCGGCGGGTCGAGCTGTTCCAGGGCGATGGCCAGGCCCAGCTGCCAGGTGGACTGGCTGGGGCGCAGGGCGACCATCTGCCGGTACAGCGCGGCGCTCTCCTGCCACTGCCCGGTCTGCTGGTAACTGGCAGCCAGCAGGGCGTGATAGGTGGGCTCCTGCGCCAGGGCCGGGGCATTCTGCTCCAGGGTCGCCACGGCGCCCCGGGTGTCGCCGCTCTGCAGCTGGGCGCGGGCCAGCAGCAGGCGCAACTCGCTGTCGTGCGGCATCTGCGCCAGCTGCGCCGGCAGCCAGCCGAGCAGGCGTTGCTGCTGGCCGTCGGCCAGGTAGGCGCGGGCCAGCCAGCGCAGCACCTCGGGGTCGCGCCCGCGGCTCTTCTGCAGTTCCTCCAGCTCGCCGATGGCACGCCGGTAGTCGCCGGCCTGCAGCGCCTGGCGCGCACGCGCCAGACCATCGGGGCGATAGGGGGCGATGCTGACCTGCGGCGGGCCACTGGGCGCCGGTTCGGCCGGCGCGGGCTGCGGCACGCTCGGCACGGCCGCGGCGGGCGGCAGCGGTGCACTGGCCCAGGCCGGCAGGGGCGGCTCGGCGGCGACCGCGGGCGCGGCGGCCGGCAGCTGCGCCAGTTCCAGCGTTTCCTCGGCAGGCGGCTCGGGTTCGTCCAGCGGCACCTCGATCCACAGCAGCCAGCGGTCGCCGGCCGGTTCCAGGCGGTCGCTGACCTGCAGGCCCTCGCCGAGGCCGACCAGCAGCACCTGAACATCCGCGCCCTGGGGCTCGACGCGCCAGGACAGGCTGCGCCCATTGCGCTGCACGCGGCCGGACTGCGCCTCGCCAGCCAGCTGCACGCCGGCCAGGCGCAGGCTCACCGCGCCGCTCTCCTCGGTGCGCTGGTAGGGCACCGAGCGCTCCAGCAGCAGCTGCAGCACCAGGCCGCGGGCATCGTGCTGCGGCAACACCTCGAGCAGGCGCGGGGCGGCCACGACGGGCGCGGCGGGCGCCTCGGCCTCGCGCGGGGGCATGACTCCGCCCCAGGGAATCTGGCCATTGACCACCCGGCCGATCATCAGGCCGATCAGCACGGCCAGCAGCATCACCGCCATGAACCAGATCGAGCCCCGGCGCAGCCGTTCGATGCGCTCGCGGCGCGCGGCGCCGGCCTCGTCCACCGCCTGCAGGCCCTCCAGGGCCAGGCGCTCGGTCGGTGCGGCGCGGCGTTCCTCGAGGTCGCGCAGCATGTCGTTGACCAGGCTCATGGCAGCAGCTCCCGCCACTGGCCGAGCCAGGGCCAGGCGCCGATCACCAGCAGCAGCGACAGGCTGGCCGCCGCCAGGCTCCAGCCGAGCCAGGCCGGGCGGCGCGCCAGGAAGGGCTGGGCGCCCTCGGTATCCAGCTGGGCGCGGCGCACGTGCGCGACGCCGACCTGGCGGCGGCCCTCGCCGAAGGCGGCCATCAGCGCCTTGTGCGCGAGGATGTTGATCAGCCGCGGGATGCCGCCGCTGCCGCGCACCAGGTGGCGGATGGCGCGCGCGGCGAACAGCGGCTCGCCGCGGTAGCCCGCCACCGCCAGGCGCTCGTTGAGGTAGCGGGTGCAGTCCTTCACGTCGAGCGGGCGTAATTGATAGGAGAAGGTGATGCGCTGGCGCAGCTGGCGGAACTCGTCCCGGGCCAGGGTGGCGTCCAGTTCCGGCTGGCCGAACAGCACCACCTGCAGCAGCTTGGCCTGCTCGGTCTCCAGGTTGGTGAGCAGGCGCAGGGCCTCCAGGGTGGCGGTCGGCAGAGCCTGCGCCTCGTCGATCAGCAGCACGGTGCTGCGGCCTTCGGCGGCCAGCTGGATCAGCCGGCAATGCAGGGCGTCGAGCACGCCCTGGGCATCCAGCTCGTCGAGGCCCTCGACCAGCAGCTCACGGGCCAGGGCCTGGCGCAGGCCGACCGGGCTCATCCCCGGGTTGGGCAGGTAGGCCAGCTGGTAGCGCTCGCCTGGCAGGCTGTTGAGCAGGGCGCGACACAGCAGGGTCTTGCCGGTGCCGACTTCGCCGGTGACCTTGATGAAGCCCTCGCCTTCGCCCAGGGCCACGCGCAGCAGGTTGAGGCAGGCCTGATAGGGCGCCAGCTGCACCAGGAAGCCGGTGTTGGGGGTCAGCGCGAAAGGCTTCTCGCGCAGGCCGAAGAAGGCCTCGTACATGCCTTACCTCAGTTCCTTGAAGCTTTCCGCGCTGCGCCGGATCTCGTCCAGCCA
This sequence comes from Pseudomonadaceae bacterium, assembly GCA_033838285.1. Classification (GTDB taxonomy): domain Bacteria; phylum Pseudomonadota; class Gammaproteobacteria; order Pseudomonadales; family Pseudomonadaceae; genus Aquipseudomonas. The sequence goes on from JAJLLC010000014.1 coordinate 197,193, forward strand.
GACCTCGTCGCTGACCACCTGCGGGCGCATGAGGATGACCAGCTCGCTCTTCTGCAGGGCCTTGCGCTGCTGCTTGAACAGGTTGCCGACCAGCGGCAGGGTGCTGGCCCAGGGCACCTCGGCGTCGGTGTTCTCGTTGGTGTTCTGCAGCAGGCCGCCGATCACCACCACCTGGCCGCTGCGCGCCCGCACGATGGAGTCGGACTGGCGCGAGGTGGACAGGGCCAGGGGTAGGTTGAACACGTTGTCCTCGCCGAGGACGATGGTCTTGTTCTGGTCCTCGACCCGGCTCACGGTCGGCCGCACATGCAGGGTGACCACGTCGTTCTGGTCGATCTGCGGGGTCACGTCCAGCGAGATGCCGGAGAAGAACGGGGTCAGGGTGATGTCCTGGGTCGGTTCGGTGACGCCGGCGGCGGTGGTGGTCGTGCTGCTGGACGACACCTCGGTGACGAAGAACTCGTCGGAGCCGACCTTGATCACCGCCTTCTGGTTGTTCAGCGTGGAGATGCGCGGGCTGGACAGCACGCGCACCTCGCCCTGGGTCTGCAGCAGCTGGATCAGCCCGGTGAAGTCGCCGAGGGTGACGATGCCGCTGAACACCCCGCCGATGTCGGTGGGGCCGCTGAGGGCCTCGCCCTCGAGGATCGCGCCGCCGTCGCCGCCCAGCTGCTCCCAGCTGATGCCGGCCTGGAAGCCGTCGTTGAGCTGCACTTCGAGGATCTTGGTCTCCAGGATCACCTGGCGCTGCAGGTTGCGCTGGGCCTGCTCGAGGAAGCGCGCGACGTTCTCCTGGTCGGCGCTGCTGGCGCGCACCACCAGCAGGCTGGCCTGCGGGTTGACCACCACGCTGTTGCCCTCCTCGCCGCCGACTATGGCCTGCACCACGGCCTGTACCTCGCGCCAGAAGTCGACGTTGCTGGTGGTGATCACCTTGCTGGCGTTGAGGGTTGTCACCGAGCTGCCACTGCTGCTGTTGCCGTTGCTGTCCGAGCTGCTGTTGCTCTGGCTGCTCTCCACCTGGCCGGAGCTGACCCGGGTGTCGGACTCGCCGAGGCGCTGCAGGTTGAGGTAGTTGAGGTCGTAGCTGCGCGTGACCACCTTGTTCGGCAGGATCTGGTAGCCATAGCTGGTGCGGCGGTAGTCGTAGCCGTAGCTGTCGCGCACGGCCGCCAGGACTTCCTCCAGGGTCACCCGGCGCAGGCTGAAGGTGATGTTGCCGGTCACCTCCGGGTGCACCACCAGGTTCTGCCCGGCGCTCTCCATCAGGCTGAGGAAGAAGTCGCGCGCCGGCAGGTCCCTGACCGCCACGTCGAAGCGCGGCCCGCCGGCGAAACTGGCGCTGCTGGTCAGCGGCGGGATCAGCGCGGCCTGCACGGCGGGAGGCGGGCTGACCTTGCCCTGGGCCTGCTGCAGGCTCTCGTCGAGCAGCTTGCCGCTCTGCTCGTAGAGCTGCTGGTCGCCGTCGATGAAGGTCTGGCAGGCGCTGAGCAGGCAGGCCAGGCCCAGCAGGAGGCCGCGTTGGGGCAGTGTCGGAGTCATGGGCATCATCGGCTCGGCTTCGCAACGGGTTCGACCAGGCGCAGCAGTTCCTGCCTGCCCTGGCGTTCGATCAGTACGGAATGGGGGTGGATGGCCAGCACGCGCAGGCCGCCGTGCTGCTCGCCGACGCGCAGGCTCTGGCCGTCGATCACCGCGCGGCTGCCCTGGGCGCCGCGCAGGATGGCCTGCAGGCTGAGCGCCGCCGGCGCGCCGGCTGCGGTGCCGGCCGGCTGCAGATCGGCCGGCGGCTGGGTCGGATCGACCGCCGCCTGCGCCACGCCGAGGGTCAGCCACAGGCTGAGGAGCACGCTTCTAGACACCGACCCATCCCGCCTCGCGGCTCAAGGTGAAGAGTTTCAGGCTGATCTGCGCGCGCCCCGGGCCGGCTTCGCCGACGCGGTAGTCGAGGCTGTCCCAGTTCAGCTTCCAGCCGCTGGCCTGCACGGCCTGCAGGTACTGCAGCAGGTCGAAGTAACCACCTTCCAGCTGCAGCACCAGGCCGTGACGGTAGAGCACGGCGACCGGTGCGACGGCCGCGCTGTCGCTCGCCTGTGCGGCATCGTCCTGCGCCAGCTGCACCGGCTCGCTGAAGCTCTGCATGCCCACCAGGCTGAGCCCCTGCTGCGCACGCAGCAGGCTCTGCAGCACGGCCTTCATCTTGGCCGGGGTGACCAGCTCGGCAGTGCCGCTGTCGATCTGCCGCAGCAGCTCCTCGCGGCTGGCCGAGGCCGCCAGCAGGGCGCTGCGGTAGGGAATGTTGGGGTCGGCGGCGAGCCGGGCCTGCAGCTCGGCGAGGCCGGCGGCGGCCTCGGCGACACGGCCTTCGGCCAGCTTGATCGCCGCCTGCTGGCGCGCCAGCTTGGCGCTCAGCGGGTCGCCGAGCAGCAGCAGGTAGAACATGCCGAGCAGCACCAGGCCCACCGCGTAGGTCAGCCACTGCTCGCGCGGGGCCATGCCCTGCCAGCGTTGCAGCCAGTTATTCATCGGCCTTCTCCTGCGCGGCGGGACGTGACGACAGGTCGAAATCCAGCAGGCGGTCGGCGCCGCGCTGCACATCCAGGCGGGCGAACTCGCGGCCCTTGAACACCGGGCTGCGGCCCAGAGCCTCGAGGTACTGCGGCAGCAGCTCCTGGTTCTGGCTGCGCCCCTGCAGACGCAGCTGGGTGCCGCCCTCGGCCAGGTGGATGCCGTTCAGCCACAGGCGCCCCTGCGGATGATGCTCGGCCAGGGCCTGCAGCGGCGCGACGAAGCCGGCGTTCTGCTGCTGCGAGAGCAGTTGCAGGTAGGCGATCAGGCGCTGCAGCTGGCGGTTGTCCGCCTCGCGCGCGGCCAGTTCGGCGGGCAGCCGGCTGTCCAGCTGCGGCTCGACGAACGCGGCCTTGGCCGCGCCCAGGCGGGTTTCCTGCTCCGCCGCAGCCGCCTCGGCGCGGGCCAGGCGCTGCCCGGCCTGGTGCAGCTGCCAGCCCTGCCAGGCAGCGTGCAGCAGGCACAGCGCGACCAGCACGGCGACGCCGAGCAGCATCTGCGCCTTCTGCGGGCCGGCGCGGCGCGCGCGCTCGACCTGATAGAGGTTGAGGTTCTGCATCAGGGCGCCTCCTGGCGCAGGGCGGCGCCGACGGCGGCCATGCAGTAGGCCTGCTCGGCCTCGCCCAGCTCGGCGGCGGCCTGGCCGGGGAACAGCTGGCGCAGGTCCAGCGCCTGCAGCTTCACCGCCAGCCCGGCGGACAGCGCCTGCAGCGCCGCGGCACCGTCGCGCTTGGCCGGCAGCAGCAGCAGGCGGTTGATGTAGCCCTTGCCCAGCTGGCTCTCGAAGTAGTCCAGCGAGCGCTGGATCTCCAGGGTCACCGCGCCGTAGTCGCCGCTGGCGTGCTCCAGGCCCTGCTCGATGCGCCGCGCCATGTACAGGTCGGCGCCGTTCTGCACGCAGATCAGCCCCTCGCTGGAGCGCAGGCGCAGCAGGGCGAGGTTCATGCCGTCGGCGCCGGCCAGCAGGCCGAGGTTGCGGAAGGCCATCTCGGTGACGTCGATGCTCTGCAGGTGCAGCCCGGCCTGGTTGACCAGGTCGCCCCAGGCCTGCATGCGCGCCTTGCCCAGCACGGCGCAGTAGGCCATGCGCGAGCGCCCGCGGTAGGCGTCCTCGGGCAGGCAGAAGGCATCCACTACCACCTGCTCCAGGGGCTCGGCGATCAGGTCCTTGACCCGCCAGCGCATGGCGTCGCGCAGCTCCTCGGCCGGCACCTCGGGGGCATCGAGCAGGAGCATCTGGTAGGTGGCGGGGTGCAGCACCAGGTTGACCGCCATGTCGGCCAGGCCGAACTCGGCGACCAGCGACTTGAGCAGCGCCGGCTGCTCGGCGGGAGCGGCGGCGCGGAACAGGCAGTCGAGCAGACGCGGCGCCTCGCCGGGCAAACGCTGGACCCGCGCCAGGGCGATACCCTCGGGGCCGGTCTCGATGCCCAGCAGCCCTTCCGCTGTCTTTCTTCTTCTGGCGAACCACAACAACTGCGTTACCCCCACTGCCGGCCTTCCCGCTACATGGGCGGGTCGTGCTCGGTGCATTGTAGAATGGCGGCCATCGATCCTGCCTGAGCCCGATCAATGTTCCATGTCGTCCTGTTCCAGCCGGAGATTCCCCCGAACACCGGCAACATCATCCGTCTCTGCGCCAACACCGGCTGCCAGCTGCACCTGATCGAGCCGCTGGGCTTCGAGCTGGATGACAAGCGCCTGCGCCGTGCCGGCCTGGATTATCACGAATACGCGACATTAAAGCGCCATCACTCTCTGGACGACTGTATCACGGAAATTCGCCCCGACAGAATATTGGCGTTCACCACCAAGGCCAGCCACAGCTATGCGCAGATGGCCTACCGCGCCGGCGACATGCTGCTGTTCGGCCCGGAGAGCCGCGGCCTGCCGGCCGAGGTGCTGGCGCGATTCCCCGACGAACAGCGCCTGCGCATGCCGATGCGCCCGCAATGCCGCAGCCTGAACCTGTCCAATGCGGTGGCCGTGGTGGTCTACGAGGCCTGGCGGCAGCTGGATTTCGCCGGCGCCTGAAATGCAAAAAGCCGCCCGCGGGCGGCTTTTTTCTGCGCCAACGCGATCAGGCCTGGGCGGTCTGCTGCTGGCGCTGCAGTTCCTGGGCGTAGAGCGCGTCGAAGTTCACCGGCGACAGCATCAGCGCCGGGAAGGAGCCACGGATCACCAGGCTGTCCAGCGCCTCGCGGGCGTAGGGGAACAGGATGTTCGGGCAGAAGGCGCCGAGGGTGTGGCTCATGGACGCGGCGTCCAGGCCCTTGATCAGGAAGATGCCGGCCTGCTGCACTTCGGCGATGAAGGCGATCTCCTCGCCAGTCTTCACGGTGACCGAGAGGGTCAGCACCACCTCGTGGAAGTCGCCTTCCAGCTGCTTCTGCTTGGTGTTGAGGTCCAGCGCGACGCTCGGCGCCCACTCCTGACGGAAGATTTCCGGGCTCTTCGGCGCCTCGAAGGACAGGTCCTTGACGTAGATGCGCTGCAGGGAGAATTGCGGCCCTTCGTTGTCCTGGGCGGCGCCGTTGTTCGCTTGTTCGGTCATGGCGGTTCTTCTTGTCTAGGGGTTTCTGAGAGGGATCAGGCCTGCAGCAGGGCGTCGAGCTTGCCGGCGCGCTCCAGGGCGAAGAGGTCGTCGCAGCCGCCGACATGGGTCTCGCCTATCCAGATCTGCGGCACCGAGGTGCGCCCGGCCTTGCGCGCCATCTCGGCGCGCACGGCCGGCTGGCCGTCCACGCTGATCTCGCGAAAGGCCACGCCCTTGCCGCTCAGCAACTGCTTGGCGCGGATGCAGTAGGGGCACCAGGCGCTGGAGTAGACGAGCACCTCGGGCATGTCACTTGACCACGGGCAGGTTGTCGCCACGCCAGCTGGCGATGCCACCGGCCAGTTTGGCCGCGGTGTAGCCGGCCTTCTTCAGGTCGCGGGCGACGGAGCCGGCGTGCTGGCCCATGGCATCGACCACGATGATGGTCTTAGCCTTGTGCTTCTCCAGCTCGGCGATGCGACTGGTCAGCTTGTCGAAGGGAATGTTCAGCGCGTCGACGATGTGCCCGGCGGAGAAGTCCTTGTGATTGCGCACATCCAGCACCACGGCCTGGTCGGCGTTGACCAGCGCGGTCAGCTCGCGGCTGCTCAGGCTCTGCCCGCCCTTGCGCAGCTCGGTGACCAGCAGCAGCACCAGGAGGAAGACGAAGCATGCGCTCAGTGCATAGTGATTAGTGGCAAATTCAATCAGTTGGGCCAGCATCGCGAGGTTCCAAAGCCTTAAAATGGCGGCCAGTATACACAGCCCCACAGGTCGGCCAAGCCCCGCCCGGCGGTGACGCGGCGGGCTTATGGCCGTAAAATGCGCGACCTTTTTTGATCACCCACAGCGAGCCAGCTTTCATGAGCGCGACGCCCAAACCCCTGGTCCTGATCATCCTCGATGGCTTCGGCCACAGCGACAGCCCCGAGCACAATGCCATCCATGCGGCCAACACCCCGGTGTACGACCGCCTGCGCGCCAGCTACCCGCACGGCCTGATCTCGGGCTCGGGCATGGACGTGGGCCTGCCGGACGGCCAGATGGGCAACTCCGAGGTCGGCCACATGAACCTCGGCGCCGGCCGCGTGGTGTACCAGGACTTCACCCGGGTGACCAAGGCGATCCGCGACGGCGAGTTCTTCGAGAATGCCGAGATCAATCGCGCCGTGGACAAGGCCGTGAGCGCCGGCAAGGCCGTGCACATCCTCGGCCTGCTGTCGGACGGCGGCGTGCACAGCCACCAGGACCACATCGTCGCCATGGCCGAACTGGCCGCCAAGCGCGGCGCCGAGAAGATCTACCTGCACGCCTTCCTCGACGGCCGCGACACCCCGCCGAAGAGCGCCCAGCCCTCCATCGAGCTGCTCGACGCCACCTTCGCCCGCCTCGGCAAGGGCCGCATCGCCAGCCTCACCGGCCGCTACTTCGCCATGGACCGCGACAACCGCTGGGACCGCGTCGAGCAGGCCTACCAGCTGATCGTCGACGGCCAGGGCGAATTCAGCGCCGCCAGCGCCGTCGAGGGCCTGCAGGCCGCCTATGCCCGCGGCGAGAGCGACGAGTTCGTCAAGGCCACCAGCATCGGCGCGCCGGTGCAGGTCGAAGACGGCGATGCCATCGTCTTCATGAACTTCCGCGCCGACCGCGCCCGCGAGCTGACCCGCGCCTTCGTCGAGGCCGAGTTCAAGGAGTTCGAGCGCAAGCGCGTACCGCAGCTGGCCGGCTTCGTCATGCTCACCCAGTACGCCGCCAGCATCCCGGCGCCCAGCGCGTTCAAGCCGGAGGCCCTGACCAACGTGCTCGGCGAGTACCTGGCCAACAACGGCAAGACCCAGCTGCGCATCGCCGAGACCGAAAAGTACGCCCACGTCACCTTCTTCTTCTCCGGCGGCCGCGAGGAGCCCTTCGCCGGCGAGGAGCGCATCCTGATCCCCTCGCCCGATGTCGCCACCTACGACCTCAAGCCGGAGATGAGCGCACCGGAAGTCACCGACCGCATCGTCGAGGCCATCGAGCAGCAACGCTACGACGTGATCATCGTCAACTACGCCAACGGCGACATGGTCGGCCACACCGGCGTGTTCGCGGCCGCGGTCAAGGCCGTGGAAACCCTGGACAGCTGCATGGGCCGCATCGTCGAGGCGCTGGACAAGGTCGGCGGCGAGGCGCTGATCACCGCCGACCACGGCAATGTCGAGCAGATGGAAGACGAGTGCACCGGCCAGGCGCACACCGCCCACACCTGCGAGCCGGTGCCCTTCATCTATGTCGGCAAGCGCCCGGCGACCATCCGCCCCGGCGGCGTGCTGGCCGACGTGGCACCGACCCTGCTGACCCTGATGGGCCTGCCGGTGCCAGCCGAGATGACCGGCAAGACCATCGTCCAGCTGCAGTAACGACCCGCCCGCGCTCCGCCACGCGCGGAGCAAAGCGTGAAGCGCCCGTCGGCATTGGCCGGCGGGCGTTTTTTTTGCCCGGCGCCCCGGGCATACTAGGCCCTTCTTCGCCCCCAGGTGCCGCATCGCCCATGTTCCGCGCCCTCGCCCTCGTCCTTCTCGCCAGCCTCAGCGTCCCGGCCTTCGCCGATGACAAGGCGCAGACCCAGAAGCAGCTGGAAGCCGCCCGCGCCGACGTGGCCGAGCTGAAGAAGCTGCTGGAGAAGCTGCAGCAGGAGAAATCCGGCGTGCAGAAGGAACTCAAACGCACCGAAACCGAGATGGGCCAGCTGCAGAAGCAGGTCAAGGGTCTGGAAGGCGAGCTGAAGAAGAGCGAGGAGGAGCTCGAGCGCCTCGACCAGGAGAAAAAAAAACTCCAGCAGTCGCGCCTTGAGCAGCAGCGCCTGATCGCCATCCAGGCCCGCGCCGCCTACCAGAGCGGCCAGCAGGAGCCGCTGCGCCTGCTGCTCAACCAGCAGCAGCCGGAACAGTTCTCGCGCACCCTCAGCTACTACGACTACCTGGGCAGGGCCCGGGTCGAGCAGCTCGACGCCTTCAACGAGACCCTGCGCCAGCTGGCCAACGTGGAAGCCGACATCGCCAGCCAACAGGCCCGCCTGCAACAGCAGAAGGCCGACCTGGACAGCCAGCGCGAGCGCCTGGCCGGCATCCGCAAGGAACGCCAGGCGGCCCTGGCCAAGCTGAACCGCGAATACGGCGCCGGCGACCGCCGGCTCAAGGCCCGCGAGCGCGAGCAGGCCGAGCTCACTCGCGTGCTCAAGACCATCGAGGAAACCCTCGCCCGCCAGGCCCGCGAGGCCGAGGAAGCGCGCCGCCTGGCCGAACGCCAGGCGCAGCAGCCGGACACCCGGCCGCTGCCGCTCGGCCCGGCGGTCGCCAGCGGCGGCAGCTTCGCCGGCCCCTTCGCCAAGGCCAAGGGCAAGCTGCCCTGGCCGGTCGACGGGCGCCTGGTGGCACGCTATGGCTCGCCGCGCGGCGGCGATGCGCGCGCCAAGTGGGACGGCGTGCTGATCGGCGCCAGCGCCGGCAGCCAGGTGCGTGCCGTGCACGGCGGCCGCGTGGTGTTCGCCGACTGGTTGCGCGGCGCCGGGCTTCTGGTCATTCTCGACCATGGCAACGGCTATCTCAGCCTGTACGGCCACAACCAGAGCCTGCTCAAGGACGCCGGCGACCTGGTCGAGGCCGGCGAGGCCATTGCCACGGTCGGCAACAGCGGCGGCCAGGACAGCCCGGCGCTGTATTTCGCCATTCGCCAGCAGGGCCGTCCGAGCGACCCCGCGCAATGGTGCCGCGCGCAGGGATGACAGCACCGGCTGTCGGCGCCACTTCACCTCTGGGAGTTCACATGCAGCATTTCCGTCGTCTCACCCCCATCGCCCTGGCCCTCGGCCTGCTCGCCGGCGCCGCACCGCTGCAGGCCGCCGAGGACGACGCCGCCATGGCGGCGGCCAACGGCAAGGCTCCGCTGCCGCTGGACGAGCTGCGCACCTTCGCCGAGGTGATGGACCGCATCAAGGCCGCCTACGTCGAGCCGGTGGACGACAAGACCCTGCTGGAGAATGCCATCAAGGGCATGCTCAGCAACCTCGACCCGCACTCCGCCTACCTGGAGCCGGAAGACTTCGCCGAGCTGCAGGAGAGCACCAGCGGCGAGTTCGGCGGCCTCGGCATCGAGGTCGGCACCGAGGACGGCTTCATCAAGGTGGTCTCACCGATCGACGACACCCCCGCCTCCAAGGCCGGCATCCAGCCCGGCGACCTGATCGTCAAGATCGACGGCCAGCCGACCAAGGGCCTGTCGCTGATGGAAGCGGTGGACAAGATGCGCGGCAAGGCCGGCAGCAAGATCAGCCTGACCCTGGTGCGCGAAGGCGGCCGGCCGTTCGACGTCGAACTGACCCGCGCGGTGATCAAGGTCAAGAGCGTGAAGAGCCAGATGCTCGACGACGGCTACGGCCTGATCCGCATCACCCAGTTCCAGATCAACACCGGCGAGGAGGTCGGCAAGGCCCTGGCCAAGCTGCGCAAGGACAACGGCAAGAAGCTGCGCGGCCTGGTGCTGGACCTGCGCAACAACCCCGGCGGCGTACTGCAGGCGGCGGTGGAAGTCTCCGACCACTTCCTCAAGAAGGGCCTGATCGTCTACACCGAGGGCCGCATCGCCAACTCCGAGCTGCGCTTCAACGCCGATCCGGCCGACGCCAGCGAGGGCGTGCCGCTGGTAGTGCTGATCAACGGCGGCAGCGCCTCGGCCTCGGAGATCGTCGCCGGCGCTCTGCAGGATCACAAGCGTGCCGTGCTGATGGGCACCGACAGCTTCGGCAAGGGCTCGGTACAAACCGTGCTGCCGCTGAACAACGACCGCGCCCTGAAGCTGACCACCGCCCTCTACTTCACCCCCAACGGCCGTTCCATCCAGGCCCAGGGCATAGTCCCGGACATCGAGGTGGCGCGCGCCAAGGTCACCCGCGAGGCGGACGGCGAGCTGATCAAGGAAGCCGACCTGGCCGGCCACCTGGGCAACGGCAACGGCGGCGCGGACAAGCCGAGCAACGGCAAGAAGAAACAGGAGCCGCGCCCGCAGGACGAGGACTACCAGCTGAGCCAGGCGCTGAACCTGCTCAAGGGACTGAACGTCACCCGCGGCGACTGAGCCACGATCTCTTGATCGCAGATCGGCTTAGAAACAAAAAAGCCCGGGCATGCCCGGGCTTTTTTCTGCGCGTCGTTCTTACTCGACGTATTTCTGGAAGATCCTGTCCACCTCGCCGGCGGCGCGCAGTTCGTCCAGCGCCGCCTGCAGGCGCTCGATCACCTCGTCCGGGGTCTCCGGGTTGAGTGCCATGTAGAGCTCGGCGCTGTCGAAGCGCAGCACGGTCTTCAGGCCGGTGATGCCTTCCTGCTTGGCCAGGTAGCGGCCGGCGGGGTCGCCGGTGGCCCATAGGTCGATCTTGCCTTCGGCCAGCTTGTGCGCGTTTTCCTGGTCACGCAGCGAGCTGATCGGCTCCAGCCCCTGCTTGCGCAGATGCTCGTCGATGGCGTCGCCCTTGTAGGCACCCACGCGGTAGGACTTGGCCTGCTCCAGGCTGATCAGATTGATGTTGCTGTCGGCCTTGGCCAGCATCACCCAGTCATCCGGACCGATGGGGCCGACCCACTTGAACAGCCTCTCCCGCTCCGGCAGCTTGGCCGCGACGAACACCCCGTGGTTGGGCATTTCCAGGGCCATCTTGTAGATCCGCGCCCAGGGGAAGCGCAGGGTCATGTGGTAGGCAATGCCGGCCTTCTTGAAGGTCTCGCGCACCACTTCCACGGCGATGCCGTCGAGGTTCTCCTCGCGCGCATAGTTCTTGCCGTTGGTCGCCATGTTGTAGGGCGGGAAGTTCTCGGTGAGCAGCACCACCCGGTAGTCGGCGGGGAGTTCGGCTCGCGCCAGGCTGGAGCACAGCAGGCCCAAGCCTAGAAGCAGCAGGGTCAGTCGCTTCGACAACATTTGCGGTTCCTTGAGTCGGGAGAGGCGTGCCCGGCGGCCGGTGCTGGTCCGCCCCGGGCGGGCTGAAGGTTAGCACGAACCCCGCTGCCGGCGAAAAACCGCCGGCAGCGGGCCGGGCGCCGCCACAGCGGCGGGCGCTTACAGGTAGCTGCCGGTGATCTGGTCGACGAAGCCTTCGCTGCGCAGCTCGTCCAGGGCCTTCTGCAGGCGCTGCACCACTTCGTCCGGGGTTTCCTTGTTCAGCGCCAGGTACAGTTCGGCGCTGTTGAAGCGCAACACCACCTGCAACCCGCTGACGCCCTCCTGGCGCGCCAGGTAGCGACCGACCGGGTCGGTGGTGGCCCACAGGTCGATCTTGCCGTTCATCAGCTTGGCCACGTTCTCCTGGTCGCGCAGGGAGTTGATCGGCTTGAGCTTCTTGCTCTCCAGATGCTGGCTGACGGCATCGTTGGTGTAGGCGCCGATGCGGTACTGGGCCGCCTCTTCCAGGCTGTTCAGCTTGATCTCGCTGCCAGGCGCGGCGAGCAGCACCCACTCGCTCTTGGCCAGCGGGCCGACCCACTTGAACAGCGGCTTGCGCTCCTCGGTGTAGGTGGTGGAGAACAGGCCGTAGTTGGGCTTGTCCAGGGTCAGGCGGTAGATGCGGTCCCAGGGGAAGCGCAGGCTCAGGCTGTAGCCTATGCCGGCCCGCTTGAAGACCTCGCGGGTCAGGTCGGCGCTGATGCCGTCGATATTGTCGTCGCGGGCGAAGTTCTTCTCGTCGATGGCCATGTTGAACGGCGGGAAGTTCTCCGTCAGCAGTATCACCTTGTAGTCTTCGGAGAGTTCGGCCTGCGCGCCGCCGGCCAGCAGGAGCAGGCCGAGCGCGATCCCCTTGTTCAGATATTTCACCATTGCAGTACAGCTCCAGAGTTGTGGTTGTTTTGGCGACTTCATCTGCAAATGGCCATCCACGGAGCCTTGCACCCCGGGATGGTCTTCGGCCGGCAGACTGACCGGCGCAGTTGGAAGCGGGCATAGTGCCACGTCAGCAAGCAACTACGTTGAACTGCCTCACGCCAGTGGTCGCCGGACAAGTCGCGCGCACCGATCGCACGCAAGAAACGAACCAGTCAACCAACCGCTCAGTACTTCTGCATCAAGGCCTGCAGCGCCCCCTCGCTGCGCAGCTGCTCGAGGGCGGCGCGCAGCTTGTCCACGGTGGCATCGGCGGTCTGCCGATTGAGCGCCAGGTAGAGATCGCCACGTCCGAAAGTCAGCGCCACGCGAAAGTTCTGGTAGCCCTGCTGGCGAGCCAGGTACTGGCCGGCGACGGACGAGGTCACCCAGAGGTCGATCTGCCCCTTGGCCAGGCGCTCCGGGTTCTCCTTGTCGTAAAGAGACTGCCGCACATCCAGGCCAGACTCGACCAGCTTGTTGGTCGGTGCATCGCCCTTGTAGCCCCCCAGGCGATACTGCCTGGCCTGTTCCAGGCTACTCAGCTGGATAGCCGAGTCGGCGCGCGTAAGCAGGACCCAGTCTTCGCTGGCGATAGGGCCGACCCACTTGAACAGCGCCTCGCGCTCAGCCGTGCGAGCCACCGAAAACAGGCCATAGCCGGCATCCTTGAGCGCCTGGTCGTAGACCCGCTGCCAGGGGAAACGGAGGATCTGCTGGCATTCGATATCGGCACGCTGGCAGACCAGCCGCAGGGTTTCCGCGCTGATGCCGGAGATGCCCTCATCGCGAGCGAAGTTGCCGCCATTCACGGCCATATTGAAGGGCGGAAGATTTTCCGTGAGCAGTACCAGGGATTCGGCACGTGCATGGACGGTACTGACCAACAGCAGGAACAGGGTCAGCAACCTAGTGGAGAACATAGGGACTCCTTGTCGAGGAAGGTGCTCGCCGACGGCGAACGAACCCTCGCATTTTAACCGGCCCCACCTCGACCGGTTAACGACTCCCGCACAGCAGCTGCCTCAGCGCACCACTATGCCGCGACTGGCCAGATAGGCCTTGGCCTCGGGCACGCTGTATTCGCCGAAGTGGAAGATGCTGGCGGCCAGCACCGCATCGGCCTTACCCTCGAGGATGCCGTCGGCCAGGTGCTGCAGATTGCCGACGCCGCCGGAGGCGATCACCGGTACGTTCACCGCCTCGCTGATGGCACGGGTAACACCCAGGTCGTAGCCGCTCTTCACACCGTCCTGATCCATGCTGGTGAGGAGAATCTCGCCGGCACCGAGGTCTTCCATCTTCTTCGCCCAGGCCACGGCGTCCAGCCCGGTCGGCTTGCGCCCGCCGTGGGTGAAAATCTCCCAGCGCCCCGGGGCGACCTGCTTGGCGTCGATGGCGACCACGATGCACTGCGAGCCGAAGCGCGCGGCGGCCTCGCCGACGAATTCCGGGTTGAACACCGCGGCGGTGTTGATCGACACCTTGTCGGCACCGGCGTTGAGCAGGTTGCGGATGTCCTGCACGGTGCGCACGCCACCACCGACGGTGAGCGGAATGAACACCTGGCTGGCCATGCGCTCGACCGTGTGCAGGGTGGTGTCGCGGCCGTCGACGCTGGCGGTGATGTCGAGGAAGGTGATCTCGTCGGCACCCTGCTCGTCGTAGCGGCGGGCGATCTCCACCGGGTCGCCGGCGTCGCGGATGTTCTCGAACTTGACGCCCTTGACCACGCGGCCGTTGTCCACGTCCAGGCAGGGGATGATGCGCTTAGCCAATGCCATAACAATGCACTCGTAGGATGGGTTGAGCGCCGCGATACCCATCGCCGCGTCAACGGATGACTCCCTCGGTGGGTTACGCCGCAAGCGGCTAACCCACCCTACGCTCGGATCAGCCCTTGAAGCTATCGCAGAAGGCCTGGGCCTCGGCCACATCCAGGGTGCCTTCGTAGATGGCACGGCCGGTGATGGCGCCGATGATGCCGGGCGAACGCGCCAGCAGCAGTTTCTCGACATCGCCGAGGTTGTGGATGCCGCCGGAGGCGATCACCGGGATGCGGCTGGCGGCGGCCAGGGCCGCGGTGGCCTCGACGTTGCAGCCCTGCATCATGCCGTCCTTGGCGATGTCGGTATAAACGATGGCGGACACGCCGTCGGCCTCGAAGCGTTTGGCGAGATCCGTGGCCTGCACGGTCGACACCTCGGCCCAGCCGTCGGTGGCGACGAAGCCGTCCTTGGCATCCAGGCCGACGATCACCTTGCCGGGGAAGGCCTTGCACGCCTCGCTGACGAACTCGGGTTCCTTGACGGCCTTGGTACCGATGATCACGTAGCTGACGCCGGCTTTGACGTAGTGCTCGATGGTCTCCAGGGTGCGGATGCCGCCGCCGATCTGGATCGGCAGGTTCGGGTAGCGCTTGGCGATGGCGGTCACCACCTCGCCGTTGACCGGCTGGCCCTCGAAGGCACCGTTGAGGTCGACCAGGTGCAGGCGACGGCAGCCACCCTCGACCCACTTGGCGGCCATGCTCACCGGGTCGTCGGAGAACACCGTGGAGTCTTCCATGCGGCCCTGGCGCAGACGCACGCAGGCGCCGTCCTTCAGATCGATAGCGGGGATAATCAGCATTTCCAAATTTCCTCGAAGCAAGGCTCGCGGCCTGTGCCGGACTTCAATCAATCCCCTCTCCCGTTGATGGGAGAGAGTTAGGGAGAGGGGATGGCGGGCGGCGATGCCCGCTCCCCCGCCCGCTCCCGCCGCCGGGGGTGGGGGTCAATCATCAGCGGCCGTTCCAGCCGATGAAGTTCTGCAGCAGCTGCAGGCCGTGGGTGTGGCTCTTCTCCGGGTGGAACTGCACGGCGAACTTCGAGCCTTCGGCCAGCGCCGCGGCGAAGTCCTTGCCGTAGTGGCCACGGCCGACCACCTGGGCCGGGTTGCCGGCCTCGATGTAGTAGCTGTGCACGAAGTAGAAGCGGCCCCTGTCCGGAATCTCGTGCCAGAGCGGGTGATCGACCACCAGCTCGACCTCGTTCCAGCCCATGTGTGGCACCTTCAGGTGCTCGCCGTCCTCGTGCAGATCCTTGCCGAAGAAACGCACCTGGCCGGGGAACAGGCCGATGCAGTCGACCCCGCCGTTCTCCTCACTGCGCTCCAGCAGGGCCTGCATGCCGACGCAGATGCCGAGGAAGGGGCGGTCCTGGCTGACCTCGCGGACCAGGGCATCGAAGCCCAGGCGCCTGATCTCGGCCATGCAGTCGCGGATCGCGCCGACACCGGGGAACACCACGCGGTCGGCCTCGCGGATCACCGCGGCGTCACTGGTCACCAGCACCCGGCCGGCGCCGACATGCTCCAGCGCCTTGGCCACCGAGTGCAGGTTGCCCATGCCGTAGTCGATTACTGCAACGGTCTGCATTTACAGGCAGCCCTTGGTCGACGGCATCTGCCCGGCCATGCGCGGGTCCAGCTCGACGGCCATGCGCAGGGCGCGGCCGAAGGCCTTGAACACCGTCTCGATCTGGTGGTGGGTGTTGGTCCCGCGCAGGTTGTCGATGTGCAGCGACACCTGAGCGTGGTTGACGAAGCCCTGGAAGAACTCCTGGAACAGGTCCACGTCGAAGCCGCCGACCACCGCGCGGGTGAAGGGCACATGCATCTGCAGCCCCGGGCGACCGGAGAAGTCGATCACCACGCGCGACAGCGCCTCGTCCAGCGGGACGTAGGAGTGGCCGTAGCGGGTCATGCCCTTCTTGTCGCCGACGGCCTTGGCGAAGGCCTGGCCGAGGGTGATGCCGACGTCTTCCACGGTATGGTGGTCGTCGATGTGCAGGTCGCCCTTGCAATGGATGTCCAGGTCGATCAGGCCATGACGGGCGATCTGGTCGAGCATGTGCTCGAGGAAGGGCACGCCAATGTCGAACTTGGCCTTGCCGGTGCCATCCAGGTTGATCGAGACCTTGATCTGGGTCTCCAGGGTGTTGCGCTCGACGGATGCCGTACGTTCGGCCATCTCCAGCTCCACAGGCTACTCACGGGAAAAGGCCGCCATTATAGGCGGGCCGTGGCCTGGCCGGCTACCGGCGGCGGTCGGCCCCGGACTATGCTTGCACCGCCGGCTGCGGCCGCGCCGCCAGCCAGACCAGCCACAGCAGGCTGGCCGCGCACAGCCCGGCCAGCCCCAGACCGAACAGCCACTGCGCCGGTGCCAGCCACAACCCCCAGACCAGGGCGAGCGCCGCCAGCAGCGCCAGCCTGGCGGCCTCCAGCCGCCACAAGCCGCGCCGCCCCTCGAACAGCCGCCCCAGGCTGATGCAGCCGAGCAGGATGAGCGGCCCGAGCAGCACGGGCAGCAGCCAGCCGGCCTGCCTGACGCTGGCGAGGTAGACCAGGGTCAGGGCGTTGATCGCCACGAACTGGACGAAGGCATAGGCCCGCAGGCCGGCCGGATAGGCACAGTCGAACTTCTCCGCGCCCATCTTCGGCCAGGGCCGCTCGGCGACGTCCGCCGGGCGCCAGCCGGTGGGCATCCACCACAGGCGCAGCTTGTCCCACCAGCTGCGGGTCGCCACGGCATCGGCCCACAGCAGGCGCCACCAGGAGAACTGCAGGCGCAGCGGGTCGAAAGTGCGCACCGGGGTGGTCACGCCATAGCGCACCGCCTCGGTCTCGTCGGCGAAGGTGCCGAACAGGCGGTCCCAGACGATGAACACGCCGCCGTGGTTCCGGTCGATGTAGCGGTCGTTCTGCCCGTGGTGCACGCGGTGGTTGCTCGGCGTGACCATGAACCACTCGAGCATCCCCAGCCGCCCGACATGCTGGCTGTGAATCCAGAACTGATAGACCAGCTGGGTGCCGAGCAGCACCAGGAACAGCGGCAGCGGCAGGCCGAGCAGCGCCAGCGGCAGGTAGAAGGGCCAGTCGAAGGCAGTCTGGAACGCGCCCTTGCGCAGCGCGGTGGACAGGTTGAAGTCCTCGCTGGAGTGGTGCGGCTGGTGCGCGCCCCACAGCAGGTTGTAGCGGTGCAGGCTGCGGTGCGCCCAGTAGAAACAGAAGTCCACGGCGACGAAGCCGAGCAGCCAGGTCCAGGGCGAGGCCGGGTCGAGCGTCCACAGCCGCGCATGCTCGTACAGCCAGGCATAGGGGATCACCAGCAGCAGGCGCAGCGGCCCCTCCAGCAGCATGCGCAGCACGGCGGTGTCGATGCTGGTCACCGCGTCGGCCAGACGATAGGTATGCCGCCCGCTCCAGCGCTCGTAGGCGAGCTCCAGCAGGATCAGCAGGATATACAGCGGCACGGCCATTACCGCGACATTCATGGGCGAACCTCGTCCGCAGGCTTTTCCCCAAGACTATCGCGGCCGGCACGCGCCGACCCGGCGGATTCCGCCAAACTGGCGCGCGGGCCGTGCCAGCGGCGTCAGTCGACCGTGATCTCGCGCGCCCGTGGCGCCGCCGGCTCGCGCTTGGGCAGGGTGAGGCCGAGCACGCCGTCGCGGTACTCGGCCTTGATCTGCGCCTCGTCAGCGTCGTCCGGCAGGCTGAAGCTGCGCGAGAAGCTGTCGTAGAAGCGCTCGACGCGGTGCTGCTTGTTGTCCTTCTCCTCCTTCTCGAACTTGCGCTCGCCACTCAGGCGCAGCTGGCCGCCATCGACCTTGACCTGGATGTCCTCGCGCCGCACGCCGGCCAGCTCGGCCTTGATCAGATAGGCCTGTGGGGTTTCACTGATGTCCACCGCCGGCGCCCAGTCCGCCGCGGTCATCAGCTCCTGGCTGGCGCCGCCCAGGCCCTTGCCCAGGCGCGGGTAGTGATTGAAGAATTCCTCGAACTCGCGAAACGGATTCCAGCGTGCAAGCGACATGATGGGCCTCCAGAGTCATCCAGGCAGCGGCCAGGCCGGCCGCTCTCTCACGCTAGAACAGCGCCATCCGGCGATATTGACCTGTATCAAGGAGCCCTCATGGACGCGGTGGACGACCTAATCATCGGTGCCGGCGCCCTCGGCCTGGCCTGCGCCGCGCGCCTGACTCGGCCGCAGCGCAGCCTGCTGATCGTCGAGGCCGAGGGCCTGATCGGCAGCCACTGCTCCAGCCGCAACTCCGAGGTGATCCACGCCGGCCTCTACTACCCGCCCGGCTCGCGCAAGGCCGAGCTGTGCCTGGAGGGCCGCGAACGCCTGTACGCCTGGTGCGCGCAACACGGCGTGGCGCACCGGCGCATCGGCAAGCTGCTGGTGGCGGTGGAGCACGCGGAGATCGCCAGGCTGGAGGCGCTACAGGCCAACGCCCAGGCCTGCGGCGTACACGAGCTGCAGGCGCTGGATGCCCGCCAGCTGGGCGAACTGGAGCCGGCCGTGCGCGGCGTGGCCGCCCTGCTCTCGCCACACACCGGCATCCTCGACAGCCACGCCTACCTGCAGTCGCTGCTGGGCGTGGCCGAAGCGCGCGGCGCCCAGCTGGTGCTACATACCCGCATCGAGCAGCTGCAGCGCCGCAGCGACGGCTGGCTGGCCAGTGGCGTCAGCGCCGGCCAGCCCTTCCGGCTGCGCGCCGAACGGGTGGTCAACGCCGGCGGGCTGTTCGCTCAGCGGCTGGCGGCGAACACCGAGGGCCTGGGCGGCGTGCCACCGCTGCACCTGTGCCGCGGCCGCTACTTCGCCTACGGCGGGCGCAGCCCCTTCGCCCGCCTGATCTATCCGATGCCGGAGGCCAACACCGCCGGCCTCGGCATCCACGCCACCCTCGACCTCGGCGGCCAGCTGCGTTTCGGCCCCGATGTCGAATATGTTGAAGCGCTGGACTACGGCGTCGACGAACGCCTGCGCGAATCCTTCGCCGCCGCCATCGCCCGCTACTTCCCGGGGCTCGATCCGCAGCGCCTGCAACCGGCCTACTGCGGGGTGCGGCCCAAGCTGTCCGGTGCCGGGGAACCGGCCGCCGACTTCGTCATCCAAACTCCTGCCGACCACGGCCTGCCTGGCCTGGTCAACCTGTTCGGCATCGAGTCGCCGGGGCTGACCGCCAGCCTGGCCATTGCCGAGCGGGTCGCCGCCTGCCTCTGAGCCGGCGTTATACTCCCGCCCCTGACATGAAGAACTTCCACACAAGGACTGGTCCATGAAAGCCTTCGGCAAAATCCTGGGTCTGCTGGTGCTCGGCCTGCTGCTGATCGTCATCGGCCTCGGCTTCGCCCTCACCCACCTGTTCGATCCCAACGACTACAAGGACGAGATCCAGCAGCTGGCCCGCGACAAGGCCAACCTCGAACTGCAGCTCAAGGGCGACATCGGCTGGAGCCTGTTCCCCTGGCTCGGCCTGGAGCTGACCGACGCCACCCTGGCCAGCGCCGACACCCCGGACAAGCCCTTCGCCGATCTGCGCCTGCTCGGCCTCTCGGTGCGCGTGCTGCCGCTGCTGCGCCGCGAGGTGCAGATGAGCGACATCCGCGTCGACGGCCTCGAGCTGACCCTGCAGCGCGACAAGCAGGGCCGCGGCAACTGGGAAGGCATCGGCCAGCCCGCCAAGACCGAGGCCGCCACCGGCACCCCGCCAGCCGCCGAGCAGAGCGCCGCCAGCGGCACCGCCGAGCCGGCGCCGGACAGCCCGCCGCTCAAGCTGGACATCGACAGCCTGAGCATCAGCAACTCGCGCATCGACTACCACGACGCCCAGCGCGGCCAGCAGTACAGCGCCGAGGGCATCGAACTCTCCACCGGCGCGATCCGCGAGGGCGCCGACATCCCGGTCAAGCTGCTGGCCTTCCTCTCCAGCAGCCAGCCGCTGCTGCGCGCCAAGACCGAGCTGCAGGGCCTGCTGCGCTTCGAGCCGGAGCTCAAGCGCTACCAGTTGCAGGACCTCAAGCTGGCCGGCGAGGCCTCGGGCGAGCCGCTGGGCGGCAAGACCCTGACCTTCGCCAGCCAGGGCCAGCTGCTGCTCGACCAGTCCGCCCAGGTGGCCGAGTGGACCGGCATCAAGCTGTCCGCCAACCAGCTGCGCGCCCTCGGCGAGCTCAAACTGCGCGACCTGGACAAGACCGCCCAGCTGGAAGGCAGCCTGTCGCTGGCACAGTTCAACCTGCGCGAGTTCCTCGAAGGCATAGGCGTGGCCCTGCCGGCGATGCGCGACAGCAGCACCCTGAGCCGCTTCGAGATGTCCACACGCCTGGCCGGCACGCCGACCAGCGTCAACTTCAACGACCTGGCCATGAAGCTGGACGACAGCAGCTTCAGCGGCAGCCTGGCCGTCAGCGACTTCGCCCGGCAGGCCCTGCGCGCCCAGCTCAAGGGCGACAAGCTCGACCTCGACCGCTACCTGCCGCCGGAGGACAAGGACGCCGATGCCGGCGCGGCGCGCAAGAACGAGGTCAAGCAGGCCGTGGCCGCCGCCGGCAAGAGCGGCACCACGCCGCTGCCCAGCGCGCCGACCCAGCAGGCCTGGAGCAGCGCCCCCGCGCTACCGCTGGAACAGCTGCGCAAGCTGAACCTGCAGGCCAGCCTCAGCCTCGGCCAGCTGACCCTGAACAAGCTGCCGATCGAAGACGCGCGCCTGGCCCTGACCGCCAAGGGCGGCCTGCTCGACCTCAAGGAACTGCGCGGCGACCTGCACGGCGGCGAGTTCGCCATGCGCGCGCAGCTCGACGCCCGCCCGGCCATCCCGCTGCTGACCGCCAGCCAGCAGCTCAAGCGCATTCCCGTGGAGAAGCTGCTGGAGGCCCAGGGCGAGAAGGCGCCGCTGCGCGGCCAGCTCGACTTGAACGCCGACCTGCGCACCCAGGGCAACAGCCAGAAGGCCTGGATCGACGCCCTGAACGGCAAGGCCAACTTCAACCTGAGCAACGGCGTGCTGGTCGACGCCAACCTGGAGCAGCAGCTGTGCCAGGGCATCGCCACGCTCAACCGCAAGGCGCTGTCCGGCGAGCCGCGCGGCAAGGACACGCCCTTCGAGGAGCTGCGCGGCAGCCTGAAATTCACCAATGGCGTGGCCAGCAACCCCGATCTCAAGGCGCGCATCCCCGGCCTGACGGTCAACGGCGAAGGCGATGTCGACCTGCGCGTGCTGGGCATGGACTACCGCGTCGGCATCCTCATCGAAGGCGACAAGACCGCCATGCCGGACCCGGCCTGCCAGGTCAACGAGCGCTATGTCGGCATCGAGTGGCCGCTGCTCTGCCGCGGCCCGCTGGAGCTGGGCGCCAAGGCCTGCCGCCTGGACAAGGCCGGCATGACCAAGGTCGCTGCCAAACTGGCCGGCAACAAGCTGGAAGAGAAGATCGAGGAGAAGCTCGGCGACAAGATCAGCCCCGAGCTGAAGGACGCGCTCAAGGGCCTGTTCAACCGATGAGCCCCGAGCAGTTCAACGGCGCCGTGCTGGCCTGGTACGACCAGCACGGGCGCAAGGACCTGCCCTGGCAGCAGGGCATCACCCCGTACCGGGTGTGGGTCTCGGAGATCATGCTGCAGCAGACCCAGGTGAGCACCGTGCTGGGCTACTTCGACCGCTTCATGGAGGCCCTACCGACGGTCGAGGCGCTGGCCGAAGCCCCCGAGGACGAAGTGCTGCACCTGTGGACCGGGCTCGGCTACTACACCCGCGCACGCAACCTGCACAAGGCGGCCAAGCAGGTGGTGGAGCAACATGGCGGCGAATTCCCGCGCTCGGTCGAGCAGCTCGCCGAGCTGCCCGGCATCGGCCGCTCCACCGCCGGCGCCATCGCCAGCCTGAGCATGGGCCTGCGCGCGCCGATCCTCGACGGCAACGTCAAGCGTGTGCTGGCCCGCTACCAGGCCCAGCAGGGTTATCCGGGCGAACCCAGGGTGGCCGAGCAGCTGTGGCAGCTGGCCGAACGGCTGACCCCGCACGAGCGAGTCAACCACTACACCCAGGCGATGATGGACCTTGGCGCCACCCTGTGCACCCGCAGCAAGCCGAGCTGCCTGCTGTGCCCGGTGCGCGCCGGCTGCCGCGCGCATCTGCTCGGTCGCGAGAGCGACTTCCCCGAACCCAAGCCACGCAAGGCGCTGCCGCAGAAGCGCACGCTGATGCCGCTGCTGGCCAACCCGGCGGGCGAAATCCTGCTCTACCGACGCCCCTCCAGCGGCCTGTGGGGCGGCCTGTGGAGCCTGCCGGAGCTGGACGATCTCGACGCCCTCGCACAGCTGGCCAGCCAGCACGCCCTGCGCCTGGGCGAGCCGCGCGAACTGGCCGGGCTGAGCCACACCTTCAGCCACTTCCAGCTGGCCATCGAACCCTGGCTGGTGCGTGCCGAACCGGCCGGCGCCGCCGTGGCCGAGGGCGACTGGCTCTGGTATAACCTCGCCACCCCGCCGCGCCTGGGCCTGGCCGCCCCGGTGAAGAAGCTCCTCAAGCGAGCCGCGCAAGAACTGAATGCAGGAGAAGCCTCATGAGCCGCACCGTCCACTGCCGCAAGTACAACGAAGAGCTGTCCGGCCTCGACCGCCCGCCCTACCCCGGCGCCAAGGGTCAGGACATCTACGACAACGTGTCGAAGAAGGCCTGGGACGAATGGCAGGCGCACCAGACCATGCTGATCAACGAGCGCCGGCTGAACATGATGAACGCCGAGGACCGCAAGTTCCTCCAGGCCGAGATGGACAAGTTCCTCTCCGGCGAGGACTACGCCAAGGCCGACGGCTACGTGCCACCGAGCGCCTGATGCGGACGCGGGCCGGACACGCCCGCATCTTCGTAACCGCCCGTCTGCACTGAAATTTTTTTCATTGCCTCGCTTGACACTGCAAAGCCAAATCCGTTTAATGGCGCCCCGTTGCCCAGGTAGCTCAGTCGGTAGAGCAGGGGATTGAAAATCCCCGTGTCGGCGGTTCGATTCCGTCCCTGGGCACCAAGATTCGCAAAAGCCCGCCTTCAAGGCGGGCTTTTTGCTTTCCGGCTCTGGCATTTGTGGAAGCCCCCCAGCACCGGTGCAATACTCAGGCAAGCGCTCATCCCGCCGGCCTCGGGGTAACCAGTGATGACAGCCAGCTTCACGGTGGGGCACAGCCCACTCTTCGCCGACTCCGGGCTGTACGCCCGCCTCTGCCACGCCGGCGTGCAGCTGCGCTGCGTGACCCAGGCCGGCGCAGTGCAGCCCGGCAGCCTGGAAGTGCTGCTGCTCGATGGCAGCCTGCTCGATGCGACCCCGCTCCCCGAATGGCAGGCCTGCGGCGCCAGCCTGGTGGCCTTCGACGCCCGGCCCGGCGTGCTGCCGCTGCCCGCTGCCGCCAGCGATGCCGAGCTGCTGGCCCTGCTCGGCTTCGCCGCCGAGCAGTTTCGCCTGAGGCAGAAGACCGAACAGCTGGCCGCCGCCCTGCAGGACAAGGACGGCGACCTGCAGAAGCTGGTCGACGTCGGCCTGGCGCTGTCCGCCGAGAAGGACCTGGAGCGCCTGCTGAGCAAGATCCTCACCGAGGGCCGGCGCCTGTCCAACAGCGATGCCGCCTCGCTGTTCCTGGTGGACAAGAAGGGCGAGCAGCCACAGCTGCTGTTCAAGCTGACGCAGAACAGCTCGCTGCCGACCCGCTTCCAGGAACAGCGCATGCCGCTGACCAAGGCCTCGATCGCCGGCTACGTGGCGCTGACCAGCACCGAGCTGAACATCGCCGACGCCTACGCCATCCCGGCCGACGCGCCCTATCGCTTCAATCGCTCGTTCGACATGCAGGTCGGCTACCGCACCATGTCGCTGCTGGCCATTCCCATGCTCAACCACCGCCACGAGGTGGTCGGCGTGCTGGAGTTCATCAACTGCCAGGACGACGACGGCCGGGCCATCCCCTTCGACGAAGTGATGGCCGCCTCGCTGCGCGCCCTGGCCAGCCAGGCGGCGGTGGCCATCGAGAACCGCCAGCTGCTGGACGACATCAGTCAGCTGTTCGACGGCTTCGTGCAGGCCTCTGTGTTCGCCATCGAACAGCGCGACCCCACCTCGGCCGGCCACTCCTTCCGCGTCGCCGACCTGTGCATCGCCCTGGCCCGCCAGCTGCCCCTGGCGCCGATGCACCACCTGCGCCAGCAGGCGCTGAACGACGAGGGCCTGCGCGAGCTGCGCTATGCCGCGCTGCTGCACGACTTCGGCAAGGTCGGGGTGCGCGAGCATGTGCTGACCAAGGCCAAGAAGCTGGCCGACCCGGTGCTGGAGAACCTGCGCTACCGCGTGGCCCTGGCCAAGGAGAACCTGCAGAGCCAAACCCTGCGCCGCATGCTCAACGCCTACCGGCAGTACGGCACGCTGGACGAGCAGCTGCGCCTGCAGTGGGAAACCGAGCTGGCCGTGGAATGCGAGCGCCTGGACCAGTACCTGCGCGACATCCTCAAGGCCAACGAGCCGAGCGTGCTGACCGAAGGCGACTTCCACCACCTGCAGGAGATCCAGGGCCATGTGGTGAAGAACCACGACGAGGGCCTGATCGGCCTGCTCTCGGAGAGCGAGTTCGCCGCCCTGGCCATCCGCCGCGGCAGCCTGACCCAGGAGGAGCGCGCCGAGATCGAGCGCCACGTGGTGCATACCCGCGACTTCCTCAGGCTGATCCCCTGGACCCCGGCCCTGCAGCGCATCCCCGAGATCGCCGCGGCGCACCACGAGAAGCTCGACGGCAGCGGCTACCCTCACGGCCTGCTGGGCGAGCAGATCCCCTACCCCTCGCGGATCATGACCATCTGCGACATCTTCGACGCCCTGACCGCCGCGGACCGCCCCTACAAGCCGGCGGTACCGCACGAGCATGCGCTGGACATCCTCCAGGCGGAGGTCAAGACCGGCCTGCTCGACGGCGACCTGGTCAAGGTGTTCATCGACTCGCGCTGCTACCTGAACCCGGCCTCGAACCCGGCCCTGGCCTCGCCCGCACCCGCCGCCGACCACGCTCCGGCCTATGCCCGGCACGTCTGCGACTTCGAGCCCGGGGAAAAGCACCAGCACTGAGCGCAATGCCGCTCGCCTGAACGCTTGCCCTCCTCGCCCACCTGCGGGCCGGTGGCCACCCCGCAGCAGATTCCATAGGCCGCCTGTAGCCTGGATGCAATCCGGGCATGGAGCAGCCTGCTTCCCGGCGTGCAACCGGGCCACGACCGGGTCGGCGCCGAGCCTCGGCGCAGGGGCCTACCTGACCGACAGGGCCTTGAGGTAGCGCTGCTCCAAGGTCTGCTGGCTGCCGCCGGCCGCACTCCGCTCCAGGTACTGGTAGGTCGGCTGCAGGCGGGCCAGACGGTCGCCGATGTTCGGGTGCACCTTGAGGAAGGTCACCAGCGTGGCGTCGTCCTGTTTCATGGTGCCGATGCCCTGCAGCACCGTGGCCAGGCCATAGGGGTCGTAGCCGGCGCGGGCGGCGATCACCGCCCCCATGCGGTCGGCCTCGTACTCGTCGCCGCGGTCCAGGCCACGGGTATAGAGGTTGGTCACCAGCTGGTCGAACTTCGCGCTGGCCACCGGGTCGCCGCCACTGTAGTCGCCCGAGCTGGCCCGGCTGGCCTGCAAGGCGAAGCGCGACAGATTGGCCAGCACCCCGGCGCCGGCCTTCTGCTGGATCGCCTCCAGGTGGTGGCGCTGCACCACGTGCGCCACCTCGTGGGCCAGCACCCCGGCCAGCTCGGCCTCGCTGTTCATCTGCGCCAGCATACCGCTGGTGATGAACACGTAGCCGCCGGGCGCCGCATACGCGCCGACCACCCGGCTGTCGAGCACGCCGAAGCGCCAGGGCAGGTCCGGGCGCTCACTGTGCAGCGCCACCCAGCGGCCGACCTGATTGACGTAGGCCTGCAGTGCCGGCGCCTCGAGCAGCGGCGCCTGCTGCAGCAGCAGCCCGGCGGTGTTGGCGCCTATCAGCAGTTCCTCGTCCTGGCTCTTCTCGCCCATGTCGCCGAGGTTGCGCCCGACATCGGCCAGGTTCGACAGGTCGACGCCCTGGATCTGCAGGCCATCCATCGCCTGGCAGGCGGCCAGGCTGGCGCACAGGGAGAGCAGCAGGGCACGACAGAGATTAGTGTTCATGGCTCGGCTCCACATCAGCGAGGGTAGGCGATGGTCTGGCTGCGCAGGCCACCCTGTTGGGCGAAGGCCCGGGCATTGCCCGGGGAGGCGGCATAGCGATCGAGCCGCTGCAGGGCCACGCCGCCGGCGCCGCCACCACCCTCCAGCTGGTCGTCGCTGATGCCGCGCACGCCGGTGGCCACGCCGCTGGCCGGCTCCACCGCGGTGCTGCCCTGCAGCAGCGCACCGATGCTGCCGCCCTTGGCCCCGGCGGCCTTGTCGAAGCGCACCGCCAGCAGCGCCACCCAGCCCTGCTGGCCGGCGTCGGTCTGCACCCGGTACCAGCCGCCCTGGCGCTGGAGAATGCTCAGCCGACTCTGCGCCGGCAGCTGCTGCACCACCGCCGCGGCATTGCCCGGCGAGTCACGCAGGGCGGTGGTCTCGATGGTGACCGCGCCACGCACCTCGGCAAAGGCCGGCGCGCCGGCCAGCCAGGCCAGCAACCACAGAACGACGACAAACGACTTGCTCATGATGGTTTTCTCCTGGGCTCGAACAGGGTCACCGGCTCGACACGGCCCTTGACCTGGAAATCGCCGTGCGCCACGAAATCGAAGGCATCGCCGCAGGCCTCGCGGGTCGCGGCGGACACCAGCAGGCGGGCGCGCCCCTTGGTCAGCCCCTCGATGCGGCTGGCCAGATTCACCGTGTCGCCTATTGCAGTGTAGTCGTAGCGCTTGCTGGCCCCGACCATGCCCACCACCGCCGGTCCGGTGTGCAGGCCGATGCCGATATCGAAGTCCGGATGGTCGAAATCGCGGCGGTAGCGCTCGACGTTGTCGAGCATCTCCAGCGCCGCGTTGACCGCGTCCACCGCCTGGTTGGGGTTGTCCTGCGGCGCGCCCCAGAAGGCCATGATGGCGTCGCCGATGAACTTGTCGAGGGTCGCCCGGTGTTTGAACAGCACGTCCACCTGGCCGGCGAAGTAGTTGTCCAGGATGCGCATGATCTGCGCCGCGCCATGCTGCTCGGAGAGGGTGGTGAAGTTGCGGATATCGGAGAACAGCACGGTCAGCCGGCATTCGCGGCTGGCCAGCAGGGCCTGCGGGTCCTCGTTGGCCACCAGCTGGGCCACCACCTGGGGGTCGAGAAACCGGCTGAACAGGTCAATGGTCTGCGACAGCTGCTGGCGCCGGCGCCGGTAGAACAGGGCCAGGGCCAGGGCCAGCAGCAACCACAGGCTGAGCAGGCTGGGCAGCACGGCGATCAGCACGCCCTGCAGCGCCGCCAGCCAGGCGCCCAGCAGCAGGGCCAGGCTGGCGCCCAGGCTGAGCAGGGCGGCCGCCAGCAGGCGCTCGCGCAGCAGGCACAGCTGCAGGCCGAGCAACAGCAGCAGGCCCAGCAGCACGGCCGCCGCATCGGGCACGGCACGCAACCGCGCGCCATTGAGCAGGTTGTCGATGGCCGTGGCAAGGATGAACACCGCCGGGTAGAGGTCGTCCAGCGGCGTGCGGCGCAGGTCGTAGAGCCCGGCCGCGGTGGTGCCCACCACCACTATCTTGCCGGCGAAGTAGTCGGCCGGGAGCGCGCCGGCTTCGCCGCGCGCCTGCGCCAGGGCCACGGCGAAAGGCACGCGCGGATAGGGCACCCGCGCGGCGCTGCGCCAGTCGAGGAGAAAACTGTCGGCGGCCGGCAGCACCACGCCGCGATCCTGTGCCACCCGCGCTGGCAGCGAGGGCATGCGCCAGTCGCCGATGCGGCGATGGATGTCGTAGCGCCGGCCGACGCCGTCCGTGTCCTGGCTGAAGTTGATGGTGCCGGTCTTCCAGTGCTGCGGCGCCACGGCCCAGGGCAGCAGCAGCACGCCACGCTGGCGGGGGTCGCTGCCGGCCAGCAGGCCGCTGCTCGGCGGATAGTCGGCCAGCAGCGGCGCCTTGGCCGGCTCCGTGGCCTGCTGCTCCAGGGCGGCCAGGTAGACCCTGTCGCTGCCGGCCAGCACCTCGCCGAAGTAGGCATCGGCGTCGGGATGGAAGCGGTCGGCCTCGCTGAACAGCAGGTCGAACACCACCGCCTCGGCCTGCTGCGCCAGCAGGTGCTCCAGCAGCTCGGCGTGCAGCGCGCGCGGCCAGGGCCACTTGCCCGCCTCGCCGGCCAGGGCCTGCAGGCTGAGATCGTCGACATCGACCACCACGATGCGCGGATCCGGCACCTGCTGGGCGGCGCGCTGGCGGATCAGCCAGTCGCCGAGGGCGTTGCTCCAGCGCTGTACCGGCGTCCACTGCTGCAGCGCTGGCAGCAACGCCAGCACCAGCGCGGCGACCAGCCACAGGCTGCGGCGGAAGGTTCGGGACGGCGGTTGCGCCATGGACATTCCTCGATCGAGGCGCCGAGCGGCGCCACCTCCTGCAGACTAGCGCCCCGCGGCCAGGCCTGCCGCCCCTTCACCCGAACCGGGCGCTCCAGTACACTGCGCGCCCTTCGGTCGGGCCCAGGCACGGTCGGCGCCCCACCGCTCTCCCTCGCCCTGGCGCAGCTCCTCCGGGCCGTCGCCGGCGACGCCAGGAATTGCCCCGGCATTTTTGTTTGGGCGCGACACACAACTGTCACGATGCGACACCCGGTCACGGCCTGCGCCGCCCGCGGCGCAAGGCGGCTTGGCGCTGCCGCGAACGCTATGCTAGGTTCAGCCGCACGCTAGGAAGGCGGCCAGCAGCCGGAGCGCATCCGCAAATCAAGAGGACCCCCCATGGCCGAGGCAACGCCCGCGCTGGAAATCCGCAACCTGCACAAACGCTACGGCGACCTTGAAGTGCTCAAGGGCATCTCGCTGACCGCCCGCGACGGCGACGTGATCTCCATCCTCGGCTCCTCCGGCTCCGGCAAGTCCACCTTCCTGCGCTGCATCAACCTGCTGGAAAACCCGCACCAGGGACAGATCTTCGTCGCCGGTGAGGAGCTCAAGCTGAAGGCGGCGAAGAACGGCGACCTTGTCGCCGCCGACAACAAGCAGATCAACCGCCTGCGCAGCGAGATCGGCTTCGTCTTCCAGAATTTCAACCTGTGGCCGCACATGAGCGTGCTCGACAACATCATCGAGGCACCACGCCGCGTGCTCGGCCAGAGCCGCGCCGAAGCCACCGAGGTGGCCGAAGCCCTGCTGGCCAAGGTCGGCATCGCCGACAAGCGCCACGCCTACCCCAACCAGCTGTCCGGCGGCCAGCAGCAGCGCGCCGCCATCGCCCGCACCCTGGCCATGCAGCCCAAGGTGATACTGTTCGACGAGCCGACTTCGGCGCTTGACCCGGAAATGGTACAGGAAGTGCTTAACGTGATCCGCGCGCTGGCCGACGAGGGCCGCACCATGCTGCTGGTCACTCACGAGATGAACTTCGCCCGTCAGGTGTCCAGCGAGGTGGTGTTCCTCCACCAGGGTCTGGTCGAAGAACAGGGTCCGCCCGAGCAGGTCTTCACCACCCCCCAGTCGGCCCGCTGTAAACAATTCATGTCCAGCAATCACTAGAACGGAGCAACACGCATGCAGAACTATAAGAAGATCCTGCTGGCCGCCGCCGCCACCCTGGCCTTCGGCGCCCAGGCAGTCGCCGCAGACAAGCTCAAGCTCGGCACCGAAGGCGCCTACCCGCCCTTCAACCTGATCGACGCCAGCGGCCAGGTCGGCGGCTTCGATGTGGAGATCGGCCAGGCCCTGTGCGCCAAGATGGGCGCCGAGTGCGAAGTGGTCACCTCCGACTGGGACGGCATCATCCCGGCCCTCAACGCCAAGAAGTTCGACTTCCTGATCGCCTCCATGTCGATCACCGAAGAGCGCAAGCAGGCGGTGGACTTCACCGAGCCCTACTACACCAACAAGCTGCAGTTCATCGCGCCCAAGGCCAATGACTTCAAGACCGACAAGGCCAGCCTGAAAGGCAAGGTGATCGGTGCCCAGCGCGCCACCATCGCCGGCACCTGGCTGGAAGACAACCTGGCCGACACCGTCGAGATCAAGCTGTACGACACCCAGGAAAACGCCTACCTCGACCTGTCCTCCGGCCGTCTCGACGGCGTGCTGGCCGACAAGTTCGTCAACTGGGAATGGCTGAAGAGCGACGCCGGCAAGGACTTCGAATTCAAGGGCGACCCGGTGTTCGACAACGACAAGATCGCCATCGCCGTACGCAAGGGCGATCCGCTGCGCGAGAAGCTGAATGCCGCGCTGCAGGCCATCGTCGAAGACGGCACCTACAAGAAGATCAACGACAAGTACTTCCCGTTCAGCATCTACTGATGCGACCGACCGCCGCCGCCCTCGGGCGGCGGCCGTCCCTCCGCAGTAATCCCAGATGATCCTAGACCTTCACGGCTTCGGCCCCGCCCTTGTCGCTGGCACGCTGGTGACCATCCAGCTGGCCCTGTCCGCCCTGGCTCTCGGCCTGCTGCTCGGACTGCTCGGCGCATTGGCCAAGACTTCCCCGTACAAGCCGCTGCAATGGCTTGGCGGCAGCTACTCCACCATCGTCCGCGGCGTACCCGAGCTGCTCTGGGTGCTGCTGATCTATTTCGGCACCGTGCAGGGCCTGGCCAGCCTCGGCGAGTTCCTCGGCGTCGGCAGCCTGGAGCTGAACCCCTTCGCCGCCGGCACCATCGCCCTCGGCCTGTGCTTCGGCGCCTACGCCACCGAGGTGTTCCGCGGCGCCATCCTGGCCATCCCCAAGGGCCACCGCGAGGCCGGCCTGGCCCTCGGCCTGTCGCGCCCGCGCATCCTCTGGACCCTGATCCTGCCGCAGATGTGGCGCATCGCCCTGCCCGGCCTGGGCAACCTGTTCATGATCCTGATGAAGGACACCGCGCTGGTCTCGGTGATCGGCCTGGAGGAAATCATGCGTCGCTCGCAGATCGCCGTGACCGCCAGCAAGGAGCCCTTCACCTTCTATATGGTCGCCGCCTTCATCTACCTCGGCCTGACCATCATCGCCATGATCGGCATGCACTTCCTCGAGAAGCGCGCCAGCCGCGGCTTCGTTCGGAGCGCCTGATGAACTGGGAAGTGATCTACAAGTACCTGCCCAGGCTGCTCGAAGGCGCCTGGCTGACCATCGAGCTGGTGGCCATCGCCGTGGTCGCCGGGCTGATCCTCGCCCTGCCCATGGGTATCGCCCGCGCCTCCAAGCACTGGTACGTGCGCGCCCTGCCGTTCGGCTACATCTTCTTCTTCCGTGGCACCCCGCTGCTGGTGCAGCTGTTCCTGGTCTACTACGGCCTGGCGCAGTTCGACGCGGTGCGCCAGGGCCCACTCTGGCCCTACCTGCGCGACCCGTACTGGTGCGCCATCATCACCATGACCATGCACACCGCGGCCTATATCGCCGAGATCCTGCGCGGAGCCATCCAGGCCGTGCCGCCGGGCGAGATCGAGGCGGCCCGCGCGCTGGGCATGTCGCGCGCCCAGGCCATGCTCTACATCATCCTGCCGCGCGCCGCGCGCATCGGCCTGCCGGCCTACAGCAACGAGGTGATCCTGATGCTCAAGGCCAGCGCCCTGGCCAGCACCATCACCCTGCTGGAGCTGACCGGCATGTCGCGCACCATCATCGCCCGCACCTACCTGCCGGTGGAGATCTTCTTCGCCGCCGGGGTGTTCTACCTGGTGATCGCCTACGTCATGGTGCGCGCCTTCAAGCTGCTGGAGCGCAAGCTGCGGGTCGACGCCTGTCAGGGCCGCTGACCCGCGAAGAGCCCTCTCCCGCACCGGGAGAGGGATAGAATGCCCGCCATCACCCCCACCGCTGCGCCCGCATGATCCTTACCGGCCCCGCTCTGAGCGAACGCTTCCAGGCCCTGGACGACTTCCTCGTCGCCCACCAGCACCTGTGGCGCCCCAAGCCCTTCACCTGCCCGACCCTGCCCTGGGAAGCCGAGCAGCCCGCACTGGCCGCCTGGCTGCGCAGCCGCAGCCTGGAGCAGGCCGAAGCCGAGCACAACCATCCCGAGCGCCTGGCCGCCCCCGCGCCCTTCCCCGAGCTGGCGCGGCGCGCCGCCGCGCTCTCGGCGCTCGATGAACTGCCCGCGCGCGATCTCGGCGTACTGCCCGAACGCCTGAGCGTCGACGTGCCGGGGCGCAAGTGGCAGCAGATCACCGCCTTCGCCGGGCGCCTGCAGTTCCGGCAGCCGCCGCGCCACTGGCTGGACTGGTGCTCCGGCAAGGGCCACCTCGGCCGCCTGCTGGCCCAGGGCGGCCAGCAGCTGACCTGCCTTGAATACGATCCGCAGCTGGTGGCAGCCGGCCAGCGCCTCAGCGCACGCCAGCAGCTCGCGGCCCAGCACCTGCAGCAGGACGTGCTGGCCGCCGATGCCGGCGCGCGCCTGCACGCCACGCATACGCCGGCGGCCCTGCATGCCTGCGGCGACCTGCACGTGCGCCTGCTGCAGCTGGCCAGCGCCGCCGGCTGCGCCCAGCTGGCGGTGGCGCCCTGCTGCTACAACCGCATCGCCAGCGAGTACTATCAGCCGCTCTGCGCCCCGGCACGGGCCTCGGCCCTGCGCCTGTCGCAGGACGACCTGCGCCTGCCGCTGGCCGAGACCGTCACCGCCGGCCAGCGTCTGCGCCGCCAGCGTGACCTGTCGATGGCCCGGCGCCTGGCCTTCGACCTGCTGCAGCGCCAGCAGCGCGGCGTGGATGACTACCTGCCGACGCCATCGCTGCCGGTCGCCTGGCTGGACAAGGACTTCGCCAGCTACTGCCATGACCTGGCCATGCTCAAGGGCCTGGCATTGCACGGCAGCATCGACTGGCCCGCCCTGGAGGCGGCCGGCTGGCGCCGCCTGGCCGAGGTGCGCAACCTGGAGCTGGTACGCGGCCTGTTCCGCCGCCCGCTGGAGCTGTGGCTGCTGCTCGACCGCGCCCTCTACCTGGAAGAGCGGGGCTACCAGGTGAGGCTGGGCACCTTCTGCGCCCACCAGCTGACCCCGCGCAACCTGTTGCTGCTGGCCGAGCGCGCCTGAAAGCCATCCACAGAAGCTGTGGATAACTCTGTGCACGGATTCTGTAGAAATCTGCGCAAGGCGCGCCGCAGCAGGCCTGCGGCGACCTGCTGGTTTTTTGATCTGAGAAAAAAGTTCTTTTGAAACAGCTGCTTAGCCAAATACGCGAGCTGCCGCACAAAAAACAGGCACACCCGCCGATGCCGCATTCTCATTGTGCATAAACACCTCTGCTCTCATAGCCAAGCCCCATCCCAGCTCGCGCGCGACGGTTTACTCCGCCACACCAATGGCTATAATGGCGCCCCCTACGCCGGTATAGCTCAGCTGGTAGAGCAACTGACTTGTAATCAGTAGGTCCCGGGTTCGATTCCTGGTGCCGGCACCATGTACATGAAATGAAAAGCCCACCCCATGGTGGGCTTTTTGCATATGCCCGGCGGTTCTGGCCAGGCGGCCAGAAATACGGTTAAATTATGCGGTTTATCACACAGATTTGCGCCACGCGCATTCAGGAATGCCCTCCGTCGCAGTGATCGACCGGCTACGCCATTTCCAAGCGATAATTCGGCGCCAGTGATCAGCCTGATAGGCGAGCCTTTAAGGACGATAATAGATGTTGTACCCCGTGATTATCTGCGGCGGAGCAGGTAGCCGCCTGTGGCCCGCCTCTCGCGAGAAGCACCCCAAACCGTTCCTGCCGCTGCCTGACGGCCAGTGCCTGCTCCAGAAAACCCTGCTCAGGGCGATTCATCTCGAAGGCGTGAAAGACATCCTGACCGTCACCAATCAGGAGCTGTTCTTCAACACCGAAGACATCTATCAGGAAGTCAAGCGCTCGCCAGAGAGCGAGCTCAACTACATCCTTGAGCCGACCGGCCGCAACACGGCAGCCGCCATAGCCAGCGCGGCCCTCTATCTGCTGCGCCGCCACGGCCCCGAGGCGACCATGCTGGTGCTTCCTGCCGACCACCTGATCCAGGACGAAGAAGCCTTCGCCAGTGCCGCCCGACAGGCCGCGCAATTGGCTCAGGAAGGCTACCTGGTGACCTTCGGCATCGAGCCGACTCATGCCGAGACGGGCTTTGGCTATATCGAAGCCGACACCAGCGGCGGCCTCGTGCAAGGCATGCGCGTCAAGCGCTTCGTGGAAAAGCCGGACCTGACAACCGCCCAGCGCTATTGTGCGGCCGGCAATTTCTACTGGAACTCGGGCATGTTCTGCTTCCAGGCCGGGACGCTGGTCAGCGAGATGCGGGTTCACGCCCCGGAAGTACTCGACGCCGTGGAAGCCACGCTCGCCGCCTCGACCTACTCGGACAACGACCAGCGACTGCGCCTCGATGCCGGCAGCTTCGGCAAGGTGCCGGACATTTCCATCGACTATGCCCTGATGGAGCGCTCCGACAAGGTCGCCACTGTTCCCTGCACTATCGGCTGGAGCGATATCGGCTCCTGGTCCGCCATGAGCGAGCTGGTCGCAGCTGATGCGCAGGGCAATCGCTTCACCGGAGAGACGGTCCAGCATGCTGCGTCCAACAACTTCGTACACAGTCCGGAGCGACTGACTGCCCTTGTCGGCGTGCAGGACCTCATCGTGGTCGATACCCCGGACGCACTGCTGATCACACACAAGGCGCATGCCCAGGATGTCAAACATATCGCGGGGCAGCTCAAGCAGAGCGGACATGAAGCCTATCTGACGCACCGCACCGTGCACCGTCCGTGGGGAACCTACACAACGCTTGAGGAAGGCGAGCGCTTCAAGATCAAGCGCATCGTCGTCAAGCCCGGCGCCTCGCTCTCCCTGCAGATGCATCATCATCGCAGCGAGCACTGGATTGTGGTCAGCGGCGTGGCGCTGGTCGTCAATGGCGACAGCGAGCTGACCCTGAACAGCAACGAGTCGACCTTCATTCCCGCCGGACATAAACACCGACTGGCAAACCCAGGCCTAATCGACCTCATATTGATTGAGGTTCAGAGCGGGGATTACCTCGGAGAGGACGACATCGTCCGCTTCGAAGATCACTACGGCCGCAGCTGAGCGAATCTCCGCATGACAACACATCCCGAGTCACAAAGACTGCGGCGCCCACTCATCGCCAACGATATCAGCCTTGCATGGCACCGTGCCCTGATGGGCCTCAAATCCGAATCACGCGGCACTCGCCTCGGCTACCTGTGGTGGCTGATCGAGCCAGCCATGCACCTAATCGTCTACTACCTGGCCTTTGGTGTGCTGCTACGGCACGGCGGAGACGACTACGTCGCCTATTTGCTGGTGGGCATCGTTCACTGGCTCTGGATGGCCAAGTCGATAATGAACGCCAGCGCCTCAATACTTGTAGGGCGAGGACTGATCCTGCAGCTACCTCTGCATGTAGCCATTTTCCCGCTGGCTGAAATCTTCAGAGATGCCATCAAACAGGCGGTTGTCGTCGTCATTTTGCTCGCCATACTGTGGGCCATGGGCTACAGCCCAGAGAAAATGCTCGTTTTCTACCCGATCATTTTCCTCATACAACTACTACTGATCATCACGCTGGCTTGCCTGGTCGCGGCCCTAATGCCTTTCATTCCCGACCTACGGGTAATCGTCCCCGCATGCTTACAA
The DNA here is from genome assembly GCA_033838285.1 of Pseudomonadaceae bacterium. Classification (GTDB taxonomy): domain Bacteria; phylum Pseudomonadota; class Gammaproteobacteria; order Pseudomonadales; family Pseudomonadaceae; genus Aquipseudomonas. The sequence continues at coordinate 232,763 of JAJLLC010000014.1, forward strand.
CTTGGCATGTTCCTATCCGGCGTGTTCTTTACCAGAGAGCTGATACCGGGCGACCTCCAGTGGATTCTGAATCTCAATCCTGCATATGTTTTGCTTGAAAGTTATAGAGCCATCCTCATCCGGGGCGCCCAACCCGACTGGCAGTGGCTCGGCGGCCTGCTGGCCATACTGAGCTTGACGACATTTCTGGCGCTGCGACTGCTGTCTCACTTCAACCAGCGCTACGCCCGAATCATCCAGGAATAAAATGAGCGCTCAGCTACTACTTACTCTCGAAAATGCGCATCTCAGCTATCGACTGCGCCGCTCGATCTTTCGATCTGCCGAGCACAAGGTGATCAATGGCGTAAGCCTCAAGATACATGCCGGTCAACGACTCGGCATCATGGGGCACAATGGCGCTGGCAAGTCGACATTGCTTCGCTTGATGGCCGGGATATACACGCCCGATCAAGGCAGAGTCATCAACCATGGTGCGCGAGTTCTGATGCTGTCTCTCCAGGCCGGGTTCGATCCAAGGCTGGACGGCTGGGATAACGCATTGCTGAGCGGCATGCTGATGGGCATGTCAGCTAAAGAGGCTCGCAGCCGCCTTCCGCGCATTCACGACTTCTGCGAGCTGGGCGAGCAGATGAGCGACCCACTTGGCACCTACTCCTCGGGTATGCGCGCTCGCCTCGGCTTCGCAGTTGCACTTGCCATGGACGTCGACTTACTGCTGATAGACGAAGTGCTCTCGGTAGGGGATCAGGACTTCCAACGCAAATGCGAAAAGGCCGTAATGGAGACAGTGGACAATGGCTGCGCTCTTGTCCTGGTTTCACACTCCCCTGTGAAACTGAAAAACTGGGCTGATAGCATCCTGACTTTTGAGAACGGCCTCATAAAGGAGGCGTCATGAGCATCGACTCGCCAGCAAAGTGTCCACCAATGATCAGTTATGCGCAGAACTTCGAGGACGTCATCCTTGAGCGCTTGTTCCACGATGTCGAGCAGGGCTTCTACGTTGACATCGGTGCCTGCCACCCCATTCATGACTCGGTAACCCAGCATTTTTACCTACGAGGCTGGAGCGGCATTAATATCGAGCCGCAGCCTGAGTTGTTCGCAGAGTTTGAGCGCGCCCGACCGCGCGATACCAACCTGAACATATGCATTGGCAGAACCGCAGGGCGCAAGACTCTTTTCATCACGGCTGACCGTGGCACTTCGACGCTCGACTACCGCCTGGCCGAACGCTATCAGCAAAATGGGCGGGTTGAGAGGGAGCTAGAAGTAAACCTACTACCCCTCAACGACCTCTGGCGTCAGTATGTACAGCAGCGGCGGGTCGACTTTCTCAAGATCGATGTCGAAGGATTTGAGGAGGAAATTCTCGCATCTGCCGATTTCGGACTCATAACGCCACGCCTCATTCTTATCGAGGCAGTGCAGCCCCAGTCGCAAATGCCCAGCCATGGTGCCTGGGAGCACTTACTCGTCCAGCACTACAGCCTGTGCTATCGAGATGGGCTCAATCGTTTTTATGTCCGTAAAGGCGACTCTCTGGACACGCCGGAATTCTGCGCTCCACCCAACGTATTCGACACCTTCGTCGGCTACCGCGAACACCTGGCCATCGAAGCCAACCGCCACCTGACCGAGAAGGCCCAGGCCCAGCAAGCAGTTGAACGCATACGCACAGCTAGTCGCGGACAAGGACGCCGCCCTCCAAGACGCAGCAAATGCATACAACCATTTGCGCAGGGAATACGACACCCTGTTAGCAGCCCATGAACAGACCAACCGCACGAATCGCCAGCAGTGAGAACAGCTGCGTCGAACGCTATAGCAACTTGGAATGAGTAATAAGCCAATGCATCAGCAGGCCCCCAGAGACACTTGCATTTTCACGATCGTCTCGAACAACTATCTTCACTACGCTAATACGCTGTTTGAAAGCCTCAGGGAGCACTGCCCCGAGGCGGATCTGGTGCTGGGCCTCTGCGATCTCAAGACACCCTCAACGGAATGCCCGGCAGCTGACGACATCATCGCGATAGACAGCCTGCAAGTGCCTGCCCTCGGCACCTTCATTTATCAGTACTCCATCCTCGAGCTGAATACCGCCATCAAGCCATACATCATCGAGATGCTGATGGAGCGGGGCTACCGCAAGGTCATCTACTTCGACCCGGATATCCGCGTTTTCCGCCCCCTGGATGAAATGCTCGGTCTGCTCGACCAGCATAATGTGCTCCTGACGCCACACCTCACCGACCTGCTCGACGACGGCAAGACGCCGAGCGAACTGCAGATTCTTCAGGCCGGCTCCTACAACCTGGGCTACATAGGCCTGCGCACCTGCGACGAAACCCGCAAGCTGGTCAAGTGGTGGCAAGGCAAGCTGTACAAGGAGTGCGTGGTCGACCTCCCGCGCAACCTGTTCGTCGACCAGAAGTGGATGGATCTCGTCCCGTCCATGTTCTCGGGCGTATTCATCAACCGCGATCCCAGCTGGAACATCGCCTACTGGAATCTCAACCACCGCGACCTTCAGCAGGCACGCCCAGGCGAGTTCAGCGTCGATGGCCGGCCCCTGACATTCTTCCACTTCTCGGGCTTTTCGATCGAGGCCAGCACGCTCAGCAAACACCAGAACCGCTTCAGCAAGGGCCCCACCGGCTCTGCGCTGCGCGACCTCTGCACACTTTACGAACAGGCCCTGCTACGCAATGGCATCGAGCGCTTTAGCGGCCTCCCCTATGCATTCAGCAAGTTTGCAGACGGCACCCACGTCCCCGATGCCGCCCGCCGCCTGATCCGCACCAGCGAACGCCTGGAGCGCATCGATTTCTTCGACGAGGCCCAGTGCCCGCTCATCCATGCCGAGCTGAACCGCCCTGTGACTTCACCGCGCGAGGGAATAGCCCTGACCGCACTGGCGCTGGCCCTGTGGGAGTCCCGGGCGGACCTACGCACGGCCTTCCCTGCGGTTGAGAGCATCGACAGCATCCGCTTCGGTGATTGGCTGATGGAAGCCGCGGAACGCGAAGCAGGCTTCAACGAGATTTACCTGAGCCCCATCCGCAACGAGCTCGAAAGGGTACGCAACCAGGTCAGCCTGCAAGCCGCAACGCCGGTTGAGCGCCTCGGTAGCCAACTGTTCCGCTTTGCCTGGCAGCAACGGCGGCGCATTCCGCTCAACCTGCGCATTGCCCTGGCGCCATATGCGGGCTGGGCGCTGCGCAAGGCCTATCCACGCCTTCTGCCGACCCCATCCGCCGAGCAGCCCACAGCTCTCGGAAAGGACCTGCCCAGCACCGACACCCTCGGCATCAACCTGATCGGTTACCTCCATGCGGAAAGCGGCGTGGGCGAGGCCGCACGCGCCTCGCTGCGCGCCCTGCGCTGCTCCGACCTGCCCTTCAGCCTGATCGACTACCGACTGGGCAACATCTCCCGCATGGGCGAGCAGATAGACGGGCATACCAATGCAGCCTACTACCCCATCAACCTGATGCATGTGAATGCCGACCAGTCGAAGGTCGCCCGCGACTACCTGGGCAAGGACATGTTCGAAGGCCGCTATACCATTGGCTATTGGTACTGGGAAATGCCCGAGTTCCCCGACTTCCTGCATTTTGCCTACGAGCAGGTCGATGAGGTCTGGGTTTCCACCGAATACAACCGCCAGGCCATCGCCAGGCACACTGACAAACCGGTGCATATCATCCCGCCGGCCATCGAAGTGAAGATCGACAAGCCCCTGAGCCGGGCCGACCTGCACATGCCCGAAGACAGCTTCATCTTCCTGCACATGTCGGATGTGCTCAGCATTCCCGAGCGCAAGAACCCCATGGGCGTGATAGAGGCCTTCCGTCTGGCCTTTGGAGACAAACCGCAGGCCAAGGTAAAGTTGGTGATCAAGTTGTCCAACCTCGACCACCAGCCGGCGCTGTCCGAGGCCATCTTTGCCGCCATGGACGAGGACCCGCGAATTCAGCTGATCCATGAGTACCTGGACCGCAACACCCTCAACAACCTGCTCAATGCCTGCGACTGCTATGTCAGCCTGCACCGGGCGGAAGGCTTCGGCCTGCCGATTGCCGAGGCCATGTATCTGGGCAAGCCGGTGATCGCCACCCACTGGTCGGGCAATGTGGACTTCATGAATGAAGAGAACTCCCTGCCGGTCAGCTACGAATTGGTTACCTTGCAGGAAGACATTGGGCCTTACAAGAAAGGGCAATTCTGGGCAGAGCCAGATCCGCAAGACGCTGCAACCAAAATGTATGAGATCTATAAGCAAGAAGACCGAGCCAAAACTATTGGCTCCCTGGCTGCGCAACAGATAACCAACTCAAACTCCATATCAAGGGTTTCTATACTGCAGAAAGCCCGCCTCACCAAAATCCACGCCCTAATGGCTCACTAATAGGCTGATGATCAATGTGGATCTTTCTTCATATACCAAAAACAGCAGGCGTAGCAGTCAGAGAAATTCTTGCCGCCAAATATAACAAGAATGAAGTTTTTCACGTAGAAGACCCGAGTAGATTTACGCCGAGCACCGAAGCGCAAAGCACTATCAAACTCATTCACGGCCATTTCGACATCTCACTCATCGAGAGTCTCCCGCAGAGAGAAAATAAAGTATTCACTTTCTTACGAGACCCCCTCGAAAGATCGATATCCGAATTTTTTTTCGTTAAAAAAGGCAGCTATGACCTATCTACCCTGCCACCAGAACAAGCCGGGGTCATAAACAAGATAAAGTCTTTATCCCTTGATGAGTACCTTCTTTCCCAAGAGAGGGGCATTCGCGGGAGAGTGCAAAACAATCAGTTATTCTTTCTATCCGGCGATATATTCAATGCAAACTATAGCATTGAGCAACGATATGAAATGGCCTGCCGAAATCTGGACAACTTCTACTATATTGGAATAGTGGAAGAAATGGAGAAAAGCCTCCAACTCCTCGCCTTCAAGACCAATAGCCCCCCTCAGAACTCTGTCATTAGAAACTCAACACCTCGAAGCAATTACGATATAGCACAAGAGACGAAGGTCGAGTTTTTAAGAAGAAACAAATACGAATACATGATTTATGAATACGCGAGACAGAAAATGCTCTCTTCTTACGAAAACGCTTTCCGAGAAATGCTTCGCGAGCGCTTTATAAAAAATCTCGAGCTACTACCTGAACAAAGTACGCTTTGCTATACATTCGACCAACCCTTGGCTGGTGACGGCTGGCACACACGCGAAGAAAACGCAGAAGTACAATGGCGCTTCACCGGCCCATCTGCCGCTGCAAATATTTATTTTGGGAAGATAACCCCTAAAGAGAAAACCATATCACTCACCATCTTCCATGCAATTACACCTGAACATATCGACTCAATGAGCGTGACTTACAATGGCGAAAAGCTTAGTAAGCCTTCGCGGAATAAAAATGTAATAACATACGACATACCAGAACATGCCATAGCCAACGCCACACACACACACATAGAAATATCATCCATTCCCCCATGCAAGCCAGCCGAACTTGACAACAGGCTTCTTGGAATTGCCTTTTCTGCGATTGTAATCCGTTAAGCAATGCAAAGATTACTCTACCTGCATATCCCCAAAACCGGGGGCGTGGCATTTCGCAGCGTAATTGAAAACGCCGTTAATGCCCAAAAAATCCTGCATGTCAAGAATCCGGCCGATCTTACAAGCTACAAACCAGCAGAGCTGGAATGCTTTGATTTCATTCACGGTCACCTGAACATCAATCAGACCGCAAACGCGGGAAACTTCAAAAAAATTACATCCTTGCGACATCCCGTGGAACGCTGTATATCCACCTATTCGTTTTGGCGCAGCCAAGATCCAAATCACGGCCAATGGATCGCCAAGGGCATAGCCAGGATACGTGCAGCACAAAAACTTAGTCTTGAAGAATTGATATCTCTCGATGACCTCACTATTAGCGGCCCGTTCAGCAACCACCAAACAAGATTACTCAGCGGCGCCCACGAACAAGAAACAAGACTAAACAGCGGACATTTGCAAAGAGCTATAAAAACACTTCAAAGCATCGACTTCTTTGCACTCAACTCAAAGCTTGATGCTTCCATAGACATGCTTTGTTTCAAATTTGGATTATTTCGTCCCGCAACAGTCCAGATAGTCAATAGCTCAACCCATCCTGAGCAAATCAGCCAAAGCACCCGAAGCATGCTGGAAGAGATGAATAGCTTAGATTTTCAGCTACTAGAGTGGGCTCATATAAATTTCTATCGACAGAGCATCTGAGCAATGCCCAATACAATCCACTCGACCATGAGTATCACTCCAGAAAACTTCACCAATATAACCCTGCTACGCGCAGTAGCAGCACTCATGGTTGTATATGATCATCTTTTCTGCGACATCCCCATGCGCCATTTCAACATGGCCGCATTTCCCGCACCAGCTATTCAAGAATTTATCACTACACCACTAGGGATCATCCAAGATTTCGGCTGGATAGGCGTCGCCATTTTCTTCATAATCTCTGGCTTTATCATCACCCATGTTGCCCTAAGGGAAAGCCAAGCAGAGTTCCTTATAAAAAGAATATTCCGTATATATCCGCCACTTATTATCGCAATCCTGCTTGCCTGTGCAGCAGCCATCGTAACTTCAGACAAAACCTATAGCACGAGAGAGATCCTAAGCGCCTTTACGCTGACCAACTATTGGCAGTATCCACAGACGCTAATTCTTGGCGTCGCCTGGACCCTGGCGGTTGAAATTATCTTTTACCTCTTCACCTTCATGCTTCTGCCTCTGCTCAAGAAAAAGCCCGCCTTTGCCGTAGCAATTCAACTAATCGCAATATGCGCCATATATATTCTTAGCAAAGACTATGGCCACTCTTTCTTCCTCTTTTCGGCAAGCGCAGCATATATTCCCTACCTAATCATCGGCCAGATCACTTATTTTCTATACAGCAAATTATTTAGCCCCCAGCTATTTGCTGCCTATTTAGCCGCCTCATATGCGGCAGTCTTCTATGGCATACACTTGATACACAAATCATTTGCACCCGTGGAAAACTCTTACCTAATCAATTTTGTATATGCATATTTCGTTTTTGCAGGCTGCCTCATGCTCAAAGAAAGGATTGAGCCCGGACGACTCATAAGAGCGATTGCCGACTGCTCATACTCCATTTACCTGCTGCACGGAACCATAGGAATTACATTCATCTTGCTAATTTCAAGGCACTACAACCTCGACTCTGCGGCACGGATAACTCTCACCGCAATAATTGCAACTGGGCTTTCAATTGCCGCGGCATGGCTTTCCTACCGCCTGATAGAGCAACCTTCTATCCGAGCCGCCAGATACGCTTGCAGAATGCTCAAATCAAGAATGCTGAAAGCAGAAAAGGACCATATATGAATCCCAAAGCAGCAATTATCACCGGCATCACCGGCCAAGACGGCGCCTACCTGGCGCAACTGCTCCTCGAAAAAGGCTATAGGGTATTCGGCACCTATCGCCGCACCAGCTCGGTCAACTTCTGGCGCATCGAGGAGCTGGGCATCTTCAACCATCCGCAGCTGCAACTGGTCGAGCACGACCTGACCGACCTCAGCGCCAGCATCCGCCTGATGGAAAAGGCCAAGCCCGACGAGGTGTACAACCTCGCGGCGCAGAGCTTCGTCGGCGTGTCCTTCGACCAGCCGCTGACGACGGCGGAAATCACCGGCCTGGGCGCAGTGAACCTGCTGGAAGCCATCCGCATCGTCAACCCGGCCATCCGCTACTACCAGGCCTCCACTTCGGAGATGTTCGGCAAGGTGCAGGCCATTCCCCAGGTGGAAAGCACGCCCTTCTACCCGCGCAGCCCCTACGGCGTGGCCAAACTGTATGCCCACTGGATGACCATCAACTACCGCGAGTCCTACGGGATCTTCGGCAGCAGCGGCATCCTGTTCAACCACGAGTCACCGCTGCGCGGCAAGGAATTCGTTACCCGCAAGATCACCGACGCCGTGGCCTGTATCGCCCTGGGCAAGCAGGAGCGCCTGGAGCTCGGCAACCTGGATGCCAAGCGCGACTGGGGCTTTGCCAAGGAATATGTCGAGGGTATGTGGCGCATGCTGCAGGCCGATAAACCCGACACTTACGTGCTGGCGACCAATCGTACCGAGACCGTGCGGGACTTCGTCGACCTGGCTTTCAAGGCCGTGGACATCGGCCTGGAATGGCGCGGCTCCCAGGAGCAGGAACAAGGCGTCGACAGCCGCACCGGCAAGGTGCTGGTGGCCATCAATCCGCAGTTCTATCGCCCGGCGGAAGTCGACCTGCTGATCGGCAACCCGGAGAAGGCTCGCCTGGAGCTGGGCTGGGAGCCCACTACCAGCCTGGAGCAGCTGTGCCAGATGATGGTGGAGGCCGATCTGCGCCGTAATCGCAATGGGTTCTCCTTTTGATGAGCAGCAAGCATGCCCTGGTCACCGGCGCACTCGGCTTTACCGGCCGCTTCATGGTGGACGAGCTGCGCCGCTATGGCTACCGCGTCACGGAGATGGGCTCGCAGCCAAGCAGTGAGGCCGACTACCGGCAGGTCGACCTGACCGATGCACAATCCGTGATGCGCTGCCTCGCGGATGTGCAGCCGGACTATGTCGTGCACCTCGCCGCCATCGCTTTTGTGCATCATGGCGATGCGAATGCCTTCTATCAGGTCAATCTGATCGGGACGCACAACCTCCTGCAGGCAGTGGCGGCCATGGGCAAGCCGGTCAGGCGAGTACTTCTCGCCAGCAGCGCCAATGTCTACGGCAATGCCACATCGGGCATGATCACCGAAGCGGCCGAACTGGCCCCAGCCAACGACTATGCGGTAAGCAAAATGGCAATGGAGAGCATGGCTCGCCTCTGGCAGGATCGCCTGCCCCTGGTGATCACGCGCCCCTTCAACTACACCGGTGCCGGCCAGAGCGAGCAGTTCCTGCTACCCAAGATCGTGGCGCATTTTCGTCACAGGGCGCCTGTCATCGAGCTAGGCAACCTGGATGTTTCCCGCGACTTCAGCGATGTCAGAGCCCTGGCCGAGGCTTACCGCCGACTGCTGGAGGCCGACAGCGCAGGCAAGACAGTAAATGTCTGCTCCGGCCGCTGCCACTCGCTGGCCGATGTCATCTCTCTGTGCGAGCGCATCAGCGGCCACCGACTGGAAATCCGCGTCAACCCCGCATTCGTAAGAGCCAATGAGGTGAGGTCGCTATGGGGCAGTGCCGATTACCTGCGCGGACTGATCGGCGAATGGCAGACCCCGCCCCTTGAGGAAACCCTGAGCTGGATGCTGAACCAGGCATGAGGGTCATACTGTCGATCGAGCCGGTTCGCTTTCCCTTGACCGGCATAGGGCGTTACACCTACGAATTGGCCAGGGCTCTGCAGGCGCATACGGCAGTAACCGAGCTGAAGCTGTTCGGCACGGTAAACTTTGCCGATCATCTTCCCTCTGCGCAGGAGCGTGCAGGCAGGGGCTTTCGCCTGAAGGAGATGCTGCAGAAAAGCCCACTGGCCAGTGAAACCTATCGAAGGCTGGTACCGCTGCTCAAACGCAGGGCATTACGCAAACATAGCGACTGCATCTACCACGGCCCGAACTTCTATTTGCCCCCCTTTTCCGGGTGCAGCGTAGCCACCTTCCATGACCTCTCCCCCTTCAAGTGGCCACAGTGCGCGCCGGCTCAGAGGGTTAGATTCATGCAGAAGGAGCTTGAGCTGGCACTGCAACGTGCCGATGCCTTGATTACAGACTCTCAATACACCAAGGCCGAAATCGGCGAGTACTTCTCGGTACCCTCCGAACGTATCTTCACGGCCCCGCTCGCGGCAGGCGCAGAGTTCCATCCGCGCGCCCCACATCAGACCCGGAACACACTGCATCGCCTTGGCCTGGAGCATGGCGGCTACAGCCTGTATGTCGGTACGATCGAGCCCCGCAAGAACCTGCTCATGCTTCTTGAAGCCTATCGCCAGTTGCCAGTGAAGTTGCGCCAGAGATGGCCTCTGATCCTCACTGGCTTCCGCGGATGGCGCAGTGAAGAGATTCACGAGGAGATTGCCCAGGCCGAGCGCGAAGGCTGGGCGCGATACCTGGGGTTCACTTCAGTCGCAGAGTTGCCCGAGCTCCTCGCAGGCGCTCGTCTGTTTTGCTTCCCGTCGCGCTACGAAGGCTTTGGACTACCCGTACTCGAAGCCATGAGCAGTGGCGTACCGGTAGTCTGCTCGAACAGCTCTTCGCTTCCGGAAGTCGCAGGGGATACAGCGCTGATGGCCGATCCCGACGATCTGCAGGGGCTAAGCGAGTGCCTACGCAGAGGCCTGGAGGATGAACGCTGGCGGGGCAGCGCCAAAGTTAGCGGCAGGGCAAGAAGCGAGATGTTTTCCTGGGCTCGGTGCGCTGATGATACCGTCAATGTCTACAAGCACCTGACGAGCCACCGATGAAGGTTCTGCACTTCTACAAAACCTATTACCCCAGCAGCTTTGGCGGCATCGAGCAGGTCATATTCCAGCTAGCCGAAGGGTGCCAGAGACTCGGCGTAAAGGCTGAAGTGCTAAGCGTAGCTACAGGCATGAGCCGGCACAGCCAAATCATCGGCTCACATCTCGCGCACTATGCCAAGCAAGACCTCCAGCTAGCCTCGACCGCTTTCTCGCGAGAGGCGATCCCGATGTTCCGCGAGCTCTCCAAAGATGCCGATATAATTCATTATCACTACCCTTGGCCCTTCATGGACCTGGCGCACTTCTGCGTCAGGCCCGCAAAGCCCTGCATCTTGAGTTATCACTCGGACATCGTGCGACAGCGCACGCTTCGCCATATCTATGGCCCGCTCATGAATAGATTCCTATCCGCAATGGATAGAATTGTAGCCGCCTCCCCCAACTACGCGGCCAGTAGTCCAGTGCTGCAGCGCTACGCTGACAAAGTTCAGATCATTCCCTATGGCCTGGACGAAAGTAGCTACCCCAAACCCGACGACAGCACGCTGAAGAAGTGGCGCACACGCATTGGTGGCGACTTCTATCTGTTTGTCGGCGTTCTGCGATATTACAAGGGCCTGCACGTCCTGCTAGACGCCATGGCCGGCCTCGAGCTGCCACTCGTGATAGCAGGGAGCGGGCCTGCAGAAGCAGAGCTGCGCCAGAAATGCGCGCGGCTAGGCCTGCGCAATGTACATCTTGTCGGCGAGGTCTCGGAGCAAGACAAGGCTGCCCTGCTCGAACTCAGCAAGGCCTTGGTCTTCCCGTCACACCTGCGCTCCGAAGCCTTCGGCATATCGCTACTGGAAGGTGCGATGTATGGCAAGCCTCTCATTTCCTGTGAGATTGGAACCGGAACGACCTTCATCAATATTGCTGGCGAAACAGGGCTGACAGTCCCCCCGGCTGATTCAGCCGCACTCCGTTCAGCCATTCTTCGCCTGTGGCAAGATCCCGCCCTACGAGCGACCCTCGGGGCAGGAGCACGAAAGCGCTTCGAGCAACTGTTCTCAAGCCATCAAATGTCAGAGAAATATTTCGACTTATACTGCGAGGCCCTCACAAATCGAAAGCCTCACAGCCGGGGCTTATAGCCTCTCAAAGCCAGCACACCAGAAAAATGGCACTTGACTACATCTGTGAAAAGCAGACTAAGCACGGAATAGCGACGTCATAACGCGCTAACATTAAGTTAAGCAGACGGATTATCTATACCGACCCGGAGCCATGCGCTTGAAACCCTCCTCCCCACTGATTGAAAAAACCCACTCTCGATACGGCGAGTTCTACGTGCCGTTCTGCGACGATCTGATTTCCAACTCACTTCGTCAGTATGGAGAATGGGCGCAGTGCGAGATCGAAACCTTGTGCTCCTTCATCAATGCTGGAGATACGGTCATCGATGCAGGCGCATACATCGGCACACATAGCCGCGCTTTCTCCGCACAAGTCGGCAAGAACGGGAAAGTGTTCGCTTTTGAGCCTGCCCCGGATAGCTTCGAGGTTTTGGCGCACAACGCTCGTTGCGCACCACTGCAGAACATTCATGCCAAGAATTTAGGCCTTGGCGCAGCCCAAGAGTCCCGAACTCTTCACATAGAAGAAGAACAGCACAATCGCGCCAGCGCCTCAGCCGAAGGCAAGCACACAACTGACGACATCCAGATTCAAGTTCAGCCTCTGGACTCTTGCAACATACCTAGAGTCAGCTTTATGAAAGTTGATGTAGAGGGAATGGAACTGCAGCTTCTAAAGGGCGCGGAGCATACAATACGTCGTGACCTTCCCATTATATTCTTAGAGGTCAACACACTTCAGGGCAGCTATGAGTTTCTGCACTGGGCCGATGAGCACGGCTATGCTGCTTTTGGCATTAATGTCCCAGCATTCAACCCATGCAACTATACCGGCCAGACGGCAAATATTTTTGGTAGCGCGCGCGAAGTAGCTTTACTGTTGATCCACAGGAGCAACCTCACAAAACACGCGGGCAGCCTGAGCCGACATCACTTGCCGCAAATTGACAACATGGACGCCTTGGCCCTGCTTTTGCTGCACAAGCCCCAATATCTGCATGAGGCGCTAGGCAAGGCAAAGCCCTACCAGGCAGCAGGACTATTCCTGGAAACTCCAGACAAGCTACAAGTAGAGCAGCTCCGAGCACTGCTGCAGGCCAAAGAAGCAGCCCTGAGCGATGCTGCCGCGGCCTATACAGCCCTACGCGAAGCCCTCGAGAACAAGGAATATGAACTGGCAACCTGCTTACGTGAACTGGATGCAAGCACTGTGTCAAAAGATAGAGCACTAGAAGAGGCCGCTAGTGCATACAAGGCATTGAGTGACGCATTGGATGAAAAGGATAAACAAATCCGGAAGTTGCAGAACAGCCTTGACCCCCCCCCTTCGGCGCCAAGCCATGAACAACCAGAGCATGCATCCAAACAGTTACTAGAACTCTTGTCGCTCAAGGATGAGTCTCTGAAGGATGCAGCAAGGGCATACACTGCTCTGCACGAGAAGCTGGCAAGCAAGGAGGATGAGCTAAAGACACACTTGAGCGAGCTGGGCGCAAGACTTACCGAAAAAGATAGCGCCCTCGCCGAAGCAGCAAGCGCGTATGCAGCCCTGCTTGACACTCTGAAACGGAAAGAGCACGAATTTGAGACTAATCTGAACGAGTTGAACACAAGAGTTTTGGAGAGAGAGCACGCACTAGCAGAAGCTCTTGCCGCCCATGAAAAGCCGAGAAGCAGTTTAGGCAAAGATTAGCTTGTCGCTACAAATCCAGAAAGACGGCGAACTATCTCCGCCAACGGCTCTACACTGGAATCAACTACAAGCTCTGCCTCCAATGGGGGCTCGTAAGGGGAGTCGAGGCCGGTAAATTCTTTAATTACCCCCTCACGGGCCTTCTTATAAAGCCCCTTGGGATCGCGCTGCTCGCACACCGCCAGAGGAGTCGATACATGCACCTCTACAAATCGCTGCGAAGACATGAGCTGACGCACCCGATCACGATCCGCTCTATATGGCGATATCAAAGCGCATATCACTATCAATCCGGCATCAGCCATCAGTCGAGCCACCTCCCCCACTCTTCGGACATTTTCTCGGCGATCCTCCTCGCTCATGCCCAGCCCCCGACATAGACCATGCCTGACATTATCCCCATCAAGTAAAAAAGTCGCCCTCCCCAGGCTACCTAGGTGCGCCTCGAAGGCATTGGCAATAGTCGACTTTCCGGCCCCGGAGAGCCCCGTGAACCAGAACACCTGCCCTTTCTGGCCTAGATTTTTCTCGCGCTGCTCTGGAGTTACTTGATGGCAATGCCAAACGACTTCTGAGGAGTTCAGGAGGGAAGAACTGGGCATTTCGTATGCACGACTCAAAACAATTAAGAATTGAAAGATACCCGGCATCTTACTGGAGAGGTGTAGGGCTGGCTAGAGCGCTTGCAACACTCCTCTATTATCAGCATACTTACACTCCCGTTACCTCCCCGAATTAATGCCTGCCACCCCATGAAAATCCTGATAACCGGCGGAGCCGGGTTCATCGGCTCAGCCTTGGTGCGCCATCTGATCGAGCAAACGACCTGCGAAGTACTCAACCTCGACAAACTCACCTACGCCGGCAACCTGGAATCCCTCGCCAGCGTCGAGAGCCACCCTCGCTATCAGTTCCTCCAGGCCGATATCGCCGATAGCCAGGCGGTCAGCAGTGCCCTCGCCGCGTTCCAGCCCGATGCCATCATGCACCTGGCCGCCGAATCGCATGTCGATCGCTCCATCGATGGCCCGGCGGCCTTCATCCAGACCAATATCGTCGGCACCTATGCCCTGCTGGAGGCGACCCGCGCCTACTGGTCGGGGCTGCCGGAGGCGCGCAAACAGAGTTTCCGCTTCCACCACATCTCCACCGACGAGGTATACGGCGACCTGCATGGCGTGGACGACCTGTTCACCGAGACCACGCCCTACGCGCCCAGCTCGCCCTATTCGGCCAGCAAGGCGGCTTCCGACCATCTGGTGCGCGCCTGGCAGCGCACCTACGGGTTGCCGGTGCTGCTCACCAATTGCTCGAACAACTACGGCCCCTTCCACTTCCCCGAGAAGCTGATCCCGCTGGTGATCCTCAATGCCCTGGAGGGCAAGCCGCTGCCGGTATATGGCGACGGCCTGCAGGTACGCGACTGGCTGTTCGTCGAGGATCATGCCCGCGCCCTGCTCAAGGTGGTGACCGAGGGCAAGGTCGGCGAGACCTACAACATCGGCGGTCATAACGAGCAGAAGAACATCGAGGTGGTACGCGCCATCTGCGCACTGCTGGAGGAGCTGGCGCCCGCCAAGCCGGCCGGTCTGGCGCGTTACGAGGACCTGATCACCTTCGTCAAGGATCGTCCCGGCCACGACCAGCGCTACGCCATCGACGCCAGCAAGATCCAGCGCGAGCTCGGCTGGGTACCGCAGGAGACCTTCGCCAGCGGCCTGCGCAAGACGGTGCAGTGGTACCTGGACAACCTCGAATGGTGCCGTCACGTGCAGGACGGTAGCTATCAGCGCGAACGCCTCGGAGCCTCAGCATGAAAGGAATCATCCTCGCCGGCGGGTCCGGTACCCGCCTGCACCCGATCACCCTCGGCGTCTCCAAGCAGCAGCTGCCGATCTATGACAAGCCGATGATCTACTATCCGATCTCGGTGCTGATGCTGGCCGGTATCCGCGACATCCTGATCATCTCCACGCCCCATGACCTGCCGCAGTTCGAGAAGATGCTCGGTGACGGCAGCCAGTTCGGCGTGCGTTTCAGCTACGCCGAACAACCCTCGCCGGATGGCCTGGCCCAGGCCTTCCTGATCGGCGAGCAGTTCATCGGCAGCGACCCGGTGTGCCTGATCCTCGGCGACAACATCTTCCACGGCCAGCATTTCAGCGAGATGCTCAAGCGTGCTGCCGAGCAGCCCAGCGGCGCCACGGTGTTCGGCTACTGGGTGAAGGACCCCGAGCGCTTCGGCGTGGTGGAGTTCGACGCCCAGGGCAAGGCCATCTCCATCGAGGAGAAGCCGGCACAGCCGAAGTCCAGCTATGCGGTCACCGGCCTGTACTTCTATGACAACGACGTGATCGAGATCGCCAAGGCGGTCAAGCCTTCGCCGCGCGGCGAACTGGAGATCACCGACGTCAATAACGCCTACCTGCAGCGCGGTGACCTGCGCGTGGAGCGTTTCGGCCGCGGCTTCGCCTGGCTCGATACCGGCACCCACGACAGCCTGCTGGAGGCCTCGCAGTACGTGCAGACCATCGAGCACCGCCAGGGCCTGAAAGTCGCCTGCCTGGAGGAAATCGCCTACCAGCAGGGCTGGATCGACCGCGACCAGCTGCTCAGCCAGGCCAAGGCCTTCGGCAAGACCGGCTACGGCCAGTACCTCTACCAGTTGGCGGGTGAGCAGGCATGAAGGCCATCGCGACGACCATCCCGGAAGTGCTGATCCTGGAGCCGAAGGTGTTCGGCGACGAGCGCGGTTTCTTCTACGAGAGTTTCAACGCCCGTACTTTTGCCGAAGCCACCGGCCTGCAGCGTGACTTCGTCCAGGACAACCACTCGCGCTCGCAGCGTGGCGTGCTGCGCGGCCTGCACTATCAGATCCAGCAGCCACAGGGAAAACTGGTGCGCGTCACCCTCGGCGAGGTACTGGACGTGGCGGTGGATATCCGCCGCAGCTCGCCGACCTTCGGCCACTGGGTCGGTGTGCGCCTGTCCGCCGAGAACAAGCGCCAGCTCTGGGTTCCGGAGGGTTTCGCTCATGGCTTCGTGGTACTCAGCGACTATGCCGAGTTCCTCTACAAGACCACCGATTACTATGCGCCGGCCCACGAACGCTGCATCCGCTGGGACGACCCGACACTGGCCATCGACTGGCAGTACGATGGCGTGCCACAGCTCTCGGCCAAGGATCAGGCCGGCCTGAGCCTGCAGGAGGCGGAGCTGTTCCCATGAAGATCCTGATCACCGGGCGCCATGGCCAGGTCAGCCGCGAGCTACAGCTGGCGCTGGGCGGACTCGCCGAACTGCTGGTGCTGGGCCAGGCCGAGCTCGACCTCGGTGACGGCGCCGCCATCCGTAGCGCAGTACGCCGCAGTCGCCCGGATCTGCTGATCAACGCCGCCGCCCATACCGCCGTGGACCAGGCCGAGAGCGAGCCCGAGCGAGCCTTCGCGATCAACGCCACAGCCCCCGGCGTGCTGGCGGAGGAGGCCGCACGGCTGGGCATTCCGCTGATCCACTACTCCACCGACTACGTCTTCGACGGCAGCAAGGCGGCGCCCTATGACGAGGACGACCGCCCCAACCCGCTCGGTGTCTATGGCCGCAGCAAGCTGGCCGGCGAGGAGGCGATTCGCGCGGTCGGCGGCCAGCACCTGATCCTGCGCACCAGCTGGGTCTACTCGCTGCATGGCCGGAATTTCCTGCTGACCATGCAGCGCCTGCTGCAGGAGCGCGAGGAGTTGCGCGTGGTGGCCGACCAGGTCGGCGCTCCGACCTGGGCCGGCAGCATCGCCCAGGCCAGCGCCGAGCTGATCCGCCACTGGCGCGAAGGCCGCGGTGGTTCCTGGGGCACCTATCACCTGACCGGCCAGGGCGAGACTTCCTGGTTCGGCTTAGCCGAGGCCATCGCCGCGCAGCTGCGCCAGCAGGGCAAAGCCTGCGCACGCCTCGTGCCGATTCCAACGAGCGCCTACCCGACCCCGGCTCGTCGGCCGCTCAACTCGCGCCTGGACTGCTCGCGCCTGCAGCGCGAATGGCAGGTGCGTCTGCCGCACTGGCACGATGCCCTGCTGGAATGCCTGGGCAGCCCGCGCTAGGAACCGGCGATTCCTTGCGCTGCGCCACGCCCGGCAAGCCTCGTACTTGCCAGGCGCGGCAACCGGTGCAACCCTTGCTGCAGGAACCATCTGGAGCTCAGCGATGCGCCTGCTCACCCTCTGCCTGCTCTGCACTCTGGCCCTGCCGGCCGCCGCGCAGATCTACAAGTACACCGATGCCAACGGTAATACGGTGTTCACCAATCAGCCGCCGGAGGGGCAGGCTGCAGAGAGCGTCGAGCTGCCGCCCACCAACACGGTGCAGTCGCAGGCTCCGACTACCCACGAGCAGCCGCCCGAGCAACAGGACAATCAGCCGCCCTACCGCACCCTGGAACTTACCGGCATTCCTTCTGACGAGGCACTGCGCGCCAATAACGGCACCTTCAGTGTCGGTGTACGCATCGAGCCGCGCCTCAATCCCGGGCACAGCCTGCGCCTGTTGCTGGATGGCCAGCCCTATGGCCAGCGCAGCAACGTGCCGCGCCTGCAGCTGGTCAACATCGACCGCGGCGAGCACAGCCTGGCGGTGGAGGTGCTCAGCGGCGAACGCCAGGTACAGCAGAGCGCCAGCGTGACCTTCACCGTGCAGCGGGTAAACACCAGTAGCCCAGCGCTGCGTCCACCGCCGCCACCGCCGCCCAAGCCCAAACCGGCCACCTGAACATCGCCAAGGTTATCCATGCTCCGCTACCTACCCTGCCTCCTGCTCGGCCTGTGCTGCCTCAACGCCAACGCCGGCGTCTACACCTACATAGACGCTCAGGGGAACCGGGTCTTCACCGATCAGCCCCCCTCGGAAAGCGCCGAGCGGATCGAGCTGGCACCGACCAATGCCATGCCCGAAAACACCGTACAGCGCCCCACGGTTCCCCTGGCCGAGACGCCCGCAGAACCCGGCTACCAGGTTCTGCGAATCCTCACCCCCACTCCGGACGCGGTGATACGCGAGATCAGCGGCGACCTCATCGTCACCGCCAGCAGCGAACCGGGTCTGCACTCTGGCCATGGCTACCGCCTCATCCTGGACGGCCAGCCTCAGGGCCAGGCGGGACGCAGCCCGGTATTCCCGCTGAAGAACCTCGACCGCGGCACCCACCAGATCTCGGTGGAGATACTCGACGCCCAGGACCGTATCGTCGAACGCACGCCGGCCCAGCCCTTCCACATGAAGCGCATCTCGCTGGCCGAGAAGCGTGCGGCCAACCCGTGCAAGAAGAAGGACTGGGGCAAGCGCCCGGAGTGCCCCATCGAGGACAAGCCGAAGGACCCGCCCAAGGACATCCCGCTGGTCCCCTTCATCTGACTGGCAGGCATATGCACTAACATGGTGCATATGCCTGCACCGATTTCTCTTCGCTCCCCGTTTTGGTTCACACACCGCCCGGCCGCTTGCGCCGAAAGGCGGCTGCGTGCGCCTGCGCGCTTTCTTTCGGGGCCTTGGTTTGCTTTTTGCATTTTCCCGGTCATTGCCAGGACCCTGCCATGATCAACGACGCGCTGCACCGACTGCTGCTGGACAACCTGACCACCGCGACCATCCTGCTCAACGCCGAGCTGTGCCTGGAGTACATGAACCCGGCCGCCGAGATGCTGCTGGCGGTCAGCGGCCAGCGCAGCCACGGCCAGTTCATCAGCGAGCTGTTCACCGAGTCGCCGGAGGCGCTGCACTCGCTGCGTCAGGCGGTGGCGCAAGCGCATCCCTTCACCAAGCGCGAAGCCATGCTCACCTCGCTGGCCGGCCAGACCATCACCGTCGACTACGCGGTGACGCCCATCCTCAACCGCGGCCAGACCCTGCTGCTGCTGGAAGTGCACCCGCGCGACCGCCTGCTGCGCATCACCAAGGAAGAGGCGCAGCTGTCCAAGCAGGAGACCACCAAGCTGCTGGTACGCGGCCTGGCCCACGAGATCAAGAATCCGCTCGGCGGCATCCGCGGTGCGGCCCAGCTGCTGGCCCGCGAGCTGCCGGACGAGGGCCTGCGCGACTACACCAACGTGATCATCGAGGAAGCCGACCGCCTGCGTAACCTGGTCGATCGCATGCTCGGCTCGAACAAGCTGCCATCACTAGCAATGACCAACATCCACGAGGTGCTGGAGCGGGTCGCCAACCTGATCGAGGCCGAGGCCCAGGGCAGCATCACCCTGGTGCGCGACTACGACCCGAGCATCCCCGACCTGCTGATCGACCGCGAACAGCTGATCCAGGCCGTGCTCAACATCGTGCGCAACGCCCTGCAGGCCCTGTCCAGCCAGAGCGACCTGCGCCTGGGCCGCATCAGCCTGCGCACCCGCACCCTGCGCCAGTTCACCATCGGCCACACCCGCCACCGCCTGGTGGTGAAGATGGAGATCATCGACAACGGCCCGGGCATTCCGCCGGAGCTGCAGGAAACCATCTTCTATCCCATGGTCAGCGGCCGCCCGGACGGCACCGGCCTGGGCCTGGCCATCACCCAGAACATCATCAGCCAGCATCAGGGCCTGATCGAATGCGAGAGCCACCCCGGCCACACCGTGTTCTCGATCTTCCTGCCCCTGGACCAAGGAGCTACACAGCCATGAGCCGCAGTGAAACCGTCTGGATCGTCGACGACGACCGCTCCATCCGCTGGGTCCTGGAGAAGGCCCTGCAGCAGGAGGGCATGACCACCCAGAGTTTCGACAGCGCCGATGGCGTGCTGAGCAAGCTGAGCCGCCAGCAGCCGGACGTGATCATTTCCGACATCCGCATGCCCGGCGCCAGCGGCCTCGACCTGCTGGCGCGGATCCGCGACATGCACCCGCGCCTGCCAGTGATCATCATGACCGCCCATTCCGATCTGGACAGCGCGGTGGCCTCCTACCAGGGCGGTGCCTTCGAGTACCTGCCCAAGCCGTTCGACGTCGACGAGGCGGTGTCGCTGGTCAAGCGCGCCAACCAGCACGCCCAGGAGCAGCAGAGCCTGGAGGCGCCGGCCGCGCTGTCGCGCACCCCGGAGATCATCGGCGAGGCGCCGGCGATGCAGGAGGTGTTCCGCGCCATCGGCCGCCTGTCCCACTCCAATATCACCGTGCTGATCAACGGCGAGTCCGGTACCGGCAAGGAGCTGGTCGCCCACGCCCTGCACCGCCACAGCCCGCGCGCGGCGGCGCCATTCATCGCGCTGAACATGGCGGCCATACCGAAAGACCTGATGGAATCCGAGCTGTTCGGCCACGAGAAGGGCGCCTTCACCGGCGCCGCCAACCAGCGCCGCGGCCGCTTCGAGCAGGCCGACGGCGGCACCCTGTTCCTCGACGAGATCGGCGATATGCCGGCCGATACCCAGACCCGCCTGCTGCGCGTGCTGGCCGACGGCGAGTTCTACCGGGTCGGCGGCCACACCCCGGTGAAGGTCGACGTGCGCATCATCGCCGCCACCCACCAGAACCTCGAATCCCTGGTGCAGGCCGGCAAGTTCCGCGAGGACCTGTTCCACCGTCTCAACGTCATCCGCATCCACATCCCGCGCCTGGCCGACCGCCGCGAGGACATCCCCACCCTGGCCCGCCACTTCCTCGCCCGCGCCGCCCAGGAGCTGGCGGTGGAGCCCAAGCTGCTGAAGAGCGAGACCGAGGACTACCTCAAGCACCTGCCCTGGCCGGGCAACGTGCGCCAGCTGGAGAACACCTGCCGCTGGATCACCGTGATGGCCTCCGGCCGCGAGGTGCACATCGACGACCTGCCACCGGAGCTGCTGACCCAGCCGCAGGAGAACGCCCCGGCCGCCAACTGGGAGCAGGGCCTGCGCCAGTGGGCCGACCAGGCCCTGGCGCGTGGTCAGTCCAGCCTGCTGGACAGCGCCGTGCCGGCCTTCGAGCGGATCATGATCGAGACCGCCCTCAAGCACACCGCCGGCCGCCGCCGCGACGCCGCCGTGCTGCTGGGCTGGGGGCGCAACACCCTGACCCGCAAGATCAAGGAGCTGGGCATGAAGGTCGACGGCGGCGACGATGACGACGGCGACGATTGAGCGCCAGCCGCGCTGATCCGGACGGGCCTGCGGGCCCGTTTTTCATGGCGCGGCAGAAACGGCCGCCAGCATGCGCCATCCACAGCAAGCACTGTAGCCCGGATGCAAACCGGGCGCGGAGCTGCCAGTTTACCCGATTGCATCCGGGCTACGACCGAGCAGCCTGGCTCCACGGGCCCGTTTTTCATTGCCGGTTGCGGCGGACTATCCTCTGAGCGAAAGGTCAATAAAATGGTGCCTCGCGCATCACCATCGCCGTCTTCTTCGGCAAACCACCTCATTGCTCGCGGGTAGCCGTTCGCCCCATGCCCTCATCGCTGCAACACACCTGGCGCCAGCTCTGGGCGCGCGAGAAGTTCACCTACGGCGTGCGCGTGTTCATCGCCCTGGCCGGCGCCATGGCGCTGTGCTGGTACCTGGACCGCATCGCCTTCGTCATTCCGCTGTTCCTCGGCTGCATCGCCAGCGCCCTGGCCGAGAGCGACGACCATTGGCGCGGCCGCACCCAGGCCCTGCTGGTCACCCTGGTCTGCTTCGGCGCCACGGCCAGCGCCGTGCAGTTGCTGTTCCCCTATCCCTGGCTGTTCGGTAGCGGCCTGGCGCTGGCGGCCTTCGCCATGACCCTGCTCGGCGGCATCGGCGAGCGCTACGCGGCGGTAGCGCAGGCCACCCTGATCCTGGCCATCTACACCGCCATCGGCCTGGAGCATCGTGCCGGCCTGGCCGGCGGCTTCTGGCAGGAGCCGCTGCTGCTGATCGCCGGCGCCGCCTGGTACGGCCTGCTCGGCATCCTGTGGAGTGCGCTGTTCAGCCAGCAGCCGGTGCAGCAGGCACTGGCGCGGGTGTTCGAGGAACTGGGCGCCTACCTGCGCCTGAAGGCCTCGCTGTTCGAGCCGGTTCGCAAGCTCGACATCGAGGCCCGGCGTCTGGAGCTGGCGCGGCAGAACGGCCGGGTGGTGACGGCGCTGAATCAGGCCAAGGACATCATCCTCAACCGCATGAGCCGCAAGCGCAGCGGGCAGAAGATCAACCGCTACCTCAAGCTGTACTTCATCGCCCAGGACATCCACGAGCGCGCCAGTTCCTCGCACTACCCCTACAACGCCCTGGCCGAAGCCTTCTTCCACAGCGACGTGATGTTCCGCTGCGGCCGCCTGCTCAGCCAGCAGGGCAAGGCCTGCCAGGCGCTGGGCCGGGCCATCCGCCTGCGCCAGCCGTTCGACTACAACGACAACAGCCAGGCCATGGCCGAGCTGGACGCCTCCATGGCCTACCTGCGCGAGCAGAACAACCCGGCCTGGCGCCGCCTGCTGCGCGCCCTCGGCGCCCTGGCCGGCAACCTGGCCAGCCTGGAGCGCAAGCTGACCAGCGCCAGCAACCCGGATGCCCTGGCCGACGAGCAGGACAGCGCCCTGCTCGATCGCTCGCCGCAGAACTTCAAGGAAGCCTTCGAGCGCCTGCGCCAGCACGTCACCCCGACCAGCCTGGTGTTCCGCCACGCCCTGCGCCTGTCCGCCGCCCTGCTCGCCGGCTACGGCCTGCTGCACTGGATCCACCCGCAGCAGGGCTACTGGATCCTGCTCACCACCCTGTTCGTCTGCCGCCCCAGCTACGGCGCCACCCGCCTGCGCCTGGTGCAGCGGGTCAGCGGCACCCTGCTCGGTCTGGTGCTGGGCTGGGCGCTGATCCGCCTGTTCCCCGACCCGCTGCTGCAGTCGCTGTTCGCCGTGGCCGCCGGGGTGGTGTTCTTCACCAACCGGGTCGACCGCTACACCCTGGCCACCACCGCCATGACCCTGGTGGTGGTGCTGTGCTTCAACCAGATCAGCGACGCCTACACCCTGCTCTGGCCACGTTTGGTGGATACCGTGCTGGGCACGGTGATCGCCGGCCTGGCGGTGTTCTTCATCCTGCCGGACTGGCAGGGGCGCAAGCTCAACCAGGTGCTGGCCAACACCCTGAGCAGCAACAGCCGCTACCTGCTGCAGATCATGCAGCAGTACGAGTCCGGCGCCCGCGACGACCTGAGCTACCGCCTGGCCCGGCGCAACGCGCACAACGCCGACGCGGCGCTGTCCACCACCCTGGCCAACATGCTTCTGGAGCCCGGCCACTTCCGCAGGGACGCCGAAACCGGCTTCCGCTTCCTGGTGCTGTCGCACACCCTGCTCAGCTACCTCTCGGCCCTCGGCGCGCACCGCGGGAGCCTGGCCGACGACGCCAGCGACGCCCTGCACGACCGCGCCGTGGCGCACATCAGCCAGAGCCTGGAGGCCATCGCCGCCTGCCTGCGCGACAACCAGCCGGTGGCGGTGTACGACGAGACCGACCAGCGCCTGGCCGAGGAGCTGGAGCAGCTGCCGGAGGAGATGGACGAAGGCCACCGCCTGGTGCAGGTGCAGCTCGGCCTGATCTGTCGCCAGCTGGCGCCGCTGCGCACCCTGGTAGCGCACCTGCAGAAGCAGGTTCCGCAGCCCGGCGAGGCCCAAGCGGCCTGAGTCACCCTCGCCCCCCTAAACGGGCGAGGGGTGACGAATTGCACGGTGCCGCTGTTGCCCCCTCTCCCATTTATGGGAGAGGGCTGGGGAGAGGGTCACCGCACCAGACCGCAGGTCCTTTCCAGCCGACGCGGCCACGCCCACTCCGCTAGAATGCGCGCCTTTCCGCCAACTCCCGAGGTGCCGCCCTTGTCCTTCTTCCCGGTCATCATCATCGGCGCCGGCGCCGCCGGCCTGATGTGCGCGGCCAAGGCCGCCGCGCGCGGGCGCGGCGTGCTGCTGCTGGACCACGCCAACAAGCCGGGCAAGAAGATCCTCATGTCCGGCGGCGGGCGCTGCAACTTCACCAACATGTACTGCGAGCCGGCCAACTTCCTCTCGCACAACCCGCACTTCTGCAAGTCGGCCCTGGCCCGCTACAGCCAGTGGGACTTCGTCGAGCTGGTGGTCAAGCACGACGTGCCCTACCACGAGAAGAAGCTCGGCCAGCTGTTCTGCGACCGCAAGGCCAGCGACATCCTCAATATGCTGCTGGCCGAGTGCGACGAACACGGCGTCGACCTGCGCCTGGATACTTCGGTCGAGACCATTGGCAAGACCGCGAACGGCTATGCCCTGCGCACCAGCGCCGGCGAGTTCAGCTGCGAGTCGCTGGTGATCGCCACCGGCGGCCTGTCCATCCCCACCCTCGGCGCCACGGGCTTCGGCTACCAGGTGGCCAGGCAGTTCGGCCATACCCTGCTGCCGACCCGCGCCGGCCTGGTGCCCTTCACCATCACCGAGCCGCAGCTCAAGGCGCTGTGCACGGAGCTGTCCGGCACCTCGGTGGAGGACTGCGTGGTCAGCTGCAACGGGGTCAGCTTCAAGGAGAACATCCTGTTCACCCACCGCGGCCTGAGCGGCCCGGCGATCCTGCAGATCTCCTCCTACTGGCAGCCGGGCGATGCCATCAGCATCAACCTTCTGCCGCACATCGACCTGCCCGAATGGCTGGCGGCACAGCAGCGCGAACGGCCGAACAGCGAGCTGAAGACCCTGCTGGCCGAGCTGTTCACCAAGAAGATGGCCGGCCTGCTGGCCGAGCAGTGGTTCGTCAGCAAGCCGCTCAAGCAGTACAGCCCGGCGGAGCTGGAGGCGGTGGCGCAGAAGCTGGCCGACTGGACCCTGGTGCCGGCCGGCACCGAGGGCTACCGCACCGCCGAGGTGACCCTGGGCGGCATCGACACCCGCGAGGTGTCGTCGAAGACCATGGAATCGCAGAAGTCGCCGGGCCTGTACTTCATCGGCGAGGTGCTGGACGTCACCGGCCACCTGGGCGGCTTCAACTTCCAGTGGGCCTGGGCCTCGGCGCATGCCGCCGCGCAGTTCGTCTGAGCCGCGCCACGGCTCTGCGCAAGCAACAGCTAGCCCGCCGGCCTAGACCGCCGGCAGCAGCTCGATAAAGCGCCGCATCAGCTCGTGCATGTCGCCCGGCCAGCGCCCGGACACATAGTTACCGTCGCGCACCACCCAGGCCGGGCGGCTGTCGTCCGGCGTGTCGCGGTGCAGGCCGCTGGTCTTGCGCCAGAAGTCGGGGGCGTCGCGCGGCACGTCGAGAAAATCCGCCGGGCTGGCCAGCAGTCGGCCCGCCTCGCCCTGCACGCTCATGTAGCCGGCCGGCTCGCCCGGCGCCTCGGAGTAGGTGCGGTAGTAGTCGCCGTCCCACCAGCGGCCGTAGAAGCGGGTCAGGTCCCAGGCGGTCTTCTCCATCTTCCAGGTCAGGCCGGTGGTCTTGCGCCCGTGCAGCACCGAGCGGCCGTCCGCGCCCTGGCTGCGCGCCGCCAGCAGCACGCCGTGGCAGACCGCCGCCACCGGCTTGTCGGCGGCGAAGAAGGCCGCGACCAGGGCCTGCAGCGGCGCGCTCTCCAGGTATTCGCGCATGCCGCGGGCCCAGTGCCCGCCGGGCAGCATCAGCCCGGCGAAGTCCTCCACGCGCAGGCCCTCGTGGCGCAGCGGCTGCCGGTAGTCCGGGTCCTCCAGCATCTCGGCGCAGGCCGCGCGCGCCGCACCGTTGGCGCGCAGCAGCAGGCCGAGCAGTCGCACCCGACGCAGGCCGGGGACCAGGCCCCAGGCGTCCAGGCCCTCGCCGCTGAGCATCTGCGGGTCGGGCGTGGCCGGCTGGCCATCCGGGGTGGCGAAGCACACCCGGTAGCCGGCCCGGCGCAGCTGGCGCCAGGCCAGGGCGGCCTCGCTGGGATCGAAATCGCGGCGCGGCAGGGGGATCAGGATGCAGGGGGTGGACATGGCGGGCTCTCGTGGCGGTAGCGGTGCAGCACGACCTTAGCAGGCCAGGCGGCAAACCGGCAGACCGGCGGCGCCAGGCGCGTGCGCCGCGGCCGCCAGCTCAGCGCAGGGTGGCGGCGATGGCATGGATGTCCGCGCGGTGGCTGAGCACCAGCTCCAGCTCGCCGTTGTCGCCGATGAAGTTCAGCGGCGGCCGCAGCTTGTGGTAGGCCGCCAGCTCCACCAGCTGCGGCAGCTCGGCCAGGGCATCGCGCTCCTTGATGGCATGGAACAGGGCCAGGTTGACCAGGTCGATCAGCTCCAGCCCCCATCCGCTGCTGGCGCCCCAGTTGCCGGCGCCACGGATCACCGCGATATACTCGTCGTCCACCGCCCACTTCTTCAGCACTATCACCCCCAGCGACTTGCTGTATTCGCGGCACAGCTTGTAGTACAGCTCGCCGGAGGGAATCTGCGCCTCGTCCTTGAATGCCGAGAGCACGGCCAGGGTACCCACCTCGCTGAGCAGGCTGGCCAGCAGGGCGTGCTCCGGCGCCACCTGGCCGAGCAGGCGGGCGAGCATGGCGCAGGTGCTGGCCTTGAGCACCAGGCGCCCCCAGACCTCCATGAACAGGCGCTTGTGCGCCGGGCTGTGCAGGGTGAACAGGCTCTTGATGCTGTGCACCATGGTGATGCGGTCGACCTCGCCGAGGCCGAGCAGGGTCAGCACATCCTGCAGGGTCTTGGGCGCCGTCGGGTGGCGATACAGGGCGCAGGAGGCATGCTTCATCAGCAGCGCGGCCAGCGCCGGGTCGCGCCCGATCAGCCGCGCCAGTTGCGCCATCCCCATGTTGCCGTCGCTCAGCGCTCGGCGTATCTCCAGGGTCAGCGCCGGCAGGCTGGGCAGCTGTTCCTGGCCCTGCATCAGTTGCGACACCACCCGCCGGTAGATCGAATAGTCCGAAGCCTCGAGCGCCAACGCACACCTCCTTATGCCCCCATGGGCCAGTGTAGGCGTAGCGCATCGGCGACGCGCTTCCCGGCCCGCGTCCCGGCTGGCCACCCGGGGCATCTGCGCGGGTCGATTTCCCTTCCATCTGTATCGCGCGGCGCAGCCCGTGGCATGCCAGCATGAGACCTTGCCCGACACAGGAGCGCCACCATGCTCACCACCCTGCGAGCCCTCGAAGCCTTCCCCGACCAGTTGCAGGCCTACTTCGCCGCATTCCCCGCCGCCTGCCGGGACTGGCGGCCGGCCTCCTGGGAGGGCATCCCCAGCGAACCCTTCAGCGCCATCGAGCAGCTCTGCCATGTGCGCGACATCGAGGTGGAGGGCTACCAGCTGCGCATCCGCCGCATCCTCGAGGAGGACAACCCGCTGCTGCTCTCGCTGGACGGCGAAGCCATGGCCCGCGAACGCCGCTATGCCGAGGCCGAGCCAGAGACGGTGCTGGCCGAGTTCCGCCGCGCCCGCCGCGAGACCCTGGCGCTGCTCGGCGCGCTCGACGAGGCCCAGCTGCGGCGCCCGGCCCGCTTCGAAGGCTACGGCGAGCTGACCCTGCGCAGCCTGGTGCACTATCTGTGCAGCCACGACCAGCAGCACCTGGCCGGCCTGCAATGGCTGCTCGGCAAGCTCGCCGCGACAACCCCCCACACCTCCGCGAGCCCTCCGACATGCAACTGACCTGGCACCTCAAGCACCACAGCGAACTGGACAAGCGCGAGCTGTACGCCCTGCTCGAACTGCGCTCGCGCGTCTTCGTGGTCGAACAGCACTGCCCCTACCAGGACGTCGATGGCCAGGACCTGCTCGGCGATACCTGCCACCTGCTGGCCTGGCAGGACGAGCGGCTGCTGGCCTACCTGCGCCTGCTCGACCCGGCGACCCAGGGTGGCGAGACGGTGATCGGCCGCGTGCTGGTCGCCCCCGAGGCGCGCGGCAGCGGCCTCGGCCACCAGCTGATGGAGCGTGCCGTGGCGGCCTGCCTGCAGCGCTGGCCGGGGCTGCCGATCTACCTCTCGGCGCAGGCCCACCTGCAGGCCTACTACGGCCGCTACGGCTTCGTCGCGGTGAGCGCGCCGTACCTGGAAGACGACATCCCCCACGTCGGCATGCGTCGCACCTGAGCAAGCGCGTTCAAGACGGCCGCGAGCCTGCCGGCCACACTGAGCGGCAACACACGCGAGGTCTGTTGTATGTGGATGGGTACGCTGTTCGCCCTGATCGCCGGGATGATGTGGGGGCTGGTGTTCGTCGGCCCGCTGCTGCTGCCGGAATACCCGGCCGCCCTGCAGTCGGTCGGGCGCTACCTGGCCTTCGGCCTGATCGCCCTGCCGCTGGCCTGGCTCGACCGCGCGCGCCTGCGCCAGCTGTCGCGCGGCGACTGGCTGGAGGCGCTGAAGCTGTCGGCGGTGGGCAACCTGCTCTACTACCTGTGCCTGGCCAGCGCCATCCAGCGTGCCGGCGGGCCCTTGCCAACCATGATCATCGGCACCCTGCCGGTGGTCATCGCCATCACCGCCAACCTGCGCAACGTCGAGCGCGACGGCCGCCTGCCCTGGGCCCGGATGCTGCCCTCGCTGGGGCTGATCGGCGCCGGCATCGCCTGCGTCAACCAGGCCGAGCTGCAGGCCCTGAGCGCCGCCGGCGACACCGACTGGGGCCGCTACGCCAGCGGCGTGCTGCTGGCGATACTCGCCGTGGCCTGCTGGACCTGGTACCCGCTGCGCAACGCCGACTGGCTGCGCGACCACCCCGGGCGCAGCCCGCGCACCTGGGCCACTGCCCAAGGCCTGGTGACCCTGCCCATGGCGCTGCTCGGCTACGCCCTGCTGTGGGCCGGCATGGCCGCCGCCGGCAGCGACTTCGGCATGCCGCTGGGGCCGCGTCCGGAGCGCTTCGTCGCCCTGATGCTGGTGATCGCCCTGCTCGCCTCCTGGGTCGGCACCCTGTGCTGGAACGAGGCCAGCCAGCGCCTGCCGACCTCGCTGGCCGGCCAGCTGATCGTCTTCGAGACCCTGGCGGCGCTGACCTATGCCTTCATCCTGCGCGGCCAGTGGCCGGCGCCGCTGACCCTGCTCGGTATCGCCCTGCTGATCGGCGGCGTGCTCTGGGCGGTCAGGGTACGGCCGCAGCGGGCCTGAGCAGCTCGGCCGGCGGCTCCTGCTCCGGCAGCCAGCGCCGGTAGATCAGGGTGAAGCTTCCGTCGCGTTTCATCGAATCCAGTGCCCGCTGCCATTCGCCCACCAGTCTGGCGTCGGTCGCCGGGGAGAAGGCGATATAGGCCTCGCTGCGCATGAAACCATGCAGCGGCTCGACCTCTGCCGGCGTGAGCCCGCCCAGCGCCAGCAGGCCCTCCAGGGTCACGTTGTCGGCCACCACCACCGGCACCCGGCGATGGCGCAACATGCTCATCATCTGCTGCGGACCTATCACCCCGTAGAGGTTGGGCAGGCCGCGCGCCCTGAGTGCCTGGAAGCTGTACCACTGCCGCGGCGCGGCGATGGTGCCGACCTGCGCGGCATCCTCCAGGCTGTCGATGCGGATGCCCGAGCCCTTGAGCGCGTAGAAGCTGGTGACCACCACCGCCACCGGCCCCACCCACTGGAACAGCTCCTCGCGCTCGGCGGTGCGCATGGTGACGAACAGGCCGCTGTCGGGCTCGCTGCTGGCCGCCTGGTAGCCGCGCGCCCAGGGCACCACCGAGATCTGCGCGCCCTGGCCGGTGCGCTCGAGGATCTCGCGTACGAGGTCGACGGCCAGCCCCACCGGGCGCCCCTCGCGGGCGAAGTTCATCGGCGGATATCCTCGGTGTACAGCTGCAGCGGCGCAGCCTGCAGGCCGGGGAGAAGGCTCAGGGCGAACAGGCATCCCAGCCAACGCCAGCGGGCAGTGCACATCGCAAGTTCACCTGGGCTGGGGAGACACCCACAGTTTAGTCGGGCGCGGGCAGCGGGCCAGGCCTGGCTCTGCTACCCTGGCCGGCCACGCCGCACGACATCCGAGCATGGACAAACACGCACTCCAGCAGCGGGTCTGCGCCCGCCTCGAAGCCGACCTGGCCCTGCTGCTCACCGCCGCCGAGAGCGCACGCCAAGCCGCCACCCACGAAGAAAGCAAGGCCGAGAACAAGTACGACACCCGCGGCCTGGAGGCCTCCTACCTGGCCGCCGGGCAGTCGCGCCGCGCCGCCGAGATCCGTAGCGCCCTGGCCGCCTGGCGCGCCCTGGCGCCGCGCGCCTACGACGAGGCGCAGGGCATCCAGCTCGGCGCGCTGGTCTGGCTGGCCAGTGCCGAGGGCCGTGAGCAGTGCCTGCTGCTGGGCCCCGACGGCGCCGGCCTGAAGCTGCAGGCCGAGGGCGTGGCGATCACCCTGATCACGCCGCACGCCCCGCTCGGCCGCCAGCTGCTCGGCCTGGGCCCGGGCGACGACCTGCAGGTCGGCACTCAGGGCTGGACAGTACTGCGCGTGGAGTAGCCCATCAGGGCACGCTGACGCCCAGCGGGGCCGCCAGCTGCGCCAGTTGCCCGCGCTCGACCAGGCGCCTGAAGGCCTGATCGAAGCGCTGCCGCAGCCCGGCATGGGCGCTGTCGCGGGGAAAGGCGAAGTAGCCGCGCTGCACGTCGATCAGCGGCAGCAGCTCGACGACCCGCGCGCGCAGCTCGGGAGCGCGCAGGTGCGGCTGGGTGTTGCGCTGGTTGCTGGCCAGCAGGTCGATGCGCCCCAGCGCCAGCATGCGCAGACCGTACTCCACCTTTTCCACGGTCACCGGGCGCAGCAGGGCGCGCGCCGCCTCGAAGCCGCTGCCATAGGTCCAGCCACGCACCACGGCGACCCGCTGCCCCTGCAGGTCACGGTAGTCACCCTGCCAGGAGATCGCCTGGCCGGCCCGGGCATAGAAGACGATGCGGTCCTCGTAGAAGGGCTCGGCGGCGAAGGCGAAACGCGCTTCGCGCTCGGCGGTGCGATAGGGCCCGACCAGGATGTCCGCCTGCGCCAGTTCGACCATGCGCTGCGCACGCGCCCAGGGGTGCAGCTCGAAGCGCAGCCCCACGCCCAGCTCGCCGGCCAGCTCGCGCAGCACCGCCGGCGCCAGGCCGGCAATGCGGCCATCCTCGGCCCGTTCGTACACCCGTGGAAACTGCGTGCCCACCACCAGCCAGTCGCGGGCCTGCGCGGCATTGCCAAGCGACAGGGCACAGACTGCAAGCAGCACTACGCGAGGCAAACCCCATCCCATTCATGCACGCTCCGGCCCTTGGTCCATCAAGACTAGTGGCCGCGGCGACTAATTCAAACCCGCCGGCGGAGGCGGCGCTGGGATCAGGCCGCCGCCGGCTGCTCGCCCTCCAGCAGGTAGGCATCGAAGCCCAGCTGGTTGAGCAGGTGCACGGCCAGTTCGCTGCGGATGCCGCCCTCCGGGGTGACCACGTAGCAGGTGGTGCGATCGAGGCTATCGGCATGGGTGCGCAGGTTGGCCACCGGCAGGTTGAGGCTCTCAGGCAGGTGGCCGAGGCGGTACTCCACGGCCAGGCGCACGTCCAGCAGCAGGTGCTTGCGCTGCCCCTGCCGGTCCAGCTGCTGCAGGTCGTGGCGGCTGATGCGCGGGATCAGGGTCGGCCGTACCAGCTCGACGAAGTCGTCGCGGTGCAGGCGCGCCAGTTCGCCATCCTCCAGCATGGTCACGCTGGCCGAGCGTACCGCGCCGCTGACCAGCGCCTCCTCGCCGAAGAAGTCGCCACGCTCCAGCACCAGCGCCGGCTGCTCGCGGTAGGCCGGCGGCAGGCTGACCTGGGCCCGGCCGCGCTTGAGCACATAGAAATGCTCGCCGGGCTCGCCATAACGCACCACCTCCGTACCGGCCGCCACCTCGAGGTATTCGAAGCGCGCCAGCAGTGCATGCAGGTGCGACGGCGGCAGGCGGCCGAACAGCGGAGTGGCCAGCAGGCGCGCCAGCCAGTCGTCCTCGCCCTCTTCATCTGCCGCACCCTCGCCCAAGCTGCTGACCTGGTAGGCCGCCTCCTGGCTCCAGCCGAGCAGGCGCTCGAGCAACTGGTGCTCGACGGCGAACAGCTGCACGTCGCTGAGCGCCCGCACCGTGGAGGGGTTGCTCTGGCCGGGATTGAGCGGCAGATGGGCCTGCGGCGTGCCGCCCTCGATCTGCTGCTTGCCGCTGCCGGCCTCCAGGCTGACCTTGCCGGCCAGCAGGTAGTACTGCGCCAGCGACCGCTCGCCCTTCTGCAGCAGCAGGGTACCTGCCGGACGCTGCAGATAACTGAGGCTGGCATGCAGCTGCTGGCGATAGTGCGGGGTAAGAAAATCCATCGGGCTGAAACTGGCGAGCTGCTCGGCATCGAGGGTGATGCGGCTCATGGCGGACCTCCGCGGGCGGCGCGGCCTTGCGTGACGGATGCTCCATTGCCGGGGCATGCCTTAAACATAGCCCTTGGCCATCTTCGCGCTAGGGTCGTCGGTCGGATGGCGCTGCGCCGAGTTGCGCACAGAGCCCGGGGATGACTCTGTGGATAAGCTTGGGAGGACCGCCGCGGCGCCAGTCGTGGCGCGGGCTGCCGGGAAGTGCTCAGAGATTGACCAGCTCTCCCAAAAGCGCTTCCCGTACAAGGAGTTGCGTACAGCTACGGGGGATTAAACTGTGCATAACCTTGGGAAGAAGGCTGGCAGCCCAGGCACGCCGTGGCCTGGCCAGGGCCGCTCAATCCGCGACCAGCCCAGGGGTCGGCGTATGAAAAATAGCCTTTATCATCAACGAGTTGCGCACAGAACCCGGGGATGACCCTGTGCATAACCGCGGGACAAACGGCCACACCCCAGGCGCCACGCGGGCCGTGCGGGAGCGCTCAGACTTTGCACAGCAGCGCGAAGTCATCCACAGGGGAGCGCCCGACGCCTCAGCCCTGCCCCTGCAGCTCGCGCCAGGTCAGGTACAGGCGCAGGTCGAACTCCAGCTGGTGGTAGTCCGGCAGCATGTACTGGCACAGCTTGTAGAAGGCCTTGTTGTGCTCGGCCTCCTTCAGGTGCGCCAGTTCGTGCACCACGATCATGTTGAGGAACTCCGGGGCCGCGTCCTTGAACAGCGCGGCCACGCGGATCTCCTTCTTCGCCTTGAGCTTGCCGCCCTGCACCCGCGAGATCGCCGTGTGCAGGCCCAGGGCGCGGTGGGTGAGGTCGAGGCGGTTGTCGTAGAGCACCTTGTCGATGGCCGGCGCGCTGCGCAGGTACTCCTGCTTCAGCTCGACGGTGTAGCCGTACAGGGCCTTGTCGCTCTGCACCTGGTGGCGATTCGGGTAGCGCCTGGACAGGTAGTCGCCCAGGCGGTTCTCGGCGACCATCTGCAGCACCTGCTGCTGCAGGTGCTGCGGGTAGCCCTGGAGGTACTTGAAGGGCGTCATGCCGTCACTCCCGGCAGGCCCGCACGGCGCTGTCCAGCAACAGCGAGCAGGGCCGCTCGGCCAGATAGCTGCGGTAGACCCGCAGCAGCTGCTCGGCGCTGTAGCGGCAGTGCGCAACCTGGCACTCGGCAGTGAACTCGAAGCGGCCCCCCGCCGGCTCGGCCAGGCGGATGGAGAGCGCCGGCCAGTCGCTCGGCGGCGCTTCCCGCGGGGTGAACAGCAGGCGCTCCTGGCGCTGCACCAGCTGGCCGCCGGCGGCGGCGTAGTCGAAAACGAACAGCAGGGTGCGCGAGACCTTGGTGGTGCACTCGGCGCGCGTGGCACAGCGCAGCGGCTCGCCCGGCGGCGCGACGACCGGGGCCGGCGGCACGGTGGTCGGCGCCTGGCTGGCACAGCCGGCCAGCAGCAGGACGGCGCCCAGCGCCAGGATGCGTGACGGCATTGTCCCCTCCCTCAGACGCGAAAGCCCCGCGGAGCGGGGCTTTCGGTACGGCATGGCGGCTTAGTTGACCTTGGCCGCCAGCTCGCCGCTGGCGTAGCGCTTGTACATGCCTTCCAGGGAGATCGGCTTGATCTTGGAGGCATTGCCGGCGGTGCCGAAGGCTTCGTAGCGGGCGATGCAGATGTCGCGCATGGCTTCGATGGTCTTGGCGAAGAACTTGCGCGGGTCGAACTCGCTCGGGTGCTCGGCCATCATGCGGCGGATGGCACCGGTGGAGGCCAGGCGCAGGTCGGTGTCGATGTTGACCTTGCGCACGCCGTGCTTGATGCCCTCGACGATTTCCTCGACCGGCACGCCGTAGGTTTCCTTGATGTCGCCGCCGAACTCGTTGATCACCTTCAGCCACTCCTGCGGTACCGAGGAGGAGCCGTGCATCACCAGGTGGGTGTTGGGGATGCGCTTGTGGATTTCCTTGATGCGCTCGATGGAGAGCACGTCGCCGGTCGGCGGCTTGGTGAACTTGTAGGCGCCGTGGCTGGTGCCGATGGCGATGGCCAGGGCATCGACCTGGGTGGCCTTGACGAAGGCCGCGGCCTCTTCCGGATCGGTCAGCAGTTGGCTGTGGTCCAGCACGCCTTCGGCGCCGACGCCGTCTTCCTCGCCGGCCATGCCGGTTTCCAGGCTGCCCAGGCAGCCCAGCTCGCCTTCCACGGACACGCCGCAGGCGTGGGCGAAGGCCACGGTCTGCTGGGTGACGCGGACGTTGTAGTCGTAGTCGGCCGGGGTCTTGCCGTCTTCCTTCAGCGAGCCGTCCATCATCACCGAGCTAAAGCCCAGCTGGATCGAGCGCTGGCACACGTCCGGACTGGTGCCGTGGTCCTGGTGCATGCACACCGGGATATGCGGGAATTCCTCGATGGCGGCCAGGATCAGGTGGCGCAGGAAGGGCGCACCGGCGTATTTGCGGGCACCGGCGGAAGCCTGGACGATCACCGGGGAGTCGGTCTTGTCGGCCGCTTCCATGATGGCGCGCATCTGCTCGAGGTTGTTGACGTTGAAGGCCGGCACGCCGTAGCCGAATTCGGCGGCGTGGTCGAGCATCTGGCGCATGCTGATAAGTGCCATCTGTGAAGCTCCCAATCAGGGTCGTTGAGTTGTGCAAGCCTGCCGCAGGGGCGGGCCGGGTTCAAGTTCCCGGGGAGGAGCGGTCATCCCCGGGGAAAAGCAAAATGGATCAGGGCGCCTTGCAGCCACGCCCGATCAGGTCGTCGTCGGCCACCCGGTAGACCAGGCCTTCCTCGCCCTTGGTGTGGAAGGCCAGCCTGCCGTCGCTGTACAGCACGCCCGAGGCCGCCGGCTCCTGCACCAGGCGGTGGACGATATCGTCGCCGCCCAGGCGCAGGTCCACGCTCTCGCCATCGGCGTCAGCGAGACGCCACAGCACCTCGACCTGGCTGTCGCAGACCCAGCGGGTCCACTCGTCGCTCGGCGCCGGCTGGCTGGCGCAGCCGCCGAGCAGGACGGCCAGGGCCAGGGTGATGCATCCTTGTTTACGCACTGCCGGTTACTCCTTCGAGCTGAGAGCTGGAGCGTCGCGAGCGCAGGCCAGGCTAGGCGAAAACAGGCGAGGACGCGGAGTTTACTGAGTGTAAATGAGCAGTCCGAGCCTGTTTTCAACAACGCCTGGGCAAGCGCAGCAGCTCCAATCAAGCTTTGGCGCGCTGTTCCAGCACTGCCACGGCCGGCAGGACCTTGCCCTCGACGAACTCGAGGAAGGCGCCGCCGCCAGTGGAGATGTAGGAAATCTGCTCGCCCACGCCGTACTTGTCGATGGCCGCCAGGGTGTCGCCGCCGCCGGCGATGGAGAACGCCGGGCTCTCGGCGATGGCCTGGGCCAGCACCTTGGTGCCGTTGCCGAACTGGTCGAACTCGAACACGCCGACCGGGCCGTTCCACAGGATGGTCTTGGACGACTTCAGCAGCTCGGCGAACTGCGCGGCGGTCTGCGGGCCGATGTCGAGAATCATGTCGTCGTCGGCAACCTCGCCGATCAGCTTGACGGTCGCCTCGGCATCCTCGGCGAAGGCCTTGGCCACCACCACGTCGACCGGCAGCGGCACGCTGACCTTGGCGGCGATCGCCTTGGCGGTGTCGACCAGGTCGGCCTCGTACAGCGACTTGCCGACCTTGTGCCCGGCCGCGGCGAGGAAGGTGTTGGCGATGCCGCCGCCGACGATCAGCTGGTCACAGATCTGGCTCAGGCTGTTGAGTACATCCAGCTTGGTGGAGACCTTGGAGCCGGCGACGATGGCCGCCATCGGCCGGGCCGGGTTGCCCAGGGCCTTGCCCAGGGCGTCCAGCTCGGCGGCCAGCAGCGGGCCGGCGCAGGCGACCTTGGCGAACTTGGCCACGCCGTGGGTCGAGCCCTCGGCGCGGTGGGCGGTGCCGAAGGCGTCCATCACGAACACGTCGCACAGGGCGGCGTATTGCTGGGCCAGCTCGTCGGCGTTCTTCTTCTCGCCCTTGTTGAAGCGCACGTTCTCGAACAGCACGATGTCGCCGGCTTTCACCTCGACACCGCCCAGGTAGTCCTTGACCAGCGGCACGTCGCGGCCCAGGGCCTTGGACAGGTAGGCAGCGACCGGTGCCAGGCTGTTCTCCTCGGAGAACTCGCCCTCGGTCGGGCGGCCCAGGTGCGAGCAGACCATCACCGCCGCGCCCTTCTCCAGGGCCAGCTTGATGGTCGGCAGGGAGGCGAGGATGCGCGCGTCACTCTTCACCACGCCGTCCTTCACCGGCACGTTGAGGTCTTCGCGGATCAGCACGCGCTTACCGGCGAGGTCGAGATCGGTCATCTTCAGAACGGTCATGGTCAGTCCTTCACGGGGGCTGGTTACTTGGAGGAATTGGCGACGGCGAGGAAGTGCTCCGCGACGTCGAGCATGCGGTTGGCGAAGCCCCATTCGTTGTCGAACCAGGCCAGCAGGTTGACCAGGCGCGGGCCGGACACCCGGGTCTGGCTGCCGTCGACGATGGCCGAATGGGCGTCGTGGTTGAAATCGCAGCTGGCGTGCGGCAGCTCGGTGTAGGCCAGCAGGCCCCGGAGCGGACCGGCCTCGGCGGCCTGGCGCAGCACGGCGTTGATTTCGGCGGCGCTGGTGTCGCGCGCCACCTGCAGGGTGATGTCGAGGCAGGAGACATTCACCGTTGGCACGCGGATGGCCTTGGCCTGGATGCGCCCGGCCAGCTCCGGCAGCAGGCGCTCGATGCCCCGCGCCAGGCCGGTGGACACCGGGATCACCGACTGGAAGGCCGAGCGCGTGCGGCGCAGGTCTTCGTGGTGGTAGGCGTCGAT
Organism: Pseudomonadaceae bacterium; assembly: GCA_033838285.1. Taxonomy (GTDB): domain Bacteria; phylum Pseudomonadota; class Gammaproteobacteria; order Pseudomonadales; family Pseudomonadaceae; genus Aquipseudomonas. Next base: position 270,122 of record JAJLLC010000014.1, read on the forward strand.
CACCGGCTGGTCGTTCATCGCCGAGTGGATGGTGGTGATCGAGACGTACTCGATGCCCAGCGTCTCGTTGAGCAGCTTAAGCAGCGGCACCGCGCAGTTGGTGGTGCAGGAGGCGTTGGACACCAGCTTCTCGCTGCCGCTGAGGCAGGCCTGGTTGACGCCGAACACCACGGTGGCGTCGATGTCCGCCTCGCTGGCCATCGGCTGGGAGAACAGCACCCGCGGCGCGCCGGCCGCAAGAAAGCGCTCGCCGTCGACGCGGCTGTGGTAGACGCCGGAGCACTCCAGCAGCAGGTCGATGCCCAGGCCGGCCCAGTCGATGGCCTCGGGCTCGCTCTGGCGCAGCACCTTCACGCAGTCGCCGTTGATGTGCAGGCAGTCGCCGTCGACCCGCACCTCGCCGGGGAAACGGCCGTGGGTGGAGTCGAAACGGGTCAGATACTCGATGCTGGCCTGGTCGGCCAGATCGTTCAGCGCGACTATCTCGAAGCCCGCCGCGGCGCCGCGCTCGTGCAGGGCGCGCAGCACGCAACGACCGATACGGCCGTAGCCGTTGAGGGCGACTTTATAGGGGCGGGCGTTGGGCATGGGATCTCTCGATGACATGGCAGCCCCCTCTCCCATTCATGGGAGAGGGATGGGGAGAGGGTCGCCAGCAAAGCAGCCCTCTCCCCCTGCCCCTCTCCCGCAAGCGGGAGAGGGGTGACTCAGGCGTCCAGCAGCTCGGCGGCGGTTTCCAGGATGTTCTCGACGGTGAAACCGAACTCCTCGAACAGCTGCGCGGCCGGGGCGGACTCGCCGAAGCTGGTCATGCCGATGATGCGGCCTTCCAGGCCGACGTACTTGTACCAGTAGTCCGCGTGCGAGGCCTCGATGGCGATGCGCGCACCGACCTGCAGCGGCAGCACGGCCTGCTTGTAGGCGGCGTCCTGCGCATCGAACACGCTGGTCGACGGCATGGACACCACGCGCACCTTGCGACCCTGCTCGCTCAGCTTGTCGAAGGCCTGCACGGCCAGGCCGACTTCCGAACCGGTGGCGATCAGGATCAGCTCCGGCTCGCCGGCACAGTCCTTGAGCACATAGGCACCGCGGGCGATGTCGGCGACCTGCTGGGCGTCGCGCGCCTGGTGCGGCAGGTTCTGGCGGCTGAAGATCAGCGCGGACGGGCCGTCCTTGCGCTCGATGGCATGCTTCCAGGCCACCGCGGATTCCACCGCGTCGGCCGGGCGCCAGGTGTCCAGGTTCGGCGTGCCGCGCAGGCTGGCCAGCTGCTCGATCGGCTGGTGGGTCGGGCCGTCTTCGCCGAGACCGATGGAGTCGTGGGTGAACACGTAGAGCACCCGCTGCTTCATCAGCGCCGACATGCGCACGGCGTTACGGGCGTATTCCATGAAGATCAGGAAGGTCGCGCCGTAGGGGATGAAACCGCCGTGCAGGGCGATGCCGTTCATGATGGCGCTCATGCCGAACTCGCGCACGCCGTAGAACAGGTAGTTGCCGGCGGCATCGCCCGCTTCCACGCCCTTGCAGCCCTTCCACAGGGTCAGGTTGGAGCCGGCCAGGTCGGCGGAGCCGCCGAGGAATTCCGGCAGCAGCGGGCCGAAGGCGTTCAGCGCGTTCTGGCTGGCCTTGCGGCTGGCGATGGTCTCGCCCTTGGCGGCGACTTCCTGCACGTAGGCGGCGGCCTTGGCGGCGAAGTCGGCCGGCAGCTCGCCGGCCAGGCGGCGCTTGAACTCGGCGGCCAGTTCCGGGTGGGCAGCGGCGTAGGCGCTGAACTTGTCGTTCCAGGCGGCTTCGCGGGCGGCGCCGGCTTCCTTGGCGTCCCACTCGGCGTAGATCTCGGCCGGGATCTCGAAGGGGCCGTGGTTCCAGCCGAGGGCGGCGCGGGTGGCGGCGATCTCGTCGTTGCCCAGCGGGGCACCGTGGCACTCTTCCTTGCCCTGCTTGTTCGGCGAGCCGAAGCCGATCACGGTCTTGCAGCAGATCAGGGTCGGACGGTCGCTGGTCTTGCGCGCGGTCTCGATGGCGGTCTTGATCTCGTCGGCGTCGTGGCCGTCGACGTTGCGGATCACCTGCCAGCCATAGGCCTCGAAGCGCGCCGGGGTGTCGTCGGTGAACCAGCCGTGGACTTCGCCGTCGATGGAGATGCCGTTGTCGTCGTAGAAGGCGATCAGCTTGCCCAGGCCCAGGGTGCCGGCCAGCGAGCAGACTTCGTGGCTGATGCCTTCCATCATGCAGCCGTCGCCGAGGAAGGCGTAGGTGAAGTGGTCGACGATCTCATGGCCGGGGCGGTTGAACTGCGCGCCCAGCACCTTCTCGGCGATGGCGAAGCCGACGGCGTTGGCGATGCCCTGGCCGAGCGGGCCGGTGGTGGTCTCCACGCCCGGGGTGTAGCCGTATTCCGGGTGGCCCGGGGTGCGGCTGTGCAACTGGCGGAACTGCTTGAGGTCGTCGATGCCGAGGTCGTAGCCGGTCAGGTGCAGCAGCGAGTAGATCAGCATCGAGCCGTGGCCGTTGGACAGCACGAAGCGGTCGCGGTCGGCCCAGTTCGGGTTCTGCGGGTTGTGCTTGAGGTAGTCGCGCCACAGCACTTCGGCGATGTCGGCCATGCCCATGGGGGCGCCGGGGTGGCCGCTGTTGGCCTTTTGCACGGCATCCATGCTGAGGGCACGAATGGCATTGGCTCGCTCACGACGGCTGGGCATCGCTGAATCTCCTGCGGGGGCTGCTTCTGAATAAAGGGGGCGGAAAAAGGCGCGTATTTTCGCCCAGCAGGCGCCGCGGGGGCAATGACAGATGGTCGAACGCCCCGCCGCCGCCCCTCAGTCGGCGCTGAACACCCCGTGCGCCGGCGCCTGCGGCCCGCCCAGGCAGGGCGCCTGGAACAGCTCGCCATGCCACACCCCACGCAGGGTGCGCTGCAGCACCAGCAGCCAGACCGCCGCCAGCTGCACCGCCAGCACCAGGCCGACCAGGGCGAAGAAGCGCAGCTCGGTCAGGTGCAGCAGCTCGAAGGTGGCCAGGGCGAACACCCCGAGCGGGAAGGTGAAACCCCACCAGCCGAGGTTGAACGGCATGTTGTCGCGGATGTAGTGGCGGGTGAACAGGACGGCGATGACCAGCCACCACAGCCCCGCGCCCCATAGCGCCAGGCCGCCGACCAGGCCGAAGCCGTGGACGATCTCGGCGGCGCCGGCCAGCGCGGTGCCGGCGAAGGCCGCGGGCGCCGCCTGGCCCATGCTCAGCAGGCCCAGGCAGCCGGTGGCCAGCGGCCCCAGCGGCAGCCAGCTGGTGGCGGCGAAGTCGGTGTCCGGCAGCTTGTGCAGGGCCAGGCGCAGCAGCACTAGGGTGATCAGCGAGAAGGCCAGGGCCAGCGACATGCCCCAGAGGATGAAGCCGACCACCAGCAGCTGACGCGCGGATGCCGGGTCCAGGTGCGGCATCAGCGCGCCACCGGCGCCAGCCGCCACCTCCGGCGCGACGATCGGCAGCAGCCACACGGCGGTCATCTTCTCCAGCGCATGGCTCTGCCGGGTAAACATCAGGTAGGGCACCAGCAAGGCGCTGCCCAGCGCCATCGCCGCATCCAGCCACCAGAGAGCATGCGCCAGCGCATACACGCCGTCGCCCCAGCGTGCCGGGCCGAACTGCACCAGGCCGCCGATCAGCATGGCCAGGCCCATGGGAATGGCGCCGAGGAACATCGACTGCACCGGGTGCAGCAGCATCGGCCACAGGCTGTCGCGAAACAGCAGTGCCCGGGCCAGGAACAGCAGGCTGAACACCGCGAACAGCAGCACGGCGAACAGCCACAGGCCCTCGGCCAGGGCCAGCTGCCCCGGCAGGCTCCAGGGCAGGTGGGCGACCACCAGGGCGAGTACGCCGGTGCCCATGGTCATGGCGAACCAGTTGGGGGTGAAGTGACGGACGAAGGCCCAGGGCTCGGGCAGGCGGGTGAAGGGACGCGGCATGGGCATCACGGCAGGCAGCAACAAGAGGCTGACAAGGCTAGAGAGGCGCTTGCCATATGAAAAATACATATTCAGCATGCGATACATACTTTTTATGCATGCCATATTCCCATGAACCTGCACCACCTCAAGGTCTTCCTCGCCGTCGCCGAGGCCGGCAGCATCAGCGCCGGCGCCCAGCGCTTGCACATCAGCCAGCCGGCGGTGACCCGGGAGATCCGCGACCTGGAGGCCAGCCTCGGCCTGGCCCTGTTCGACCGCCACCCGCGCGGGGTCAAGCCGACCGAGGGAGGCCGGCGCCTGCTGCAGTTCGCCGAGCGCATCTTCGCCCTGGAACAGGCCGCCGAGCGCGACCTGCGCGACCTGGCCGGGCTCGGCCACGGCGAGCTCATCCTCGGCGCCAGCGCCACCCTCGGCGCCTACTGGCTGCCGCCGCTGCTCAATCGCTTCCGCGAACGCCATCCCGGCGTCTTCGTCGGCCTGCAGATGAGCAATACCCGCGAAGTGCTGCAGCAACTGGACGATGCGGCGATCAGCCTGGGCTTCGTCGAAGGCCCCTTCCCCGCCGCGGACTACCAGCACCTGCTGCTGGCCCGCGACCGCCTGCTGCCGGTGGCCGGCCCCGCCCATCCGCTGGCCGGGCGTCGCGACCTGCGCATGGCCGAACTGCAGCAGCACGAGCTGTACCTGCGCGAGCCCGGCTCCGGCGCCCGCGCCAGCATCGAGCAGGCCTACGCGACGCATGGCCTGGAGGCCAGGGCGGCGATGGTCGGCGGCGGCACCGAGCCGCTCAAGCGCCTGATCGCCGGCGGGCGCGGCATCGCCTGGCTGTCGCAGCTGGTGGTCGAGGACGAGCTGGCCGACGGCCGCCTGGTCCAGCTCGACGTGCGCAACCTGCGCATCGAGCGCGACCTGCACGTGCTCTGGCGCCGCGGCAGCCAGCTCAACCCCGCGCCGGCCGCCTTCCTGCAGCTCATCGAGGGCAATATCAAAACTTTTTGATATTGCTGTTGCTGGATGAAAAGTGAGCGACTAGACTGCCGGACCTATGAATGTGCGTGCACCCCAGCTCCGCTTCGAGCCTGCCGACGAACTGGCCGCCCTGTGCAAGGCCGGCGGCGACCCGCTGCGCCTGAACGTGCTGCGCGCGCTGGCCAACGACTCGTTCGGCGTGCTGGAGCTGGCGCAGATCTTCGCCATCGGCCAGTCGGGCATGAGCCACCACCTCAAGGTGCTGGCCCAGGCCGGCCTGGTGGCCACCCGCCGCGAGGGCAACGCGGTGTTCTATCGCCGCGCCCTGCCCCAGGGCGTTCTGCACGGCGCGCTGCTCGAAGAAGTCGACGGTCTGCAGCTACCGGAGGACGTGCGTGCGCGCATCGCCACCGTACATGCCCAGCGCGCCGCAGCCAGCCGCGACTTCTTCGCCCGCGCGGCGGACAAGTTCCAGGCCCAGCAGGACCTGATCGCCGGCCTGCCGCAGTACCGCGACAGCGTGCTGGCCCTGCTCGACGCCCTGGGCCTGGCTCCCGAGGCCGACGCGCTGGAGGTCGGCCCCGGCGACGGCGGCTTCCTGCCGGAACTGGCGCGGCGCTTCGCCAGGGTGGTGGCGCTGGACAACAGCGAGGCCATGCTGGAGCTGGCGCGCCAGCGCTGCAATGAAGAACGACTGGGCAATGTCGAGCTCAAGCTCGCCGATGCCCTCAACGACGAAATCGACGCCGCCGACTGCGTGGTGGTGAACATGGTGCTGCACCATTTCGCCGCGCCGGCCGAGGCACTCAAGCAGCTGGCCCGCCTGGTCAAGCCAAGCGGCAGCCTGCTGATCACCGAGTTGTGCAGCCACGACCAGAGCTGGGCCAGGACGGCCTGCGGCGATCTCTGGCTCGGCTTCGACCAGGAAGATCTGGCCCGCTGGGCCGATGCCGCGGGGCTCACGCCCGGCGAGAGCCTCTATGTGGGCCTCAAGAACGGCTTTCAGATTCAGGTACGGCACTTCGCCAAGCCGGATGCGAAGCAAACCCGCCAAACCAGGCATGAATAGGAATGGGATTTTGAAATGAGCGAATACGCCCTGTTTACCTCCGAGTCCGTGTCCGAAGGCCATCCGGACAAGATCGCCGACCAGATTTCCGATGCCGTGCTCGACGCCATCATCGAGCAGGACAAACACGCCCGCGTGGCCGTGGAGACCCTGGTCAAGACCGGCGTCGCCATCGTCGCCGGCGAAGTCACCACCAGCGCCTGGGTCGACCTCGAGCAGATCGTCCGCGACGTGATCTGCGACATCGGCTACACCAGCTCCGACGTCGGCTTCGACGGCGCCACCTGCGGCGTGATGAACATCATCGGCAAGCAGTCCCCGGACATCAACCAGGGCGTCGACCGCGCCAAGCCGGAAGACCAGGGCGCCGGCGACCAGGGCCTGATGTTCGGCTACGCCAGCAACGAGACCGACGTGCTGATGCCGGCGCCGATCTGCTTCTCGCACCGCCTGGTAGAGCGCCAGGCCGAGGCGCGCAAGTCAGGCCTGCTGCCGTGGCTGCGCCCGGACGCCAAGAGCCAGGTCACCTGCCGCTACGAGCACGGCAAGGTGGTCGGCATCGACGCCGTGGTGCTGTCCACCCAGCACAGCCCGGACGTCAGCCTGCCCGACCTGCGCGAGGCGGTGATGGAGCTGATCATCAAGCACACCCTGCCGGCCGAGCTGCTGCACAAGGACACCCAGTTCCACATCAACCCGACCGGCAACTTCGTGATCGGCGGCCCGGTGGGCGACTGCGGCCTGACCGGGCGCAAGATCATCGTCGACTCCTACGGCGGCATGGCCCGCCACGGCGGCGGCGCCTTCTCCGGCAAGGACCCGTCCAAGGTCGACCGTTCGGCCGCCTACGCCGGCCGCTACGTGGCCAAGAACATCGTCGCCGCCGGCCTGGCCGAGCGCTGCGAGATCCAGGTGTCCTACGCCATCGGCGTGGCCCAGCCGACCTCCATCTCGATCAACACCTTCGGCACCAACAAGGTCAGCGAAGAGACCATCATCAAGCTGGTGCGCGAAGTCTTCGACCTGCGCCCCTACGCCATCACCAAGATGCTCGACCTGCTCCACCCGATGTACCGTCCGACCGCGGCCTACGGCCACTTCGGCCGCAACCCGGAGCAGAAGACCGTCGGTGGCGAGACCTTCTCCACCTTCACCTGGGAGAAGACCGACAAGGTCGAGGCCCTGCGCGCCGCCGCCGGCCTGTAAGGCCCTGCGCGCCGCGACGAAAAAGCCCCGCCTCGGCGGGGCTTTTTCATGTCCTGGGCTAGGCTTGTCGCTGGTAACCCCGAGCAAGGACGCTCGCCATGCCCCGTTTCCTCATCGTCCTGCCGTTTCTGCTGCATACCCTCCCCGCGCTGGCCACGGCCTGCCCCGAGTGGCCCGCCGAACGCGCCCGGCAGGAACTGGCGGCACTCGCCGCGCAGATCGCCGAATGGGACGACGCCTACCACCGCCAGGGCCGCTCGCCGATCAGCGACGAACTCTACGACCAGTCGCGCCAGCGCCTGGAGGACTGGCAGGCGTGCTTCCCGGCCCAGGCCACGGCGAGCCCCGCAGCGCTGCAGGGCGCCGGTGGCCCCCTCGCCCACCCGGTGCCGCAGACCGGCCTGGCCAAGCTGCGCGACGCGGCGGCGGTGCGCGCCTGGATGGCCGGGCGCGAAGACCTGTGGCTCCAGCCCAAGGTCGACGGCGTGGCGGTCACCCTGGTCTATCGCGACGGCCTGCTGCAGCGGGCGATCAGCCGCGGCGACGGCCGCAGCGGCCAGGACTGGACGGCCCGCGCCCGCCTGATCGGCGCCATCCCGCAGCGTCTGCCGCACAACGGCGAGCTGATCCTGCAGGGCGAGCTGTACTGGCGCCTGCCCGATCACGTTCAGGCCCGCGACGGCGGCGCCAACGCGCGCGGCCTGGCCGCCGGCGCCATGGCCCGCGGCACCCTGGATGCGCAGCGCGCGGCACGGATCGGCCTGTTCGTCTGGGACTGGCCCAACGGCCCGGCGAGCATGCACGAGCGCCTGCAGGGCCTGCGCCAGATGGGCTTCAGCGACAGCGCAGAACTGACCCTGCCACTGCGCACGGCGGAGGAAGCCGGCCAGTGGCGCGAGCGCTGGTATCGCCAGCCACTGCCGTTCGCCAGCGACGGCGTGGTGCTGCGCCAGGGCCAGCGTCCCGCCGGCAACGCCTGGCCGGCCGAGCCGCCGAGCTGGGCGGCGGCCTGGAAGTACCCGCCCAGGCAGGCCCTGGGCGAAGTGCGCGCGGTGGAGTTTCGCATCGGCCGCAGCGGCCGCATCACCCCGCTGCTGCACCTGCAGGCGGTCGAGCTGGACGGGCGCAGCGTGCGCCGCGTCGGCCTCGGCTCGCTGCAGCGCTGGCGCGAGCTGGACGTGCGCCCCGGCGACCAGGTGGCGCTCAGCCTGGCCGGGCTGACCATCCCGCGCGTCGACGCCGTGGCCTGGCGCGCCCAGCAACGCCCCGAGCTGCGCCCGCCCGACCCGGCGGCCTACCACGCCCTGAGTTGCTGGCGACCGACGCCCGGCTGCGCCAGCCAGTTCGCCGCGCGCCTGCAGTGGCTGAGCGGCAGGCAGGGCCTGGCGCTGCCCGGCGTCGGCGCCGGCATCTGGGAGCGGCTGCAGCCACAAGGGCTGCTGGACTGGCTGACGCTGCAGGAGGGCGAGCTGGCCCGTCGTCAGGGTTTCGGCCCGCGCAGCGCGGCGAATCTGTCGGCCAGCTTCGCCGTGGCCCGGCAACGACCATTCGCGCGCTGGCTGCGCGCCCTCGGCCTGCCGCCCAGCGGTTCGGCGCCGCTGAACGGCGGCTGGGACAGCCTGGCGCAGCGCACGGCAGCGGACTGGGATGCCCATGCCGGCGTCGGCCCGAGCCGCGCCGCCGAGCTGGCCGCCTTCTTCCGCCACCCGGAGGTGCTGCGCCTGCGCGAACAACTGCGAGGCGCCGGCATAGACGGCTTTCAGTAGATGCGAAATTCCTCGTGGCAGGCCTTGCAGGCCGCCTCGACCTTGGCCACCGGTGCCGCCAGCGCGCGCGCCTGCAGCGGCTTGGACTGGGCCGCGCCGCGCAGCTCGGCGGTAGCCGCCTCCAGCTCCCGCGCCAGCTGCTGGAAGCGCTCCTGACGCTGCCACACCTCGTCGCGCGCCTGGCTGTCGCCGTCGCTTTCGCGCACCTGCGGGAAGTGCTGCCAGGGCTGGCGCGACAGCTCGTCGAGCTTGACTGCCCCCGCGGCGAAGCGCTGCCCGTCGAAGGGCAGGCGGCCACGCAGCATGCCGCCGAGATCCTCGCTGGTACGCAACATTTCTTCGAACAGGGCCTGGCGCTTGCCCAGCGGTGAATCGGGATCGACCCGGTCACAGCCGGCCAGCAACGCGACAGCCAACAGGCCAAGGAGCAGTTTCGACTTCATCATCTGCAGTCAATCAAAGGCGGAGGGGGCGCCAGTATTGCCAGTCCACAATCGATCGCCAAGCGCCAGGCTGTCGCAGAATGCTGCACGACGGAAGACCTTGGGCTGCGGCCACGGGATGGCTATAATCGCCGGGTTTCACACGGCCGGCTCCGCCCGGTCGTGCCCGCCTCCCGTCCGAGGGGCGCTGCAGCAGACTGAAATAAGTCTGTCAGGCTCGGATGGGGCGTTTTCCCGAACGCATCAACGGCGCCCATTCGCAGACAACGAATGGAGAGCTTTCGCATGAGCGCTGCTTTTACCGATTACAAGGTCGCCGACATTTCCCTGGCCGACTGGGGCCGCAAGGAACTGATCATCGCCGAGTCCGAGATGCCGGCACTGATGGGCCTGCGCCGCAAGTACGCCGCCAGCCAGCCGCTGAAGGGCGCCAAGATCATCGGCTGCATCCACATGACCATCCAGACCGGCGTGCTGATCGAGACCCTGATCGCCCTGGGTGCCGAAGTGCGCTGGTCCAGCTGCAACATCTTCTCCACCCAGGACCAGGCCGCCGCCGCCATCGCCGCCGCCGGCATCCCGGTGTTCGCCTGGAAGGGCGAGACCGAGGAGGAGTACGAGTGGTGCATCGAGCAGACCATCCTCAAGGACGGTAAGCCGTGGGACGCCAACATGATCCTGGACGACGGCGGCGACCTGACCCAGATCATCCACGAGCGCTACCCGGCCATGCTGGACAAGATCCACGGCATCACCGAGGAAACCACCACCGGCGTGCACCGCCTGCTCGACATGCTCAAGGCCGGCACCCTGAAAGTCCCGGCGATCAACGTCAACGACTCGGTGACCAAGAGCAAGAACGACAACAAGTACGGCTGCCGCCACAGCCTGAACGACGCCATCAAGCGCGGCACCGACCACCTGCTGTCCGGCAAGCAGGCCCTGGTGATCGGCTACGGCGACGTGGGCAAGGGCTCGGCGCAGTCGCTGCGCCAGGAAGGCATGATCGTCAAGGTCACCGAGATCGACCCGATCTGCGCCATGCAGGCCTGCATGGACGGCTTCGAAGTGGTCTCGCCCTACCTGAACGGCCTCAACGACGGCACCGAGGCGAGCATCGACAAGGCCCTGCTGGGCAAGATCGACCTGATCGTCACTACCACCGGCAACGTCAACGTGTGCGACGCGCACATGCTCAAGGCGCTGAAGAAGCGCGCCGTGGTGTGCAACATCGGCCACTTCGACAACGAGATCGACACCGCCTTCATGCGCGCCAACTGGGGCTGGGAAGAGGTCAAGCCGCAGGTGCACAAGATCCACCGCACCGGCAAGAACATCGACCCGAGCAACGACGACTACCTGATCCTGCTGGCCGAAGGCCGCCTGGTGAACCTGGGCAACGCCACCGGCCACCCGAGCCGGATCATGGACGGCTCCTTCGCCAACCAGGTGCTGGCGCAGATCCACCTGTACGGTGCCGGCTTCGCCGACCTGCCGGCCGCCGAGAAGGCCAAGCGCATCACCGTCGAGGTGCTGCCGAAGAAGCTCGACGAGGAAGTGGCGCTGGAAATGGTCAAGGGCTTCGGCGGCGTGGTCACCCAGCTGACCGCCAAGCAGGCCGAGTACATCGGCGTCAACGCCTCCGGCCCGTTCAAGCCGGACAGCTACCGCTACTGATGCACCGCGAGGGCGGGCCGGCGACGGCCCGCCCTCCGCGCGTCTGCAAGGACCGATCCCATGTCTCAAGAACGCCGTTACAGCTTCGAGTTCTTCCCCACCAAGACCGAAGCCGGGCATGAAAAACTGCTCAACGTCGCGCGCCAGCTGGCCGGCTACAAGCCGGACTTCTTCTCCTGCACCTATGGCGCAGGCGGCTCGACCCGCGACCGCACCCTCAACACCGTGCTGCAACTGGATGGCGATGTCGGCGTGCCGACCGCGCCGCACCTGTCCTGCGTCGGTGACAACAAGGCCGAGCTGCGCAGCCTGCTCAGCCAGTACAAGAACTCCGGGATCAAGCGCATCGTCGCCCTGCGCGGCGACCTGCCGTCCGGCATGGGCATGGCCAGCGGCGAGCTGCGCTATGCCAACGAGCTGGTGGAGTTCATCCGCAGCGAAACCGGCGACCACTTCCACATCGAAGTGGCGGCCTACCCGGAAGTGCACCCGCAGGCCCGCAGCTACGAGGACGACCTGAAGAACTTCGTGCGCAAGTGCCAGGCCGGCGCCGACAGCGCCATTACCCAGTACTTCTTCAGCGCCGACTGCTACTTCTACTTCGTCGAGCGCGTGCGCAAGCTGGGCGTCACGCTGCCGATCGTGCCGGGCATCATGCCGATCACCAACTACAGCAAGCTGGCGCGCTTCTCCGACGCCTGCGGCGCCGAGATCCCGCGCTGGATCCGCAAGCAGCTGGAAGCCTACGGCGACGACCTGGAGAGCATCCAGGCGTTCGGCGAGCAGGTGGTGACGGAGATGTGCGAACGCCTGCTGGAAGGCGGCGCGCCGGGCCTGCACTTCTATACTCTCAATCAGGCCGAGCCGAGCCTGGCCATCTGGAACAACCTCAAGCTGCCACGCTGAGACGTTCCTCGGGGCCGCAGCGGGAGCCTCCCGCCGCGGCACTCGCCTTACCACCGGTGTAGCCCTATTGCATTGGCCATACGGGCACCCTGCACCCTTCGACAGGGAAGCCCCGATGCCTCTGGCACGCAATAAGATCAATGCTTCGGTGAGCCCCAAGGGCAGCCTGGAAACCCTCTCCCAGCGCGAAGTGCAGCAGCTGCGCGAGACCGGCTCGGGCAGCGTCTATGCGCTGTTCCGCCAATGCGCCCTGGCCATCCTCAACACCGGCTCGCACAGCGACAATGCCAAGACCATTCTCGAAGCCTATCCGGACTTCAAGGTGATCATCCACCAGCAGGATCGCGGCATCCGCCTGGAGCTGCGCAACGCCCCGGCCGACGCCTTCGTCGATGGCGAGATGATCGCCAGCACCCGCGAGATGCTGTTCAGCGCCCTGCGCGACATCGTCTACACCCAGAGCGAACTGGACAACCAGCGCATCGATCTGGAGAGCTCCGCCGGCATCACCGACTACGTCTTCCACCTGCTACGCAACGCCCGCACCCTGCGCAGCGGCGTCGAGCCCAAGATGGTGGTGTGCTGGGGCGGCCACTCGATCAGCGACGAGGAATACAAATACACCAAGAAGGTCGGCCACGAACTCGGCCTGCGCAGCCTGGACATCTGCACCGGCTGTGGCCCCGGCGTGATGAAGGGGCCGATGAAGGGTGCCACCATCGCCCACGCCAAACAGCGCATCGTTGGCGCACGCTACCTGGGCCTGACCGAGCCGGGCATCATCGCCGCCGAGGCGCCCAATCCGATCGTCAACGAGCTGGTGATCCTGCCGGATATCGAGAAACGCCTGGAGGCTTTCGTCCGCGTCGGCCACGGCATCATCATCTTCCCCGGCGGCGTCGGCACGGCCGAGGAGTTCCTCTACCTGCTCGGCATCCTCACTCACCCGGACAATGCCAAGCTGCCCTTCCCGGTCATCCTCACCGGGCCGAAAAGCGCCTCGCCCTACCTGCAGCAACTGCACGACTTTATCGGCGCGACACTGGGTGAGGCAGCGCAGAAGCGTTATCGCATGATCATCAACGATCCGGCCGAAGTCGCCCGACAGATGACCCTGGGCATCCGCGAAGTGGAATACCACCGTCGCGAATACAACGACGCCTTCCACTTCAACTGGTTGCTGAAGATCGACGAGGGCTTCCAGCGCCCCTTCGGGGCCACCCACGCCGACATGGCCGCACTCAACCTGACCCGCCAGCAGCCGCTGCACGAGCTGGCCGCCAACCTGCGCCGCGCCTTCTCCGGCATCGTCGCCGGCAACGTCAAGGCTCACGGTATCCGCATGATCGAGGAACACGGCCCCTACGAGATCAAGGGCGACCCGAGCATCATGCGCCCGCTGGACCGGCTGCTGCAGGCCTTCGCCGAACAGCACCGCATGAAGCTGCCGGGTGGCAGCGCCTACGTGCCCTGCTACCGCGTAGTCGGCTGAGCGGGTCCAGGCAGTCGCATGCCAAGCCCCGCTGGTCGAAAAACAGGCGACGGGCAGCTAGCGGTCATCCCGCATTGCTCTGTTATACTCCGGACACCCGCCAGGCTTGCGCCCGGATGCTCGGCAACCCATCGCCCAGCAGTACCGGACGGGATCGTTCAACCAGAGCGATTCAAGCCAGGCAACTTCCCCATCGGGCCTTCGCCCCACTTTTGACAGGATGACTCATGTCCTTTGCTTCCCTCGGTCTCTCCGAGGCATTGGCCGGCGCCGTTGAAGCCGCCGGCTACGCCCAGCCCACTCCGGTGCAGCAGCGGGCCGTTCCCGCCGTGCTGCAAGGTCGCGACCTGATGGTCGCCGCCCAGACGGGTACTGGTAAAACCGCAGGCTTCGCCCTGCCGATCCTGGAGCGCCTGTTCCCGGGCGGCCATCCGGACCGCGAACACCGCCACGGCCCGAAACAGCCGCGCGTGCTGGTGCTGACGCCGACCCGCGAACTGGCCGCCCAGGTGCACGACAGCTTCAAGATCTACGCCCGCGACCTGCCACTGGTCAGCGCCTGCATCTTCGGTGGCGTCGGCATGAACCCGCAGGTGCAGGCCCTGGCCAAGGGCGTCGACCTGCTGGTGGCCTGCCCCGGCCGCCTGCTCGACCTGGCCGGGCAGGGCAGCGTCGACCTCTCCCGCGTGGAGATCCTGGTCCTCGACGAAGCCGACCGCATGCTCGACATGGGCTTCATCCACGACGTGAAGAAGGTCCTCGCGCGCCTGCCGGCGCAACGGCAGAACCTGCTGTTCTCGGCGACCTTCTCCAAGGACATCATCGCCCTCGCCAACAAGCTGCTGCACGACCCCGAGCGCATCGAGGTGACGCCGCCGAACACCACGGTCGAGCGCATCGAGCAGCGCGTGTTCCGCATCCCGGCCACGCACAAGCGTGCCCTGCTGGCGCACCTGATCACCCTCGGCGCCTGGGAGCAGGTGCTGGTGTTCACCCGTACCAAGCACGGCGCCAACCGCCTGGCCGAATACCTCGACAAGCACGGCCTGCCGGCCGCCGCGATCCACGGCAACAAGAGCCAGAACGCACGGACCAAGGCCCTGGCCGACTTCAAGGCCAACCAGGTGCGCATCCTGGTCGCCACCGACATCGCCGCCCGCGGCCTGGACATCGACCAGCTGCCGCACGTGGTCAACTACGAGCTGCCCAACGTCGAGGAAGACTACGTTCACCGCATCGGCCGTACCGGCCGTGCCGGGCGCAGCGGCGAGGCCATCTCGCTGGTGGCGCCGGACGAGGAAAAGCTGCTCAAGGCCATCGAGCGCATGACCAAGCAGCAGATCCCGGACGGCGACATGCAGGGCTTCGACCCAGCCAGCGTCGAGGTGGAGAAGCCGGAAGCCCGCGGCCCGCGCCCGGAGCGCCAGCCGCGCGCCGACAAGCCGCGCCATGAACCCAAGCGCGAGGCCAAGGCCGACGGCGAAGCCGGCGAAGGCGGCGAAGGCCAGGGCAAGAAGCGCAAGCGCCGCCGCGGCAAGGGCAAGGGCGGCCAGGGCGAGGCCGAGCAGCAGCCGCAGCAGAACCAGCCGCGCCAGGCCAAGAAGCCGGCTGCGCCGCTGGACCTGCCGCCGGATCGCGACCCCGAGGAGTTCCTCGACGACGACTACGACAACTTCGGCAACCGCGCCGACTACGTGCCCACGCAACCCAAGCCGCAGGGCCGCAACCAGCGTCGCGGCGGCCAGGGTGGCGCACAGCGCGGTCAGGGCGGCCAGGCTCAGGGCCAGCGTCAGGGTGGCCAGAAGCAGGGCAAGCCCGGCCAGCGTCAGGGCCAGGGACAGGGTCGCGGGCCGCGCCAGGGCGGACAGCGCGCCCAGGGCGGCGGTCGCCGCGAGGAGCCGCGCTACGAGCGCCAGGAGCCGGCGGTGCAGGACAGCCGCGCGACCAAGCAGCCGCTGATCATCCGCAAGGGCGAGCGCCTGCCGACCCTGGAGCAGCTGGAAAGCCTGTCGGGCAGCCGCCCGCGCGGCGAGAAGCCGGCGCTGCTGACACGCAAGAACGAGGCGGCGGAATAATCCCCGCCTGATGAAGAAGCCGGCCCAGGGGCCGGCTTTTTTGTGCCCGCGCTCGCAGGAATTCGGCCCATGTGTAGGGTGGAAAACTGCGCAGCATTTTCCACCGCCAGGCCGGCAAAGCCTTCGACGCTTTCCACCCTACGCCTGATCCGGAGTGCATCCGGGCTACCACGCCCCTGCAACAATGAAAAAGCCGGCACTGGGCCGGCTTTTTCATATCTACAGGCTCGTGGAGGCCGTTACTGGCGAATGCCTTCCACCGAAAGGATCAGCTCGACCTCCTGGGAGGCCGGGCCGAGGTCCTTCTGGATGTCGAAGTCCTTCAGCTTGAGCTTGGTGCTGCCCTCGAAGCCGGCACGGTAGCCGCCCCAGGGGTCGCTGCCTTCGCCGAGGAACTTGGCGGCGATCACCACCGGCTTGGTCACGCCGTTGAGGGTCAGGTTGCCGGTGATGTCGGCGGTGCCCTCGCCGGTGCTCTTCACCGAAGTGGACTCGAAGGTGGCGGTCGGGTGCTTGTCGACGTTGAGGAAGTCGCCGCTGCGCAGGTGCTTGTCGCGCTCGGCGTGGTTGGAGTCGACGCTGGCGGTGTTGATGCTGACCTTGACCTTGCTGGCCTCCGGCGCCTTGGCATCGAAGCTGAAGCTGCCGTCGAAGTCCTTGAAGGTGCCGTACAGCCAGCTGTAGCCCAGGTGGCTGATCTTGAAGTTGATGAAGGCGTGCTGGCCTTCCTTGTCGATGGCGTAGTCGGCGGCCATGGCCTGGCCGGCGAACAGGGCGGCACCCAGGGTCAGGGCGGCGAAGGTTTTCTTCAGCATTGACGATCTCCTTGCGGGTTAACGGCCGAACATGCGCACCAGGGTGGCATCGCGGTCGATGAAGTGGTGTTTGAGCGCCGCCAGGGCATGCAGGCCGGCGAAGATCACCAGGGCCCAGGCGAGGTATTCGTGAACGACGCCGGCGACGTCGGCCTGGTCGGGAAGGCCGCTCAGGATGGCCGGCACCTCGAACAGGCCGAACACGGCGATGCCGCGGCCGTCGGCGGTGGAAATCAGGTAGCCGCTGAGCATCACGCCGAACAGCGCCAGGTAGAGGAAGGCATGGCCGGCCTTGGACGCCAGGCGGGTCGCCGCGCCATGGCTGGCCGGGGCCGGCGGCGGCGGACTGACGAAACGCCAGGCCAGGCGCCCGAGCATGGCCAGGAAGAGGACGATGCCGATGCTCTTGTGCAGGTCCGGCGCGGTGCGGTACCAGCCGCTGTAGTAGTCCAGGCCGACCATCCACAGGCCGAGGCCGAACAGGCCGAAGACCGCCAGGGCCACCAGCCAGTGCAGCAGGATGCTGATCAGGCCATAGGTGGAGTCCGAGTTGCGCCACTGCATGGGTACACTTCCGAAAAATGGGTGGGGAAAGCCTAGCGACAAATAGATCGATGAAAAGCGGAAAATTTCGCTTCGAAATATCGAGTAACCAGATGATTAAACGCAGCAGCATTAGTCCTCGCAACAGCCGCCGGGTTCGCCAAGATGGCTCTGGATGGCGCATTCCGGGGGACGAACGGTAGCCGCCGCAGTTCTGGTAGTCTCACCCCATTCGTTGTGGAGAGCCGAGCATGAGCCAGAACACCCAGTGGATGCAGCGCGACCTCGCCGTGCTGTGGCACCCCTGCACCCAGATGAAGGACCACGAACGCCTGCCGCTGATCCCGATCCGCTCTGGCTCCGGCGTGTGGCTGGAGGACTTCGACGGCAAGCGCTACCTGGACGCGGTCAGCTCCTGGTGGGTCAACGTGTTCGGCCACGGCAACCCGCGCATCAACGCCCGCATTCGCGAGCAGCTGGACAGCCTGGAGCACGTGATGCTGGCCGGTTTCACCCATCAGCCGGTCATCGAGCTGTCCGAACGCCTGGTGCAGATCACCCCGGATGGCCTGTCCAAGGTGTTCTACGCCGACAACGGCTCCTCCGGCATCGAGGTGGCGCTGAAGATGAGCCACCACTACTGGATCAACAACGACAAACCGGCGAAGAAGCGCTTCGTCACCCTGAGCAACAGCTACCACGGGGAGACGGTGGCGGCGATGTCGGTGGGCGACGTGGCGCTGTTCACCGACACCTACAAGGCGCTGCTGCTGGACACCCTCAAGGTGCCCAGCCCGGACTGCTACTTGCGCCCCGAAGGCATGGGCTGGGAAGAACACTCGCGCAACATGTTCGCCGCCATGGAGCAGACCCTGGCCGAGCACGCCCACGAGGTGGCGGCGGTCATCGTCGAGCCGCTGATCCAGGGCGCAGGCGGCATGCGCATGTACCACCCGATCTACCTCAAGCAGCTGCGCGAGGCCTGCGACCGCTATGGCGTGCACCTGATCCACGACGAGATCGCCGTCGGCTTCGGCCGCACCGGCAGCATGTTCGCCTGCGAACAGGCCGGCATCACTCCGGACTTCCTGGTGCTGTCCAAGGCGCTGACCGGCGGCTACCTGCCGATGGCCGCCGTGCTCACCACCGATGAGGTGTATGGCGCGTTCTACGACGACTACGCCACCCTGCGCGCCTTCCTCCACTCGCACACCTATACCGGCAACCCGCTGGCCTGCGCGGCCGCCCTGGCCACCCTGGACATCTTCCGCGACGACGATGTGATCGAGCGCAACAAGCTACTCGCCGCACGCATGGCCAGCGCCACCGAGCACCTCAAGGACCACCCGCATGTCGCCGAGGTGCGCCAGACCGGCATGGCCCTGGCCATCGAGATGGTCGCCGACAAGGCCAGCAAGACCGCCTACCCCTGGCAGGAACGCCGCGGCCTACAGGTCTACCAGCACGCCCTGAGTCGAGGCGCCCTGCTGCGCCCACTGGGCAGCGTGGTGTACTTCCTGCCGCCCTACGTGATCAGCCCGGACGAGATCGACTTCCTCGCCCAGGTGGCCAGCGAAGGCATCGATATCGCCACCCGCGAGACGGTCAGCATGGCGGTGCAGGCCGATCTCTACCCCAACCACCGCGACCCGGGCTGAAGCGATGGAGCACGAGTTCTGGCACCAGCGCTGGGCGAGCAACCAGATCGGCTTTCACGAGCCGACGGCCAATCCGCTGCTGATCGAGCACCTGGGCGCCCTCGAACTGGCAGCGGGCAGCCGCCTGCTGCTACCGCTGTGCGGCAAGACCCTGGACATCGGCTGGCTGCTCGCCGCCGGGCACCGGGTCGTGGGCGTCGAGCTGAGCGAACTGGCCGTGCAGCAGCTGTTCGCCGAACTGGGCGTGACGCCCCGGATTCACGTGCCGAACGATGCCCTGAAGGTCTATGAAACGGACAACCTGAGGGTCTTCGTCGGCGACATCTTCACCCTGAGCCGCGAGCTGCTGGGCCCGGTGGATGCGATCTACGACCGCGCCGCCCTGGTGGCCCTGCCCGCCACGCTGCGCCCGCGCTATGCCCGCCACCTGGCCGAGCTCGGCGCCGGCGCGCCGCAGCTGCTGATCAGCTTCGACTACCAGCAGAGTCGGCTGCCGGGGCCGCCCTTCTCCGTGCCAGGGGAGGAGCTGGCCGAGCTGTATGGCGAGCGCTATCACCTGCAGCAGCTGGCCCGCCAGGCGCTGGCTGGCGGCCTCAAGGGCCAGTGCCCGGCCGACGAGGTGGTATGGCTGCTGCAGCCACGCGCCGGTCGAACGCGCTTAGAATAGCCGCCTTTGCCAAGGTGACCGCCCCATGCGCCTGTCCCGTTTCTTCATCGACGCCCCGCTCTCCCTCGGCCAGCACCAGCTGCCCGAGGCCCAGGCCCACTACATCGGCCGCGTGCTGCGCCATGCGGTGGGCGACGCCGTGCAGCTGTTCGACGGCAGCGGCCTGGAGTACCTGGGTGAGCTGATCGAGGTGGGCAAGAAGGCGGTACGGGTGGAGCTGCGCGAACAGCTCCCGGGCCAGGCCGAATCGCCCCTGCGCATCCACCTGGGCCAGGGCCTGTCGCGCGGCGAGCGCATGGACTGGGCGATCCAGAAGGCCACCGAGCTGGGCGCGGCCGAGATCACCCCGATCGTCTCCGAACGCTGCGAGGTGCGCCTGAAGGACGAGCGCGCCGACAAGCGCCTGGCCCACTGGCGTCAGGTG
This sequence comes from Pseudomonadaceae bacterium, assembly GCA_033838285.1. Taxonomy (GTDB): domain Bacteria; phylum Pseudomonadota; class Gammaproteobacteria; order Pseudomonadales; family Pseudomonadaceae; genus Aquipseudomonas. The sequence continues at coordinate 289,809 of JAJLLC010000014.1, forward strand.
GCGATCAGCGCCTGCGAGCAGTGCGGCCGTTCGGTGCTGCCGCTGATCCACCCGCCGCTGGAGCTGAGCGCCTGGCTGCAAGGGCTCGAGGCCGAGCTGAAGCTGGTGCTGCATCCGGTTGCCGAGCCCTGGGTCGGTCACACCCCGCCGCGCTCGCTGGCCTTCCTGATCGGCCCCGAGGGCGGCCTGTCCGACGGCGAAGTGACCCAGGCCCAGGCCGCCGGCTTCCATGCCGCGCGCCTCGGCCCGCGCGTGCTGCGTACCGAAACCGCGCCGGTAGTGGCGCTGGCGGTGGCTCAGCAGCTGTGGGGCGACCTCTAGTCCGCCGCCCGCAGAAGCCGCGTTTTTATCCTGATCTGTCGCTTGCACGTAACAAGATGTGACTTGGATGAACGGAGCAAGCGTCCGCCTCTGGCATGCTCTGCAAGCCAACGGCGCGGCTTACGGCCTACTCCGTAGTCGTGCATGTCGGGGCCGACGCCTATCGCGCCGACCTCTCTCCAATAACAATTCGCCGGGGCCCCGTGCTTTCCCACAAGGAAGCCGCTGCAAGCCTCAGGCCTTAGGAGCACTACATGAACGAACTGGTCTCGACTCTGAACGGACTGGTCTGGAGCCCCGCACTGATCTATCTGTGCCTGGGCGTCGGTCTCTACTTCTCCCTGCGCGGCCGCTTCCTGCAGGTTCGCCACTTCAAAGAAATGATCCGCCTGATGTACACCGGCAAGTCCGATGAACACGGCATCACCTCCTTCCAGGCCCTGACCATGACCCTCGCCGGTCGCGTGGGTACCGGCAACATCGCCGGCGTGGCCACCGCCATCACCTTCGGCGGCCCGGGTGCGGTGTTCTGGATGTGGATGGTGGCCTTCCTCGGCGCCAGCTCGGCCTTCGTCGAGTCCACCCTCGGCCAGGTCTACAAGGAAGACCTAGACGGCCAGTACCGCGGCGGCCCGGCCTTCTACATCGAGAAGGGCCTGGGCATCAAATGGTTCGCCTGGGTCTTCGCCATCGTCACCGTGCTCGCCTGCGGCCTGCTGCTGCCGGGCGTACAGGCCAACTCCATCGCCTCCAGCGTGCAGACCGCCTTCGACATCGAGCCGACCGTCACCGCGGCGATCCTGGCCATCCTGATCGGCCTGATCATCTTCGGCGGGGTCAAGCGCATCGCCCACTTCACCCAGGTGGTGGTGCCGTTCATGGCGCTGGGCTACATCCTGGTGGCCATGGTGGTGATCCTGCTGCACATCGAGCAGCTGCCGGGCGTGATTGCGCTGATCTTCAAGAGCGCCTTCGGCCTGGAGGCCGGCTTCGGCGCCATCCTCGGCATGGCCATCATGTGGGGCGTCAAGCGCGGCGTGTACTCCAACGAGGCCGGTCAGGGCACCGGCCCGCACGCCTCCTCGGCCGCCGCCGTCAGCCACCCGGCCAAGCAGGGCCTGGTGCAGGGCTTCTCGGTGTACGTCGACACCCTGTTCGTCTGCTCCGCCACCGCCTTCATGCTGCTGATCACCGGTCAGTACAACGTAGAGGCGCCGGACGGCAGCGCGCTGTTCACCGGCATCGCCGGCGTCGCCGCGGGCCCGGGCTACGTGCAGACCGCGATGGAGAACATCATGCCGGGCTTCGGCAACGCCTTCGTCGCCATCGCCCTGTTCTTCTTCGCCTTCACCACCATCCTGGCCTACTACTACATCGCCGAAACCAACATCGCCTACATCAACCGCAAGGTGCACCGCCCGCTGCTGATCCTGCTGCTCAAGCTGGGCATCATCGCCGCCACCGTGTATGGCACCGTGAAGACCGCCGACCTGGCCTGGAACCTGGGCGACCTCGGCGTTGGCCTGATGGCCTGGCTGAACATCATCGCCATCGTGCTGATGCACAAGATCGCCTACATCTGCCTGAAGGACTACGAGGCGCAGAAGAAGGAAGGCAAGGACCCGGTGTTCCATCCGGAGAAGCTCGGCATCAAGAACGCCGACTACTGGACCACCTCCCGCGCCGAGGCCAACCTGGCCAAGGAGCAGGACGAGATCAAGGCCGAGCTGAAGTCCCAGCGCTGATCGCCTCGATCTGACAAAAGCCCCGCCTCGGCGGGGCTTTTGCTTTCTACAGGCCGCGCAAGGTCAGGCCGGCCAGCGCCATCAGCAGCAGACCGCAAGCGGCGTAGCTGAGCCGATGCCAGAACGGCGAGGTGTGCCGGCGCAGAACGTCGACCAGAGCGGCGCAGACGAAGCACCAGAGCAGCGAGGCAAGCATGAAACCGGCGAAGAACACCGCCAGCTGCGCCGTGCTCGGCGTGCCCTCGACCATGCCGGCCAAGGCGCTACCCAGGGCGCCCCAGAACACGATGTTCTTCGGGTTGGACAGCGACAGCAGCGCACCCGCACCGAAAGCATTGCGCCCCTGCCGGGCATCCTGCGTCGCCACTGGCGGACGCCAGGCATCGCGCAGCCCCTGCAGGCCGAGCCAGGCCAGATAGGCCGCACTGGCCAGGGTCAACGGCAGACGCACGCTCTCCTGCGCCAGCAGCAGGGCCAGGCTGCTCAGGCCGATCAGCGCCCACAACGCATCGCCGATCAGCGACCCCAGCTGCACCAGCAGCGCCGGGCGAAAGCCGCCGAGCAGGCCGCGGCGTAACGTCTCGCTGAACACCGCCCCGGGCGAGGCGCAGAACGCCAGGCCGAACAGCATGGCGGCGAAGAAGATGACCAGCATGGGAAGCGCTCCATCAGTCGGGAAGCGCGGATTATCGCCAGGCTCGCGATGCCCGACTTGAACCGGATTGCTCCGGGCTCAGCCGCGCACCCAGGCCTGGTAGCGCCCCGGGCTGATGCCGTAAGCGGCGCGGAAGTGCCGATTGAGATGACTCTGGTCGGCGAAGCCCAGGCAGTGCGCCACTTCGCCGGCCGCCATGCCGCGGCGCAGCAGGCCCTGGGCGCGACGGGTACGCAGCTGCATGGCCCACTGCCGCGGGCTGAGCCCGGTGTGTTTCTGGAAGCTGCGCAGCAGATGGAACTTGGACAGGCCGAGCTCGGCAGCCATCCGTTCCAGGCTCGGGCTCTGTTCGAGGTTGTCCGCCAGCAGCGCCTGCAGCCGTGCCACTGCGGCGTGGCCGATGGCCCGTGGCGTGGCCAGGCGCACCCCGGCACCATTGGCGATGCTGCCGAGCAGCAGGGTCACGCCCTCCTCGCCCCGCCCCTGCAGCAGCGCATCGCTACTCAGGCACAACTCCACCGCCCGGGCCAGCGCGGCGGCCAGCGCCGGCGCATGCTGCAGCGGGCACTCGAACTGCAGCTCGCCGCGGCCCAGGCTGTCAGCCAGCTGCGCCGCCGGCACATAGAGGCTGACATAGCGCCAGGGCTGCCCGGCAGCCGCGCCGCCGCCCTGGATTTCGCCCGGGTTGTAGGTGGTGATGGCGCCGACACCGGCGCTGAAGCTGCGCCCCTCCAGCCAGACGCGTTCCTCGCCGAGCAGGTTGGCAGCGATGACGAACTCGTCGTGGCTGTGCTTCTCGAACTGCCGGCCCGCCACGCAGCTGCTGGCGACCTCCAGGTCGCCGAGGCGGGCCAGGCGGACCGAGCTCATGTCAAAAATTGCCCGAGCAATCGCCGAGCGCAGTCGAGACCAGGCGGAAAGGGCTGAGAAAGCGCAGTTTACGAGTGGTAAATGAGCATTTCGAAGCTATTTCCAACGCAGTATCGGCAAGCGCAGGCATTGGGCGGGTAATTTTCAGATCAGGCCGGCGTCCGCCAGCTTTTGCTCCAGGCCGACCAGATCGGGGATCTTCACCACCGCTTCGCCCAGCTGCACGGCATCCAGTTCCAGCGGCGCCAGCGGCGCGCTGGCGCGCTGCAGGTTGTCCTCGACCTTCATCGAACGCGGAATGCCCTGCACCAACAGGGCGATGAACTTGACCTTGTCGCGCCCACCCAGGGCATTGAGCACCGCCACGCGCACGCCCGGGCCGATCTGGCTCTGCCCGTCGGAAGCCGCCTCGAAGGACAGCAGCGGCAACTGCAGGTCGCGCCAGGCCACCTGGCCGAGGAACCAGGACGGCAGCCCCGGCGTGACCACCGGCGGGCGGTAGGGAATCAGCTCGGCCACCGCCACGTTGGGCAGCAGCAGGGTACGGTCGGCCAGGGGCACCAGCAGCGCGGTGAGGCTGTCGACGGCGTTCTGGTTGGCGATGGCTTGGCTCATGGGAACTCCTGAGGCGCCGTTACTGGCACTGTGCGGCCAGATGGTTGACCAGGGCGGCGGCCAGCTCGCGCGGATCGCCGCTGAAGCTGCTGTAGCCACCCTCGCGCAGGCTGTCGGGCATGCTCGGGCAGGCGCAGCTGTCGGCCTTCTGGGTCCAGATCAGGCCACCCTGGCGGCGCACGTAGGCGGCCGCGGCGCTGCCGTCGCTGCCCATGCCGCTGAAGGCGATCACCCCGCAGTGGGCACCGAACTGCTGGGCCAGGTTGAGCATCATCTGGTCGATCGACGGGCTGTAGGGCTCCGGCCAGCCACGCTCGGCCACCTGCATGCGGCCATCCTCGGCGAAGCCCAGCTCGTTGCCGATCGGCGCCACCACCACCTCGCCGCAGCGCACGGCATCGCCGTTGCGCACCGGGTTGACGTGCCACTGGCTGTGCCGGCCGACCGCCTGCGGCAGCACGGCCTCGAAGTCGGCCGCGATGTGCTGGGCGTAGACGAAACCGAGCGGCAGGCCGCCGGGCAGGGCGTCGAGGAACTCCTTGACCGCCGCCGGGCCGCCCAGGGAGGCAGCCAGCAGCCACACCTGCCTGGCCGGCTCGCCGGCCTGCAGCGGCGTGCTGGCCAGGGTCGCCGGCAGCTCCACGCGGCCAGGGCGCTGCGCCTCGGCCAGCAGGGCTTCGAGGCTCGGCCCCACCGCCTGGGTGGGGTCGCCGACCAGGCGCTTGAGCTTGCCGAACAGGCGCCGCTCCCAGCGCGGGTAGTTCTCCGAGTGACGCTCGGGGGCATGGCCCTCGCCGAACAGCACCGGGGCGCTGGCCTTCTCCAGCAGGCTGTCGACCAGCGGCGAGTCTTCCGACTGGGCCAGGTCGACCAGCCACAGGTCGGTCTCGCAGCCGGCCAGCGCCTCCTCGTCGAGGCGCGCCGGATCGCTGTTGAGCACCACCTGATAACCACTGCCGGCGAGCGCCTGCTGCAGCACGTGGCGCTGCAGGGAGGTGTCGGCGATGACCGCGATACGAGCTGCAGTTCTGTCAGCCATTGGCCTTGTCCTTGACCAGTTTCTGGATGTTTTCGAGCAGGTCCGATTCCTGATAGGGCTTGCCCAGGTATTCGTTGACGCCGATGGCCATGGCCCGCTCGCGGTGCTTCTCGCCGGTGCGCGAGGTGATCATGATGATCGGCAGATCCTTGAGGCGCTCGTCGTGGCGCACCAGGGTGGCCACCTCGAAGCCGTCCATGCGCGGCATCTCGATGTCCAGCAGCATGATGTCGGGCCTGTGCTCCTGCAACTGGGCGATGGCGTCGACCCCGTCCTTGGCGGTCAGCACGTTCATGCCGTTGCGCTCCAGCAGGCGGCTGGTGACCTTGCGCACGGTGACCGAGTCGTCCACCACCATGACCAGGGTCGGCCGTGCCACCTCGGCCTCCGCCGCGACCGGCGCCTGGCTGGCCAGGCGCGGGGTCTGGACCTGGCCGAGCAGGTGGGCGTGGCGCACGCGGATGGTCGCCAGCAGGTCGAGAATCACCACCACGCGGCCGTCGCCGAGGATGGTCGCGCCGGAGATGCCGTGCACTCCGGCGAACTGCGGGCCGAGGCTCTTCACCACGATTTCGCGCGAGCCGGCCAGGGCATCCACCTGCACCGCCACGGCGTGCTCCTTGGAGCGCACCAGGATCACCGGCAGCGGCAGGCTCTGGCCGACCAGCTTGGGTTGCTGTCCGTTGTTCAGCAGGTCGCCTAGGTACTTCAGCTCGTAGGCCTGGCCGGCGTACTCGAAGCGCGGCGCGTCCGGACCGTAGTAGGCTTCCAGCTCGTAGGGCGAGACCCGCACGATGCCTTCGATGGTGTTCAGCGGGATGGCGTAGAGATCCTCGCCGGACAGCACCATCAGCGCGCGGTTGACCGACACGGTGAACGGCAGGCGGATCAGGAAGCGGGTGCCCTCGCCGACGGTCGACTCGATGCTCATCGAGCCGCCGAGCTGCTTGACCTCGGAGTGCACCACGTCCATGCCGACGCCGCGCCCGGAAATCTGCGTGACCTTCTCGGCGGTGGAGAAGCCGGCCTCGAGAATGAACTGCAGGATCTCGTGGTCGGTGAGGTCGCTGCCCTCGTCCATCAGGCCACGCTCGATGGCCTTGCGCTTGACCGCGTCGAGGCGGATGCCGCCGCCGTCGTCGGCCAGGGTCAGGAGGATGTCGCCGCCCTCGCGGCCGAGGCTCAGGCGGATGTTGCCGACCTCGGACTTGCCGGCGGCGCGACGCTTGTCGGCCGGCTCGATGCCATGGTCGACGGCGTTGCGCAGCATGTGCTCCAGCGGCGCGACGATGCGCTCCAGCACGGTGCGGTCCATCTCGCCTTCGGCGTTGCCGACGTGGAACTCGACCTGCTTGCCCAGCTCGGCCGCCACCTGGCGGACGATGCGCCGCAGGCGCGGCACCAGGCGGTCGAAGGGCACCATGCGCGTGCGCATCAGGCCTTCCTGCAGCTCGGTGTTGACCCGCGCCTGCTGCAGCAGCAGGGTCTCGGCGTCGCGGTTCTTCGCCGCCAGGGTCTCCTTGAGGTCGAGCAGGTCGGAGGCCGACTCGAACAGTGCCCGCGACAGCTGCTGCAGCTGCGAGTGGCGGTCCATCTCCAGCGGGTCGAAGTCTTCGTAGCCGGCGCGCTCGGCCTCGGCCTGGTAGCGGCTGAGGATCTGTGCCTGGGTCTCGGTGTCGAGGCGGCGCAGCTGGTCGCGCACCCGCTCGATGGTGGCTTCCATCTCGCCGAGGGTGAAGCCGACGTCGCTCACCTGCTGCTCGACCCGGCCGCGGAAGATCGAGGTCTCACCGGCCAGGTTGACCAGGCCCTCGAGCAGTTCGGCCGGCACCTTGACCAGCTCCTGCGGCGCGCGCTGGGCAGCCTCGCGGGCGGCCGCCTCGGCGGCGCGCTGGACGAAGGGCAGCACCTTGACCTGCTGCTGGGTCTGCGGCTGTGCGCTGGCCGCCACGATCGGCATGCTCAGCGCTACCGCGGCCGGCGCGGGCTCGGCGGCCGCGACGACGGGCGGCGTGGCGCTCGCGGGGTTGTCGTCGAGGCGCTGGCGCAGCTGGTCGAGGCCCTGCTGCAGGCCCTCGAAACCGGACTGCACGTCGAGGAAAAGGCTCTCCGGCCAGGGCGCGCCCTGCTGCTGGGCCTCGGTCAGGTGCTGCTCGAGGTCGTGGCTGAGGTCGCCCAGGCGCTTCTGCCCGGCCAGCCGCGCACCGCCCTTGAGGGTATGCAGGATGCGCAGCAGCTCGTCGATGGCCGAGCCGTCCTCGCGGTTGGCCTCCCAGCGACCGATGGCGGCCTCCATGGCCTCGAGCAGGTCGTCGCCTTCCTCGAGGAAGATGTCGAGAATCTCGTCGTTGTCGTCGTCGCTCTCCGGCTCTTCCTGGGCGCGTTGCAGATGCACGCTGGTCGGCACGCTGAGCTGGGCATTGGGATCGCTGCGCAAGCGCCTGATCGTCTCGATCAGCGCCAGGCCATCGGGGATGGCACGGTTGCCGCGCACCGCCTCGAGCATCTCGGAGAGACGGTCGTGGCAGGCCTGCAGCACGCCGAACAGCTCGCCGCCCGCCTTCAGGCGGCCGTCGCCGACGCCCTCGTAGAGGAATTCCAGCTCGTGAGCCAGGTCGCCGATCTCGCGGATCTCGGCCATGCGCGCGCCGCCCTTGAGCGTATGCAGGTCGCGCTGCAGCGACTCGACTTCCAGGGTGTTGTCGACATCGCCCATCCAGCGCTGCAGGGCGGCAGAAGCGCTGTCCATAATGTCGAAGCCTTCCTCGAGGAAGATCTCCACCAGCTCGGGGTCGCGCTCGACCACCGGGGCCGGCGCGGCCACCACGGCTGCCGGCGCCTCGGGCTCGGGCTCGGGCTCGGGCTCGGCAGCTTCGCCGGCAGGCGTTTGCCCCGCCAGCGGTTCCAGCCCCTCGGCGCCCAGGGCCGGCAGGGTTTCCTCGATATGCCACTGCTCGGCACTCAACGCCGGCAGCTCGCTCGGCAGCTCCTCCGCCGGGGCCTCGGCGGCGGGCGGCAGGTGCAGTTCCGGCAGGTCGTCCGGCTGCGGCGCGACGAAATCCACGGCGGCCAGTTCGCCCAGGTCCATCTCGGCCGACTCGGCTTCCGGCACAGGCGCGGCGGCGGGCTGCTGGTCCGGCGTTTCGCCGCCCAAGGCCGGCAGGGACTCGTCCAGATGCCACTCGTCCTGGCTCAGCGCCGGCATCTCGCTCGGCAGCTCCTGCTCCACGGGTTCTTCGACTTCGATATGCAGTGCGGGCAACTCGTCCGGTTGCGGCGCGACGAAGTCCACTTCGGCCAGCTCGCCCAGGTCCATTTCCGCGGACTCGACCTGCTGCGGCGCGGCACTGGCCGCTAGCGATCCACCGCCCTGGCGAAAGGTGCGGATGACTTCGATCAGGTCTGCCGAGTCGAACAACGGCTGGCCCCGCTGCAGCTGCTCGAGCTGCACGGCCAAACGGTCGTGGCTCTGCTGCAACAGGCCGGCCAGCGCCGGGGAATGGCTGAAGCGACGATCCACCAGGCCTTCGTAGAGGGACTCCAGTTCATGGGCCAGGTCGCCGATGGGGCGAATCTCGGCCATCCGCGCGCCGCCCTTGAGGGTATGCAGGTCGCGCTGCAGGGAGGACAGTGCCAAGTTGTTGTCCGGGTCGGCGAGCCAGCGGTCGAGGGCCTGGCCGGCGCTGTCGAGGATATCGACGGCCTCCTCCAGGAAGATCTCCACCATCTCGGCATCGAGGCTGGCCGGCATGCTCGCCAGCTGCGGCTCCTCGCGCGGCGCGGCAGCGGGCTCGGGCTCGGGCTCGGGCTCGGGCTCGAGCTCGAGCTCCAGGATGGAAGCCTGCTCCGGCAGCTCATCCAGCTCGACCACTTCGAGGCCGGGAGCGGCCTCGTCCAGCAGGGACAGCGCATCCGCGTCCAGAGTCTGCTCCAGCAGCCGCTGCAGGGCGGCGACGCGCTCCGGCTGCGGGCTGACCTGCAGGGCCGCGGCGACCTGGTCCATCATGCCGATCAGCGCCTCGTGGGCGGCCTCGGCCTCGTCGAAGAAGGTCTCGCTGACCGCCAGGCGACCCTCCTGGGCGGCCCGGTACAGTTCCAGCAGGGCCTGGCACAGCTCGTCGATCTGCGGCAGATCGGCCATCTGCGCGCCGCGGCCCAGGGTGTTCAGCTCGTCCAGCAGGGCGGACAGCTCCTGCTGCTCGCTGGGATGCTCGCGCCACTTGCGCAGCAGGTCTTCGGCATCCAGCAGGATGTCCATGCCCTCGGCGAGGAAGATCGAGATCAGCTGCGGATCGCGTTGTTCCTGCTCTTCCAGACGCGCGCTCTCGGCGCTGTCCAGACGGCTCTGCTGCAGCCTGTGCACTCGCTCGATGAATTCGGCGGCACCCGCAATCGGTGCCAGCGGCTGGCTCTCCAGCTGCTCCAGGCCGGCGCGGAACAGCTGCTCGGCATCACGCAGCAGCTCGGCTTCGGCCAGGTCCATGTCGATCAGGTTGGTCTTGAACTCCTTGACCAGCTTCTCCAGCGGCGTGGCGATCTCGGCGATCGGCAGGATGCCGGCCATGTGCGCACTGCCCTTGAGGGTGTGCAGGGCACGCTGCAGGTCGTCGGTCACCGGCTGCGGCAGTTCCTGGGCGCAGTCGGCGAGGAAGCCGACCAGGGTGTCCAGATGGGTCTCGGCCTCGTTGCGGAAGATCTCCAGCAGCAACGGGTCGAGAGCCTCCTCGTCACTGCCGGCCGCCAAAGGGGCCGGCGGCTCCTGCGCGGGCGGCTCGGCCGGCGCCTCGGCCGGCGCCTCGGCGACGACCGGCGCGGCGGCGAAACTGGGTACCTGGCCACGGGCCAGGGCATGCGCGGTGGCGGCCAGACGGTCGACATCGTCGCGCTGGCGCTGGGCCTTGGCGGCGAACTCGTCGACCAGGGCCGGCATCAGCGCCACCACGTCGGCGACCACCTGCTGCACCGACGCATCGGGCTGGATGCTGCGATCCAGCACGCGGTTGAGCATGTTCTCGATGGACCAGGCCAGCTCGCCGATGATCAGCGCGCGAACCATGCGCCCGCTGCCCTTGAGGGTGTGGAAGGCGCGCCGCACTTCGGTCAGGGCGTCCTTGTCGTCGGTGTTGGCGCGCCACTGCGGCAGGTATTGGTTGATGGTCTCGAGGACTTCGCCAGCTTCCTCGATGAACACTTCCAGCAGGTCCTCGTCGACCGGCTCCTCGTCGGCCGGCGGCGGCAGCAGGGTCGGCGGCACGTCCTGGGCCGGCGGGTTGATCGCCTGCACCGGGGCGGCCATCACCTCGGCCATGGTCAGCGGCTTCTCCGCCGGCGCAGCAGCCGGTTCGGGCTCTAACGGGGCGCTCGGCAGCTCGACTTCCGGCAGTTCGAGATCGGCGATCTCCAGCTCGTCCCAGCTGGCCGGGGCGTCGTCCAGGCTCAGCTCTTCGAGCGGTGCTTCGCCCAGACTCGGCAGCTCCTCGTCGACCAGAAATTCGACCGTCTCGGTCTCCAGGCTCGGCGCCTGCTCGAGCGGCTGCAGGTCGTCCAGCTCGAGCGGTGCATCCAGACTCAGGTCGATGCCGGCGGCGTCTTCCTGAACGGTCTCGCCCAGGCTCCAGTTGTCGTCCGACACCAGCAGCTCACCGGCATCGACCGGCAGCTCGGCGAATTCGGCGCTCAGTTCCTCGTTCGGCTCGTCGAGGGACAGGGCGGGCAGTTCCTCTGCCTGCAGCGGCGGCTCCTCGGCCAGCTCCTCGTCGGCCAGCACTTCGATGTCCTGCAGCGGGTCGGCCAGCGGTGCCGGCGCCTCCTCGCGCGGCTCGACGCGGTCGAGGATCGAGGGCTTTTCCTTGAGCGGGTAGCCCAAGCTCTCCAGGCTCTCCTCGGCGACGTCGAGGATCAGGTCGCCCTGGCTCGCATGGTCTTCGGCCAGGCGCTCCAGGTAGTACTCGACGCTGGTGATGGCGTCGGCCAGGGTGTCGAGGTTCTGCCAGTTGGGCACGGCCTTGCGCACCAGCAGCTGCTCCTCGATATAGCGGGTGCAGGCCTGCAGCAGGGCGGCGGCACGCGCCAGCGGGATCATCGCCAGGCCGCCACGGACCTGGGTCAGCAGCTCCGGCACGCGGGCCAGGTGCTCGTGGTTCCACTGCGAGGCGATGAACTCGATGATCGCGTCCTTGGCCTGTTCCAGGCCGGTACGCGCCTCCTTGATCACCAGCTGGTGGATCTGCGCCACGTCGGTGGTGGGCAGGTGGCTCTGCTCGCTCTGCGCGTCGTCACCGGGACCGACCATGCCGGCCAGGGTGGCCTCGACATACAGCAGCGCGCCGGCCACATCCATCAGCACCGCGTCGTTCGGCTCGCGCTGGCCGAGGGACAGGGCATGGACCACGTCGATCTGATCGAGGATGACCTTGCGTGGCTGGCCGAAACCGAGCACCGCCAGGGTGTCGGCGATCTGCTTGAGCGGCGCCAGCAGGGCGTCCAGCTCGGCGACCTGCTGGCGGTCGCTGCGCACGAACAGGTCGAGGCTGTCCTTGACCCGCACCAGCTCCTCGCACAGGGCGCCGACCACCGAGCGCATGGCGTCGCGGTCCGGGCCGGCCAGGCGGGCACGCTCCTCGTCGACCACGCCGCTGTCGGGCAGGGCATCGTCGAGGCGGTACTGGTCCTTCAGCGCGCGCAGGCGCGGCGACTGCGCCGGGGCCTTGGCCACGTAGAACAGCAGGTTCTTGGTCAGCTCGTCCGGGGCGGCCTGGTTGATGCCGTCGGCGCCCTGTTCGACCAGGCGCTTGAGTTCCTTGTCCACCTGGCGCAGCAGGGTGCGCACCGAGGTGCTGTTGACCACGCTGCCGTTGGCCAGGCCCTCGACCATGCCGGAGGCGATCTGCCACAGCGGGCCGAGCGGCGCCTCCTTGCACAGGGTCTCCAGGCGGGCGAACACACGCGCCATGTAGCCCAGGTTGGTGGCCAGGTCCTGGTTGCGAATCACCCCGACCAGGGCCATCTGCAGCATCTGCCGCAGCTTGCGCAGCAGCACCGGCAGTTCGGCGGTGCGCAGCTTCTCCAGGGAATCCAGCGACAGCGCCGGCAGGCGCCCGGACAGGTCCGGGGAGAACAGGCTGGTTTCCGACAGCAGGTTCTCGCCACGGGCGGCACGCAGGTCGTTGAGCAGCGGCAGCACCACCATCGGCAGGTCACGCCGCGCGCTCTGGATGCGCTCGAGATAGGCCGGCAGCTGCAGGATGGCCTGCATCAGCACTTCCAGGGCCTCGGCCTGGTTGCCGACGCGGCCGTCCAGCAGGGCCTGGGTCAGCTGCTCCATTTCCTCGGCGAGCAGCGCCGCGCCGTAGAACTCGACCATCTGCAGGGTGCCCTGCACCTGGTGCACGTAGGTCTGGCAGAAGCGCATGCGCGTGGCGTCCTGCGGGTTCTCGACGAACGCCTCCAGGGCCTGCCGCGCCTGCTTCAGGGTTTCCGCGATCTCGCCTTTGACCCACTCCAGGGCGACATAGTCGTGCCGATCACCCATACCTGCTCCAGTCATGCTTGTCTTAGCCCTTGCGGGTGAACGCCAGAACCCGCTCGTCGGCCACCGGCACCAGGTCCGGATGCTGCCAACCGACCACTTCCCCTACCCCCACCACCAGCATGCCCCCGGGCGCCAGGCGCTCGGCCAGGCGGTTGAGGATCTCGCGGCGGCGCCAGCGACGGAAATAGATCAACAGGTTCTGGCAAAAGATTACGTCCATGCCGGACTGTGGCGCCTTGGCCAGCTCCAGCACATTCAGGCGGGCGACGCAGACACGCGCCGCCAGCTCGGGCACTACTTTGTAGCGACCATCGTCCTGGGCGAGGAAGTAGCGCTCGCACAGGTCGCTGTCCAGCTGCTCCAGGCGACGCGCGCCGTACACGGCTTCGCGCGCCTTGTTCAACACGTTCAGGCTGATATCGGTGCCGGTCACGCCGAACTGCCGCTGGCTGTCCAGCTCGCGCAGCACCTCGGCGGCACAGATCGCCATCGAATAGGGCTCCTCGCCACTGGAGCAGCCGACGCTCCAGAGTGCCAGGGGCTCGGCATCCGTGTCCGTGACCAGGCGCCCGCGCAGATAATTCTCCAGCACCTCGAAGGACGGTCGATGGCGAAAGAAGCGGGTCTCCTGCACGGTCAGGCGGTCCAGCAGGGTCGACCATTCCACCGCGCCGCGCGGTCCGTCGGTGACCATGCGGTAGTAGCTGGCGTAGTCGGCCACTTCCAGCTCGCGCATGCGCGCGCTCAGGTTGGTCTGCAGGAAGGCCCGGCGCTGCTCGTTGATCACCACGCCGGTGCGCTCCTCGAGCAGCGTCTGCCAGTCGCGGAACTCCGCCTGCGACATGTCGGCCAGGGGTTTCAAGGCCCAGACGCCGCTTGGCTGCATGCCGTGCCCCTCGCTCATGGCCGAATGTCCCGGGCGGCGCCCCGTCCGGGCCGCCGCGCCTCCCTCGATCAGGCCTGGCCTTCCGGCAGGGTGAAGCCGGACACCGAACGGCGCATCTCGCTGGCCATCTTGGCCAGGTTACCGATGCTCTTGGCGGTGGCGGTGGTACCGGCGGAGGTCTGCGAGGTGATCTCCTGAATCACGTTCATGGTGTTGGAGATGTGGCCTGCCGAAGAAGCCTGCTGACGGGCGGCGTTGGAGATGTTCTGGATCAGGGCCGCGAGGGTCTTGGATACCTTCTCGATCTCTTCCAGGGCCACACCGGCGTCCTGCGCCAGGCGAGCTCCGCGCACCACTTCGGAAGTGGTCTGTTCCATGGAGATCACCGCCTCGTTGGTGTCGGTCTGAATGGTCTTAACCAGGGCCTCGATCTGCTTGGTCGCCGCGGAGGAACGTTCCGCGAGGCGCTGTACCTCGTCAGCTACCACGGCGAAGCCGCGGCCCGCGTCACCGGCCATGGAGGCCTGGATCGCGGCGTTAAGGGCGAGGATGTTGGTCTGGTCGGCAATGTCGTTGATCAGGCTAACGATGTCACCGATCTCCTGGGACGATTCACCGAGGCGCTTGATCCGCTTCGAGGTGTCCTGGATCTGCTCACGGATGTTGTCCATGCCGGTGATGGTGTTGTGCACGACCTCGTTGCCCTTGTTGGCGATGGCTACGGAACGTTCCGCTACCGCGGAGGATTCCGCGGCGTTGGCCGATACCTGGTCAATCGACACGGCCATTTCGTTGATCGCAGCCGAGGCGCCGGCGATTTCCTGGGCCTGGTGCTCGGAAGCCTCGGCCAGGTGCATCGCGGTAGCCTGGGTTTCCTGGGCGGCGGCGGCCACCTGCACGGCGGTCTGGTTGATCGTCGCTACCAGGTCGCGCAGCTGGTCGATGGAGTAGTTGATGGAGTCGGCGATCGCACCGGTGAAGTCCTCGGTTACGGTCGCGGCCACGGTCAGGTCACCGTCGGCGAGGTCGGCGATTTCGTCGAGCAGTCGCAGAATCGCCGCCTGGTTACGTTCGTTCTTCTCGGCGGTGGAAGTCAGTCGGCGGTTGGTTTCGCGCACCATCACCAGGCCGATCAGGATGATCGAGCCGAGGGCCAGCACGCCGAGCACATAGCCGGCCAGGGTGTTGAAGGTACGCCCCTCGGCCAGGGTCTCGAACTCGCCGGTCAGGGTTGAGGCCTTGTCCAGCAGGGTCTGCGAGCCGGTGAAGATGGTGTTGGCGGACTCACGCACCTGGAACAGTTCCGGGGAGGTCTCGAGGATCTCGTCCACCGAACCGGATACGAACTGGAACAGCTCGGAAATCTCGGCCAGACGCTCCAGCGCCTCCTCGTCGCTCACCGCGGTGATTTCCATCGCCGCGTTGCCTTCGACCATCGCCTTGAGCACGCGACCGAACAGGCTGGCATCGCGGCCGAACATGTCGGCGGCCTGCACCGAGTCCTCGTCACCGGCCAGCACCTTGTTCACCGAGCCGAGGATACGTTCGGCGAGCAGCGACTGGCGCTGGGCCACCGACACCTGGGCCGCCGGCGCGCCGCTGCGCAGCAGGATGTCGACCACCTCTTCGTACTCGACCTGTAGCTGCGGAATGGTTTCGGCAAGGGTCGCGGCCACCTGGTGCAGGGACAGTACGGTCTGCTCGCTCTGCAGGATGGCGTCGGCGTTCTGCCGCAGCACGTCCCACTCCTTCTGCACCTCGTCCATCTGTGCCCTGACCGACTCGGGCGCCGCCGGCAGACCGCTGGCCTCGCTGCCGGAGACCAGGAAACCCCAGCGCTGGTCGAAGTCGCGACGCGCTTCCTTGAGCAGCGGGAAGGCCTCGGCCTTGCCGGTCGCCGCTTCCGTGGCGTTCTTCGCGATACGCTGGGACAGCACGCGCAGCTCGCCGGCGTGGCTGATGTATTCCTTGTCGTAGCCCGACTGGGTGTTGAGGTAAGCGAAGTTGGCGAACAGCAGCACGATGGAAATGATCAGGACCACGAAGAGTCCGGCGATCAGCGTGTTGCTGCGCACACCTGCCAAGAGATTGCCTGCATCGAGTTTTTTCATTATTTGGCCCCCGCCTGGACCGACCGCACTACGGTTTCCATGTAACGCCAAAAGGCCGGCAAGCGCCGACCCAACCGAAAATCTTGTTATACCGCCACGTCGAGAAAGCCCTGATGCTGCGCCAGTCCGTGCGGGCTGAACACCAGCCAGGGTCGCTCGCGCTGGAACACCCCGTGAATAAATGGGGAGATTGCCGCTTCCAGCGGCGGCAGCTGCTCGGAAAAGGTATCCACCGGGAAGTGCTGCATGCCGAACACCTCGTCGACCGTCAGGCCGGCGAACACCTCGTTGTGGTCCACCACCAGCACCCGCCGCTGCTTGCGCAGCGGCGACAGCTCGCCGCCGAAGAAGCCGCACAGGTCCATCACCGGCAGCAGGCGACCGCGCACGTTGGCCACACCCTTGACCCAGCTCTTCACGCCGGGCAGCAGGGTGTGACGCGGCTCGTGCAGCACTTCGCCGACCTCGCCCATGGGCGCGACGAAGTAGCGCTCACCCATGCGAAAGCCGATGCCGCTCCAGGTCTGCACCGCTTCCTGCTGAGAAGGCAGGCCGGCGGCCAGGGCGCGACAGCGCCGGTCGAGGGCGACGAGAAGCTGGAAAGGAGATTGCGCGTCCGACATGCCTGCCCTGGTCTGTTGTTCTTATCTGGCTACGGACTGGCGCGGCTTCAGCCGGCCAGCACCGCGTTGAGGGTCTTCATCAGGGTATCTTCGTCAACCGGCTTGGTCAGGTAGTCGCGCGCACCCTGGCGCTTGCCCCAGACCTTGTCGGTCTCCTGGTCCTTGGTGGTGACGATGATCACCGGAATGTGACTGGTTTCGGCGTCCTTGGTCAGTTGACGGGTCGCCTGGAAGCCATTGAGGCCGGGCATGACGATGTCCATCAGCACGGCATCGGGCTTTTCCTGGCGCGCCAGGGCGACGCCGTCGGCGCCATTCTCCGCCTTGAGCACCTGATGACCATGCTTCTCAAGCATGGCAGTCAGCTTGTACATCTCGGTCGGCGAATCATCAACAATCAGAATACGAGCCATGAGGTTCCCCATTCGGAATAGGCGTCACCGGCTTGTGGCCGGAAATCAGGAGGCTTGCTCCACCGGGACGAATTCGGGCACGTGCGCCTTGATGGCACCGAGCAGCTCTTCCTTGCTGAACGGCTTGGTCAGGTACTGGTCGGACCCGACGATGCGCCCCTTGGCCTTGTCGAACAGGCCGTCCTTGGAGGACAGCATGATCACCGGGGTGGATTTGAAAGCACTGTTGTTCTTGATCAGGGCGCAGGTCTGATAGCCATCGAGACGCGGCATCATGATGTCGACGAAGATGATGCTCGGATGCGTGTCGGCGATCTTGGCCAGCGCATCGAAACCATCGACAGCGGTGATCACCTCGCAACCCACCTTCTTCAGCAGAGTCTCGGCGGTGCGACGAATCGTCTTCGAATCGTCGATCACCATCACCTTCAAACCCTCGGAATGCTGTTCCATGTCTGCCCTACCATCGTCTCGGTGAGTCGTTGTTTTATCTTATACAGCAGAGTGTGGCCGAGACCGTAACTCTGACGGGCTGCGCCCCGGTCGTCCGGACTTTTTAGCACACTCTCCTGATGCAATCTATAAGCCCCTAATACTCGGGGATTTTCTTGACCGACAAGGCCTGGAGCGCCACCCTTTGCCCCTCGCTTCGCACCTTCAGCAGGTTCTCCCATGAGCATTCGCCTGGGGATCGTCATGGATCCCATCGCCCAGATCAACTTCAAGAAGGACAGCTCGCTGGCCATGCTGCTCGCCGCCCAGGCCCGCGGCTGGTCGCTGTTCTACATGGAGCAGCACGACCTCTATCTGGACGCCGGCCAGGCCCGCGCCCGCATGCAGCCGCTACGGGTGTTCGACGACCCGCAGCGCTGGTTCGAGCTGGACGCCGAGCGCGACGCGCCGCTGGCCGAACTGGATGTGATCCTGATGCGCAAGGACCCGCCCTTCGACAACGAGTTCGTCTACTCCACTTACCTATTGGAGCAGGCCGAACGCGACGGCGTGCTGGTGGTCAACCGCCCGCAGAGCCTGCGCGACTGCAACGAGAAGCTGTTCGCCACCCAGTTCCCCCACTGCATGCCGCCGACCCTGGTCAGCCGCAGGCCGGACATTCTGCGCGAGTTCGCCAAAACGCAGCGTGACATCATTCTCAAACCCCTGGACGGCATGGGCGGTTCCTCGATCTTCCGCCACCGCGAGGGCGACCCCAACCTCTCGGTGATCCTCGAGACCCTCACCGGCCACGGCACCCAGCAGTGCATGGCGCAGGGCTACCTGCCGGCGATCAAGGACGGCGACAAGCGCATCCTGATGATCGACGGCGAACCCGTTCCCTACTGCCTGGCACGCATCCCGGCGCAGGGCGAGACGCGCGGCAACCTGGCCGCCGGCGGCCGCGGCGAGGCCCGGCCGCTGAGCGAGCGCGACCGCTGGATCGCCGCCCAGGTCGGCCCGGTGCTGCGCGAGAAGGGCCTGCTGTTCGTCGGCCTGGACGTGATCGGCGAGCACCTCACCGAAATCAACGTGACCAGCCCGACCTGCATCCGCGAGATCGACAAGGCCTTCGACACCCGCATCGGCGAACGCCTGATGGACTGCATCGAGGCCAAGCTCGGCGAGCGCAAAGCTTGACGCGGGTGGCAGCTTGGCGCTTCTCGCTTGCAGGCGGCCGAGCGATGCCGGCAGACTGCGCGGCAATCTGAACGCAGCACCGGGCCGATGAACGCAGCCACGCTCCCTCCCGCCGACCTCTCCAGCCCAGGCGTCCGCCCCGCGGATCGCCTGGGTTTCACCCTGTTTCTCGCCGCCCTCCTGCACCTGGCACTGATCCTCGGCGTCAGCTTCACCCTGGCCAAGCCCAGCGAGATCAGCAAGACCCTGGAGATCACCCTGTCCAGCTTCCAGAGCCAGGACAAGCCCAAGCAGGCCGATTTCCTCGCCCAGCACGATCAGCAGGGTAGCGGCACCCTGGAACACAAGGCGGCACCCAAGACCACCGAGCAGGCCCCCTTCCAGGACACCCAGGTGAACAAGGTCACCCCGGATGCCGCGCCGCCGCCCAGCCAGCCGCAGCAGGCGCCCAAGGCCGCGCTCACCACCCGCGCGCCGCAGCCGCAGAAGGCCCCGACCAAGCGCGAGGAGAAACAGCCGGAGCCCGAGGCCCGGCCGGCGCCGATCTTCGACAGCGCCCAGCTGTCCATGGAGATCGCCAGCCTCGAGGCCCAGCTGGCCCAGGAGCAGCAGCAGTACGCCAAACGCCCGAAGATCCACCGCCTCAACGCCGCCTCGACCATGCGCGACAAGGGCGCCTGGTACAAGGACGAGTGGCGCAAGAAGGTCGAGCGCATCGGCAACCTCAACTACCCGGAAGAGGCCCGCCGCCAGCGCATCTACGGCAGCCTGCGCATGCTGGTGTCGATCAACCGCGACGGCACCCTCTATGAAGTGCAGGTGCTGGAGTCCTCCGGCCAGCAGGTGCTGGATCAGGCCGCCCTGCGCATCGTGCGCCTGGCCGCGCCCTTCGCCCCCTTCACCGGCGACCTGGCGGACATCGACCGCCTGGAAATCATCCGCACCTGGCGCTTCGAGCGCGGCGACCGTCTGTCCAGCAACTGAGGCCCGGCGCCGCAACGCTTGAAGCCGGCGCCGAGTGGACCGAAACTAGCGGCCATGAAGACTGCAGCCAGCTACCTCAAGCATCACTTCCTGATCGCCATGCCGCACATGGCCGATCCGAATTTCGCGCAGACCGTCACCTACCTGGTCGAGCACAACGAGCAGGGCGCCATGGGCCTGGTGATCAACCGCCCCAACGGCCTCAACCTGGCCGACATCCTCGAGCAGCTGCGCCCCGACGAGCCGCCGCCCGCACGCTGCCAGGGCCTGCCGATCTTCGCCGGCGGCCCGGTGCAGACCGACCGTGGCTTCGTCCTGCATCCGGCCCGGCACAGCTTCCAGGCCACCCTGGAACTGGGCGAACTGGCCCTGTCCACCTCGCAGGACGTGCTGTTCGCCATCGCCGACGGCAACGGCCCGGAGCAGCACCTGATCACCCTCGGCTACGCCGGCTGGGAAGCCGGCCAGCTGGAGGCCGAGCTGGCCGACAACGCCTGGCTGACCTGCCCGGCCGACAGCGCCATCCTCTTCGACACCCCCGCCGAGCAGCGTCTGGCCGCCGCCGCCGCGCGCCTGGGGGTCAACCTCAGCCTGCTCACCGCCCAGGCCGGCCACGCATGAGCGCCGCGCCGCGCCTGCTGCTGGGCTTCGACTACGGCACCAAGCAGATCGGCGTCGCCGTCGGCCAGGCGGTCACCGGCCAGGCCCGCGAACTGTGCGTGCTCAAGGCGCAGAACGGCGTGCCGAACTGGCAGCAGGTCGAGGCGCTGATCAAGGAGTGGCAACCCGACGCCATCGTCGTCGGCCTGCCGCTGAACATGGACGGCACCAAGAGCGAGATGAGCGAGCGCGCCGAGAAGTTCGCCCGCCGCCTCAATGGTCGCTTCAACCTGCCGGTGCACACCCACGACGAGCGCCTGACCACCTTCGAGGCCAAGGGCCAGCGCCTGGCCCAGGGCCAGCGCGGCGGCTACCGCGAGCGTCCGGTGGACGCCCTGGCCGCCGCCCTGCTGCTGGAAGGCTGGCTGGAACAGAACCTTTAGGAACGATTGCGAGGACTGCCGATGAACCTGCCCGATCCCCAACAGCTGCTGCCGCGCATGGCCGCCGACCTCAAGGCCCTGCTGGCGCGCCGTGGTGTGGCCCAGGCGCATTTCATCGGCATCCGCACCGGCGGCGTGTGGGTCGCCGATGCGCTGCTGCGCGAGCTGGGCCTGGACCAGCCGCTGGGCACCCTGGACGTGTCCTTCTACCGCGACGACTTTACCCGCAGCGGCCTGCACCCGCAGGTACGCCCCTCCGAGCTGCCGTTCGAGATCGAAGACCAGCACCTGGTGCTGATCGACGACGTGCTGATGAGCGGGCGCACCATCCGCGCCGCCCTCAACGAGCTGTTCGACTACGGCCGCCCGGCCAGCGTGACCCTGGTCAGCCTGCTCGACCTGGACGCCCGCGAGCTGCCGATCCACGCCGACGTGCTCGGCGCCACCCTCGCCCTGGCCCCCGAGCAACGGGTAAAATTGTCCGGCCCCGCGCCGCTCGCCCTCGAGCTGCAAAGCCTGTCCGCCTAGGAATACCCCATGCCCATCGACGCCAAGCGCTCGCTGCAGCTCAACGACCAGGGCCAGCTGCGCCACTTCCTCTCGCTCGACGGCCTGCCCCGCGAGCTGCTGACGGAAATCCTCGACACCGCCGACTCCTTCCTCGAGGTCGGTGCGCGCGCGGTGAAGAAGGTCCCGCTGCTGCGCGGCAAGACCGTGTGCAACGTGTTCTTCGAGAACTCCACGCGCACCCGCACCACCTTCGAGCTGGCCGCCCAGCGCCTGTCGGCCGACGTGATCAGCCTCAACGTGTCGACCAGCTCGACCAGCAAGGGCGAGACCCTGTTCGACACCCTGCGCAACCTCAAGGCCATGGCCGCCGACATGTTCGTGGTGCGCCATGCCGACTCCGGCGCCGCCCACTTCATCGCCGAGCACGTGTGCCCGGACGTGGCCATCATCAACGGCGGCGACGGCCGTCACGCGCACCCGACCCAGGGCATGCTCGACATGCTGACCATCCGCCGACACAAGGGCGGCTTCGAGAGCCTCTCGGTGGCCATCGTCGGCGACATCCTGCACTCGCGGGTGGCGCGCTCGAACATGCTGGCCTTGAAGACCCTGGGCTGCCCGGATATCCGCGTGATCGGCCCGAAGACCCTGCTGCCGGTCGGCATCGAGCAGTACGGCGTCAGCGTCCACCACAACCTGGCCGAGGGCCTCAAGGACGTCGACGTGGTGATCATGCTGCGCCTGCAGCGCGAGCGCATGCAGGGCGGCCTGCTGCCCAGCGAGGGCGAGTTCTACAAACTCTACGGCCTGACCGAGCAGCGCCTGAAACTGGCCAAGCCGGACGCCCTGGTGATGCACCCGGGACCGATCAACCGCGGCGTGGAGATCGAGTCGGCGGTGGCCGACGGACCGCAGTCGGTGATCCTCAACCAGGTCACCTACGGCATCGCCATCCGCATGGCCGTGCTGTCGATGGCCATGAGCGGCCAGGCCGCCCAGCGTCAACTGAATGCCGAGGAGCCCAACTGATGCGCATGCAAATCCTCGGGGCCCGGGTGATCGACCCGGCCAGCGGCCTGGACCAGGTCCGCGACCTCTATCTAGACGGTGGCAAGCTGGTCGCCTTCGACCAGGCCCCCACCGGCTTCGTCGCCGAGCGGGCACTGGACGCTCGCGGCCTGGTCGCCAGCCCCGGACTGGTCGACCTGTCGGTGGCCCTGCGCGAGCCGGGCTACAGCCGCAAGGGCAATATCGCCAGCGAGACCCTGGCCGCCGCGGCCGGCGGCGTCACCAGCCTGTGCTGCCCACCGCAGACCAGGCCGGTGCTGGACACCTCGGCGGTGGCCGAACTGATCCTCGACCGCGCCCAGGAGGCCGGCCACACCAAGGTCTTCCCCATCGGCGCGCTGACCAAGAATCTCGCCGGCGAGCAGCTGGCAGAGCTGGTTGCCCTGCGCGACGCCGGCTGCGTGGCCTTCGCCAACGGCCTGGCACCGCTGGCCAACAACCGCACCCTGCGCCGCGCCCTGGAATACGCCGCCACCTTCGACCTGACCGTGGTGTTCCACGCCCAGGACTTTGAGCTGGCCGAGGGCGGCCTGGCCCACGAGGGGTCCACCGCCAGCTTCCTCGGCCTGGCCGGCATCCCCGAGAGCGCCGAGACCGTGGCCCTGGCCCGCGACCTGCTGCTGGTCGAACAGAGCGGCGTGCGCGCCCACTTCAGCCAGATCACCAGCGCCCGCGGCGCCGAGATGATCGCCAGCGCCCAGGCCCGCGGCCTGCCGGTGACCGCCGACGTGGCCATGTACCAGCTGATCCTCACCGATGAGGCGCTGCTCGGCTTCTCCAGCCTCTATCACGTGCAGCCGCCGCTGCGCACCGCCGCCGATCGCGAGGGCCTGCGCCAGGCGGTGAGGGCCGGGGTGATCGGCGCCATCGCCAGCCATCACCAGCCGCACGAGGCGGACGCCAAGCTGGCACCCTTCGGCGCTACCGAGCCCGGCATCAGCAGCGCCGAACTGCTGCTGCCGCTGGCCCTGACCCTGGTACAGGACGGACTGCTCGACCTGCCGACCCTGCTCGCCCGCCTCACCAGCGGCCCGGCCAAGGCCCTGCGCCTGCCCGCCGGACGCCTGGCCGTGGGCGCGCCGGCCGACATCACCCTGTTCGACGCCGAGGGCCAGACCCTAGCTGGCGAGGTCTGGCGCTCGAAGGGCGGCAACTGCCCCTTCATCGGCCACTGCCTGCCGGGCCAGGTGCGCTACACCCTGGTGGACGGCCGCATCAGCTACCAGGCCTGAAGCGCCCACCCATGAAAAAGCCCGCCATTCGGCGGGCTTTTTCATGGGTGAACAAGAACCTGCTTGAAGGCTCGCGAGCTGGAGAAAAACAAGGCGGAAGTGGCCGAGGAAGCGAGCTTACGAAGTAAATGAGCATTCCGACCGGGCCGGCGACCCAGGCTACTTCCAACGCAGTTTTTCCGACGCGCAGCAGGCTAAGCAGGTTCTCAGGCGCGCGAGGCGTTCTTGATCGACACCTGGGTGTTCAGGGTCCAGAAGTCGTACAGCACGCCGATCAGGAACAGGCCGCCGGTGAACAGGTAGATGATGCCGGTAATCCACTTGCCCTGGTACATGCGGTGCACGCCGAAGATGCCGAGGAAGGTCAGCAGAATCCAGGCCACGTTGTAGTCGGTATCGCCGGCGGTGAAACGCAGGTCCGCCTCGCGATCCATGCTCGGGATCAGGAACAGGTCGATGATCCAGCCGATGAACAGCAGACCTAGGGTGAAGAACCAGATGGTCCCGGTGACCGGCTTGCCGTAGTAGAAACGGTGGGCGCCGAGAAAGCCGAAGATCCACAGCAGATAGCCGATGACCTTGCTGTGGGTGTCCTGTCGTTGCATGCCTGCCTCCTGCGAGTGGGTCGTCTGTCTGACCACACACTCTACGCAAGGTTGCCCTTCCGGGCGAAGTCCATTGCGTTACAACTTCTGCCTTGCGATCCGGATCTTGGCGAAATACTGTATATAAAAACAGTATTCGAGCCGTGCCATGCAACTGATCGACAAGCTCACCATTCTCGCCGATGCCGCCAAGTACGACGTGTCCTGCGCCAGCAGCGGCGCGCCGAATCGCAGCTCCAAGGGCAGGAGCGGGCTGGGTGCGACCAACGGCATGGGCATCTGCCACAGCTTCACCCCGGACGGGCGCTGCGTGGCGCTGCTGAAGATCCTGCTGACCAACTTCTGCCTGTACGACTGCCAGTACTGCGTCAACCGCCGCTCCAGCGACGTGCCACGCGCCCGCTTCACGCCGGAGGAGGTCGTCACCCTGACCCTCGACTTCTACCGGCGCAACTGCATCAGCGGCCTGTTCCTCAGCTCGGGCATCATCCGCTCCGCCGACTACACCATGGAGCAGCTGGTGCGCGTGGCCAGGCTGCTGCGCGAGGAGCACCAGTTCCGCGGCTACATCCACCTCAAGACCATTCCCGACGCCGACCCGCTGCTGATCGCCGAGGCCGGCCGCTACGCCGACCGCCTCAGCGTCAACATCGAGCTGCCCACCGAGAGCAGCCTGACCCGCCTGGCGCCGGAAAAGCAGGTGGGCACCATCAAGCAGGCCATGCACTCGATCCACCAGGGCGAAAGCGAGGCGCGCGCGGAAAAGCGCGCGCCTCGCTTCGCCCCGGCCGGGCAGAGCACGCAGATGATCGTCGGCGCCGACGCCACCGACGACAGCACCATCCTGCACACGGCTCAGTCGCTGTACGGCGCCTACCGCCTGCGCCGGGTCTACTATTCGGCATTCAGCCCGATCCCGCACAGCCCCAAGAGCCTGCCCTTAGAAGCGCCGCCGCTGCTGCGCGAACACCGCCTGTACCAGGCCGATTTCCTCCTGCGCGGCTACGGTTTCACGGCCGGCGAACTGCTCAGCGGCCCCGGCAACCTGGCGCTCGACATCGATCCCAAGCTGGCCTGGGCACTGGCCAACCGCGAGCACTTCCCGGTCGACCTGAATCGCGCCGAGCCCGCCCTGATCGCCCGCGTCCCCGGCATCGGCGTGCTCAGCGCCAAACGCCTGGTGGCGCTGCGCCGGCACAAGCGCATCCGCTTCGAGGACGTCACCCGCCTGCGCTGCGCCCTGGACAAGGCCCGGCCCTTCATCGTCACCCAGGACTACCGGCCGCCGCTGCAGGAGAGCGAATCGCACAGCCTGCGCCGGGAACTCAGCGAGACGCCGGCGCAGATGGCGCTCTGGTAATGCACGGCGCCCGCTTCGACGGCAGCTTCGCCGGCTGGCGCCAGATCGCGCGCCAGTTGCTGGCACGGCGCATCGCACCGCAGGAGATCACCTGGCACGAGCAGGACGAGGAAGGCGACCTGTTCGCCTGCCCGGACAGCACCACCACGTCATCGACAGGCTCCAGTCCCGTCAGGGTGCCGCGCCAATTGCTGGAACTGCTGGAGCAGGCCGCGCGCTATCGCTGCGCGGAGCGCTGGAGCCTGCTGTATCGGGTGCTGTGGCGGGTCTGCCAGGGCGAGCGCAGCGCCATGCTGGCCGGCGACCCCGACGGCAGCAAGCTACACAGACGGCTCAAGGCCGTGCGTCGCGAAGCCCACCACCTGCATGCCTTCCTGCGCTTCCAGCCCTGCGCGGACGCCGCAGGCCCGGACTTCGTCGCCTGGCACGAACCCGCCCACGACATCCTGGCCAGCGCCAGCATGCACTTCGCCGAGCGCATGGGCCGGCACAGCTGGCTGATCGCCACGCCGCGCAACGGGGTGTACTGGGATGGCCAGCGCCTGCACCACGCGCCGCGCTGTCCGGCGCAATGGCGGCAATGGGCACAGGCCCCGGGTGATGAAGGCCAGCGGCTGTGGCTGGCCTACTACGAAAGCACCTTCAACCCCGCACGGCTGAATCGCGAGGTACTGGAGAACAACCTGCCGGTGCGCTTCTGGAAGAATCTGCCGGAAGGCCCGCTGATACCGCAGCTGATGCAGCGCGCCCGCAGCGGCGGGCAGCGCCACGGCCAGGCACAGGCCGTCGGCCTGCGCGCCGGCAAGGCGATTCGCCCGCGCGCAGAGGAGGCTAGCGGAAGCGCCGCCCCGGATCTTCCTCGCTGACCTGCAGGCTGAGCCCTTCGGCCATCTGAGTCAGGTGCTCGCCGTCGGTCTCCGAACCCAGCTTGATCATCAGGCGCAGGTCGTTGGCCGAGTCGGCGTAAAGCAGGGCGTCCTCGTAGGTGATCTCGCCCTGGGTGTAGAGGCTGTACAGCGCCTGGTCGAAGGTCTGCATGCCCAGCTCGGTGGAGCGCTTCATCAGGCCCTTGAGCTCGTGGATCTCGCCCTTGCGGATCAGGTCGGCGGCCAGCGGGGTGTTGATCAGCACCTCGATCACCGCGCGGCGGCCCTTGCCGTCGGGGGTCGGCACCAGCTGCTGGGCGACGATGGCCTTGAGGTTGAGCGACAGGTCCATCCACACCTGGTTGTGCCGGTCCGGCGGGAAGAAGTTGATGATGCG
>JAJLLC010000015.1:0-38479 GCA_033838285.1 Pseudomonadaceae bacterium
TCGGCCACTACGACACCTTCGCCGCCTGCAAGCACATCAAGGTGCCGATGGGCGACGTGTTCGGCAACCCGATGCTGGCCGCCGGCATGTGGTACTACCAGATGCTGGAAAAGCTGCGCTGAGAGCCTGGCAAAGGGCTGCGGCGCGCCGGCCTGCGGCGTTGGCAGCAGGCGGGACGCGGCGCCTCGGATGCTGATTTACCCGCTGTAAAATCGCCCGCGACTCCAACCGTTCCGCGCCTGTTGGCGCGGGCGCCTGGCCCTGGCTCGCGAGCCTTGGGGCCGATCCCGGGTCAGCCGGGCTGGGGCAGGCCGAGCAGGCCCTCGGCGCGCACCAGGGCGTCGAACTCGGCCGCCGGCAGCGGGCGGCCGAACAGGTAGCCCTGCACTTCCTGACAGCCCATGGCGAGCAGCTGCTGCAGCTGCTCGCGGGTTTCCACGCCCTCGGCGAGGGTCAGCATGCCCAGGCCGTGGGCCATGCCGATGATGGCCTGGACGATGCGCTGGTCGCTGCCGCTGCGGTTGATGTCGCGGACGAAGGACTGGTCGATCTTCAGCTTGTGCACTTCCAGCCGCTTGAGGTAGCTGAGCGAGGAGTAGCCGGTGCCGAAGTCGTCGATGGCCAGGCGCACGCCAAGCGCGCGCAGGCGCTGCACCACCTGCACCACGCTGTCCGGCTTGTGCATGGCCACGCTCTCGGTCAGCTCCAGTTCCAGGCAGTGGGCCGGCAGGCCGCTGTCGCACAGCACGTCGCCGATCAGCTCGAACAGGCTGGGCGCGCGGAACTGCGCCATGGACAGGTTCACCGCCACGCTGGTATGGGCCGGGTAGCCCTGGTCCAGCCAGCGCTTCATCTGCGCCGCCGCCGTGCGCAGCACCCACTCGCCGATGGCCAGGATCTGCCCGCTGTGTTCGGCGATGGGGATGAACTCGGCCGGGCTGATCCAGCCCAGTTGCGGGTGCTGCCAGCGCAGCAGGGCCTCGGCGCCGACCAGGCGGCCGTCGGCGGACAGCTGCGGCTGGTAGTAGACCTGCAGCTCGCCGCGTGGCAGCGCCTCGCGCAGCGCATTCTCCAGCTGCAGGGTGCGCACGGCCTGGTTGTGCATGTCCGCGGTGAAGAAGGCGTACTGGTCGCGCCCCTCCTGCTTGGCCCGGTACATGGCGATTTCCGCGTGGCGGGCGAGGCTGTCCACCGTACCGCCATCCTCGGGGAACATGGCGATGCCGATCGAGGCGCTCAGGCGCAGGTTGTGCCCTTGCAGCTGGCAGGGCGCGGCCAGCGCCGCCTGGATGCGCTCGGCCAAGTGCGCGGCCTGCTGGGCGTCGGCATAGGGCAGCACCAGGAGAAATTCGTCGCCGCCCTGGCGCGACAGGGTGTCTTCCTCGCGCAGCAGGGGGCGGATGCGCCGGGCGGCCTCGACCAGCACCGCATCGCCGACCGGGTGGCCGAGCAGGTCGTTGATGTTCTTGAAGTGGTCCAGGTCCATGAACAGCACGGCCAGGGCCTGCTGGTTGTGCTGGCACAGGCCCAGGGCCTGCTCGATCAGCGAGGCGAACAGGGTGCGGTTGGGCAGGCCGGTGAGGGCGTCGAAGTGTGCCAGGTGCTCGATATGGCGCTGGTCGCGCAGGCGCTGGCTGATGTCGCGCACCAGCACCACGTAGCGATCGCTGTCACCCTTGCGCAGCACGGCGATGGACAGCTCGAAGCAGCGCCCCTGCTCGGCGCTGCCCAGCAGCAGCTGGCGGCCGTTGCTGAAGCCTTCGTGGCGTGCCTCGTCGAGCGCGCGTTGGCAACTGTCGGCGGCCTCGGCAGGCAGCAGGTCGACCAGGCGCTGGCCCAGCGGCGAGTTGTGTTCGTCGAACAGCGCCCCCTGCTGCGGGGTATGCACGCGCAGGCAGCGGCCCTGTTCGTCCAGCTCGAACAGCTGGTCGGGAATCGCCTCGACTATGGCCTGGGCCTCGCCGCGCGCCTCGTCGAGGGCGTGGTAGGGCGCGGAGATGGTCTCGACGAACATCACCCGGTACAGCACCAGGTAGGCCACCACCTTGTACAGGTGGCCGCCGAGGTTGTAGAGGTCGGTGACCGAGGAATAACGGGTGAACAGCAGCTCGCTCATGATCATCGTCAGCAGGGCGGCGATCAGCAGCTTGGCGTCGATGTTGCCCGGATGCCGCAGGTTGCGCGCCAGCAGGACGATGCTGAGGGCGTGGATGGCGATCACGCCGTACTCGGCAGCGACCTTGAACGGCGTCAGGCCCTGGCCTTCGATGAAGGTCTGCGGCACCCACTCGGGGCGCCAGAGGAAGATCAGGTGGGCCGGCAGCAGCAGCGCCAGCATGGCCAGCATGCTCGCCAGGCGCCAGCCCCGGGTGGCGCTGCTGTTGTCCTTGTCCGCCGGGCGCCACGGCAGCCAGGCCACCAGCAGCAGCGCCAGGGCTGCCAGGTAGCGCGCCAGCAGCCAGAAGTCGATGGCCTTCTCCACCCCGTTGGCGGTGATGAAGTCGGGCATGCCGCGGTACGACAGCATGTGCGAGAAGTCGGCGATGGCCACGCCGAGGAAGGCGCAGGACACCAGCAGGATGTTGCGCTGGCGGTGCAGGCGGTAGGTGTTCCAGCCGACCGCGAAGATCAGCGCGGAGACCACGATGGACAGGGTCTCCAGCAACTGGTGCCAGACCAGGAAGTGCTGGCTGGGCGGCACCCGTGCGCCACCCAGCTCGATCAGCAGCAGGCCGCCGAACAGGCCGGCGAGCAGCAGCAGGATCAGACGAGCAGGCGTGCGCGGTGGCGGATGGAGCTCGGTCACAGGGTGCTTCCTAGTGGCAGGGCGGTCTGGCTGGACAGCATGCCGCACATTGAAGGGGCAGCGCTTGCCCCCAGTCAATTAGCCGGCAGTTCTAGACGGTCCTTCGCGCTATCCTGTGCAGCCTAGACCGAACCAGGAACCCGTCCCATGAAAGCCCAGCTCCTCGAACTCATCACCCTGATCAGCTCCGGCTGCATGACCGACGAGGAGATCGCCCGCATCGCCGACGAGGCCGCCCAGGCCTACGCCGATCCGCAGGCCTTTCTCGCCGCCAACCCGGACATCAACTACGACGACGATTTCCCCATCCCGCTGGGCGAGTGGGTGGTGGTCGGCAGCCTGCCGGACACCGTGCTGTTCCAGGCCGACAGCTACGACCAGCTGCTGCAGCAGATCATCGACTCCTTCGGCCCGAGCGTGACCTTCAACATCAAGCCCAAGCAACTGCTGAAGGTCGAGCCGCTGAAGGCGCTCAACCGCATCCAGGTGCAGCTCTCGGCGCTGTACAAGGAGAAGGGTGGCTACGTGCTGCTGGACTTCAGCGAGCCGCTGGATGACGAGCTGCAATGTGTGCTCGTCTACACCAGCGACCTGCCGCGCGTACTGGCCCTGGCGGTGGAAGTCGGCATCTACGCCGCGCCGGCCTACGAGGCGCTGAAGGCCGAGCTGGAGCAGGAATAGTCGCGCGGCAGCCTGCTCACAGGCTGAAGCCACCGTCGATGGGGATGATGGCGCCGGTCATGTAGGCGCCGGCCGCGCTGCACAGGGCGATGGCCAGGGCGGCCATCTCCTCCTCGCGGCCCCAGCGGCGCATGGGGATCTGCGCCACGTCCTCGGCCATGGCCGCCTCGTCGCCGGCGATGTGGCGGGTCATCTTGCTCGGGAAGCGCCCGGGCGCGATCACGTTGACGTTGATGTGCTCGCCGACCAGCTCGCGGGCCAGCAGGCGCGACAGCTGGTGCAGCGCCGCCTTGCTCGGGCCGTAGGCGTAGGCCTGCTCGCCGAACGAGCTGATGCCGGCCACCGAGCCGATGTTGATGATGCGCGCCGGGCTGGCCTCGCTGCCGGCCTTGCGCAGCAGCGGCAGCAGCTGCTGGATGCAGCTGAACACGGCGGTGACGTTGAGCTGCATGACCTTCTCCCAGCCCTTGGCCGGGTAGCTCTCCAGCGGTGCGCCCCAGGTGGTGCCGGCGTTGTTGACCAGGATGTCGAGGCGCTCGCAGCGCGCCCCCAGTTCCTCGGCCAGGGCACGGGCGCCTTGCTCGCCGGAGAGGTCGGCGGCCAGGCCGATGCATTCGCCATGGGCCGACAGCTCCGCGGCGGCCTGGGCACAGGCGGCGCCGTCGCGGGCGCAGATGAATACCCGCGCGCCGGCCTCGAGCAGGCCCTGGGCGATCATCCGGCCGATGCCGCGGCTGCCGCCGGTGACCAGGGCGGTGCGGCCCTGCAGGCTGAAGTAGGGATGCATGGCGATTCCTCGAGGCTGGATACGAGCCCGTACCCTAAACGAGGCGGCCGGCGGATGCGGCGCTTATAGCCGGCGCAAATGCCGGGCCATCAGCGCCGGCCCTGGCGCAGCGGTTCCAGCAGGGCGTTCAGGCCGTTGTGGTCGATCTCGTGCATCAGTGCCAGCAGGCGGCCCAGCTCGCCCTTGGGGAAGCCCTGGCGGGCGAACCAGTTGAGGTAGTGGCCGGGCAGGTCGGCGAGCAGGCGGCCCTGGTACTTGCCGAAGGGCATGGTGCGGGTCACGAGCAGGAGCAGGTCTTCGGGGTTCATGGCAGGCGCGGCATGGATCTCGGGGCCGCAGGATAACCGCTGGCGCGCTGGTGAAGCGACCGCTCGCCGCGTTAGGCTGCGGCCTGGTCCTGCAAGGAGCGAGTCCCTTGGATTTCAAGTCGAAGATTTCCCTGCGCCGCGCCCGCGATGGCGGCACGCTGCCGGCGCCCGCCACTGCCGACTGGTTCGACGAGCTGAGCGAGCGACTGGAGAGCGATCGCGGGCGCATCGTCAACTCGGCGGCGGTGAGGCGCCTGCAGCAGAAGACCCAGGTCTTCCCGCTGGAGCGCAACGCCGCGGTGCGCAGCCGCCTGACCCACTCGCTGGAGGTGCAGCAGGTCGGCCGGCATATCGTCCGCACCCTGTTCCACAAACTCGGCCCGCGCGCGGCCGAGCATGGCCTGGATGGGCTGGAACGCGCCCTGGAAAGCCTGGTGGAGATGGCCTGCCTGACCCACGACATCGGCAACCCGCCGTTCGGCCACTTCGGCGAATTCGCCATTGGCCAATGGTGTGCGCGCCACCTCGATGCACTGTTCGCCGCCGCCGTGCCGCCAGGGCAGGGTGACGCCGAGCTGCGCCGGCGCATGCTGGCCGACCTCAAGGCCTTCGAGGGCAACGCCCAGGCCATCCGCCTGGTGCATCGCCTGCACGACATGAACCTGACCTATGCCCAGGCCGCGTGCATGCTCAAGTACGTGCGCGCCGCGCATCAGCCCAGGCCGGCGCAGGACACGCCGGGTGCCTATCTGCGCAAGAAGCCCGGCTTCTACCTGAGCGAGCAGGGCTTCGTCGAGGCGCTCTGGCAGGCGCTGGGCATGCAGGCGCAGACGCGCTACCCGCTGGTCTACGTGATGGAGGCGGCCGACGACATCTCCTACTGCCTGGCCGACCTGGAAGACGCGGTGGTCAAGGGCATTTTCGACCTGGCGCGGCTGGACGAGCTGCTGCGCGAAACCTTCGCCGAGCGCCTGCCGCTGAACTGCGTGATCGACGAACGGGGCCGCAGCTTCGCGACCCTGCTCGACGATGCCCGCACGGCGGCAGAGCAAGAGCCGGTGGACAAGATCGGCAAGTTCTTCATCCGCCTGCGCGTCAACCTGATCCACCCGCTGGTGCAGCACGCCGCCGAGCAGTTCGTCGCGCAGCTCGATGCGGTGTTCGCCGGCACCCTCGACCGTGCCCTGCTGGAGGACGACAGCCCCGCCTGCGCGGTGGTGCAGACCTTCAAGACGGTGGGTGCCCGCCATGTGTATTGCCATCGCGAGGTGGAAACCCTGCACCTGCACGGCCTGCGCATCCTGCAGGGCCTGCTGGAGCTGTATGGTGCGTTGCTCAGCGAGAGTGGCGCGGCCTTCCAGGCGCTGCTGGCCGGCCAGGGCCGCGCCGACCTGTGCATGCTGGCGCGGCGCCTGCCCACCCACCTGCTCAGCGCCTATCGCCAGGCCCTGACCGAGCACGCCGGGGCGGACGCGCCGCTGTGGGAGTTCTATCACCGCGTGCGTCTGCTGCTGGACTTCGTCAGCGGCCTGACCGACCAGCTGGCCCAGGACGAGTACCGGGCGCTGACCGCGCAGTAACGAGCGGGCATGAAAAAGCCGGGTCTCTCGCGAGCCCGGCTTTTTTGTCTAGCGCAGAACCGATCAGCCGTGGCGGATCAGGTGGTCGAAGGCGGACAGCGAGGCCTTGGCGCCTTCGCCCACGGCGATGACGATCTGCTTGTAGGGCACGGTGGTCACGTCACCGGCGGCGAACACGCCGGGAATGCTGGTCTGGCCCTTGGCATCGACGATGATCTCGCCGAAGCGGTTGAGCTCCAGCGTACCCTTGAGCCAGTCGCTGTTGGGCAGCAGGCCGATCTGCACGAAGATGCCTTCCAGTTCGACGGTGTGCAGCTCTTCCGTGACGCGATCCTTGTAGGTCAGGCCGGTGACCTTCTGGCCGTCGCCGACCACCTCGGTGGTCTGCGCGCTCTTGATCACGGTGACGTTGGGCAGGCTGTTCAGCTTGTTCTGCAGCACGGCGTCGGCACGCAGGCTGTCGGCGAACTCCAGCAGGGTGACGTGGGCGACGATGCCGGCCAGGTCGATCGCCGCCTCGACGCCGGAGTTGCCGCCGCCGATCACCGCCACCCGCTTGCCCTTGAACAGCGGGCCGTCGCAGTGCGGGCAGAAGCACACGCCGCGGGCCTTGTATTCCTGCTCGCCGGGCACGCCCATCTCGCGCCAGCGCGCGCCGGTGGAGAGGATCAGGGTCTTGGCCTTGAGCGAGGCGCCGTTGTCGAACTTCACTTCGTGCAGGCCGCCTTCGGCGCTGGCCGGAACCAGGGCAGTGGCGCGCTGCAGGTTCATGATGTCGACTTCGTACTGGCGCACGTGCTCTTCCAGGGCGCGGGCCAGTTTCGGGCCTTCGGTCTCCTGCACCGAGATGAAGTTCTCGATGGCCATGGTGTCCAGCACCTGGCCGCCGAAGCGCTCGGCTGCCACACCGGTGCGGATGCCCTTGCGCGCGGCGTAGATGGCCGCGGCGGCGCCGGCCGGGCCACCGCCGACCACCAGCACGTCGAAGGCCTCCTTGGCGTTCATCTTCTCGGCGTCGCGGTTGCCGGCGTTGGTGTCGATCTTGGCGAGGATTTCCTTCACCTCCATGCGCCCGGAAGCGAACACCTCACCGTTCAGGTAGATGCTCGGCACGGCCATGATCTGCCGGCGCTCGACCTCTTCCTGGAACAGCGCGCCGTCGATGGAGACGTTGCGGATGTTGGGGTTGAGCACGGCCATCAGGTTCAACGCCTGGACCACGTCCGGGCAGTTCTGGCAGCTCAGCGAGAAGTAGGTTTCGAACTCGAAACGGCCTTCGATGCTTCTGATCTGCTCGATGGTCTCGGCATCCAGCTTGGACGGGTGGCCGCCGACCTGCAGCAGGGCCAGCACCAGCGAGGTGAATTCGTGGCCCATGGGGATGCCGGCGAAAACGATGCCGGTATCTTCGCCCGGACGGTTGAGGGCGAAGGACGGACGGCGGGCATCTTTGCCGTCGGTCTTGAGGGTGATCTTGTCGGTCAGGCCGACGATGTCGTTGAGCAGCCCGAGCAGTTCCTGGGATTTCGCGCCGTCATCGAGGCTGGCGACGATCTCGAACGGCTGGGTGACCTTTTCCAGGTAGGCCTTCAACTGGGTTTTAAGATTGGCGTCCAACATGGCGGAGAGTCCTTCAAGACAAAATTCGGGCAATAAAATGCCCGGGCGGATCGCGCCCGGGCATCGGGCACCACAAGGGTCGGGTCACGACCCTGACAGCGCAGGTCTTGTACCCAGCCCCGGGCCGAAGCCCGGGGAGGGTGGGCAAGTGTTAGATCTTGCCGACCAGGTCCAGAGACGGGGCCAGAGTGGCTTCGCCTTCCTTCCACTTGGCCGGGCATACCTGACCCGGGTTGGCCGCGGTGTACTGGGCGGCCTTCAGCTTGCGCAGGGTCTCGGAGACGTCGCGAGCGATTTCGTTGGAGTGGATTTCCAGAGTCTTGATCACGCCTTCCGGGTTGATCACGAAGGTGCCGCGCAGGGCCAGGCCTTCTTCGGCGATGTGCACGCCGAAAGCGTTGGTCAGCTGGTGGGTCGGGTCACCGATCAGCGGGAACTTGGCCTTGCCCACGGCCGGGGAGGTTTCGTGCCAGACCTTGTGCGAGAAGTGGGTGTCGGTGGTGACGATGTACACCTCGGCACCGGCCTTCTGGAACTCGGCGTAGTTGTTGGCGGCGTCTTCGATCTCGGTCGGGCAGTTGAAGGTGAAGGCGGCCGGCATGAAGATCAGCACGGACCACTTGCCCTGCAGGCTCTGCTCGGTGACTTCGATGAATTCGCCGTTGTGGAAAGCGGTGGCCTTGAACGGCTGAACCTGGGTATTGATCAGGGACATGAGAGAACTCCTGTTGGGGGTTGGAAACTTGATGCTGCGCATACTAACCGCATCCGCCTTAATCGCTAAATTGAATGAAGGCATGGAAACGATTGGCTTGGTCTATCTGTTGCCATTAGGAAAGTGGCATGAGTCTATGACAGCCGGCTTGCAGCCCGGGATTGCCCCAGGCCGGGGCTGAGGGCGGCGGGGCAGGATCTGCGCCCGCCGCGGGCCTTCAGCCTTGGGAGGCTTTCAGCGCGGCGATCTCGTCTTGCAGGCGCGCCACTTCGGCTTCGAGCTCCTTGACCCGCTGCTTGGCCTCGACCTCCTCGCTGACATCCTTCTGGATGCCGATGTAGTAGGTCAGCTGGTCGCCTTCGTTGAAGACCGGGGTGATCGACAGTTCGTTCCAGAAGGTGCTGCCATCGCGCCGGTAGTTGCGGATGATCTGCCGGCATGGGCGGTGTTCGCGGATCGCCTGGCGAATGGCGTTGAGCCCCGCCTGGTCGCGGTCGCTGCCCTGCAGGAAGCGGCAGTCCTGGTAGAGGATGTCGTCGGCGGTGTAGCCGGTCAGGCGTTCGAAGGCGGCGTTGGCGTAGATCAGGATGTTGTCGTCGCCTTCCTGTTCGGCCACCACTATGCCGTCGTTGGAGGCGTCCACCACCAGTTGCAGAAGCTTGGCATTGATCATGTGAGGATTCCCTGTCGTCTCCGCTGCATTCTATGGCATCCCGATGGGCTGTCCACATGCGGCATAATGCCGATCTTTTTCAGCTGGTTGCGGAGAACTGCATGAAAGTCGCCATCCTGTCCGGTTCGGTCTACGGGGCCGCCGAAGAAGTCGCCCGAGTTGCCGTGCAGGTCATGCAAGACGCGGGTTTCGAAGCCTGGCACAAGCCCGGCGTGGCCCTCGACGAGGTGCTGGCCTTCGCCCCCGAGGCGCTGCTGGTGGTGACTTCGACCACCGGCATGGGCGAGCTGCCGGGCAATATCCAGAACCTCTACTACGCATTGCGCGACCGTTTCCCGGCCTGGAGCGGGCTGCCCGGCGCGGTGATCGCCCTGGGCGACTCCAGCTACGACGTGTTCTGCGGCGGCGGTGAGCAGATGCGCGAGCTGCTGCTGGAGCTGGGCGTGCGCGAGGTCCTGCCGATGCTGCGCCTGGACGCCAGCGAGACGGTGACCCCGGAAGACGACGCCATGCCCTGGCTGGCCGAGCTGGCTAAGGCGCTCAAGGCCTGATGGTTCCGCGCGCCGCCGAGCTGGTCCGCGAGCTGCAGCTGGCCGCCCATCCCGAGGGCGGCTACTACCGCCGCCTGTTTGCCTCGGCGCAACAGGATGCCGAGGGCCGGGCCGCCTGCAGCAGCATCCTGTTCCTCCTGCCGGGGGGCGCGGCGAGCCGTTGGCACCGGGTCGACGCCGACGAGCTGTGGTTCTTCCACGAAGGCGCGCCGCTGGAGCTGCTGGTCGGCGCAACGCCCGACGCGCTGCACGCCGAACGCCTGGGCCCGGTAGCCGCCGGGCAGCTGCCGCAGCGCGCGGTGCCGGCCGGCGCCTGGCAGGCGGCGCGCAGCCTCGGCGACTTCACCCTGGTCAGCTGCAGCGTGGCGCCGGAGTTCCGCTTCGAGGGCTTTCGCCTGCTGGCCGACGATCCGGCCGCCCAGGCCGGGTGGCCGCTGCTGCTCGAGCGGCATCCCGAGTTGCTGTGACCCGCAAGGCCAGTGCGCTGGCCTGCAAGGCGACTGGAGGCGCCCGTCGCGCTGGCTAGACTCCTCGGCACAACAACAGTCGAGGTGATCGCCGTGAACGCTCCGCTCAACCTGCCCGATGTGAAGAACCAGGTCTCCGCCGCCGAATGGCAGACCCGCGTGGATCTCGCCGCCTGCTACCGGCTGATCGCCCTGTACGGCTGGGACGACCTGATCTTCACCCACATCTCGGCCAAGGTCCCGGGCACCGAGGACTTCCTGATCAACCCCTATGGGCTGATGTTCCACGAGATCACCGCCTCCAGCCTGGTCAAGGTCGACCTGGCCGGCAACAAGCTAATGGACGGTCCGTTCGACATCAACCCGGCCGGCTACACCATCCACAGCGCCGTGCACGAGGTGCGCCACGACGTCGGTTGCGTGCTGCACATCCATACCCCGGCCGGCATCGCCGTGTCGGCGCAGAAGCAGGGCCTGTTGCCGCTGTCGCAGCAGTCGCTGTTCGTTCTCGCCAGCCTGGCCTACCACGGCTACGAGGGCGTGGCCCTGAACCACGACGAGAAGGCCCGCCTGCAGGCCGACCTGGGCGACAAGAACTTCATGATCCTGCCCAACCACGGCCTGCTCACCGCCTTCGGCAGCATCGCCGACGCCTTCCTCGGCATGTTCACCCTGCAGCGCGCCTGCGAGATCCAGGTGATGGCGCAGAGCGGCGGCAGCGAGCTGATCCATATCCCGCAGCAGATCCTCGACGGTGCCCGGGCGATGATCGCCGGGGTGATGAAGAGCCCGCAGGGCATGGGCGGTTCGCTGCCCTGGCCGGCGCTGCTGCGCAAGCTCGACGCGCAGATGCCGGGCTACGCCCAGTGAGCGGCCTGCCGGGCATCGCCCCGGCCGACTGGCGGGCGCAGGGGCACGGCTTCAGCTTCAACGGCCAGGCCATCCGTTACTGGACGGCGGGGCAGGGCGAGCCGCTGCTGCTGATCCACGGCTTCCCCACCGCCAGCTGGGACTGGCACTACCTGTGGCAGCCGCTGGCGCAGCGTTACCGGGTGATCGCCTGCGACATGCTCGGCTTCGGCTACTCGGCCAAGCCGCGCGGCCATGCCTACAGCCTGCTGGAACAGGCCGATCTGCAGCAGGCGCTGCTGGCCCACCTGGGCATCGACGAGCCGGTGCATGTGCTGGCCCACGACTATGGCGACAGCGTGGCCCAGGAGCTGCTGGCGCGGCACCAGGAGGGGCGCATCCGCCTGGCCAGCTGCGTGTTCCTCAATGGCGGCCTGTTTCCCGAAACCCATTACCCGGTGCTGACCCAGAAGCTGCTGCTCGGCCCG
The DNA here is from genome assembly GCA_033838285.1 of Pseudomonadaceae bacterium. Classification (GTDB taxonomy): domain Bacteria; phylum Pseudomonadota; class Gammaproteobacteria; order Pseudomonadales; family Pseudomonadaceae; genus Aquipseudomonas. Next base: position 11,526 of record JAJLLC010000015.1, read on the forward strand.
CTGGGGCCGCTGCTCGGTCGACTGTTCTCGCGCGCCACCCTGGCGAAGAACTTCGCCAAGGTGTTCGGCCCGCAGACGCGGCCCAGCGAGGCCGAGCTGGACGCCTTCTGGGAGCTGATCGCGCACAACGACGGACCCAGGGTGATGCACCGGCTGATCCGCTACATCCTCGATCGCCGCGCCAGCCGCGAACGCTGGGTGGCGGCCATGCAGGAGACGGCCGTGCCCATGCGGGTGATCGACGGTGCCGTCGACCCGATCTCCGGCGCGCATATGGTCGAGCGCTATCGCGAGCTGATCGAGAGCCCGGACACGGTTTTGCTGCCGGCCATAGGCCACTATCCGCAGACCGAGGCGCCCGCAGAGGTGCTCGGCCACTATCTGGAATTTCGTGAGCGCTGGGAGGCGAAGGCATGCAAAGACGCACTCTGTTGAAAGGCGCCGCCCTGGGCGGCGTTGCGGTCCTCGGGGCCGGTTTCTGGGCCCTGCCCAGCGGCGCCGCGCCGGCCGCCGTCAGCCTGGACGGCGCGCGCGCCGTGCTGGAAGGCTTCAAGGGCAAGGCGCTGGCCAGCATCCAGGGCTGGACCCCGAGCGAGGTGTTCAACCACTGCGCGCAGAGCATCGAGTACTCCATGGACGGCTACCCCGTGCTGAAGCCGGCCTGGTTCCGTCACAGCGTCGGCCCCGCCGCCTTCGCCGTGTTCAGCGCTCGCGGCGCCATGCGCCACCCGCTGACCGAGGCCATTCCCGGCGCCGCGCCGCTGGCCGAGCCGGCCAGCCAGGAGGCCGCCCTGCAGCGCCTGCAGGCCGCCTTCGCGCGTTTCGCCGCGCACAGCGGCGAGCTCAAGCCGCACTTCGCCTATGGCGCCCTCGACCATGAGGAATATGCCCGGGCCCATGTGCTGCACCTGTACAACCACCTGAGCCTGATCCGGGTGGCCTGATGAGCCAGGAGCTGGCGCGGCGCTTCTTCGACGAGTTCGTCACGGCCTTCGCCGCGTTCGACGGGGCTCTGGTGGCGCAGCGCTACCTCAGTCCCTACCTGGCCTGCAGCGGCCCCGGCGCCTTGCGGGTCTTCGTCTCGGGCGAAGAGATCGGTACCTACTTCCAGGGCATCCTCGACGACTATCGCGCGCGTGGTTGCCGCAGCTGCTGCTACCGGGACCTGGAGGTGGTGGCGCTGGGTGCCGACTGCGCCCTGGCCAGCGTGACCTGGGAGCTGCTGGATGCCTCGGGGGCGGTCGTCACGCATTGGCGCGAGTCCTACAACCTGTGCCGGGTGGACGGGCGCTTCCGGGTGTTCGCCTCGACCGACCACGCCTAGGCCATCCCCTGGCCTTATCGCGCGTTATTCAGTGCCGTCAGCTTGATTGTCTGCAGCCCATGGCTGCGGGAGACTCGGGTTCTTTGCCGACTGCCCTCAGGAGCCCCTTTATGAGCGACGCCATCCGTTTCGAAGACCAGGTCGTGATTGTCACCGGTGCCGGTGGCGGCCTGGGTCGCGCCCACGCGCTGCTGTTCGCCAAACATGGCGCCAAGGTGGTGGTCAACGACCTGGGTGGCAGCACCCACGGCGAGGGTGCCAATGCCTCGGCCGCCGACAAGGTGGTGGCTGAGATCAAAGCCGCCGGTGGCCAGGCCGTGGCCAACCACGATTCGGTGACCGACGGCGGCAAGATCGTGCAGTGCGCGCTGGACAGCTTCGGTCGCGTCGACGTGGTGGTGAACAACGCCGGCATCCTGCGCGACAAGTCGTTCCACAAGATGGAAGACGCCGACTGGGACCTGGTCTACAAGGTCCATGTCGAGGGCGCCTACAAGGTCACCCGCGCCGCCTGGGAGCACCTGCGCGAGCAGCAGTACGGCCGCGTCATCTTCACCGCCTCCACCTCGGGCATCTACGGCAACTTCGGCCAGTCCAACTACGGCATGGCCAAGCTCGGCCTCTATGGCCTGACCCGAACCCTGGCCATCGAGGGGCGCAAGAACAACATCCTGGTCAACGCCATCGCCCCTACCGGTGGCACGCGCATGACCGAGGGCCTGATCCCTCCGCAGGTGTTCGAGCAGCTCAAGCCCGAGCTGGTCAGCCCGCTGGTGGTGTACCTGGGCAGCCGTGCCTGCCAGGACACTTCCGGTCTCTACGAGGTCGGTGGCGGCTGGGTCGGCAAGGTGCGCTGGGAGCGCAGCCTGGGCGCCGGCTTCGACCCCAGGACCGGCTTCAGCCCGGAGGACGTGGCGGCCAGCTGGAAGCAGATCGGCGACTTCGAAGGCGCCGTGCACCCGGACGACAACGTCACCGCCTTGCGCGAGATGATGGCCAACCTGCAGAAGCACGCGGGCTGATCCGCCAGTGGCGCGGGGGATTCGGCCAGCGGGCTGCAATCCCCGGGGCCAGGCGTTAAGTTGGAGGCCGGCAGCGATGCCGGCCTTCTTCTTTTCCGCTGGAGAGTGCTCATGAGCGTGCGCGTGGAACGCAACGGACCGGTCACCACGGTGATCATCGACCGCCCCGCGGTGCGCAATGCCGTCGACCGGCCCACCGCCGAGGCGCGGGTGGCGGTGCTGACCGGCAGCGGCGGCACCTTCTGCGCCGGCGCCGACCTCGCCGCGGTGGCTGAGGGTGGCGCGCGCAGCAATCGTCTGGAGATCGAAGGCGATGCGCCCATGGGGCCCAGCCGCATGCAGCTGGCCAAGCCGCTGATCGCCGCCATCGAGGGCCATGCCGTGGCCGGCGGCCTGGAGCTGGCGCTGCTGGCCGACCTGCGGGTGATGGCCGAGGACGCGGTGCTCGGCGTGTTCTGCCGACGCTTCGGTTTGCCGCTGATCGACGGCGGCAGCGTGCGCCTGCCGCGCATCGTCGGCCAGGGCCGGGCGCTGGACCTGATCCTCACCGGCCGCCCGGTGGCAGCTGCGGAGGCGCTGCAGATGGGCCTGGTCAACCGCGTGACGGCGGCCGGACAGGCATGTGCCGTGGCGCAAGAGCTGGCGCAGCAGATCGCCGCCTTTCCGCAACGCTGCCTGCTGGCCGATCGCGCCAGCGCCTATGGGCAGTGGGACCAGCCGCTGGACGCGGCGCTGCGCGCCGAGTTTCGCGGCGGCCTGGCGGTGGTGGATAGTGGCGAGACCCGTGCCGGCGCCCTGCGTTTCGCCGCAGGTGCCGGCCGGCACGGGGATTTCACCTAGAGCAGCAGGCTGGATTGCCCCGGGGTGGCCTGCGCGTCTTGCTAGCGGGCCTGTAGCTTGAAGTTGTCGTCCGAGGGCTCCTTGGTATAGGCGCCCTGGTCATGCACCAGTTTCTGCGTGCCGTTCATCAGTGTGGTGATGCGGCTGTCGGAGGTTCTGGCCGAGGCCGCCTGATTGCTGCTGCCGTTGATCGGCGGCGGGTTGAAGCTGTAGGACCAGAGGTAGTGCCAGACGGCGGCATTGTGCTTCTCGGTGATCTGCGCGGCGTTGAAGTACCAGGGCTTGAGCTCGGTGAAGGCGGTCATCTTCATCAGCCCCTTGTTCTCGTCGCCGACGAAAAGGGTGCTGGTCACCGCCGAGCTGCGGTAGGCCTCGAAGATCACGCCCTTGCCCTTCAGTTCGCTCACATAGCTGCGGCAGACGGCGCCGGTCCACTGGTTGCCGAGCCAGCTCTTGGCGTTGTTCGAGTAGAAGGGGTCGAGCAGCGCCACGCGCTTGGGCAGCAGTTTGCTGCTCAGGGTGCCGGCAGTGACGGCGTCACTGATCTTCTTGGTCAGCACTATGGCCATCTGGTTGCCCAGCGAGTGGCCGAGGATGCGGATGTTGCTGCCGGTGTAGCCGGCCATGTTGGCCTTGTAGCTGTTGAACAGCAGGTCGCCGGCGGACTGGCTCGGCCCGCTGCCATAGGCGCCGCTGGCCTTGCGCCAGCGCATGGCGCGTGGGCCGCTGGCGCTCCAGATCTTGGCCTCCGCATCGGTGACCTCGCCCTCGTCGGCGAACTGGTTCCAGTACAGCACGCCGACGTTGTAGCCGGCATTCAGCCAGGCGGCGGCCAGGTCCAGGCTGGGGCCGCCGGCGCCTTCGCGGTTGAAGGTCTCGCGATCCTTGCGTGCGGTGGCGCCGTTCTGCCAGCCGTGGATGTAGATCACCGTGGGTTTGCTGGCGCCGAAGTAGGCGTTGCTCTGGCCGGGCACGGCCTTCTGCCAGGTGTCGCCATAGCCGAACCAGTACAGGCCGTAGTCGAGGTTGTTGAAGGTGGAGTCGGGGAAAACGCCGGGGGCGGCGTGGACGAGCGAGGAAAAACACAGCAGGCAAAGCATGAGCAGCTTGCGCATGGTGGGCGTCCCTTATGTTGTTGTTGTGTGGGGCGCGCCCGATTAGGCAGCGAGGCGTTGCGGCTGTCAATGCAGCGCCGAGCTGCGCTCCTGGCGGCCGACTTCACCGAGGCGCCTGGCCAGCTGCACCCGCTCGTGCTCGTCCTCGCACAGCAGCAGGGCGCGCTCCAGGTCGAAGCGCTCGGCCTGGGGGCAGTCCAGTTCGCGATAGATGGCGGCACGCAGCAGGTGGTCGGCGCTGTTCGGCGGTGCCAGCAGGAGGATGCGCTCGGCGTCCTTGAGCGCCGCCAGGTGGTCGCCGGCGGCGCCGTGCAGGTGGCAGAGATTGCGCGACAGGCGCAGCAGCAGGGCGGCGCCGTCGCAGGTCTGGAAGTGCCGGGCCTGCAGCTCGGCGCCGGGGCCGGCGACGCGCAGCAGCAGCTCGCGGCAGTCGCGGGTGTACAGGCGGCGGCCGTTGCACGGGTCGAGCAGGTGGTCGGCGCCGGGTACGCGCAGCAGCAGGTGGCCGGGGAAGTTCACCGCCTGCAGGGGGATGTCCAGGCGCTGGGCCAGTTCCAGGGCGAGCAGCGCCAGCGACAGCGGCTGGCCGCGGCGGCGCTGCAGCACCTGGTGCAGCAGGGCGGCGCGCGGGCGCAGGGGCAGCTCGTCGTCCTCGTGGAAGTCCAGCTCGCCGAGACGGCGCAGCAGTGGCTGGGCCAGGTCGGTTGCGGCCAGGTTGGGCAGGCCGACGGCGACCTGCTGGCGCAGGTTGGCGAAATCGCGCAGCACCATCTCGGGACGTAGCTGCGGGTCGTGCTCGGCGGCGATCCACAGGGCCGCTTCGAGCAGGGCGGGCGGGTCGGTTTCCAGGCAGTTCAGCCAGGCGGGGCGAGCGGTCATACGGGGCTCCCTGACACAGCGCGGTCAGCCTGACTATCGTCCAGCGCCTGCCGCTCGTCCAGTATGGCGTCGCCTGCCGGCCGCTCAGGCGTACACGCGCTGCCCGCGATACATGCGCACCGACTGCGCGCGCGGTGCCTCGCCGGCGGCCAGCGGCAGGGGCTCGGCCACGGCTGCGGCGGGTTGAGGGCGGGGCGTGGCCTGCGGCGCGCCGGGGAAGTCGCTCAGCTCGGCCAGGCGGATGCCCAGGTCGCGGGTGGCCTGCTCGGTCGAGCGCAGGCAGGCCAGCAGCATGGCCTCCACCGCATCCGGCTGGCTGAGGCGGATGTCCAGCGCCAGCTCCTCGCGCAGACGGCGACGCAGCGCTTGCATGCAATCCAGAACGGCTTTGTTCAGTTCCATGTGGGCTCCCTCGTGGCGATGGCTCGATCCGGCGATTCACGCTGCCGAGGCAGTAGCAAGGCCCGTACCAGAGCGCCCAGGGCCCGAACTGTGCGGGCCTTCACAGGTCTATGCGGGGGTGGTGGCCCGCCCCTGGTGCAGCCCGCACCGCTGTGGAGCCCGCTGAAGGTGGCGCGGCTAACCGGGTATACTGGCCGCCATTCGTTCTACCTCTCCGTTTCTCCGAAGGTTCCTATGCGCAACGACGCCCACGACGAGCTGGAGCATGTGCCCAGCCTGACCACCGACCCGCGCGATCGCGACGACTTCCAGGTCGGCCACGCCGCCAGCCACGCGCCGCAGCGTAGCGCGCCCACTTACCCGCAGGTCGAACGGCGACGCGGCTTCGGCACCGGCCCGCTGTGGGCGCTGATCGGCGCCCTGGTCATCGCCCTGGGCGGCCTCAGCTGGTGGAGCTACCAGCAGATCGCCCAGATGCAGGCGCAGCTGGTGGTGACCCAGGAGACCTTCGCCCGCATCAGCGAGGACGCCGCCGGGCGCATCCAGGACATTTCCGGCAAGGTGGTGGCCACCGAGTCCAGCGTCACCAGCGACAGCGAGGCGCTCAAGCTGCGCATCAAGCAGCTGGAGAGCAAGCTGGCCGACGTGAGCAAGCAGCAGCAGAACCTCAATGGCCAGCAGAGCGGCCAGGGCAAGCGCATCGATCAGCTGGCCGCCGAGCTCAAGGCCCAGCAGGGCGCCAGCGCGCAGTTCGATGTCCGCCTGGACAAACTGGCCAGCGAGCAGAAGAGCGGTCTGGCCGGCGTCGGCAAGCTGCAGGAGCAGCTCAAGGGCCAGGCCGCCGATATCGAGGCGCTGAAGAAGAAGGGCGATCCGAGCCAGTCGATCCGCAGCCTGGAGCAGGATCTGCTGGTGCTGCGCAGCGAACTGGACAGCCGTGCGGCGCAGAACAGCACCGCCGAGTTCGATGCCTTCCGCGCCCAGGTCACGCGCAATATCAACGCCCTGACGGCGCAGATGCAGAACCTGCAGCAGCAGCTCAACGCGCGGCCCTGATCCGCGCTGCGGCCATGCCGCTGTGTCCAGGAAAAACGCCGCGGCTCCTCAATGGGGCCGCGGCGTTTTCGTTGGGGCAGGCGGCGCTACGCCGCGCTGGAGGCGGCCGGTTCGGCCTCGCGCAGGACGCGCCGGCTGACCCGTACGAACTGGCCGATGGCCTGGACCAGCAGGCCGTCGTCGTCGAGGGTCAGCTCGCAGGGTGGATGACCTTCCGCCTCGCACAGGTACACGGCATGGCTGGCCTGGCGCTGCAGGCACTGGTAGCGCAGCCAGCGCGCCTCGACCCGCAGGCCGTGCAGGTCGACATGGGCCACGCGCATGCGCTCGCTGTCGCCCACGGCCAGGGCGCTGCGTTGCAGTAGCGGGGTATGGGTGAAGGGCGAGGCCGACAGTACGGCCTGCTGGCACTCGGCGAGATCCTCGCGCGGTTCGCCGCCGAGCAGCCAGCAGCCGCGGATGTCGCGGCGCAGCTCCAGGCGGCGCTGGCCGTGGTTGTCGACCTTCAGCCAGAGGCTGCGGAAGCGCCAGCGCTCGTCGTAGCGCAGCAGGTGGCTGCTGGCGCCGATGCCGTCGGCGGTCATGTTCAGGCCGAGGTGTTCGACCCCGGGGGCCGTCCAGGGCTTCCAGACGAGGTTCTGCTGCATCCTTGCGCTCCGTGCCGCACGCCGGCATCCGTACCGACGTTTTCTGCTGGCAAGGATAAGGTGCGCGCAGGGCGCTGTCTGTCAGCCAAAGCCTAGGGCTGTGCAGCTAATTGCGCAGCTCAGGCCTTGCGGGCCAGGGGCTGTCGCTCGAACTGCACGCCGCCCAGGCCGGTGTTCTGCAGGGCACGGATATTGGCGTGGTCGCTGCCATCCGGAGTGGCCAGTACGGCGCGGTAGTGCTCGCCGAAGGCGCGCAGGGTTTCTTCCAGGCTGAAGCCTTCGAGCAGGGCCAGGCCGAGCGTCTTGCAGGAGCCCTCGTTCCGCCCGGCGGCGTTCTCCACGCTGCCGTTGCGGAAGGCGCTGGGCCGGTAGTCGTAGTGCTCGGCGACTAAGGCCAGGGTCTCGGCGAACTGGAACTGCTCGCCATGCAGGCGGGCGCGGAAGTCTTGCAGGGTCATCAGGGTTTTCCTTTGGCGAAGGCGGCCTGCTGCTCGGCGCTGGCCTCCTTCTGATACTTGGCTTTCCACTCGGCATAGGGCATGCCGTAGATCTCTTCGCGGGCCTGGTCTGCACTGACTTGCACTTCGAGGTCGTCGGCGGCGGCCTTGTACCACTTGGCCAGGCAGTTGCGGCAGAAGCCGGCCAGGTTCATCAGCTCGATGTTCTGCACATCGGGCCTCGAGCGCAGGTGCTGGACCAGGCGGCGAAAGGCGGCGGCTTCCAGTTCGAGGCGTTCTTGCTCGGTCATGACGGGCTCCGGACAACAGGATCGGGCTGTGATGATAGAAGCCCGTCGAGGGCCCGGCAATGCCTGTGGCAGAGCCCTCAGCGATGGGCGGAGAGGGTGATGGAGACCGAGTCGGCGAAGCGCAGGGCGTGCAGCTTGTCGACCTCCACCTCGGCGTAGCGCACGTCCGGGTTGGCCATCACCAGATCGAGGATTTCCTGGGTCAGGCGCTCGAGCAGGGCGAAGCGGTTTTCCTCGACGTGGCGGATCACCGCCTTGGTGATGGTGCGGTAGTTCAGCGCGTGGTCGATGTCGTTGTCGCGCACCGCCTCGGCGGCCGGGTAGAGGATGGTCAGGTTGATCAGCACGTCCTGCTTGTTGTTGATCTCCTCTTCCTTGATGCCGATGTAGGTGCGCAGACGCAGGTCCTTGACGCGGATGCGCGCCATTCCGGGTTCCAGTCGCGGCATTACTTGCTCCGTCCGATCAGTTGCAGGAATTCGTGGCGAGTGTTGCAGGACTCGCGGAAGGCGCCAAGCATCACCGAGCTGCTCATCACCGAGTTCTGCTTCTCCACCCCGCGCATCATCATGCACATGTGCTTGGCCTCGATCACCACGGCCACGCCGGCGGCATTGGTCACGCTCTGGATGGCGTCGGCGATCTGCTTGGTCAGGTTTTCCTGGATCTGCAGGCGCCGTGCGTACATGTCGACGATGCGCGCCACCTTGGACAGGCCCAGCACCTTGCCGGTGGGAATGTAGGCCACATGGGCCTTGCCGATGAAGGGCAGCAGGTGGTGCTCGCACAGCGAGTACAGCTCGATGTCCTTGACGATCACCATCTCGTCGTTGTCCGAGGCGAACAGCGCGCCGTTGACGATTTCCTCCAGCGACTGCTGGTAGCCGTGGCAGAGGTACTGCATGGCCTTGGCGGCGCGCTTGGGGGTGTCCAGCAGGCCTTCGCGTTCGGGGTTCTCGCCCAGGCCGAGGAGTATCTCGCGGTAGTGGTGGGGCAGTTGAGTATTCATCGAATGATCCTCGCGGCGCCTCTCAGACGAGATGGCGGCCGCCATTGACGGTCAGCGTGGTGCCGGTGACGTAGGGGTTGTCCAGCAGGTAGCGCAGGCTCTGGTAGATGACTTCGGCGCCGGGCTCGATGCCCAGTGCCGATTCGGCCAGGCGCTTGGCGCGGTATTCGGCGCTGTCGCCGGGGTTGAACTGGATCAGTGCCGGGGCGATGCCGTTGACCTTGATCTGCGGCGCGAAACGCGCGGCGAAGGACAGGGTCAGGCTGTCCAGGCCGGCCTTGCTGGCGCAGTAGGCCGGGCGCTTGGCGCTGCCGCTGCGGGTCACGTCGTCGCCGATATGCACGATGTCGGCCGGCGTGCTGCGGCGCAGCAGCGCCTCGCAGTGCAGGTTGATCAGGTAGGGGGCGAGCATGTGCACGTTGACCATGCGCTGGAACACCTCGGCCTCGTGGCCGGGCGTCTCGGTCTCCCAGTCGGAGGCGTTGTGCACGATGGCACGCAGGCAGTCGGTGTGATCCTTGAGCCGTTCGATGAAGGCCAGGATACCGGCCTCGCTGGCGAAGTCCGCCTGGATCGCCGTGGCGCCGCGCCCGCGCAGGCGCTGCACGCCCTCGCGTTCGCTGCGGTAGGTGAAGATCAGCGCCTGGCCGTCATCGAGCAGGCGTTCGGCGCAGTGCAGGCCGAGCCGCTGGCCGGCGCCGGTGATCAGGATGGGCGCGGTAGGGGCGCTCATGGCAGGGTCTCGTGGCTGCGGGTAGGTGGAGCAAAGTTATACCAGGGTTGGGCTTTGTACAACCATGCGAGGGGTGTGGGATTCCTGTCGTAGCCCATGCCTCAAGGCAATTGCTTGATTTTCAAGGCATGTGCTGGAGATGAGCGATCATGCCGGTTGGGCTTTTCCTGTGCACAGTTCGGGCTCTTGTACAACTTGTGTTCAGGAAAACGTGGCAATGCCGCATTTTGCCCCGCGTCGGGGGGGCCGGCCTGGGCGGATGAGGGTTTTTGGACGAGACCGTGGCTGCGTTACACTCGGCAAAACTCTTATCACGAATCGCCAGACCATGACCGAAGCCGCCCGCGCCGCCGACTCCTTCCGCGAGGAGGAGTTGTTCCCCATCCGTGAGGTGTCGCGGGCCACCGGCGTCAATCCGGTCACCCTGCGTGCCTGGGAGCGTCGCTATGGCCTGATCCAGCCGACCCGCACCGACAGTGGCCACCGCCTCTATTCGATGGCGGACATCGAGGCGGTGCGCAGCATCCTGGCCTGGATCGAACGCGGCGTATCGGTCAGCAAGGTCGGCCAGCTGCTGGCGCGCAGCCAGGCGGTACGCAGTGCCACGCCGGAACTCAGCCCTGTGGCGGTGGGTGAGTGGGGCGAATGGCAGGCGCGCGTGCGGCGGGCGGTCGGCGGTTTCGATGGCCCGGCCCTGGAGCGTCTCTATGGCCAGGTCTTCGCCACCTATCCGCTGCTGGTGGTGTTCCAGGAAGTGTTCATGCCGCTGTGGCAGGAGCTCCTGTTGCGCCGCGACGAGCCCGGCCAGGTCAGCGAATGGCTGTTCCTCGATGCCTTCCTGCGTGCCCGCGCCCTGCAGCGCCTGCAGCTGGGCGGCGGGCAGACGCGGGTGCTGCTGGCGGCACTGCCCGGCCATTGCCGCGAGCTGGAGCTGCTGGTGGCCGGCCTGCTGCTGGGCAACGAGGACCTCGGCATCCAGGTGCTCGGCCCCGGCCAGCCCCTGGAGGAGCTGCCCCTGGTGTGTACCCGCGTGCGTCCGCAGGCCCTGGTGCTGTTCTCCAACCAGCCGCCGGCCGCTGACCTGGCGCAGCAGCTGCGCCGCCTGGCCCTGGCCCTGGATTGCCCGCTGGCGCTGGCCGGCGACGCCGCCGACCTGGCCGAAGACGAGCTCGACGGCTCGCCCGTCGCCTGCCTGGGCAACGAAGGTCGCCTGATGCAGCACCGCCTGCAGCAGTTCCTCGCCGGCCACCTGGATACCTGATCCCGCCTGACCTGTGACTCCGCGGCCCGGCCGCGGAGCGCTTCGTCGTGCGCAAAAAAAGCTTGCACTGGGGATGGGTTTGGCTATACAAAAATTGTACACAGCTTATTTTTGTACATGTAGAGAGCCAGAAAACCATGCCTTCGTACCGTGCCCCCTTGCGTGACATGCAGTTCGTTTTCGATGAGGTGCTGGATGCCTACAGCCACCTGCAGGCCCTGCCGAGCCAGCGCGAGTTCGGTGCCGACCTCGGCAGCGCCATCCTCGACGAGGCGGCCAAGCTGGCGGAGAACGTGCTGGCCCCGGTCAACGGCCCCGGCGACAAGCAGGGCTGCCAGTACGACCCGGCGAGCAAGTCGGTGAAGACCCCGGATGGTTTCAAGGCCGCCTACAAGCAGTTCGCCGAGGGCGGCTGGACTGCCCTGGCCTGTACCCCGGAATTCGGCGGCCAGGGCCTGCCGCATGTGCTGAACATGATGGTCGAGGAGATGGTCTGTTCGTCCAACCTGTCGCTGGGCATGTATCCGGGCCTGACCCACGGCGCGATCAACGCGCTGACCCAGCACGGCACCCGCGAGCAGCAGGAGCAGTACCTGCCCAGGCTGATCAGCGGCGAGTGGACCGGCACCATGTGCCTGACCGAGCCGCAGTGCGGCACCGACCTGGGCCTGATCCGCACCCGCGCCGTGCCGCAGGCCGACGGCAGCTACGCCATCAGCGGCACCAAGATCTGGATCACCGGCGGCGAGCAGGATCTGGTCGACAACATCATCCACCTGGTGCTGGCCAAGCTGCCCGATGCACCGGACAGCGTGAAGGGTATTTCCCTGTTCCTGGTGCCCAAGTTCCTCGAGGACGGCACGCGCAACCCGGCCTTCTGCGGCGGCCTGGAGCACAAGATGGGGATCAAGGGCTCGGCCACCTGCGTGATGAACTTCGAAGGCGCCAAGGGCTGGCTGATCGGCGAGCCGAACAAGGGCCTCAAGTGCATGTTCACCATGATGAACTCGGCACGCCTGATGGTCGGCATGCAGGGCCTGGGCATCGCCGAGAGCGCCTACCAGATCAGCCTCGGCTTCGCCCGCGAGCGCCTGCAGAGCCGCTCGCTGTCCGGCCCCAAGGCCGCCGACAAGCCGGCCGACCCGATCCTGGTGCACCCGGACGTGCGGCGCATGCTGCTGCGGCAGAAGGTGATCATCGAAGGCTGCCGCGCGCTGGCCTACTTCACCGGCCTGCACCTGGACATCGCCCACGGCCACGAGGATGCCGAGGTGCGCCAGCAGGCCGACGACCTGGTGCAGCTGCTGACTCCGGTGGTCAAGGCCTTCCTCACCGACGAAGGCTTCACCTGCGCCAACGAGGGCCTGCAGGTGCTGGGCGGCTCCGGCTTCACCGAGGACTGGGGCATCGAGCAGCTGGTGCGCGACTGCCGCATCACCCGCATCTACGAAGGCACCAACGGCATCCAGGCGCTCGACCTGGTCGGGCGCAAGCTGGCCCTGGGCGGCGGGCGCGCGGTACGCGGCTTCTTCGCCCAGGTCGAAGGCTGGCTCAAGGCCAACCCCGAGGCGCCGCATGCGGCTGCGGTGGGCAAGGCGCTCAAGCAGCTGCAGCAGGCCACCCTGTGGATCGCCAGCGAAGGCATGAAGGACCCCGAGCAGGCCGGCGCCGCCTCGGTGCCCTACCTGCGCCTGTTCGCCCTCACTGCTCTGGCCTGGCTGTGGTCGCGCATGGCCCTGGTGGCACAGCAGAAGCTGGCGCAGAGCAGCGGCGAAACCACTTTCTACGGCGCCAAGCTGAAATCGGCCGATTTCTACATGGCCCGCGTGCTCACCGAAACCGACGGCCTGCTGGCCGAAGTGCTGGCCGGCAAGGCGACCCTCATGGCCTTCGCCGAGGAGGAGTTCGCCGCCTGACGACTGCGCAAGCCGGCAGCCATTCTCCCCCCTGTCCCTTTGGGCTGCCGGTTTTTTTCTTCCTCGGCACGGCCACCTTCCCGGCCCGCCGATTGCGACCCGCTTCCCGGCGGGTCTTTTTTTGCCCAAGAAAAAGCCCGGCACGGGCCGGGCTTTTCGGGAGGGCGGAGCGCTTACTTCACTTCCACCGCCAGGCTGTCGTGGATCTTCTTCTGCCAGATCGCCGGGCCGGTGATGTGCACCGACTCGCCGTTGGTGTCGACCGCGACGGTGACCGGCATGTCCTTGACCTCGAACTCGTAGATGGCCTCCATGCCCAGTTCCTCGAAGGCCAGCACCTTGGACTTCTTGATCGCCTGGGCCACCAGGTAGGCGGCGCCGCCGACGGCCATCAGGTACACGGCCTTGTTGTCCTTGATCGCCTCGATGGCGATCGGGCCGCGCTCGGACTTGCCGATCATGCCCAGCAGGCCGGTGCTCTCGAGGATCTGCCGGGTGAACTTGTCCATGCGCGTGGCGGTGGTCGGGCCGGCCGGGCCGACCACTTCGTCACCGACCGGGTCGACCGGGCCGACGTAGTAGATGAAGCGGCCCTTGAGGTCCACCGGCAGGCTCTCGCCCTTGTTGAGCATGTCGACCATGCGCTTGTGCGCGGCGTCGCGGCCGGTGAGCATCTTGCCGTTGAGCAGCAGGGTCTCGCCCGGCTTCCAGCTCTGCACCTCTTCCGGGGTGATCTCGTCGAGGTTGACCCGGCGCGCGCTCGGGCCGGCTTCCCAGACGATTTCCGGGTAGGCGTCCAGGGGCGGTGCCTCCAGGCTGGCGGGGCCGGAACCGTCGAGCACGAAGTGGGCGTGACGGGTGGCGGCGCAGTTGGGGATCATGCACACCGGCAGGGAGGCGGCGTGGGTCGGGTAGTCCATGATCTTGACGTCGAGCACGGTGGTCAGGCCGCCCAGGCCCTGGGCGCCGATGCCCAGCTGGTTGACCTTGTCGAACAGCTCCAGGCGCAGTTCCTCGATGCGGTTCTGCGGGCCGCGTGCCTTCAGCTCGTGGATGTCGATCGGGTCCATCAGCACTTCCTTGGCCATCACCGCGGCCTTCTCGGCGGTGCCGCCGATGCCGATGCCGAGCATGCCCGGCGGGCACCAGCCGGCGCCCATGGTCGGCACGGTCTTGAGCACCCAGTCGACGATGGAGTCGGACGGGTTGAGCATGGCCATCTTCGACTTGTTCTCCGAGCCGCCGCCCTTGGCCGCGACGTCCACCTCGACCTTGTCGCCGGGGACGATGGAGTAGTGGATGACGGCCGGGGTGTTGTCCTTGGTGTTCTTGCGGGCACCTGCCGGGTCGGCCAGGATCGAGGCGCGCAGCACGTTCTCCGGCAGGTTGTAGGCGCGGCGCACGCCCTCGTTGATCATGTCGTCGACGCTCATGGTGGCGCCGTCCCAGCGCACGTCCATGCCGACGCGGACGAACACGGTGACGATGCCGGTGTCCTGGCAGATCGGGCGGTGGCCGGTGGCGCACATGCGCGAGTTGATCAGGATCTGCGCCATGGAGTCGCGCGCGGCCGGCGACTCTTCCTTCAGGTAGGCCTCGTGCATGGCCTGGATGAAGTCGACGGGGTGGTAGTAGGAGATGAACTGCAGGGCGTCGGCGACGCTCTGGATCAGGTCGTCCTGTTTGATCACGGTCATGGGGGCGCTCCTCTATCAGGGAACATCTATAAGGAAGCGCCGGACCACGACCCGGCGCAATTGCGAATTTCCTCGGGAACGACTGCTGAGGTCGTCCCGCGCCAACCCGCGTGCTGGCGGGCCACAAAAAAAGGCGCCGCAGTATAACGCGGCCGCTCCGGCGGGCACAGCCGCGCGCACTGGCCGATGGTCGAGGGTGCGCTATCAATTTTGCCCGCTCGGGGGTAGAGTTGGGCAAGGTGCCAGCACGGGACGGAGCCCATGAGTGCGAGCAGTCCAGGGGTGACAAAGAGAAGCCTGCAAAGCCTGTTGCTGAAGCGTTTCGGCATGGCGGTGGCGAGCTATGCCTTGGTGTTGCTGCTGATGTGGGTGGCGCTGTGGACCGGGCTGTACAACGGCAGCGTCGCCTTCGCCCTGTTCTGCAGCGGTCTGGTGGTGGTCAGCCAGCTGGCCTTCTATGCCCTGTTCCGCAGCGGGCGCAACCTGCGATTCACCGACCCGAGCCTGACCGAGGCGCAGATCCTGGTCGGCCTGCTCCTGCACACCGCGCTGCTGGCCCAGCTCGATGGTGCGCGTGGCAGCCTGCTGATGTTCTACCTGATCATCCTGATGTTCGGCGTGTTCCAACTGCGCCCGCGGGTATTCGTGCGCTGCGCCGCCATCGCCTTCTTCGCCTTCGCCGGGCTCAACCTGTGGGAGGGCTACCAGCTGCGCCTGGCCGAACCGGGCCAGGCCCTGCTGCAGTGCTGCGCGCTGTTCGTCGGGCTGGTCTGGCTCAGCCTGTTCGCCAGCTATGTACAGGCCCTGCGTCAGCGCATGCACCAGCGCCGCTACGCGCTGCAGGCGCACCAGGACACCCTGCGCGGCATGATGCGTCAGCTCGAGAGCCTGGTCGCCACCGACGAGCTGACCGGGCTGTTCAACCGCCGGCACTTCCTGCGCCTGGCCCTGCGCGAGCTGGACAACCTGGGCCAGGGCCGCCAGCACGGCCTGGCGCTGATCGACCTGGATCATTTCAAACGCATCAACGACCTGCACGGCCATGCCGCCGGCGACCGCGTGCTGCAGACCTTCGCCGCGGTGGCCAGTGCCTGCCTGCGCGACGGCGACGTGCTGGCCCGCTACGGTGGCGAGGAGTTCGTCCTGCTGCTGCCCAACACCGACGCCGACCAGTTCACCAGCTGCTGCGAGCGCCTGCGCGAAGCCTTCGCCAACGCCGAGCCGGTGGGCGTGCAGGTGAGCAACCTGAGCCTGTCCGCCGGCATGACCCTGCTCAGCGAGGGCGACGACCTCGACGAGGCCCTGCAGCGGGCCGACCAGGCGCTGTACCGGGCCAAGCGCGGCGGGCGCAACCGCTGCGATGCGGCCTGGGAGGGCGCCGGTGCCTGAACTGCAAGCCGCCGGCCAGGCCTGGTCGGTGCCCTCCGGAAGCAACCTGCTCGACGCCCTCAATGACGCCGGCCTGCGCGTGCCCTACAGCTGCCGCTCCGGTAGCTGCCACGCCTGCCTGGTGCGCTGCCTGCGTGGCGAGCCGCTGGACGAGCAGCCCGAGGCGCTGAGCGCGGAGCGCCGCTCCCAGGGCTGGCGCCTGGCCTGCCAGTGCCGGGTGGCCGGCGACCTCGAAGTGCAGCTGTTCGACCCGGCGCGCGACGGCTTGCCGGCGCGGGTGCAGGCGCTCGACTGGCTGAGCCCGACGGTGCTGCGTCTGCGCCTGCTGCCGGAGCGGCCGCTGCGCTACGCCGCCGGTCAGCACCTGGTGCTGTGGACTGCCGAGGGCGTGGCGCGACCCTACTCGCTGGCCAGCCTGCCGGGCGAGGAACCCTGGCTGGAGTTCCACCTGGATTGCCGGCGCAGCGGCGCCTTCAGCGACATCGCCCGCCGCCTGCGCCCAGGCGATGCGCTGGGGCTGGGCGAGCTGCGCGGCGGCGCGCTGCACTACGATCCGGACTGGCAGCAGCGGCCGCTGTGGCTGCTGGCCGCCGGCACCGGCCTGGCGCCGCTGTGGGGCGTATTGCGCGAGGCGCTGCGCCAGCAGCACCAGGGCCCGATCAGGCTCATTCACCTGGCCCATGACGGCGCCGAGCACTACCTGGCCGAGCCGCTGCGGGCCCTGGCCGCGGCTCATCCGCAGCTGGAGCTGCAGCTGCCGACGACGTCCGAGCAGGCGGCGGTTTTGGCACAACTGCGGCTTGTTTCGCGGCAGACCCTCGCCTTACTCTGCGGCTCCCCCGCCAGCGTGGAAGCCTTCGCCCGCCGCCTGTTCATCCTCGGCGTGCCGCGCAACCAGGTGCTGGCCGATCTTTTCCTGCCCTACGCCTGAGAACCTGCTTCAGACTTCGTGATCGTCGGCCATGCTGCGTTGGAATTGGGCTCGGACTGCTCATTTACACCTCGTAAACTCCGCGTCCTCGCCCATTTCCGCCTTGCCTGGCTCTAGCTCAAAAAGCCTGAAACAGGCTCTAAACGGGGGCTCAGCCCTGGAGTTGCCATGAACGAACATGTACTGGTCGAGCGCGAAGACGGCCTGCTGACCCTGCGCCTGAACCGCGCGGACAAGAAGAACGCCCTGACCCGCGCCATGTACAGCCGGATGGCCGAGGTGCTGGATGCGGCCAATGCCGACCGCTCGGTGCGCGTCGTGCTGATCACCGGCGGCCCCGAGTGCTTCACCAGCGGCAACGACGTGGCCGACTTCCTGCAGGCGCCGCCCACCGGCATGGACAGCCCGGTGTTCCAGTTCATGCGCGCGCTGTTCGACTTCGAGAAGCCGGTGGTGGCCGCCGTGGCCGGCCCGGCGGTGGGCATCGGCACCACGTTGCTGCTGCACTGCGACCTGGTCTATGTCAGCCGCGACGCCAAGCTGCGCACGCCCTTCGTCAACCTTGGCCTGTGCCCCGAGTTCGGCTCCAGCCTGCTGCTGCCGCAGTTGCTGGGGCCGGCCAGGGCCGCCGAAGTAGTGCTGCTGCTCGGCGAGCCTTTCACCGGCACCCAGGCGGCCGAGTGGGGGATCGCCGGCGCCGCCCTGGAGGATGGCCCGAGCACAATGGCCAGGGCCCGCGAGATGGCCCTGCGCTTCCTCGACCTGGCGCCCTCGGCGGTGGCCGACAGCAAGCGCCTGATGCGTGCGCCGGGGCGCGAGCAGCTGCGCCAGGTGATCGAGGAGGAGGGCGCGCTGTTCGGCCAGCGCCTGCGCTCGCCGGAGGCCATCGAGGCGCTGAGCGCCTTCATGCAGCGGCGCCAGCCGGACTTTTCCCGCTTCGCCTGAGGCCGCGAAGGCCATGCCCAGTCGTGGCGCCCGTCAGGGATGCTCCCAGGGCGCCTCGGCCAGGCGCTGCTGGAGGAACTCGCACAACGCCAGGATCTTGCGCGAGGCGCGGCTGGAGCGCGGGTACAGGGCGTAGATGGCATAGGCCGGCGGCCGTGCCTGCGGCAGCACCTCAATCAGCGCGCCAGAACGCAGGTGCGGGTGCACGATGAAGCTCGGCAGCAGCGCCAGGCCCTGGCCGGCCAGGGCCATGGCGCACATCGCCTCGCCGTTGTTGCTGGCGAAGCGCCCGCGCGGCGCCAGGCTGAGCAGGTCGCCGCTCGAGTCGCGGCTGTCGAACGACCAGAAGTGCCCCGAGACCACGTTGCTGTAGCCGATACAGTCGTGCTCCAGCAGTTCCTCGATGCGCTGCGGCACGCCATGCCGGGCGGCGTAGGCCGGGCTGCAGCAGAGCAGGCGCGCGCTGCTGGCCAGCTTGCGGGCGATCAGCGCGCTGTCGCCGAGGTGCGAGACGCGCACGCACAGGTCGTAGCCCTCGCGCTCGAAGTCGCTGATGCGGTCGTCCAGGTGCAGGGTGACTTCCAGCTGCGGGTGCAGGGCCATGAACTCGGCGAGCAGCGGTGCCAGCCAGAGCGTGCCGAAGCTCATCGGTGCGAGCATGTGCAGGCGCCCGCGCAGGCCGCTGTCGGTATAGGCCGCCACCTCGGCGGCCTGCTGCAGCTCGCGCAGGGCCTCCTTGGCCTGGCGGTAGAAGCTCAGGCCGTTCTCCGTCGGACCCACCTTGCGCGTGGAGCGGTGCAGCAGCTTGGCACCCAGGCGCTGCTCCAGGTCGCTCAGGCGCTTGCTCACCACCGACTTGGACAGGGCCAGATCCTCCGCGGCGCGGCTCACGCCGCCCAACTCCACCACGCGCAGAAAGGTCTCGATCTCCTGCAGGTCCAGTTTCATGAGGTCGCTCCGAGTCTGTGATTGGTCAAGAATAGCGTTCGTATGATGGCGGATTGTTCGGCTTCAGCGAAAAGCTATTTGCCCGTTTGCCGGGGCGTCAGGTTTCCCGTCAGCGGCTAGGCTTAAGGTCCATCGCATTCGATGCCATTCCGCCGCACCCCCGAGGGAGGTTCACCATGCCCTTTACCTACAAGCGCCTGAACAAGGACGACGCCGTCGTGCTGCTGGTCGACCACCAGGCCGGCCTGCTGTCGCTGGTGCGCGACTACAGCCCGGACGAGTTCAAGAACAACGTGCTGGCGCTGGCCGACATCGCCAAGTTCTTCAAGCTGCCGACCATTCTCACCACCAGCTTCGAGCAGGGCCCCAACGGCCCCCTGGTGCCGGAGCTCAAGGCCATGTTCCCGGATGCGCCCTACATCGCCCGGCCCGGCCAGATCAACGCCTGGGACAACGCCGACTTCGTCAACGCGATCAAGGCCACCGGGCGCAAGCAGCTGATCATCGCCGGCGTGGTGACCGACGTGTGCGTGGCCTTCCCGACCCTGTCGGCGCTGGAGGAGGGCTATGAGGTGTTCGTGGTCACCGACGCCTCCGGCACCTTCAACACCTCGGTGCGCGACGCCGCGCTGACCCGCATGGCGCATGCCGGTGCGCAGCTGCTCAACTGGTTCAGCGTCGGCTGCGAGCTGCACCGCGACTGGCGCAGCGACATCGAAGGCTTCGGCGGCATCCTCGGTGGCCACCTGCCGGCCTACGCCAACCTGATCCAGAGCTACAACCAGAAGTAGCCGGGCGGGCGCCAGCAAAAAGGCCGCTCATCGAGCGGCCTTTTTCATCCAGCACAACATCACACCAGCGGGTCGCCGACGTGCAGGATCTTCATGGTGTTGGTGCCGCCGGTGCCGTGGTAGCTGTCGCCCTTGGTCAGGATCACCCAGTCGCCGGGTTCCACCACGCCTAGCTTGAGCAGCTCGTCCACCGCCGCCTGGCTGACCTTGTTGGCCGGCAGGGCAGCCGGGTCGAAGGGCACGGTGTATACGCCGCGGAACAGCGCCACGCGGGCCTGCGCCTCGCGGTGCGGGGTGAAGGCGAAGATCGGGATCGACGAGCGGATGCGCGACATGATCAGCGGGCTGTAGCCGCTCTCGGTCAGGCTGATGATGGCCTTGACGCCGGGGAAGTGGTTGGCGGTGTACATGGTGGCCAGGGCCACGCTCTCGTCGCAGCGCTCGAAGGTGCGGCCGATGCGGTGGCTGGACTTCTGGCTGGTCGGGTGCTTCTCGGCGCCCAGGCACACGCGGGCCATGGCCTCCACGGCCTCCACCGGGTACTCGCCGGCGGCGCTCTCGGCCGACAGCATCACCGCGTCGGTGTAGTCCAGCGCGGCGTTGGCCACGTCCGAGACTTCCGCGCGGGTCGGCATCGGGCTGTGGATCATCGACTCCATCATCTGCGTGGCGGTGATCACCGCTTTGTTCAGGCGCCGGGCGTGGGCGATGATCTTCTTCTGGATGCCGACCAGCTCGGCGTCGCCGATCTCCACGGCGAGGTCGCCGCGGGCCACCATCACCGCATCGCTGGCGCGGATCAGGCCGTCCAGCGCGGCGTCGTCGGCCACTGCCTCGGCGCGCTCGATCTTGGCCACCAGCCAGGCGTTGCCACCGGCCTCGGTGAGCAGGCGGCGGGCGTACTCCATGTCGGCGGCGTCGCGCGGGAAGGACACGGCGACGTAGTCCAGCTCCATCTCGGCGGCCAGCTTGATGTCGACCTTGTCCTTGTCGGTCAGGGCCGGGGCGGTGAGGCCGCCGCCGCGGCGGTTGATGCCCTTGTTGTCGGACAGCGGGCCGCCGATCTCGACGCGGCAGTGCAGCTCGTCGGCGCCCTTGAGCTCGACGCGCATGACCACGCGACCGTCGTCCAGCAGCAGCTCGTCGCCGACGTCGCAGTCCTGGATCAGCGCCGGGTAGTCGATGCCCACCACTTCCTGGTTACCGGCGGTGCGCGAGTGGGTCGCCGACAGGCGGAACAGGTCGCCGTCTTTCAACTCGATGCGCTTGTTCTCGAACTTGGCGATGCGGATCTTCGGCCCCTGCAGGTCGCCGAGCAGCGCCACGTGGCGCCCGTGCTTGGCCGCAAGCGTACGTACCAGGGCGGCGCGGGCCTTGTGGTCGTCGGCGCTGCCGTGGGAGAAGTTCAGGCGGGCCACGTCGATGCCGGCGACGATCAGGCGCTCCAGCACTTCCGGGGAGCTGCTGGCGGGGCCGAGGGTGGCGACGATTTTGGTGCGGCGCAGGGTCATGCGGTAACTCCATTCTCAATGCGTGCGGCGAGGCTACTACGGCCTTGCACTGTAGTCATTGTTCGCTTGCACTACCTGGCCGGCTGCAGAAAGTCGCGCGGCGGCCGATACTCTGCGCAGTGGAGGAAACCGACCATGCGTACCCTGATCCTGCTTCTCGCCCTGGCCAGCCTGGCCGGCTGCAACCGCATTTCCCTCGACCGCCACCTGGACGAGGCCTACAAGCACTACAACGCCGGCGACTGCGACCAGGCCCTGCTCGACCTGTCGCGCGCCGAGCGCACCAGCCGCTCGCGCAGCTACGTGCAGCCGGAGATTTCCCTGCTGCGCGGCCAGTGCCTGGAACGGCAGAACCTGTTCGTCGATGCGGCGCAGACCTACGAGTTCATCATCAACCGCTACCCGGGCAGCGAGTACGCCTACCGCGCGCGTGCCAGGCTGGAGACCCTGCGCCAGCTCGGGCATCATCAGGCGAGCGAACCGGCTAAGGCGTCGCCCGCATCGCTGTGATGCGGCCGCCAGTCGGCCCGTGGTCACGCAAGCCGGCGCGGCGCTAAGCTGCGTCCAGGGAGGGAACCTGCATGCGCCATCTGCTTTTCATTCTGCTGCTCGCACCGGCCCTGGCCGCTGCGGAAATCTACCGCTGGACCGACGCCCAGGGGCGTGTGCACTTCGGCGAGAAGCCCGGCGGCGCCGGCGCCGAAACCGTCGAGGTGAAGCCCCAGGTGGTGGAGCGCGACCAGGCCACCCTGGAACGCGAGCAGCGTACCCAGCAGTATTTCGATGCCCGTCGCGACGAGCGCGCCCGCGCCGATGCCCGTGCCGACGCGGCGCGCGCCGAGCGGGTCAAGGAGTGCCGCCAGCTGCGCGAGGAGCTGGCGCAGATCCAGCGTGGCGGCCGCTACTACGTGGTCGACGAGCAGGGCGAGCGCAACTACATCAGCGAAGAGCGGCTGGAGGCCGAACGTAGCCGTCTGTCGTCCCGCATCGCCGCGCGCTGCGGTTGACCCTGGCCCAAGGGCGAGACTGCGGCCATACTCGAAAGTCCAGCTCTAGCGAATGGCCACCATGCATATCCAGCGCCGCATCGAACGCCACCAGCTGCCTTACTACCTGAAGGTGTTCAACCGCATTACCGATAAGCCGATGGGTTACATCGGCAACGTCTCCCTGGACGGTCTGATGCTGATCAGCCAGTACCCCATGCTGGTCAGCGCGCGCTTCGACATGCGCCTGAAGATTCCCGGCCGCGACGGCCGCATCCATCCCATCGATTTCGCCGCCACCTGCCAGTGGAGCCGCGAGGACGTCACCCCCGGCACCTACGATTCCGGCTTCGCCCTGGTGGCGCCGCCGCTTGAGTATGTCGAGATGGTCGACGCCCTGCGCCACTACTTCAGCTTCCATCCCCTCGCCGCATCGGCCTGATCGCCGGCCTTCCGGGGGCTTCAGGCCCTAGGCGATCCAGGGCAGCACTATCTCGTCGCTACGACGAATCCCCGCGGTCATCTGCCGGCACAGTTCGAGGAACTCGCGCATCGCCGCGGTCTGGTATTTCTGCTTGTGCCAGATGAAGTAGAACTGCCGGGCCAGGTCCAGCTCCGGCGTGTCCAGCGCCACCAGGCTGCCGCGGCGGAAGGCGTCGCGCAGGGTCAGGCGCGAGATGCAGCCGATGCCCAGGCCCGACTCCACCGCGCGCTTGATCGCCTCGGTGTGTTCCAGCTCCAGGCGGATGTTCAGCTGGGAGGTGTGGTGGCGCATGGCCTGGTCGAAGGTCAGGCGGGTGCCGGAGCCCTGTTCGCGCAGTATCCAGGCCTCCTGGCCGAGCTCGGCGAGGCTGGCGCTGCCGCGTTCGGCCAGGGGGTGGTGGGGCGAGCAGAACACCACCAGCTCGTCCTCGACCCAGGGTTGCACCTCGATGTCCGGGTGCTGGCAGTCACCCTCGATCAGCCCCAGGTCCAGTTCGTAGTGCGCCACCTGCTGCACCACATGGGCGGTGTTGTGCACGTGCAGGCGCACCCGGCACTCGGGGTGGCGCTGCATGAAGTTGCCGATCAGCAGGGTCGCCAGGTAGTTGCCCACGGTCAGGGTGGCGCCCACCTCCAGCGAACCGAAGCCGGTCTTGCCGCTGAGCAGGCGTTCGATCTCCTTGGCCTGGTCGAGCAGGGCCACGGCCTCGGGCAGCAGCTGGCGGCCCAGGGCATTGAGCGCCAGGCGCTTGCCGGCGCGGTCGAACAGCTGGCAGTCGGACTGCCGCTCCAGTTCACTGAGCGAGGTGCTGGCTGCCGACTGCGACAGGGCGAGGGATTCGGCGGCGCGGGACACGCTTTCCTGCTTGGCCACGGCGACGAAGACTTCCAATTGTCTGAGGGTAAATCGCATATCTATATAACCAATAATCCATATCTTGATAATTCACTTAACAGATATTAAAGCCGTCACTAGAATGGCGCGCAATCCCGGCGGCCCCGCCAGAGCGAGTTATCAAGGAAAAGACATGAGCAATCTGAACTCCGAGCGCGTCCTCAGTGTGCACCACTGGAACGACACCCTGTTCAGCTTCAAGTGCACCCGCGACCCGGGCCTGCGCTTCGAGAATGGCCAGTTCGTGATGATCGGCCTGCAGCAGGAAACCGGCCGCCCGCTGATGCGCGCCTACTCCATCGCCAGCCCCAATTACGAGGAGAACCTGGAGTTCTTCAGCATCAAGGTGCCGGACGGCCCGCTGACCTCGCAGCTGCAGCACCTCAAGGAAGGCGACGAGATCCTCATCAGCAAGAAGCCCACCGGCACCCTGGTGCTGTCCGACCTGCTGCCGGGCAAGCATCTCTACCTGCTGTCCACCGGTACCGGCCTGGCGCCCTTCATGAGCGTGATCCAGGACCCGGAAGTGTACGAGCGCTTCGAGAAGGTGATCCTGGTGCATGGCGTGCGCTACGTGAACGAAGTGGCCTACCGCGAGTTCATCACCGAGCACCTGCCGAACAACGAGTTCTTCGGCAGCGAAGTGCGTGACAAGCTGATCTACTACCCCACGGTGACCCGCGAGCCGTTCGAGAACCAGGGCCGCCTCACCGACCTGATGCGCAGCGGCAAGCTGTTCGAGGACATCGGCCTGCCGCCGATCAACCCGCAGGACGACCGCGCCATGATCTGCGGCAGCCCGAGCATGCTCGACGAGACCTGCGAAGTGCTCGACGCCTTCGGCCTGAAGATATCTCCGCGCATCGGCGAGCCGGGCGACTATCTGATCGAGCGTGCCTTCGTCGAGAAGTGAGGCGCCTCCCGTGTCAACACAGACCCGCCATCCGGCGGGTCTGTCGTTTCGGCCCGGCGCAACTGCTTCGTTAGGCCGGGTCTGCGGCGCTACCCTGGTTATTCCCTGACCACTTCCAGCACGCGGATGCGTCCTGGTTCGGGGTAGTGCCAGCGCACCTGCACGTCCCACAGCAGCACGCCGTAGCGGCGCTCCGGCCCGGGCACCTGATAGGCCGGCCGCGGGTCCTGGGCCAGGCACTGCTCGATCAGCTCGGCCAGCGGCTCGCCCAGGCGCTGCGCGTGCTCATGCGCCTGGGCCAGGGCGCCTGCGCTCCACTCCACCGGCACCGCCACGGGCGGCGCGTCGGCGATGCGGTTGAGCGCGTCGGGCACCTGGTCGGCGTAGGGCACGTAAGGCTTGATGTCCAATACCGGCGTGCCGTCGAGCAGGTCGATACCGGACAACCACAGCCGCCCCGGCTCGACCCTGTCCAGCTTCACCACCGACTGGCCGATGCCGTTGGGCCGGTAGGTGGCCCGGCTGGCGAATACCCCCAGCGTGGCATTGCCGCCCAGGCGCGGCGGCCGCACTTTCAGCCGCGGCTTGTCTTCCAGCGCCTGATGGAAGAGGAACAGCAGCCACACGTGGCTGATCCGCGCCAGCCCCTCCACGGCCACGGCGCGGTCGAACGGCGGCACCAGCTCCAACACCCCGCGCGCGGCCGGCGCGAGCAGCGGCTGGCGAGGAATGGCGAACTTCTCCTTGAAGCAGGAGCGCATGAAGCCGATGGGCGAAACGGAGTAGGACATGGCGCGGCTCGCGGCGGGAAACCCGCGCATGGTAGCCAGCGCGGGCCTCAGTCGGCCACCTCGTCGTAGCCCCGCCCATGCCATTGCAGCAGACACCAGCCATGGCCGAAGGGATCGCGCAGCAGGGCCAGGCTGCCCCAGGCCTCCGTCAGCGGCCCGCGCTCCAGGCTGGCGCCCGCCTGCAGGGCTCTATCCAGAGCGGTCGGTAGGTCGGCGACGACCAGGTCCAGATGCAGCGGCGTCCAGTGCGGGGCATAGTCGCGCAACTGTGGCGCCCCCGGCACCGGCGCACTGCCCGCGGCCCTCGCCAGCAGGTAGACCGGCACCGTCGCGCCGCCGAGCTCGGCCACGCTGCCGGCGAACAGGCGGCGGCGCAGCGCGAAGCCGAAGGCCCGCTGGTAGAAGCCTATGGCCTCCTGCAGTTCGGGCACATCGAGATTGATCAGCAAGTTGAGCATGCGGCGGGCTCCGTGCGGCTGTCTGCGGCGCGAGTCAGGTGCCGTAGAAGTGGCCCGCTGCGCAGCGATCAGTGGCTGGGACGGTTGGTTCGAATCATCGCCCGGTTCTTCTTGCCGCACTTCGGGCACAGATAGACGACGTCATGCTCGTCGGAAGACAGGTACTCGGTAGCGTAGGTCATCGGGCCATTGCACTGCGTGCACCAGCGTGCCTTGTTCTTCTTGCCGTAGAAGTAGGCGGCGCCGGAGCCGAACAGCAGGATGAAGAGGAGCCCCAGTGGGTCCTCATCGCGCCAGGCGATGTATCCGCAGAAGATGCAGACGGCCAGGGCGAAGATCTCGATAAGGTCTTCCTTGGGCACGAAGGTCAGTTTCACCGGGCTGTAGGTCCTCTGGTTGGGTGCAGGGCGGGCTTACTCATGGAAGTCCTCGTGTCCTTCCGGCACAGGCTCAGGGTAGACATTGACCGCAAACCTTGTCTTGAGCACGTCGATGACCTGTTGCACATGCGCCCCCGGCTCGGCGGATTTGATCTGGTGTTTCATGGCGGAAAAGGTATCCACCGCAACCTTGTGCCCGCCTATTTTTATCCAGAACCAAGAGTCGGACTGCAGACCGCACTCGATGTCCTCGAAATGCTGCAGCAAGTGGCTCTCCAAGTCCTTGTGGAAGTCCCAGTAGTTTTGTGGATAAAGCATTTCGGCGAAAATCATTGGGGCTCCTGCTTAAGTGAGGGACTGTCCCAATCCACGGATGTGTTGAGCAGCTAGGAGCGCCTTTGCGTCTAACGTTTGGTTAAGGGGCGGCAAAGCGTAGCTTTTGGACGTCCAGCGAACGAAGTGAGCGGCGGTTGAGCGCATTATTAGGGCCTACTCCGTGTAGCCGAATGTGCGGATGCAGACTGCAAGAAGCTCCTCCAGCGACACTACTTCCGGCTGAATCGGGGTGCTAGATGCTCGCGCCAAAAAGGAACGAAGAGTCTGCGCCAGTTGCTCTTGGTGCGGAAGATCTGACTTGTAGCCTGAGATGCTTACAATTGGCTCAGTTGGGACTAGCTGTAGCAAGTACCCAGCGCTGTCGAAGGCGACATACTCATTGTTACGAACGTCTATTGGCTCAATATAGCGACAGGCAGCCTCTACTGACGGGAAGAAGCTAATGTCTCCATGTTCGTCAATTACGATTGGTGGACGCATACCTTTCCTGTAAGCCCTAACGTTTGGTTAAGGGGCCGGCTTTAGCCGGTCCCGAGTGAGCGAAGCGA
>JAJLLC010000016.1:0-9877 GCA_033838285.1 Pseudomonadaceae bacterium
GGCGACACCCTGGGCGTGACGGTGGGCGAGGGCGCGCTGATCGGGCCGTTCGCCCGCCTGCGCCCGGGGGCCAGCCTGGGCCCGGAGGTGCACATCGGCAACTTCGTCGAGGTGAAGAACTCGACGCTGGCGCGTGGCGCCAAGGCCAACCACCTGGCCTACCTGGGCGACGCCACCGTCGGTGAGCGCGTCAACTACGGCGCGGGCAGCATCACGGCCAACTACGACGGTGCCAACAAGCACCGCACGGTGATGGGTGAGGACGTGTTCATCGGTTCCAACAGCTCCATCGTCGCGCCGGTGACTCTGGGCAACGGCGCCACCACCGGCGCCGGCTCCACCGTGACCCAGGATGTGCCGGCCGCGGCCCTGGCCGTGGGGCGCGCCAAGCAGCGCAACATCGAGGGCTGGAAGCGCCCGCAGAAAGCACCGAAATAAGGCTTGGACTTAGGATGGGTTGAGCGTAGCGATACCCATCGCGGATCAAAGGAAGGCGGCGAAAGCCGCCTTTCGTCCATCTGGCGCTTGACCTGACGCTTTCGTTAGGTTTTGATTCGCGCACTTATCTTTCGAATCGAAACTTAAATGTCGAAGCGCAACACTCCCCAGCGTCGCCGCGCCATACTCGCCTTGCTCAACGAGCAGGGCGAGGTGGCCGTGGATGCCCTGGCGCAGCATTTCGCCACGTCGGAAGTTACGATTCGAAAGGACCTGGCCGAACTGGAGAGGAACGGCCTGCTGCTGCGTCGCTACGGCGGCGCCGTGCCCATGCCGCAGGAGCTGATCGGCGAGCCGGCGCAGCCCGTGTCACCCCACAAGCAGGCCATCGCCCGCGCGGCGGTCGGCCTGATCCGCGAGCACGCGCGCATCATCATCGACAGCGGCAGCACCACGGCGGCGATGATCCCCCAGCTCGGCCACAAGCCCGGCCTGGTGGTAATGACCAACTCGCTGAACGTGGCCAACGCCCTGCGCGACATCGAGCACGAGCCTGTGCTGCTGATGACCGGTGGTACCTGGGACCCGCACTCGGAATCCTTTCAGGGCCAGGTCGCCGAGCAGGTGCTGCGTTCCTACGACTTCGACCAGCTGTTCATCGGTGCCGACGGCATCGACCTGGAGCGTGGCACCACCACCTTCAACGAGCTGCTGGGCCTGTCCCGGGTCATGGCCGAGGTGGCCCGCGAGGTCATCGTCATGGTCGAGAGCGACAAGGTCGGCCGGCGCATCCCCAACCTGGAACTGCCCTGGAGCAGCGTCCATACCCTGATTACCGACGACCGCCTGGATAGCCGGGTGGCCGAGCAGATACGCGCGCGCGGGGTCCAGCTGATCCTCGCCGCCGCTTCCTGAGGAGAACCCCTATGTGTGGCATCGTTGGCGCCGTCGCCGAACGCAACATCACCCCGATCCTGGTCGAAGGCCTCAAGCGCCTGGAATACCGCGGCTATGACAGCGCCGGCGTGGCGGTCTTTACCCAGGCCGGCGAACTGCAGCGTCGTCGTCGTGCCGGCAAGGTCGCCGAACTGGAGCAGGCCCTGGCCGCTGAGCCGCTGACCGGCAACCTCGGCATCGCCCACACCCGCTGGGCCACCCACGGTGCGCCGAGCGAACGCAACGCCCACCCGCACTTCTCCGGTGAAGAATTGGCCGTGGTGCACAACGGCATCATCGAGAACCACGAGGAACTGCGCGAGCGCCTCAAGGGTCTGGGCTACGTCTTCACTTCCGACACCGACACCGAGACCATCGTCCACCTGCTGCAGCACAAGCTGCAGCAGCTCGGCGACCTCACCGCCGCGCTCAAGGCCGCCATTCCCGAGCTGCACGGCGCCTATGGCCTGGCGGTAATCAGCGCCGCGCAGCCGGACCGCATCCTCGCCGCCCGCAGCGGCAGTCCGCTGGTGATCGGCCTGGGCCTGGGCGAGAACTTCCTCGCCTCCGACCAGCTCGCCCTGCGCCAGGTCACCGACCGCTTCGTCTATCTGGAAGAGGGCGATATCGCCGAGATCCGGCGCGACAGCCTGCAGATCTGGGACCTCGCCGGCCAGGCGGTACAGCGTGAGTCGGTGCAGTATCACGAGGGTGCCGAGGCCGCCGACAAGGGCGAGTACCGCCACTTCATGCTCAAGGAAATCCACGAGCAGCCCAAGGTCGTGCAGCGCACCCTGGAAGGCCGCCTGGGCGGCGACCAGGTGCTGGTCCAGGCCTTCGGCCCGCAGGCCGCCGAGCTGTTCGCCAAGGTGCGCAACGTGCAGATCGTCGCCTGTGGTACCAGCTACCACGCCGGCATGGTCGCCCGTTACTGGCTGGAGGCGCTGACCGGCATTCCCTGCCAGATCGAAGTGGCCAGCGAGTTCCGCTACCGCCAGGTGGCCGTGCAGCCGGACAGCCTGTTCATCACCATCTCCCAGTCCGGCGAGACCGCCGACACCCTGGCCGCCCTGCGCAATGCGAAGCTAGCCGGCTACCTGGCCAGCCTGACCATCTGCAACGTCGGCACCAGCTCCCTGGTGCGCGAGTCCGACCTGTGCCTGCTGACCCAGGCCGGCCCGGAAATTGGCGTAGCCTCTACCAAAGCCTTCACCACCCAGCTGGTCTCCTTGCTGCTGCTGACCCTGGCCCTCGGCCAGGTGCGCGGTACCCTGCAGGCCGGTGTTGCCGCCGAGCTGGTGGAAGAGCTGCGTCGCCTGCCGACTCGCCTGGGCGAGGCGCTGGCCATGGACAAAACGGTGGAGAAGGTCGCCGAGCTGTTCGCCGAGAAGCACCACACCCTGTTCCTCGGCCGTGGCGCCCAGTACCCGGTGGCCATGGAAGGTGCGCTCAAGCTCAAGGAAATCTCCTATATCCACGCCGAAGCCTATCCGGCCGGCGAGCTCAAGCACGGACCATTGGCATTGGTGGACGCCGATATGCCGGTGGTCACCGTGGCGCCGAACAACGAGCTGCTGGAAAAGCTCAAGTCCAACCTGCAGGAAGTCCGCGCCCGCGGCGGCCAGCTGATCGTCTTCGCCGACGAAGCCGCTGGCATGAGCAACGGCGAAGGCACCCAGGTGATCAACATGCCGCACATCCACGACGTGCTGGCACCGATCCTTTACACCGTGCCGCTGCAGCTGCTGTCTTACTACGTGGCTGTGCTCAAGGGCACCGATGTGGATCAGCCGCGCAACCTGGCCAAGTCGGTGACGGTGGAATAAGGCGAAGCGCAACGAGAAGACGGGCCGATGTCTCTCGTTCCGTCGCGTTCCCGCGTCCTGCTGGTGCTGGCCATACTCGCCGGGCTGCTGCTGTGCGCCTGGCTGGCCGGGCTGCTGGCCGAGCGGCGCGCCTGGGACCAGCGCAGCGAGGAGGCCGCCGCGCAGCTCGAGCTGTACGCCCAGTCGATCCACACCCTGGTCGAGCGCTTCCGTTCGGTGCCGGCGCTGCTGGCCCAGGACGGCGACATCCGCGACTTGCTGCGCGCGCCCGATGACCCGCTGCTGCGCCAGGCGCTGAACCGCCGTCTGGAAGCGCTCAACGCCGCCGCCGGCTCCGCTGTGCTCTATCTGCTGGACAGCCGCGGCGAGGCCATCGCCGCCAGCAACTGGCGCGAGTGGAGCAGCTTCGTCGGCAACAACTACGCCTTCCGCCCCTATTTCCAGGACGCCCTGCGCGAGGATGCCGGGCGCTACTTCGCCGTCGGCGTGACCACCGGGGTGCCCGGCTACTTCCTCTCCCATGCGGTGAAGGACGGCGCCGGCCAGGTGCTCGGCGTGCTGGTGGTCAAGCTGGAACTGGAAGAGCTGCAGCGCGAGTGGGTCGGGCAGAACGACGTGCTGCTGGTTGGCGACCGCCATGGCGTGGTCATCCTCAGCAATCGTCCGGCTTGGCGCTTCCGCCACCTGGGACCGCTCGACGAGGCGCAGCGCGACGAGCTGGAACGCTCGCGCAAGTTCGCCCGGCAGACCCTGCAGGCGCTGCCCAGCCATGGCCTCGGCGCGCTGTCCGAGCAGGCCGAGCTGCGCCGGGTGGAAGGCCCGGACGGGCGCCGCGATTACCTCTGGCAGCGCCGCGAGCTGCGCGACGAGGGCTGGACCCTGCACCTGCTGGTGGAGTCCGGCGCCATCGCCGGCACCCTGCGCGGCTATCGCCTGGCCGCCGCCGGCCTGTGGACCAGTGCGGTGTTCCTGCTGCTCTGGCTGGCCCAGCGGCGCAAGACCCGGCGCCTGCAGCAGCGCAGTCGCGAGGAGCTGGAGCGCCTGGTGGCCGAGCGCACCGCGGCCCTGCGCACGGCCCAGGACGAGCTGGTGCAGGCGGCCAAGCTGGCGGCCCTGGGGCAGATGTCCGCCGCCCTGGCGCACGAGCTGAACCAGCCGCTGACCGCCATGCAGATGCAGCTCGGCAGCCTGCGCCTGCTGCTCGACCAGCAGCGCCTGGACGACCTCGGCGCCGGTCTGCGCCGGGTCGACGGTCTGCTGCAGCGCATGGCGGCGCTGACCGGGCACCTGAAGACCTTCGCGCGCAAGAGCCCGGGTGGCCTGCGCGAGCGCCTCGATCTGGCCCAGGTGCTGGAGCAGGCCCTGCAGCTGCTGGCGCCGCGCATCCGCGCCGAGGCGGTCGAGGTGCGCCGCGAGGGCGGCGGCCCGGCCTGGGTGCTGGGCGATGCGATCCGCCTGGAGCAGGTGCTGCTCAACCTGCTGCACAACGCCCTGGATGCCATGGCCGGCGCCGAGCGTCGCCGGCTGACCCTGCGCCTGCGGCGCCAGGACGACGAGTGGCGGCTGGAGGTGGAGGACAGCGGCGGCGGTATCGCCGAGGAGCACCTGCAGCGCCTGTTCGAGCCCTTCTTCACCACCAAGCCGGTCGGCGAGGGCCTGGGCCTGGGGCTGGCGATCTCCTATGGCATCATCCACGAACTGGGCGGTCGCCTGCAGGCGACCAACATCGACGGCGGCGCGCGCTTCGGCTTCGGCCTGCCGGCGGCATGACGACGGAGTAGGGCATGGACCTGCAGGTGATCTTTGTCGACGACGAGGCGGCGATCCGCGAGGCGGTGCAGCAATGGCTGGAGCTGTCCGGCCTGGCCGTGCGCACCTGCGCCTCGGCGGAGGCGGCGCTGGCGCTGGTCGGCGCGGACTTTGCCGGGGTGGTGGTCAGCGACGTGCGCATGCCCGGCCAGGACGGCCTGCAGCTGCTCGATGCCCTGCTGCAGCGCGACCGCGACCTGCCGGTGATCATGGTCACCGGCCACGGCGACGTGCCGATGGCGGTGCAGGCCCTGCGCCAGGGCGCCTATGACTTCATCGAGAAGCCCTTCACCCCCGAGCGCCTGCTCGACAGCCTGCGCCGCGCCCTGGACAAGCGCCGCCTGGTCCTCGAGAACCGCCAGCTGCGCGCCCGGGTGGCCGGCGCCGAGCGCATCGAGCAGCAGCTGCTCGGCGTGTCGCCGGCCATGGAGCGCCTGCGCCGCCAGGTGCTGGAGCTGGCGCAGACCTCGGTCAACGTGCTGATCCACGGAGAGACCGGCAGCGGCAAGGAGCGGGTGGCGCGCTGCCTGCACCAGTTCGGCCCGCGCGCCGCGCGGCCCTTCGTCGCGCTGAACTGCGCGGCGATTCCCGAGAGCATCTTCGAGAGCGAGCTGTTCGGCCACGAGAGCGGCGCCTTCACCGGCGCCCAGCAGCGCCGGGTGGGGCGCATCGAGCATGCCGACGGCGGCTCGCTGTTCCTCGACGAGATCGAGAGCATGCCGCTGGCACAGCAGGCCAAGCTGCTGCGGGTGATCCAGGAGCGCAGCCTGGAGCGGCTCGGCTCGAACAAGAGCATCGCCGTCGACCTGCGGGTGATCAGCGCGGCCAAGCCCGACCTGCAGGACGAGGCGCGCGGCGGGCGCTTCCGCGAGGATCTGCTGTACCGCCTCAACGTCGCCGAGCTGCAGATTCCGCCGCTGCGCGAGCGGCGCGAGGACATCGCCCCGCTGTTCGAGCACTTCGCCGCCGAGGCCGCCCTGCGCCACGGCCGCGAGGCGCCGCCGGCGACCCCGGGCGAGCTGGCGCGGCTGCAGGCCCATGACTGGCCGGGCAATGTACGCGAGCTGATCAACGCCGCCGAGCGTCACGCCCTCGGCCTGTCCTCGGCGGCCGCCACGGCGCCGCTGGAACAGTCGCTGGCGGCGCAGCTGGAGGCCTTCGAGGCGCAGTGCCTGCGCCAGGCCCTGCAGCGCTGCCGCGGCAACATCGCCGAGGTCATGGCCCTGCTGCAGCTGCCGCGGCGCACCCTCAACGAGAAGATGCAGCGCCACGGCCTAAGCCGCGGCGATTTTCTCGGCGAGGAGCGATAGGCAAGAATCCGCCTGGCGCCGCCGATGCGTCGGCGGATTTCCGCCTATCCAGGCCTGGCGTCGCCGCGCCAGCCCAGCAAATCCGCGCCTGCGGCCGCCTGGCACGCCGGCTGCTATGGTTTCCCGCATGCCCGCCAGGGCGATAACAAGAACGCTCGAGTCCACTGCTGCCCGTGGGTTGTCCTCGCGTTCTTGTCGACTGACAACAACAATGGAGAAACCCGCATGACCCTGACCAAGCGCCTCAGCCTGTTCGCCGCCGCCGCGGCCTTCACCGCCAGCACTGCGGCCCTCGCCGCGCCGACCTTCATCAACATCCTCACCGGCGGCACCAGCGGCGTGTACTACCCGATCGGCGTCGGCCTGTCGCAGCTGTACGGCGACGGCATCGACGGCGCCAAGACCTCGGTGCAGGCCACCAAGGCCTCGGTGGAGAACCTCAACCTGCTGCAGGCGGGGCGCGGCGAGCTGGCCTTCGCCCTGGGCGACTCGGTGGCCGATGCCTGGAACGGCGTCGAAGAGGCCGGCTTCAAGGCGCCGCTGCAGAAGCTGCGGGCCATCGCCGGCACCTATCCGAACTACATCCAGATCGTCGCCAACGCCGAATCCGGCATCGCCACTCTGGAGGACCTCAAGGGCAAGCGCATCTCCGTGGGCGCGCCGAAGTCCGGCACCGAGCTCAATGCCCGCGCCATCTTCAAGGCCGCCGGCCTGAGCTACGAGGACATGGGCGAAGTGCAGTTCCTGCCCTACGCCGAGTCGGTCGAGCTGATCAAGAACCGCCAGCTGGACGCCACCCTGCAGTCCTCCGGGCTGGGCATGGCGGCGATCCGCGACCTGGCCTCGACCATGAAGATCAGCTTCGTCGCCATTCCGGCCGAGGTGGTGGCGAAGATCGGCAACGCCGCCTACCAGCCCGGGGTGATCCCGGCCAACACCTACGACGGCCAGAGCGCTGACGTGCCCACCGTGGCCATCACCAACATCCTGGTCAGCCAGGCCGGCGTCTCCGACGAGGTGGCCTACCAGATGACCAAGCTGATGTTCGGCAACCTGGACAAGCTCTCCACCGCCCACTCCGCCGCCAAGGACATCAGCCTTGAGGGCGCCGCGAAGAACCTGCCGATCCCGCTGCACCCGGGCGCCGAGCGCTATTACAAGGAAGTCGGCGCGCTCTGAGCCGAGTCCGTGCCGGCCGCCGCGCGGCCGGCCACCATCGTTCGGGAGGCACAGGTGCCTCCCGCATCGTCGTCATGAGGTACTAGGTCCATGAGCGAGCACCACGACGGGCTGGCGGCCAATCCGCGCGACTGGCCCAAGGCGCTGTTCTGCGTCGCCCTGCTGTTCACCGTTTTCCAGATCGTCACCGCCGCCTTCCACCCGGTGTCCACCCAGGTGCTGCGCGCGGTGCACGCCGGCTTCCTGCTGCTGATCGTGTTTCTCTGCTACCCCGGCGTCGGCAAGGGCCGCCCCTGGCAGCCGCTGGCCTGGCTGCTGGGCCTGGCCGGGATGGCCACGGCCCTCTACCAGTGGGTGTTCGAGGCCGACCTGATCCAGCGCTCCGGCGACCTGACCCAGGCCGACATGCTGATCGGCCTGCTGCTGATCGTGCTGGTGTTCGAGGCGGCGCGGCGGGTGATGGGCATCGCCCTGCCGATCATCTGCGGCCTGTTCCTGCTCTACGGCCTGTTCGGCGAATACCTGCCGGGCGACCTGGCCCACCGCGGCTACGGTCTGGACCAGATCGTCAACCAGCTGTCGTTCGGCACCGAGGGCCTGTACGGCACGCCGACCTACGTGTCGGCCACCTACATCTTCCTGTTCATCCTGTTCGGCGCCTTCCTCGAGCAGGCCGGCATGATCCGCCTGTTCACCGACTTCGCCCTGGGCTTCTTCGGCCACAAGCTGGGCGGCCCGGCCAAGGTCTCGGTGGTGTCCTCGGCGCTGATGGGCACCATCACCGGCTCCGGGGTGGCCAACGTGGTCACCACCGGGCAGTTCACCATCCCGCTGATGAAGCGCTTCGGCTACAAGCCGGCCTTCGCCGGCGGGGTCGAGGCCACGGCCAGCATGGGCAGCCAGATCATGCCGCCGGTGATGGGCGCGGTGGCCTTCATCATGGCCGAGACCATCAACGTGCCCTTCGTCGAGGTGGCCAAGGCGGCGCTGCTGCCGGCGCTGCTGTACTTCGGCTCGGTGTTCTGGATGGTCCACCTGGAAGCCAAGCGCGCCGGCCTCAAGGGCCTGCCCAAGGAGCAGTGCCCGAACCCCTGGGCGGCGGTGAAGCAGCGCTGGTTCCTGCTGATCCCGCTGGGCGTGCTGATCTGGCTGCTGTTCTCCGGGCGCACGCCGCTGTTCTCCGGCACCGTCGGCCTGGCGCTGACGGCGATGGTGATCCTCGGCTCGGCGATCATCCTGCGGGTATCCAGCTTCGGCCTGCGCATCGCCTTCTGGATCGCCCTCGGCGTGCTCTGCGCCGGCTTCTTCCAGCTCGGCATCGGCGTGGTGTTCGGCGTCATCGGCCTGCTGGTGGTGGCCTGCTGGTTCGTCAGGGGCGGCCGCGAGACCCTGACCATCTGCCTGCACGCGCTGGTTGAGGGCGCGCGCCACGCGGTGCCGGTGGGCATCGCCTGCGTGCTGGTCGGGGTGATCATCGGCATCGTCTCGCTGACCGGGGTGGCCACCACCTTCGCCGGCTACATCCTGGCCATCGGCAAGGACAACCTGTTCCTTTCCCTGGTGCTGACCATGTTCACCTGCCTGGTGCTGGGCATGGGCATCCCGAGCATCCCCAACTACATCATCACCAGCTCGATCGCCGCGCCGGCCCTGTTGGAACTGGGCGTGCCGCTGATCGTCTCGCACATGTTCGTGTTCTATTTCGGGATCATGGCCGACCTCACCCCGCCGGTCGCGCTCGCCGCCTTCGCCGCGGCGCCGATCGCCAAGGAGAGCGGCCTGAAGATCGGCGTGCGCGCGGTGCAGATCGCGATCGCCGGCTTCGTCGTGCCCTACATGGCGGTGTATGCGCCCGAGCTCATGCTGCAGGGCGACAAGGACCTCGCCGCGACCCTGTACGTGGTGTTCAAGGCCCTGCTCGCGGTGACGCTGTGGGGCACCGCGGTGGTCGGCCACTTCCGCTCGCCGATGAACCCGCTCGAGCGCGTGCTCGCCTTCGTCGCCGCGTCGATGCTGGTGATCGCGCTGCCGATCACCGACGAGATCGGCTTCGGCCTCGCCGCGCTGGTCATGGGCTGGCACATCTGGCGCTCGCGCAACGTGCAGGCGCTCACCGTCTGATGGCGCTCTGCCTCGCCACCGCCCTGGCCACGGCGACCGTCGCCGCGAACGCGTTCACGCTGGCGTGGACGCATTCGATCGAGCGTGTGCGCTGGGAGGAGGCGTGGCGGGTGGAGGGCCGGGAGCTGGTGCTCGACACCGTGCGCGTGCGCGGCCACGGCGCTGGCATGGAGCCGGCCGCGGGCGCGGTGCTGCGCGACGGGGCGTGGACCTGGCATCCGCGCACCCGCCATGCGCTGCTGCGCCTGACGCGCTCGG
>JAJLLC010000017.1:0-6410 GCA_033838285.1 Pseudomonadaceae bacterium
CGGCGCGCAGGGCGGCCAGGTCGAAGCCCTCTTCGCCGCGTTCAGCGGCGGCCAGCACTTCGGCGGCCAGAAACTCGCCGCGATAGAGTTCATCGGACTCCGAGGCCAGGCTCACCGACCAGTACGGACGCAGCGCGTCTAGCGCCGGGTCCTCGATCGGCGCGAAGTAGTCGGTGCCGGTCAGGTGCAGGGCGAGATGCTCGCCTCGCGGCAGCAGGGTCAGGTCCAGCGGCTGGGTGTTGACCGAGAAGCGGTGCCGCGGCCCCAGCTTGATGACCTCGCCGCCGGCCTCGAACAGGTCGGTCTTGTCGCGCAGTCCGCGCACTGCCTGGTCGCGGGCCGCCTTAAGCCGCGCCTCGACGTCGTCGGCCTTGACGCTGTCCTGCAGGGCGCGCAGGCGCTCGACCAGCTCGCGCAGCTTGATGATCAGCGGGTCGCCGGCGAAGAAGGCGTTGAGCTCGTCGGGGTCGGTGAAACGCGCCGTTCGGCGGGAGAAGCCTTCGAGGATGCGCAGGGCGGCGTCCTGCACCGCCTGCGCCTTGCGCTGGCGCTCGTCGACCAGGGCCTGGCGATGGCTCTCGAAGGCCTCCAGCACCTCCTCGCGCTTGGCCAGGATGTCCTGCAGAAACTCCTCGTGCTCGCCGAACTGGGTTTCCAGCTCCTCCAGCTGGACCAGAATGCGCGCCATCTGCTCGTCGCAGCGCTCCGGGTCGCTGGAGGCACCCAGCGCCGCGGTAACGCTCTGGCCGAACAGTTGGAACTGCGCCCCGAACTGGGCCACGGCTTCAGCCGAGCCCAGCTGCTTGCGGCGTTGGGCGGCGCGGGCCTTGGCCTGGTTGAGGCTGGCGTACAGCGCCGAGATCGCCTCGACCACGCGGGTGCGCTCGGCGGCATCGTCGATCTTCAGGCCGGCCATCAGCGAGGACAGCATGTCGAGGTCGCTGGACAGCTGTTCCATCGCCTCGATGATCGGGCGCAGCGCGCCCGCGCCGCTCGCGGCCTGTGCCTTGGTATCCAGCTCGGAGAGACGGGCCTTCAGCGGTGCGAGCGCGGCGTCCTGGCCGAGGAAGGCCGCGGTGGCCTGCGACAGCGCGTCGTGCCGTTCACGCAGTGCGGCCTCCAGCGCGTCGATCTCGGCGACGTCGATATAGCGATAGTCGCGAATGGTCAGCAGGTGCCCGCGCTGGCGGGTCAGCGCGTTCAATCGCGCGGTGTAGTCGTCGATCGACTCGCAGCGCTCGGCCACCGCATCGGCCAGCAGTTCGGCCTGCCGCGTACGCGCCTCGCGCAGGGCGGCATCGCTCTGCTGGCGGATGCTCTCGACCTTGGCGAACTCGTCGAGCACTGCGCCGCCGGTCTGGGCAATCTCGCGCAGCAGGGGCGCCAGATCACCGCAGTGCGGATCCTCCAGCCAGTGGTGCAGGTCGAACAGCTTGCGGGCGTCCAGCACCAGCTGCTCGTAGCGCCGCGCGCTGACCTGTTCCGCGGCAATCTCGCGGCGCAGCGCGAGCAGGTCGGAGATGCCACGCACCAGCGGCGCGTTGCCGATCCGGCCCATGAAGCTGGTCCGCGGCGGCGCGGCGGCGGCGTGCTCCTCGCTGGCAAAGGGCGTGAGCCAGACCTGCATCGGATGGATGCGCGTCGGCTCGTCGCTCTCGCTGCTGAACACCACCATGCGGCCATCGTCCAGCCGCGCATAGCCGTGGCCGAGAATCGGCGTCTGCAGGGCGCGCTGGATCATGTTGTAGGTGAACAGCGCGATGCGCCCGTGCTCGGGCTCGTAGAACACGTAGAGCACGTCCTCGCCGTTGGGCGAGCGGATCATCCGCGAGAAGTGCATGCCGAGCATGGAGCGCTCGAAGGTCTTGCACTCGCCCGAGGGCAGCAGGTAGCCACCGGGGAAGACAATGCCGTGGTCCTCGGGCAGCTGCACGCAGCTCTGCCCGATGGCATCGATGCGCCGCACCTCGCGGGTCAGGGTGTTGTAGACCAGGTGCCGCCAGACGGTCTCGCGGTAGGGCAGCACGCGCAGCAGGATCAGCGCGCCGAGCTGGGCATATTCGATACGCGCATCATCCAGCGACTGGGTCTGGTCCTCGACCGGCTCGCGGTAGATGCCGAGGCCGTCCTGGGTGTTGTCCTCGACCTTGATGGTGAGGTCCCCGCCCACGGTCTCCACGAACACCGTGTCGAGGATGTTCATATGCGGATGGCGGCCCTCGACCATGTGCTCGCGCGAGCAGGCCGTCCACTCGAAATCCCAGGCGGGCGGCGGCGCGATGTCGCGCTCGCCGCGGTTGTCCACATAGCTGACTGTTCCATCGGGCGCCACGCGCCAGCGGAACACGCGCACATCGGTCAGCCGCTCGCCGATCTGGAACGCCGCCAGCAGCCACTCCTCGCGGCGCGCCAGACGCAGCAGGCGGGTGTTCTTGTAGTAGGCATACAGCTCGCGGAAATCCTGGACGAAGCTGTCCTGGGCGAGGAAGCTGCCGGCCAGCGGCACCGGCTCGACGTCCCAGGCCTCGTCCTGCTTGACCAGCCGGTACAGCGAGAACACG
Source organism: Pseudomonadaceae bacterium (assembly GCA_033838285.1). GTDB lineage: Bacteria > Pseudomonadota > Gammaproteobacteria > Pseudomonadales > Pseudomonadaceae > Aquipseudomonas. The sequence continues at coordinate 2,562 of JAJLLC010000017.1, forward strand.
TCCTCGACCCGGGTTTCCTTCTTCAGGCCGAGGAAGACGTTGTAGCCGAACAGCAGCAGCTCGCCGACCTGGGCGATGTCGCGGGCCACGCAGTTGTGCTCCGTGCGCACGCGCAGCCGGCCGATGACCTCCAGCCGGCTGCTGCCGAACTCCTCGAGCCGCTGCGCGTTCAGCCCTTCGGCGAGGCCCTGCAGCTTATCGCCCTGCTTCTCCAGGCGTCGGCGCAGCACCTCGTAGGCGCCGCCTTCGGCAACGGCCTGATCGACGGTGGTGGGGGTGTCAGACATGGGCGGTGCGCTTGAGGAGGTGTGTGGCGCGGGGCGCGCCTCGTGCTGGGCGGAGATCTGCTCGTGTCGGGACCCGGGACCCGGGACCCGGGACCCGGAACAGCTGCGGGCGCGAAGCAGTTCGCTTAGTAAGCGTCACCTTCTCACCCGATAGGCTCAAGGCAGCGCCGCTTCCCACGGGTCCCGGGCCCCGGGTCCCGGGTCCCGAACCGTCACCCACGTTCAGCAGCCAGTCCGCCCAACCGCGGTTCACGCCTTCGACTCCCCACCCTGCTTGCCCCCCTTGCCCCGCTCGCCAATGAACTTGGACAGCAGGTCCTGCACCACCGGGCTCTTGTCGGCCATACCCTCGACCGCCTTGCCCAGCGACAGGCCCTTGGCGAAGGTGTCGAAGACCTCGCCGCCGCCGCCGATGATCTCGACCTTGGCCTTGGACAGGGCCGAGCCCAGCACCTCAGCCTGGTCGCGGGCGATCTGCTTGTTGGCCTCGATGGCGGCAATGGCCTGGTCGAACTGCTTCTCCAGCGCCATGCGGAACTCCTCGTGGGCGCGGGCGGTGTCGCTGAGCGAATCGAGGGTGCCAAACTTCTTGGCCAGACCTTCCGCTTCGGCCTCGAAGCGCAGGCGCATGACCTCGGCCTCAGAGGCGCCGACCTCGCGGGTCGCCTTGGCCTTGGTGTTGGCCACGGCTTCCTCGCCGCGCGCCTGGGCGCTGAGCTTCTCTTCCAGCACGCGGGCCTCGGCCAGGCCTTCCTTCTCCTTGGCAGCGGCAGTGACCTCACGCACCCGCGCATCGGCCAGACCCGGCGCGGCGCGCTCGGCCTCGATGCCCTCGGCCAGCTTGCGCTTGGCCTCGGCCTGGCGGGCGGCGGCTTCCAGCTCGGCCTCGGCCAGCGTGGTGATCTCCACCGCCTTGTGCTTGGCACGGGCCTCTTCGGCCTCGGCTTCCTTGACCTGCATCACCAGCGCCTCCTCGGCCTTGGCCTGGGCGTCGAGGATGGCGACCTGCTTGGCGCGCTCGGCCTCGCTGACCTCGCGGACTTCCTTGATGCGCTCTTCTTCCATCGCCACGGTCTTCTCGACCACGATGCGCTCGCGGACCACATTGGCGATCAGCTTGCGCTGCTCCTCCAGGGCCTTTTCTTTCTCGATGCGCTGCAGCTCGACCTCGCGCTCGCGGGCGACGACTTCCATCTCCTTGGCGCGCTGCACCTTTTCCTTCTCGATCACCACCGCGCGCTGGCGGTTCTGCTCGGCGACCTCCAGCTCGCGCAGGCGGTTCTGTTCGCGGATGTCGAGCTGCTCCTGCGTGGCGATGCGTGCCTGCTCGGACTTCAGGCGCTCCTCTTCCTGCACCTTCAGGGTCTCGGCCTGCTCGCGGGCCTGGATGCTGGCGATCTCGCGCTGCTGCTTGGCCTCGGCGTCGGCCTGCTGGCGTTCCAGGGCCAGCATGGCCTCCTTGGTCTCGACGTTCTTCTTGGTGATCGCCAGTTCCTGGTTGCGCTCCAGCTCGTTGGTGACCACGTTCTGCTTGGCGGTCAGCTCGGTGATCTTGCGGATGCCCTCGGCGTCGAGGATGTTGTTCGGATCCAGCGAGGTCTTCGGCGTCTGCTCCAGGTAGTCGATGGCGACGTCTTCCAGCACGTAGCCGTTGAGGTCGTTGCCGATCACCTCGATGATGCGGTCGCGAAACTCCTGGCGGTTCTCGAACAGGTTGACGAACTCGATCTTCTTGCCGACCGTCTTCAGCGCCTCGCTGAACTTGGCGTTGAACAGCTCGTTGACGGCGTTCTTCTCCGAGGCGCGGTCGACACCGATCGCCTTGGCCACCTTGAGCACGTCCTGCTGGGTCTCGTTGACACGCAGGTAGAAGGCGACCGTGATGTCCGCGCGCATGTTGTCGCGGCAGATCAGCCCGTCCTTGCCGCGGCGGTCGATCTCCAGGGTGATCAAGGAGATCTTCATGAACTCCTTCTTGTAGATCACCGGGTAGACCAGGGCACCGGTGAAGTGCACCTTGGGCGTGGCCGACAGGTCGTTGACGATCAGCGCGGTGCCCTGCGGCACCTTGATGTAGAAGGCCTTGAACAGCGCAAACAGGCCAAACACGACGACGATGATGATCCCGACCACGGTCAGGAAGGGCATGATCACGGCTTCATTCATGGCCAGGACTCCGGTTGCTGGAACGTTGTGTCATGTGGGAAGAAAGGCGCATCAGGCATCGCCGCCTTCAGCGATCACCCGATAGGCGTTGAGGGCGGCGACGTACTCGATCAGCACCACCCGGTCGCCTCGAACAAAGCGCCCGGCCGGCGCGCGCACCTGCAGGATGAGGCCGGCGCCGCCATCGTCGATCTCGGCCTGACCGCGCACCTCGTCGACCAGCGGGCTGCGCACGATGGCGGTGCGCCCGAGCAGGGACACCTCGTTGGTCACCTGGGCCTTGCGGAACAGCGGCTTCAGCGGCTGGATCAGCAGGCCAGCGAAGGGCACGGCGACAATCAGGCACACCGGCGCGGCCAGCCATGTCGTGGCCGAGCGCAGCATGCCCTCGGGCCAGGCGCGCAGCAGCGCGTAGTCGATGAAATAGCAGCCCAGCCAGGCCAGCAGCACGATCACGGTGAAGATCAGGGTCAGCGGTACGCCGTCCAGGCCCAGCTTCATCAGCAGCCCGGAGATGCCGCCCACTTCCAGCGCATCGCCATCGGGCAGCAGGGAGGTCTCGAAGGCGTCGAGGTCGAACAGGCCGAGCACGGCCAGCGCCCAGTAGCCCAGCAGCACCGCCAGCAGCAGGCTGAGGACGACGGTCGGAAACGACAGCGCGATGTCCAGGAACAGGTCCATGCACGCCCCCCGGCGGCCGTGGTGGAGATGCTTCACAGACGGTTTCCCCGGCCGGCTGTGACGTGGGCTGCCAAGCATAGCCCCTGCGCATGCCGATTTCCCCATCGTCCGATTCGATCCGCCCGGTGTCGCCGCTAAGCTGTACCGCAATCCGGCGGGGGGAGCGGACAATGAGCCAGCAAGGGCGCGACATGCTGCAGGCGCTGCGCGCCTTCGAGCGCGGCAAGCGGGTGTCCGCGGCGGATGCGGTGCGGCTGATCCGCAGCGGCGATACCGTGGCCACCGGCGGCTTCGTTGGCATCGGCTTTGCCGAAGGGCTGGCGGTGGCGCTGGAGCGGCGCTTCGTCGACAGCATGGCGGGCGGCGAGGCCGAGCCGCGCGACCTGACCCTGGTCTATGCGGCCGGCCAGGGCGATGGCCGCGAGCGTGGACTGAACCATCTGGCGCACCCCGGCCTGCTGCGCCGGGTAATCGGCGGCCACTGGGGGCTGGTGCCGAAGCTGCAGCAGCTGGCGGTCAGCGGCGCCATCGAGGCCTACAACTTTCCGCAGGGTGTGATCTGCCAGCTGTTTCGCGATATCGCCGGGGGCAAGCCGGGGCATCTGACCCGGGTCGGGCTGGACACCTTCGTCGACCCGCGCCGCGACGGCGGCAAGCTCAATGCACGCACCAGCGAGGACCTGGTGCGCCTGCTGGAGATCGACGGCGAGCCGTT
>JAJLLC010000018.1:0-49412 GCA_033838285.1 Pseudomonadaceae bacterium
GCAGACCCTGTGCAACATCGCCCAGCGCCTGCCGGCTTTGTACGTCACCGGCGAGGAATCGCAGCAGCAGGTGGCCATGCGCGCGCGGCGCCTGGAGTTGCCGCAGGACCGGCTCAAGGTGATGACCGAGACCTGCATCGAATCGATCATCGAGGTGGCGCGCCGCGAGCAGCCCAAGGTGATGGTGATCGACTCGATCCAGACCATCTTCACCGAGCAGCTGCAGTCCGCCCCCGGCGGCGTGGCCCAGGTGCGCGAGAGCGCCGCGCTGCTGGTGCGCTATGCCAAGCAGAGCGGCACGGCGATCTTCCTGGTCGGCCATGTGACCAAGGAGGGCGCCCTGGCTGGCCCGCGCGTGCTGGAGCACATGGTCGACACCGTGCTGTATTTCGAGGGCGAGTCCGACGGCCGCCTGCGCCTGCTGCGTGCGGTGAAGAACCGCTTCGGCGCGGTCAACGAACTGGGCGTGTTCGGCATGACCGACAAGGGCCTCAAGGAGGTCACCAACCCCTCGGCGATCTTCCTCACCCGCGCCCAGGAGGCGGTGCCCGGCAGCGTGGTGATGGCCACCTGGGAGGGCACCCGGCCGATGCTGGTGGAGGTGCAGGCGCTGGTCGACACCAGCCACCTGGCCAACCCCAAGCGCGTCACCCTGGGCCTGGACCAGAACCGCCTGGCCATGCTCCTGGCCGTGCTGCACCGGCACGGCGGCATCCCCACCTACGACCAGGACGTGTTCCTCAACGTGGTCGGCGGGGTCAAGGTGCTGGAGACGGCCTCCGACCTGGCGCTGATGGCGGCGGTGATCTCCAGCCTGCGCAACCGGCCGCTGCCGCACGACCTGCTGGTGTTCGGCGAGATCGGCCTGAGCGGCGAGATCCGCCCGGTGCCGAGCGGCCAGGAGCGCCTGAAGGAGGCGGCCAAGCACGGCTTCAAGCGCGCCATAGTGCCCAGGGGCAATGCGCCCAAGGAGGCGCCGGCGGGGTTGCAGGTGATCGCCGTGACCCGTCTGGAGCAGGCGCTGGACGCCCTGTTCGAGTAGTGCCCTGCGGCGCTCTGCCGCTGTTTCGGCCTGGCCGCGCTTGTCGCAGATCAATGATGGGGCGCTGAGCGAGGAGGAGCATGGCGTCATCTGCATGACTAGGAGATGGCCCATGTTCCTGTTCTTCGACTTCTTCGCCAGAACCCTCAACTACGAGCCGGGGCGCCCGCGCGACAGCTCCGAGCAGCGCCGCGAGGCGAGCCTCGGTGCGCGCCGGGTACAGGCTCGACGCTGGTGGCAGAAGCCCGCTGCGCCGGGGCGCGAGCGCTAGGGGCTGGATGGCGGGCTCCCGCTGCCGAGGCGCAGTCGCGGCGTACTTAGTCTTCCTCGCCGAGGGCGGCCAGTTCGCGCTCCAGCAGGCTCTCATCGCCCAGGTTGAGTTCCACCAGGCGGCGCAGGTGGCTGATCGACTCCAGGTCGATATGCCGGCAGACGAAGCCGAGCAGGTCGTCGCGGGTGCGGGTCAGCACCACTTCCATCTGCAGGCGGGTCTCGCCGTCCAGGTCGAGGGTGGCGATGAAGGGTTGATGAGGGTCGCCGTTCCAGTCGCGCGGGCGTTTGACCAGCAACCCCTTGAGTGACACGTCGTGCAGGGCGACCGTCCAGCGCCGCTCGCCCTGGGCGAGCTCGGTGGCGGCGTCGAAGGCGATGCGCTGGAAGCGCCGACGCTCGGTGGCAGACTCACTCATGCCGAAACTCCTTCTGGGTTTTGCTCACTATAGCCAAGCGCGCCATTTATTGCCGCTGTCGGTTTGACAGAGGCACGGCTGTCGCCAAAGCTCCATGGGCGGTTTCATTACCATTTGATTGCGGAGCAATGGATATGGCTAAAAGACTGTTGAGCAAGGGGCTGTTGTTCGGTGCGCTGAGCCTGGCCAGCGCGGGTGCGTTTGCCGATGCGGCCGGCGGCAATGGCTGCGGCTGGGGCAACATGGTGTTCGACGGGCAGCGCGGGTTCGTGCCGCACTTCCTGGCCACCACCACCAATGGCACCTCAGGAAATGCCACCTTCGGCATGACCTCGGGCACCAACGGCTGCGATACCGGTGCGACCATCGGCTACGGCGGGCGCTCGATCTTCGCCATGAACGGCATGCTGGAGAACATCGCCGAGGACATGGCCCAGGGCCAGGGCGAGGCACTGGATGCCTATGCCACCCTGCTCGGCATCGAGGCCGAGGACCGCGCGCACTTCGCCCAGGTCACCCATCGCCACTTCGGCGAGATATTCGCCAGCGAGAGCGCCACCGGCGAGCAGGTGCTGGCCAACACCCTGGCGGTGATGAGCCGCGACGAGCGCCTGGCGCGCTACGCCAAGCAGCCCGCCTGATTCGGGCGAAACGAAAAAGCCCGGCCATGTTGGCCGGGCTTTTTTGTGCATCCGCGAAGGGCTTAGTTGCCGTAGACCGGGAACTTGGCGCAGATCGCCTTGACCTTCTCGCGCACCGCGTCGACCACGGACTCGTCGCCCATGTTCTGCAGGATGTCGCAGATCCAACCGGCCAGCTCCTTGCACTCGGCTTCGCCGAAGCCGCGGGTGGTCACGGCCGGGGTGCCGATGCGCAGGCCGGAGGTGACGAAGGGCGAGCGCGGGTCGTTCGGCACGCTGTTCTTGTTCACGGTGATGTAGGCGCGACCCAGGGCGGCGTCGGCGTCCTTACCGGTGATGTCCTGCTTGATCAGCGAGAGCAGGAACAGGTGGTTCTGGGTGCCGCCGGAGACCACGTCGAAACCGCGCTCGATGAACACGCTGGCCATGGTCTGGGCGTTCTTCACCACCTGCTGCTGGTAGGCCTTGAACTCGGGCTGCAGGGCTTCCTTGAAGCAGATGGCCTTGGCGGCGATCACGTGCTCCAGCGGGCCACCCTGGGCGCCCGGGAAGACCGCGGAGTTGAGCTTCTTCTCGATCTCCTCGTTCTTGCGCGCGAGGATCAGGCCGCCGCGCGGGCCGCGCAGGGTCTTGTGGGTGGTGGTGGTGACCACGTCGGCGAAGGGTACCGGGTTCGGGTACACGCCGGCGGCGACCAGACCGGCCACGTGGGCCATGTCGACGAACAGGTAGGCACCGACCTTGTCGGCGATGGCGCGGAAGCGGGCGAAGTCCAGCACCTGGGAGTAGGCGCTGAAGCCGGCGACGATCATCTTCGGCTTGTGCTCGACGGCCAGGCGCTCGACTTCGTCGTAGTCGATCAGGCCGGCGTCGGTGATGCCGTACTGCACGGCGTGGTACAGCTTGCCGGAGGAGGACACGGAGGCGCCGTGGGTCAGGTGGCCGCCGTGGGCCAGGCTCATGCCGAGGATGGTGTCACCGGCGCTGAGCAGGGCCAGGTAGACGGCGGCGTTGGCCTGGGAGCCGGCGTGCGGCTGAACGTTGGCGTAGTCGGCGCCGAACAGCTGCTTGGCGCGGTCGATGGCCAGCTGCTCGACCACGTCGACGTACTCGCAGCCACCGTAGTAGCGCTTGCCCGGGTAGCCTTCGGCGTACTTGTTGGTCAGCACGCTGCCCTGGGCTTCCATCACCGCCGGGCTGGTGTAGTTCTCGGAGGCGATCAGCTCGATGTGCTCTTCCTGGCGCTGGGCTTCCTGCTCCATGGCGGCAAAGAGTTCTGCATCGTAGCGGGCAATGGTCAAATCACGGCTGAACATGGTGGTCACCTGATCTATCAGCGGGCGGTAAAAGGGAGGCGCGCATTCTACCCGATGTGCCGCGCCCTGGCACATGAAAGGCGGTCAAGTGGCGGACAAGCGGTGTTCACCCTGCGCCGGCGCGGGCCGTTCAGCTGAGCACGAACAGTGCGTTGCCGCCGAGCAGCGCCTCGAACTGGGCGGCCGCCATCGGCTTGCCGAACAGGTAGCCCTGCACCTCGTCGCAGCCGTGCTCGCGCAGGAAGTCCAGCTGCTCCTGGGTCTCCACGCCCTCGGCGATCACCGCCAGGTTCAGGCTGTGGGCCATGGCGATGATGGCGCGGGCGATCTGCGCGTCCTGCTCGCCACCGGGCACGCCGTCGACGAAGCTGCGGTCGATCTTCAGCACGTCGATGGGGAACTGCTTGAGGTAGTTGAGCGAGCTGTAGCCGGTGCCGAAGTCGTCCACCGCGATGCACAGGCCGAGCTTCTTCAGGCTGGTCAGCATCTGCAGGGTCTCACCCACGTCGCGCATCAGGATCGACTCGGTCAGCTCCAGCTCCAGGCAGGCCGGCGGCAGGCCGCTGTCGCCGAGGATGCGGGAGATGCGCATGCCCAGCTGGCCATCGCCGAACTGGCGGGCCGACAGGTTCACCGAGACCTTGGGCACGCGCACCCGGGCATCGTGCCAGGCCCTGAGCTGGCGGCAGGCCTCGGCGATCACCCAGTCGCCGACCTGGACGATCAGGCCCAGCTCCTCCAGTACCGGGATGAACTCGCCCGGTGCCACCAGGCCGCGGCGCGGGTGGCTCCAGCGCAGCAGCGCCTCGACGCCGGTCAGGCGCTTGCCATCGCCGGACAGCTGCGGCTGGTAGTAGAGCTGGAACTGGCCCTGCTCCAGGGCGTGGCGCAGGTCGCTCTCCAGCTCCAGGCGCTGCAGCGCGGTGGCGTTCATCTCCGCCTGGTAGAACTGGAAGTTGTTCTTGCCGCGCTCCTTGGCGTGGTACATGGCGGTGTCGGCGTTCTTCATCAGCTGGCTCAGCTCGTCGCCGTCCTGCGGCGCCAGGGCGATGCCGATGGAGGCGGTGACGAAGAACTCGCGGCCCTGCAGGACGAACGGCTTGGCCAGGCTGGCGAGGATCTGTTCGGCCACGTGGATGGCCCGGTTCAGCGCGCCCTCGCGGGTGTTGCGCGGTTGCAGCAGCAGGGTGAACTCGTCGCCGCCCATGCGCGCCACCGTGTCGTCCTCGGCGACGCAGGCGGCCAGGCGCACGGCCACGTCCTTGAGCATGCGGTCGCCGGCGGCATGGCCGAGGGAGTCGTTGATCGGCTTGAAACGGTCGAGGTCGAGGAACATCAGCACCACCCACTCGGCGTGCCGTTCGGCGTGCTGCAGGGCGGTGTGCAGGCGGTCCTGGAACAGGGTGCGGTTGGGCAGCAGGGTCAGGGCGTCGTAGTAGGCCAGGCGGTGGATGCGCTGCTCGCTGGCCTTGCGCTCGCTGATGTCGTTGAAGAAGCACACGTAGCTGACCAGGTCGCCGTCGTCGTCCTGCACCGCGGTGATGCCGACCCAGGCCGGGTACTGCTCGCCGTTCCTGCGCTTGAGCCACAGCTCGCCTTCCCAGCTGCCGTGCTGGTTGAGCTGGGCGAGGATGTAGGTGAGCTGCGCCGCCTGCTGGCGGTCCGCGGTGAGCATACGCGGCAGCTGGTCGAGCACCTCGGCGCCGGCGTAGCCGGTGATGCGCTGGAAGGTCTCGTTGATGCGTACGATGTAGCCGGCCGGATCGGTGACCAGGATGGCCGCGGTGGAGTGCTCGAACACCGTGGCGGCCATGCGCAGGTCGCGCTCGGCGCGGCGCTGCTGGGTGATGTCGCGGCCAATGCCGAGCACGCCCTCGAAGTGTCCCTGCTCGTCCCACATCAGGGTCAGGCGCATTTCCACGATGATCTTGCGGCCGTCGGCGCGCAGGCAGTCGAAGACGAAGGTGCGGCCGGTCAGCGCGTCCTGCAGCAGCGACAGTTTCTCGACCTGGTTGCGTGCGTCGCGGACCCGCTCGATCAGTTGCAGCAGGCTGGCCAGCTGGCGCGGATTGGTCACGGTGCCGAGCAGGCCGTGCTCCAGCAGCCAGTCCGGGCTGTAGCCGAAGAAGGCCGCGGCCGAGGGGCTGACGTAGTTCAGTTGCAGGTCGCTGTTGCTGGAGAGGATGACGTCGCTGATGCTCTCGGCCAGCAGGCGATAGCGCCGCTCGCTGTCGCGCAGGCTGGCCTGGGCGGCGATCTCGCCGGTGATGTCCTTGGCCACGCCGATCAGGCGGCTGACCCGGCCATGACGGTCGCGGCTCAGGGCGTGCTCGCGGATGTCGAACCAGTGCCAGCTGCCATTGCGATGGCGCCAGCGCAGCTGGCAATGCAGCAGCTGGCCGTCGCCCACCACCTTCTGCAGGTTGCGCACGCGCTGGTACAGCTCGACGTCGTCGGGGTGGAGGATCTTCTCCCACAGGCGTTCGCCGAACTGGCGCAGCTCGTCCTTGCTGTAGCCGAGGTCGGGGCCCAGGCGGTTGTTGCTGAACATCACCCGCATGCTGCTCATGTCGTGCACGTACAGGGTATCCGGCACCGAGCGCAGCACGTCGGACCAGAAGCGCTCGCGCTCGACCAGCGACAGCTCGACGCGCTTGCGGCTGGTGATGTCGTGCACGCTGAGGGTCACTGCGCGCAGTTCCTCGGCGCGGCGTGGCAGCTGCAGGGTCAGCCAGAGGTAGCGCTCGTGGCCCTGCGGCGTCTTCATGCGGCTCTCGACCATCATGTCGCGCTCGCCATCGAGCAGGGCAGTGATCAGGGTCAGGCGGGCGCCGCCGGAGCGCAGCGGCGAGCCGCCGATCAGGTGTTGCCAGACCTCCTGCGGGGTGTCCAGGCCGAGCAGCTGCAGGGCGACCCGGTTGACCTCGCTGACGCGGATCTGCCGCAGCAGTTCGGCATGTCGAGTGCTGTCCTGCGCCAGCCAGGGGCCCAGTTGCGAGCTGTGGCGCAGGCCGCGGGCATCCAGGTACTGGCGCAGTTCGAACAGGTCGAGCACGCAGAGGCCCACGCCGCTGCCCTCGAAGATGTCCTGGTAGCGCCGCCGGGTGTCCTGCAGCACGCGCAGGTTCTGCTGGCGATCGGTGACGTCGCGCAGCACCCAGGCCCGGCTCGGCTCCGGGGTGTCGGTATAGAGGGCGTGGCAGGCGACGTCGAACAGCCGCGGGCGGCCATCCTGGAGCAGCTCGATCGGCTCGCGCTGGGTGTGCAGGGCGTTGTCCAGCCAGGGCTGGAGGGGCGGCAGCAGCTCCAGCAGGTGCATCCGGTCGGCGCCGGCCAGGTCTAGGCCGAACATCCGCTCGGCGCGCGGGTTGAGGTAGCCGATGCGGCCGTCGGGCTGGGTCACCAGCACGCATTCGTCGATGGCGCCGAGGGCGCCGAGGGCATCCTCCATGGCCCGCCGCGACAGGGCGTGGTAGGCGCGCAGGCTGCGCTGCTCGCGCAGCAGGCCGAACAGGGCGAGCAGGGCCAGGGCGGCACAGAGGACGAACAGCAGCAGCTTGCCGGCCTGCACCGGCAGCAGTTCGGCGCGCAGGCGCGGCGCATCGAACAGGGCCTGGATCTGCCAGTCGCTGCCGGCCAGCGCCAGGGTGGCGATGCTGCGCTGCTGGCCGGGCCCGGTGCCCTGCGGTTGCGGCGGGCGCAGCATGGTCTGGCCGCTGCGTGCGTCCTGCAGCAGCCAGGGCAGGTCGCTGGCGTTGCGCGGCAGCCAGTTGCCCAGCGCCGCCGGGCGCAGGCGCACCAGCCAGCTGCCCTGGCCCTGCGGCTGGCGCAGGTTGAGCAGGAGCAGCCCGGCATCGCCCGGGGCGTAGCTGAAATGGAACTCGCTTTCTGCCGCCAGCGCTGCCGGCAGCGCCTGGCCCGGCGCGCTGTCGTGCAGCGGCCGGCCCTGTGCGTCGAGCCAGGCCAGGCTGTGCAGAGCCGGGTAGATGCCGCGCAGGCTCTGCAGCAGCGCCGTCAGTTCGGCGCCAGCGGGGGGCGTGGGCGCCTGGCTGGCGAGCAGGGTGCGGCCGGCCTCGGCCTTGAGTCTGAGCACCAGGGCCAGGTAGTCGGCCAGTTGACTGGCGTGCTCCTGGCTGCGCAGACGCTGGCTATCCTCCAGCTGGCGGGTCTGCTCGTGCAGCTGCCACAGCAGCAGGCCGAGCATCAGCGCTACCAGCAGCGCCAGGGCGCCTTTCAGCGAGCCACGCGTGGCGCGCGCGAGCGGGTCGAGCACGGTGCGGGGAAGTGCAAAGCGGGATCGGAACACGCGGAACACCCTGCTGATAAGGCTGCCGTGGCGCTAGGCAATGAGCCGGCAGTAAAAGCCGCCTAGCATGCCCGCAAATACGGCCAAGTGCCATCACTGTCCGTCGAGCGGTTTGCCCCGCGTCCGTCATTCCGGTAGCTTTGCCGCACGCGCGCGGGCGCAAGGGCTATCATGCCCATTCGACCGGCAATCCCCCCGGTCGTGCGCCGCCTCTCTCAGATTCACATCCCCAGCGGAACCAAGGTCAAGGTCATTTCATGGCTCAATACGTCTACACCATGCATCGGGTCAGCAAGGTCGTGCCCCCGAAGCGCGAAATCCTCAAGGACATCTCCCTGTCGTTCTTCCCCGGCGCCAAGATCGGCGTGCTGGGCCTGAACGGCGCCGGTAAGTCCACCCTGCTGCGCATCATGGCCGGGGTCGACACCGAGATCGACGGCGAAGCCCGACCGATGCCCGGCATCAAGGTCGGCTACCTGCCGCAGGAGCCGCAGCTCGACCCGAGCAAGACGGTGCGCGACATCGTCGAAGAGGCCGTGGGCGAGATCAAGCAGGCCCAGGCCCGCCTCGACGAGGTCTACGCCGCCTACGCCGAGCCGGATGCCGACTTCGACGCCCTGGCCGCCGAGCAGGCCAAGCTGGAGGCCATCCTTCAGGCCGCCGACGGCCACAACCTGGAGCGCCAGCTGGAAGTCGCTGCCGACGCCCTGCGCCTGCCGCCGTGGGACGCCAGGATCGAACACCTGTCCGGTGGCGAGAAGCGTCGCGTGGCGCTGTGCCGTCTGCTGCTGTCGGCTCCCGACATGCTGCTGCTGGACGAGCCGACCAACCACCTGGACGCCGACTCGGTGGCCTGGCTGGAGCGCTTCCTGCACGACTTCCCCGGCACCGTGGTGGCCATCACCCACGACCGCTACTTCCTCGACAACGTCGCCGGCTGGATCCTCGAACTGGACCGCGGCCACGGCATCCCCTTCGAGGGCAACTACTCCGGCTGGCTGGAGTCCAAGGCCAACCGCCTGGCCCAGGAGGCCAAGGCCGAGGCGTCGCACGCCAAGGCCATGAAGGCCGAGCTGGAGTGGGTGCGCCAGGGCGCCAAGGCGCGCCAGGCCAAGTCCAAGGCCCGCCTGCAGCGTTTCGAGGAGATGCAGTCGCAGGAATTCCAGAAGCGCAGCGAGACCAACGAGATCTACATCCCGGCCGGCCCGCGCCTGGGCGACAAGGTCATCGAGTTCCACAACGTGTGCAAGGGCTTCGGCGATCGCGTGCTGATCGACAACCTGTCCTTCAGCGTGCCGAAGGGCGCCATCGTCGGCGTGATCGGCGGCAACGGCGCGGGCAAGTCGACCCTGCTGCGCATGATCACCGGCAAGGAGCAGCCGGACTCGGGCCACATCGAGATCGGCGAGACCGTGCAGATCGCCAGCGTCGACCAGAGCCGCGACATGCTCGACGGCAGCAAGACCGTGTGGGAGCAGATCTCCGACGGCTTCGACATGATCAAGGTGGGCAACTACGAGGTGCCGTCGCGCGGCTACGTCGGCCGCTTCAACTTCAAGGGCGCCGACCAGCAGAAGTTCGTCAAGGACCTCTCCGGCGGTGAGCGCGGCCGCCTGCACATGGCCCTGACCCTGAAGCAGGGCGGCAACGTGCTGCTGCTCGACGAACCGTCCAACGACCTCGACGTGGAAACCCTGCGTGCCCTGGAAGAGGCGCTGCTGGACTTCCCCGGCGCCGCCATCGTGATCTCCCACGATCGCTGGTTCCTCGACCGCATCGCCACCCACATCCTGTCCTACGAGGACGATGGCCAGGTGACCTTCTTCGAGGGCAACTACACCGAGTTCGAGGCCGACCGCAAGAAGCGCCTCGGCGAGGCCGCCGCCCAGCCGCACCGGGTGCGCTACAAGAAGCTGGCGCAGTAAGCGCTGGTGGATGAAAAAACGGGGCCCGCGGGCCCCGTTTTTCATGGGTCGAAGCGCGGCAGCCCGGAGGCCGCGTCGGCCTGGTCGGCGGGCCTGAGGTGCACCTGCAGGGCCTTGAAGCCCAGCAGGGAGCGCTCGCCTTCGACCAGCAGGTGGTCGCCACGACGGGCCGCCTCCCAGAGCTCCAGGGGGACGTCGCAGAGGCTGTCGTTGAGGAGCTGGCGGTACTCGGCGAGGTAGATGCGCCCATCGCAGGCGTGGGCCGAGTAGTAGCTGGCGGCCTTGTCCCGCACCCTGAATTCTTGCCGGGCCGGTTCGCTGTCGAGCAGATGCAGCAGGCTGGGAATGCCGAGGGCGAAGGCCGGCGGGGCGAACAGCAGCAGCGCCGCCAAGTGGCCGAGCACATGGCCGGTCTTGTTCTTGCCGCCCTCCTGCAGGTAGTGCCACAGGTAGGTGCGCTGCTGGTGCAGGGCCAGCAGCATCAGCAGCAGGGTGGTGGCGATCAGCAGCAGGCTGGCGAACAGCAGCTCCAGGTAGCGCGCGGGCTCGACCAGCAGCGGCTGGAACAGGTACGGCAGAAGCAGCAGGATCGAGAGCAGCAGCGGGTAGAGGAACCAGAGCCGGCTCCAGTGGTGGGGTCTGAGAGGCGCCATGTCACTTCCTTGTATGGCTGACGAATTCTCCGCGGCCCGTTTTACCCGCTTGTCATCGGCCTGTCACTCAGCCTTTCACGCATGCCGCCTGCGCCGCCTCGGCCGGGCCGCAGCGGCGCAGGCGGGGGCTCAGTAGTGATACCAGCGCAGCTGCAGCATCAGCTCGTTGTCGGGGCCGGTGAACTGGCTGAAGTCGCGCGCGGCGGACAGGCGCAGGCCGAGGTTGCGCGACACTTCCCATTGCTGGTTGAGCGACAGGCGGCGGCGCACCTCGCCGTTGTGGAAGTAGTCGCCGCGGGCTTCCAGGCTCAGCCCGCCGAGGGCGTTGTGCCACAGCAGGCCGCTGTCGAAGCCCAGGGCTGGCGCCAGGTAGGCGGCGAAGTCGCCGTTGTGCTCGATGCGCGCGGTGGCCAGGGCATAGGCCAGGGCGCCCTCGCCGAGCGCCCAGCTGCCGCCGGCGCCACCGCTCAGGTGGCCGACCAGGGTTTGTTCGCCGTCCCTGCCCGGTACCCGCTGCAGGCCGCCGCCGACCTGCCAGCTCCACGGCTTGAGCAGGGCGCTGCGCGGAGTCAGCGAGCGGATGGTGGCCAGGTCGAGGCTGTGCAGCTGCCAGTGGTTGCCCTGGTACTGGCGCAGCTTGAGGCCGAGGATCTCGATCTGCGCACCGAGCGGGAAGCCGTCGAGGTTGTCGCCGAGGTCATGGTAGGCCATGCGCAGGCCGTATTCGGCGAAGGCGCGATCGTCGCGAGTGCCGCCGCCGAGCTGCCAGGTGCGCGACTCGTGGCCCTCTTCCGGCAGTGCCGGGCGCTCCAGAGCCAGCGGCGGCGGCGGGTTGCGGTTGATCGCGCGCAACAGCTGGTAGCTGCGCTGCGCGGTGGTCTCGTCGCGTGCCGCGCCGGCGGCCTCGTAGCGCAGCAGGCGGAAGGCGGCGTCCTGCACCAGGGCCCGGCGCTCGTCGGGCAGGGCCTGGAACTCGCCGGCCTGCAGCTGCCGGCTGTCGTCGGCCAGGTGCCGGGCCCAGTCCAGCTCCGCGGCGTCCAGCGGCGCGGCGCGGGCCAGCAGCTCCTTCTCCCGCGACGGGCGGTAGTCGATATGCTCGACCAGGCCGGCCTCCTTCACCGCGCGCACGGTGTCGGCGGGGATGGCGGTGAGGGGGAATTCGTCGGTCAGCTCCAGACCCGGGCGGGCGATCTCCAGCAGCTCCAGCAGGCGGTAGGAGCAGTTTTCGTCGAAGAAGTAGTAGTCGAAGCGGATCTGCTTGAGTTCCCAGACGTGCTCGACCATGCGCCCGGTCTCCGCCGCCGTCAGGTTCAGGCGGTACTCCCACAGGTCGCGGTTTTCCAGGCGGCTGTATTCGCTGAGCTTCTCCCGGTAGGGCACCAGGGCGAACAGCCCGGGGTAGCCGCCCATCAGGCCCTTCCAGGCATAGAGGATGCTGTTGTCCTCGCCCTCGATGAAGGCGCCGAAGTTGAGCGCGTAACTGAGCAGGGCGGCGCCGTTCTGGCCGTTGTCGGCCTGGTCGATGCGCAGCAGGGTGTGGCCGAACATCGACGAGGGGCTGTTCAGGTAGGCGGCGGGGAAGATCAGCACCGTGCTGTGCGGGGCGATGTCACGGAACCAGGCCTGGTATTCCCGGCATTCGACCGCTGGCAGGTCGCGCAGCTCCAGCCGCTCGCGCAGCCAGCGGGTGCGCGCGGGGAACACGCACTGCGGGTGCTTGTCGCCCAGGCCGGGGTCGGCATACAGCGCCTTGCGCGTGGCCTCCAGCTCGGCCTGCGGATCGCTGTCGCCGCTGTCGGCGAAGAAGAAGTCCTCGTCGTCCACGTAGCTGCGCCAGCCACCGAGCTTGCCGCGCTCGTAGTGGCCGAGCGCCAGCCAGAACGGGTCCATGGCCAGGCGGGATGGATCGTTGGGGGTGGCGTGCAGGGGCAAGGCGAGGCTCAGGGCCAGCCAGGGCAACATCCGTTTCAAGCGCGGCGCCTTCTTCCGGGGCTTGGTGGGTGCTTTTCGCAGGCCGGCGACGAGCTGTCAAGCAAGCCTGTGGCGGTCTTTTGCGCAAGTGCCGGGCAGGCACCACACTGAAGGAAATCCCCTGGAGGTGTGCCATGAGCTTCGACCCCAAGCCGGCCCTGGATGCCTTGTACGAGCAGTACAGTGCGCGCGCCAACGCCATCCGCCACGACCTCGGCCTGCAGCGCAGCGCCGACTTCGCCGAGCAGGCCGGCGAGCGGCAGAACGACGAGGTGCTGCAGGCCCTGCTGGCCGAGGCGGAGGCCGGCATGCGCCAGGTCGGCCTGGCTCGCCTGCGCCTGGCCGACGGCAGCTATGGGCGCTGCCAGCGCTGTGGCGAGGCGATCGAGCCGGCGCGCCTGCAGGCCCTGCCGGCGGCCGAGTTCTGCCTGGCCTGTGCCGACCGGCTCGGCGCCTGACGCCTTGCAGCCGCGTCGGGGCGGCGCCAGAATGGTCCCATCTCGCGGTCCGCCGCTTCGACAAGGACTCCCGATGCCTGAATCCTTCGCTGCCGGCCTGCGCCTGGCACCCGATGCTCTGACCCGCCCCTGCGCCCCCGACCAGTTCAACTTCGCCACCACCGACGACCTCGAGCCCTTCCGTGGCGTGCTCGGCCAGGAGCGCGCGGTCGAGGCCCTGCAGTTCGGCGTGGCGATGCCGCGCCCCGGCTACAACGTGTACGTCATGGGCGAGCCGGGCACCGGCCGCTTCTCCTTCGTGCAGCGCTACCTCAAGGCCGAGGCCAAGCGCCAGGCCACGCCGGTCGACCGGGTCTACGTCAACCACTTCGACGAGCCGCGCGAGCCGCGCGCGCTGGAGCTGCCGCCGGGCACTGCGGCGGCCTTCATCGCCGATATCGGGCAGCTGATCGACAACCTGCTGGCGACCTTCCCGGCGGTGTTCGAGACGCCCACCTTCCAGCAGAAGAAGAGCGCCATCGACCGCGTGTTCAACCAGCGCTACGACAAGGCCCTGGACCTGATCGAGAAGCTGGCGCTGGAGAAGGACGTCGCGCTGTACCGCGACAGCGCCAACATCGCCTTCACCCCGATGCGCGACGGCAAGGCGCTGGACGAGGCCGACTTCGCCCAGCTGCCGGAGGCCGAGCGCGAGCGCTTCCACCAGGACATCGCGGCGCTGGAGGAGCGTCTCAACGAGGAGCTGGCCAGCCTGCCGCAGTGGAAGCGCGAGTCGAGCAACCAGCTGCGCCAGCTCAACGAGGAGACCATCGGCCTGGCCCTGCAGCCGCTGCTGGCACCGTTGTCGGAGAAGTACGCGGAGAACGCCGGCGTCTGCGCCTACCTGCAGGCGGTGCAGGTCAACCTGCTGAAGACGGTGGTCGACCAGTTGCTGGAGGACAAGCCCGACGCCCAGCGCCGCGAGATGCTGGAGGAGCAGTACAGCCCCAGCCTGGTGGTCGGCCACCACGTCGGCGGCGGTGCGCCGGTGGTGTTCGAGTCGCACCCGACCTACGACAACCTGTTTGGCCGCATCGAGTACAGCACCGACCAGGGCGCGCTCTACACCAGCTACCGCCAGCTGCGCCCCGGCGCGCTGCACCGGGCCAACGGCGGCTACCTGATCGTCGAGGCGGAGAAGCTGCTCAGCGAGCCCTTCGTCTGGGATGCGCTCAAGCGCGCCCTGCATTCGCGCCAGCTGAAGATGGAATCGCCGCTCGGCGATCTCGGCCGCATCGCCACCGTGAGCCTCACCCCGCAGCTGATCCCGTTGCAGCTCAAGGTCATCATCATCGGCTCGCGTCAGCTGTATTACACCCTGCAGGACCTGGATTCCGACTTCCAGGAGATGTTCCGCGTGCTGGTGGACTTCGACGAGGAGATCCCGGTCGGCGACGACAGCCTCGAACAGTTCGCCCAGTTGCTCAAGACGCGCACCTCGGAGGAGGGCATGGCGCCGCTGACCGCCGCCGCGGTGGCGCGCCTGGCCACCTACAGCGCGCGCCTGGCCGAACACCAGGGGCGCCTGTCGGCACGCATCGGCGACCTGTTCCAGCTGGTCAGCGAGGCCGACTTCGTGCGCCAGCTGGCCAGTGACGCGGTGACCGACGTCGGCCATATCGAACGTGCCCTGCGGGCCAAGGAAGACCGCACCGGGCGCGTCTCGGCGCGGATCATCGACGACATGCTGGCCGGCATCATCCTGATCGACACCCAGGGCTCGGCCATCGGCAAGTGCAACGGCCTCACCGTGCTGCAGGTCGGCGACTCGGCCTTCGGCGTGCCTGCGCGCATTTCCGCCACCGTCTACCCGGGTGGTAGCGGCATCGTCGATATCGAGCGCGAAGTCAGCCTGGGCCAGCCGATCCACTCCAAGGGGGTGATGATCGTCACCGGCTTCCTCGGCAGCCGCTACGCCCAGGAATTTCCCCTGGAAATTTCCGCCAGCATCGCCCTGGAGCAGTCCTACGGTTATGTGGATGGCGACAGCGCCTCGCTCGGCGAGGTCTGCACGTTGATCTCGGCGCTGTCGCGCACGCCACTCAAGCAGTGCTTCGCCATCACCGGCTCGATCAACCAGTTCGGCGAGGTGCAGGCGGTCGGCGGGGTCAACGAAAAGATCGAGGGCTTCTTCCGCCTGTGCGAGGCGCGTGGCCTGACCGGCGAGCAGGGGGTGATCATCCCGCACTCCAACGTCAGCAACCTGATGCTAGACGAACGGGTGCTGCAGGCGGTGCGCGCCGGCAACTTCCATGTCTACGCCGTGCGTCACGTCGACGAGGCCCTCGGCCTGCTGCTCGGCGAGCCGGCCGGGGCGCAGGACGACAACGGCCAGTTCCCCAAGGGCAGCGTCAATGCGCGGGTGGTCGAGCGTCTGCGCAGCATCGCCGAGATGGGCATGGAGGACGAGGATAAGGACAAGGAGGCGGTCAAGGACAAGGCCAAGGAAGCCAAGCCGCGGGCCAAACCGGTACCCAAAGCGGCTAAGGAGTAACGGCGACAACTGGTCGGTCACTGCGCAATCCGTCGCCGGCCGCGGCGGACGTCGCTGCGGAGGCGTTTTCCTCGCATCGTCCACAGAGTTATCCACAGTAGGCGGGGGTAACTTTAGCTTCCCGCTGCGGCGCGCCGGGGTGTAGGCTGCAAGCAGGACATTGCGAGGGTCGCCTCATGCCGCGCAGCCTCTGTCTCACTCGTCAGTGCCTCGGCCTGACCACCCGCATCGAGTGCGAGATTCGCCCGCTGGCCGGTCAGCGCGGCTTGTGGACGCTGCTCTGCGCGGCGGGCATGTCTGGCGCTCAGCCCTCGGCGATCAAGGCGCAGGGCCCGTTCCACGGGCCTTTCGTGGCCGAGGAGGTGCTCGACTCGATCGCCCAGTGCCTGGCCGTGCAAGGCTACCAGCCCTGTGTCGAACCACCGATCTGGCGCCTGCATCTGCAGGCCGAGCTGCGCCGGATCAACGGCGAGGGCGCGCGGGCGGCGGGGGGTTATCAGTTCGGTCCGGAGAGCTGAACGCTTTTTGCCCAATGCCTGGCAGGCGCCCGCGCGCGGCGCTGCCCGGCCATTCTTCCCGTGCCTGCCCACAAGGTTATCCACAGTTGCCGTGGATAAAAAATCGGTAAAGCTTGTCGCCTTGCCCGCGGGGCCTGGCTGGGTATACTCGCCGCCAGTTTTTCCTCACTCGGCGAGATCCCATGGAACGCTTTATCGAGAACACGATGTATGCCTCGCGCTGGCTGCTGGCGCCCATCTATTTCGGCCTGTCCCTGGCTGTTCTGGCCCTGGCTCTGAAATTCTTCCAGGAGCTGTTCCACATCCTGCCGCACGTGTTCGAAAAGGCCGAGGCGGACCTGATCCTGGTGCTGCTGTCGCTGGTCGACATGGCCCTGGTCGGCGGCCTGCTGGTGATGGTGATGATCTCCGGCTACGAGAACTTCGTGTCGCAGCTGGACATTGACGAGAGCAAGGAGAAGCTCAGCTGGCTGGGCAAGATGGACTCCGGCTCGCTGAAGATGAAGGTGGCCGCCTCCATCGTGGCGATCTCCTCCATCCACCTGCTGAAGATATTCATGGATGCCAAGAACTACGATCCTGAGCACCTGAAGTGGTACGTGATCATCCACATGACTTTCGTCGCCTCGGCCTTCGCCATGGGCTACCTGGACAAGCTGACCAAGCACGACCACTGATCCTGTTTCCCATGTAAACACCGCCCGGCCGTTGCAAAACGGACGGGCGGTTTTGTTTCGGCCTTGCGTTGTCATTTATTTGTACAAGTATTAGCTTTGTACAAATATTGGTGAGCGAGGCAAGCCCGATGAAACTCCATGACCTGCTGAACCATGCCCATGCCGGGCAGCTGGACGCCCTCAACCTGATCTCCCTCGAGGGTGGCACCTATGTGCTGGAGGCGCGCATCGGTGGCCAGGCCCTGTGCGTACACAACGAGCAGGGTGGTGTGCTGCACCTGCGCTCGGTCGAGCACGCCCGCGATCTGCTGCTGGGCATGCCCGAGGTGCCCTTCCACCTAGTGCATGCCGAAGTGCACGACGAGATGTGCGGCATGCCGCCGGCGGCCAGCGAGCCGCTGCGCGTGCCCATCTCGCTGCGCTCCGCCTGGTGAAGGCGCGCCGCCTGGGGCTGGTACTGGGTGACCAGCTGTCCTTCGGCCTCGCCTCGCTGCAGGCGCTCGACCCCGCGCAGGATGTCATCCTGCTGGCGGAAGTGGCCGAGGAAACCGCCTACGTGCCGCACCATCCGCAGAAGATCGCGCTGATCTTCAGCGCCATGCGCCACTTCGCCCAGGCCCTGGGCGAGCGTGGCTGGCGGGTGTGCTACGTGAAGCTGGAGGACGCCGGCAACTCCGGCTCGATCGTCGGCGAGCTGCGCCGCTGCTGCGAGCGCCTCGACGCCCGCGAGGTGCACCTGACCGAGTGTGGCGAATGGCGCCTGCAGCAGGCGCTGGCGGACAGTGGCCTGCCGCTGGTCTGGCACGAGGACCGACGCTTCGTCTGTTCCCGGACCGAGTTCGCTGCCTGGGCCAAGGGCAAGCGCCAGCTGCGCATGGAGTTCTTCTATCGCGAGATGCGGCGCCGCTGCGGCTTGCTGATGAACGGCGACGGCACGCCGGTCGGCGGCGCCTGGAACTTCGATGCCGACAACCGCAAGGCCCTGCCGCGCCACTGCCGGGCGCCGCTGACGGCGCGCTTCGGCCAGGACGCCATCACCCGCGAGGTGCTGCAACTGGTCGGCCGCCGCTTCAGCCACCACTACGGCGCGCTGGAGGGCTTCGACTATCCGGTTACCCACGCCCAGGCCGAGCAGCTCTGGCAGCACTTCCTCGACTTCGCCCTGCCGGCCTTCGGTGATTACCAGGATGCCATGGCCAGCGGCGAGCCCTACCTGTTCCATGCGCGCATCAGCGCGGCGCTGAACATCGGCCTGCTCGACGTGCGCCGGCTGTGCGCCGATGTCGAGTCGGCCTACTGGGCCGGGAGGGTGCCGCTGAACGCGGCCGAAGGCTTCATCCGCCAGCTGATCGGCTGGCGCGAGTACGTGCGCGGCATCTACTGGCTGCAGATGCCTGACTACGCCACGCGCAATGCCTTCGGCAACACCCGCGCGCTGCCCGAGTTCTACTGGACCGGGCAGACCCGCATGAACTGCATGCGCCAGGCCATCGGCCAGACCCTGGAGCTGGCCTACGCCCACCATATCCAGCGGCTGATGGTCACCGGCAACTTCGCCCTGCTCGCCGGCATCGCCCCGCAGCAGGTCTGCGACTGGTACCTGGCGGTGTACATGGATGCCTTCGACTGGGTCGAGCTGCCCAACACCCTGGGCATGGTGATGCATGCCGACGGCGGCTACCTGGGCTCCAAGCCCTACTGCGCCAGTGGCCAGTACATCAAGCGCATGTCGGATTACTGCGGCGACTGCGCGTACAGGGTTGGCGAAAGCACCGGTGAGGCGGCCTGTCCGTTCAACGCGCTGTACTGGCACTTCCTCATGCGCCACCGCGACCAGCTGCGCGGCAATCAGCGCCTGGGCATGGTCTATCGCAACCTGGAGCGCATGCCGGAAGACCGCCAGCAGGCGCTCTGGCAACGCGGCGAACAGCTGCTGGCGCGCCTGGACGCCGGGGAGGCGCTGTGAGGAAGAAGGCCGATCTGCCCAGCAAGCCCTGCGCAACCTGCGGCCGGCCGCTGGTCTGGAGGCGCAAGTGGGCGGCCTGCTGGGACGCGGTGCGCCACTGCTCCGAGCGTTGCCGGCGCAACCGCGCGCGTCCCGACGGGCCTTGAGGCGTCGCCTGTGCTAGGCTGGCCGGCCTTTTTACCCCTGTGGAGCCCGGCCATGTCCGAACTCGATCTTTCCACCGACCAAGCCCGCGTCAGCTATGGCATCGGCCGTCAGCTGGGTGACCAGCTGCGTGACAACCCGCCGCCCGGCGCCAGCCTGGAAGCCATAGTCGCCGGCCTGCGCGACGCTTTCCAGGGCCAGCCCAGCCAGGTTGACCCGGAGGCGCTGAACGCCAGCTTCCGCGTGATCCGCGAAATCATGCAGGCCGAAGCCGCCGCCAAGGCCGAGAAGGCCGCTGCCGCCGGTCGCGACTACCTGGTGGAGAATGCCAAGCGCGAAGGCGTGACCCAGCTGCCGTCCGGCCTGCAGTACGAAGTGCTGGTGGCCGGCGAGGGCGCCAAGCCGTCGCGCGAGGACCACGTGCGCACCCACTACCACGGCACCCTGATCGACGGCACCGTGTTCGACAGCTCCTACGATCGCGGCCAGCCGGCCGAATTTCCGGTCGGCGGCGTGATCGCCGGCTGGGTCGAGGCCCTGCAGCTGATGAACACCGGCAGCAAGTGGCGCCTGCACGTGCCGAGCGAGCTGGCCTATGGCGGCCAGGCCGTCGGCAGCATCCCGCCGCACAGCGTGCTGGTGTTCGACGTCGAGCTGCTCGACATCCTGTAAGAAACGATGCCCGGAGCGGTCGTTCTGACCGCACCGGGCACCCGCGGGAGCCACGCTGCTTCCCGTGTCCCCGGCACCTTCCTGGTGCCGGGCTTGCCGACGAGGCGGCCGACGTTGGTCGTCCTCGGCGCGCGTCGCTCAGTGCAGCCCGTCCTGCGGCCGCAGTGCCCGGGCATAGCAGAACAGAAACAGGCCGCGCACCAGCTCCTTCAATACCCCGGGTTCGCTGGAGCCGAAGTCGTGCAGGTCCAGTTCGCCCTGTTCACGCAGCTCGCAGAGGGCATCCTCGTGCAGCATGGCGCAGACCTCGCCGGTCTCGCGGTTGAGGATGCGCAGGTAGGGATGCGGGCGATCCAGCCAGGCATCGATCAGATAGGTCATGGCTCTTCTCCTTGTCGTCCAATCGGTCATGCATGAGAATAATTCCTATTATCAAAATGGCAAGCCTCAATCGTACTTTTCGTCGGGCAACAAAAAGCCCGTCACAGGGACGGGCTCGGGTACTGCAGGGCGTGCCTCAGTGGGTGCGCGCGACGGCGAAGCGGCTCAGTTCGATCAGGGCGTCGCGGTAGGCGTTGTCCGGCAGGACGTCGAGGCAGGCGATGGCCTGGTCGGCATGTTGGCGGGCGAGGCGGGCGGTGTAGTCCAGGGCGCCGCTGGCCTGCACGGCGGCGCGGATGCTCTCCAGGTCCTCGATGCCGCCTTTCTGGATCGCGCTGCGCACCAGGGCGGCCTGTTCGGCACTGCCTTCGCGCATGGTGTAGATCAGCGGCAGGGTCGGCTTGCCTTCGGCCAGGTCGTCACCGACGTTCTTGCCCAGGGTGGCGGCATCGCCCTGGTAGTCGAGCAGGTCGTCTACCAGCTGGAAGGCGATGCCCAGGTGGTCACCGAAGTGGCGCAGCGCCTCGCTCTGTGCCTCGGCGGCGCCTGCCAGGGCGGCGGCGCTGTGGGTCGAGGCCTCGAACAGCATCGCGGTCTTGCCGCGGATCACTTCCATGTAGGTCTCTTCGGTGGTGCTGGCGTCGCGCACCTTGGACAGCTGCAGCACCTCGCCCTCGGCGATCACCCGGGTGGCGCGCGAGAGGATGCGCATCACCGGCATGGAGCCGAGTTCGACCATCATTTCGAATGAACGCGAATAGAGGAAGTCGCCGACCAGCACGCTCGGCGCGTTACCCCACTGGGCGTTGGCGGTGGCGCGGCCGCGGCGCATGCCGGACATGTCGACCACGTCGTCGTGCAGCAGGGTGGCGGTGTGCAGGAACTCGATGGTCGCGGCCAGCAGGCGCAGGTCGTCCGCCTGATAGCCTAGGGCCTTGCCGCTGAGCAGCACCAGCAGCGGACGCAGGCGCTTGCCGCCGGCGGAGATGATGTAGTCGCCGATCTTTTCCACCAGGGGGACGTGCGACTTCAGCTGCTGGCGGATGATGCCGTCGACGGCGGTGAAATCGTCCGCGACCACGCTTTGGAAGGCCTGGGGCTGCATCGGTGAGGGGGCTCCTGAAACTGGGCCGGGCGCCTCGCGGGCTGAGGACGGCCAAATGGCGGGTCGGGCAGGGCCGGACCGGGCTGCGCGGCATGCTAGGGGGCGGGGTGGGGGCTGTCAAGGCAAGGCCCGGCGGGGCTTGCCTCGGCATTGGGCTTTCCGTACAATCGCGGCCCCAAACTTCTATGGGCAACTCCCTGCCTTACGCAATTGCACGGGTGTCAGTTCCGGCCCCATGCAGCCATGCCGGCCAATAACTCTTCCCATAAAGAGTCGGGTGAGCAGGTTCAACGGAGAAAAATCCATGTACGCAGTAATTGTTACCGGTGGCAAGCAGTACAAAGTCGCCGAAGGTGAATTCCTCAAGGTCGAGAAGCTGGAAGTCGCCACCGGCGAATCCGTGACTTTCGACCGCGTTCTGCTGGTTGGCAACGGTGACGACGTGAAAATCGGCGCTCCGGTGGTCGATGGTGCCAAGGTCGTCGCCGAAGTGATCGGCCAGGGCCGTCACGACAAGGTGACCATCATCAAGTTCCGCCGTCGTAAGCACCACATGAAGCGTCAGGGCCACCGTCAGTGGTTCACCGAAATCAAGATCACCGGCATCCAGGCCTGATCCCCTTTTAGGAGGCTATGACTCATGGCACACAAAAAAGCTGGCGGTAGTACTCGTAACGGCCGCGATTCCGAAAGTAAACGCCTTGGCGTGAAGATGTACGGCGGCCAGGCCATCAAGGCCGGCAACATCATCGTGCGTCAGCGCGGCACCCAGTTCCACGCCGGCTACGGCGTTGGCATGGGCAAGGATCACACCCTGTTCGCGAAAGTGGACGGCGTGATCAAGTTCGACGTGAAGGGCGAGTTCAACCGCCGTTACGTGAGCATCGTGACCGCCTGAGGTCGCGCATGCTGAAAAAGCCCTGTCTCGCGACGGGGCTTTTTTGTTTCTGTATATCCTGTATTCCAGTGTTCACTAGCCCGCCGCTGCGGTGGGAGGCAACCCAATGAAATTCGTCGACGAAGTTTCGATATTTGTAAAAGCCGGCGACGGCGGTAACGGCATGATGAGCTTCCGCCGCGAGAAGTTCATCGAGAAGGGTGGCCCCAACGGCGGCGATGGCGGTGACGGCGGCTCGGTGTTTCTCGAGGCCGACGAGAACCTCAACACCCTGGTCGACTACCGCTACACCCGGCGTTTCCATGCGCAGAATGGCGAGAAGGGCGGCAGCACCGAGTGTACCGGTGCCAAGGGCGAGGACCTGATCCTGCCGGTGCCGGTCGGTACCACGGTGATCGACGCCTCCACCCAGGAAGTCATCGGCGACCTGACCCGTGCCGGTCAGCGCCTGATGGTGGCGCAGGGCGGTTGGCATGGCCTGGGCAATACCCGCTTCAAGTCCAGTACCAACCGTGCGCCGCGGCAGACCACGCCGGGCAAGCCGGGCGAGCAGCGCGACCTCAAGCTGGAGCTCAAGGTGCTGGCGGACGTCGGTTTGCTCGGTCTGCCGAACGCCGGCAAGAGCACCTTCATCCGCTCGGTGTCCGCGGCCAAGCCGAAGGTTGCCGACTACCCCTTCACCACCCTGGTGCCGAACCTGGGGGTGGTCAGCGTCGGGCGCTACAAGAGCTTCGTCATCGCCGACATTCCCGGTCTGATCGAGGGGGCTTCCGAGGGCGCCGGCCTGGGCATCCGCTTCCTCAAGCACCTGGCGCGTACCCGCCTGCTGCTGCACCTGGTGGACATGGCGCCGCTGGACGAGAGCGACCCGGCCGAGGCGGCCGAGGTGATCATTCGCGAGCTGGAGAAATTCAGTCCGGCGCTGGCCGAGCGCGAGCGCTGGCTGGTGCTGAACAAGGCCGACCAGCTGCTCGATGACGAGCGCGAGGAGCGCATGCGCGCGGTGGTCGAGCGCCTGGAGTGGAAGGGGCCGGTGTTCGTCATCTCCGCCCTGGAGCGCGAGGGGACCGAGGCGCTGAGCCAGGCCATCATGCGTTACATGGACGAGCGTGCCGAGCGCATCGAGGAAGACGAGGAGTACGCCGCCGAGCTGGCCGAGCTGGATCGGCGCATCGAGGACGAGGCGCGTGCCCGTCTGCAGGCGCTGGACGACAAGCGTGCCCTGCGCAAGGCTGGTCTGAAGAGCGTCGACGATGTCGGTGACGACGATGACTGGGATGACTTCGAGGATGACGAGGACGGCCCCGAGATCATTTACGTCCGGGACTGAGAGTGGGTATCGTGCGGCGCCGCTTTATAGCGGCGTTGTGCTGACTGGCTTGGGTAGAGGGCATCATGCGGGACAAGGTGACCGGCGCGCAGCGCTGGGTGGTGAAGATCGGCAGTGCGCTGCTGACCGCCGATGGGCGTGGTCTCGATCGTTCCGCCATGGCGGTGTGGGTCGAGCAGATGGTGGCCCTGCGCGAGGCAGGCGTGGAGCTGGTGCTGGTATCGTCCGGCGCGGTGGCGGCGGGCATGAGTCGGCTGGGCTGGAGTGTGCGACCGAGCGCCATTCATGAGTTGCAGGCGGCCGCCGCGGTGGGGCAGATGGGCTTGGTGCGGGCCTGGGAGTCCAGCTTCGCCGAGCATGGCAAGCACACCGCCCAGGTGCTGTTGACCCATGACGACCTGTCAGACCGCAAGCGCTACCTGAATGCCCGCAGCACCCTGCGCACCCTGGTCGATCTGGGCGTGGTGCCGGTGATCAACGAGAACGACACGGTGGTCACCGACGAGATCCGCTTCGGTGACAACGACACCCTGGCGGCGCTGGTGGCCAACCTGGTGGAGGCCGACCTGCTGGTGATTCTCACCGATCGTGACGGCATGTTCGACGCCGACCCGCGCTACAACCCCGATGCCCAGCTGATCTTCGAGGCGCGTGCCGACGACCCGTCCCTGGATGCGGTGGCGGGCGGTACCGGTGGCGCCCTGGGTCGCGGCGGCATGCAGACCAAGCTGCGTGCGGCGCGCCTGGCGGCGCGCTCCGGTGCGCATACGGTGATCGTCGGTGGGCGTATCGAGCGAGTGCTGGACCGCCTCAAGGCGGGCGAGCGACTGGGTACCCTGCTGGCGCCCGAGCGCGGTCTGCTGGCCGCGCGCAAGCAGTGGCTGGCCGGCCACTTGCAGACCCGCGGCACCCTGGTGTTGGATGCCGGTGCGGTGAAGGCGCTGACCGTCGATCGCAAGAGCCTGCTGCCGGTCGGGGTGCGCGAGGTGCAGGGCAGCTTCCGGCGTGGCGAGATGGTGGTCTGCGTCGGTCCCGACGGTCGCGAGATCGCCCGTGGTCTGGCCAACTACAGCGCCCTGGAGGCGCAGAAGATCGTCGGTCAGTCGTCCGATGCCATCGAGAGGCTGCTCGGCTATGTCGACGAGCCGGAGCTGGTGCACCGGGACAATCTGATTCTGGTCTGAGGAGATCGCGCGATGCGTATCGTCAAGGGATTGCTGGGGTTGTGTCTGGCGCTGCCGCTGGCGGCGCAGGCGGAGGAGATCGGCGAGGTTTCCACCGTGTTCAAGTGGGTGGGGCCGAACGACAAGATAGTGGTCGAGGCCTTCGACGATCCCAAGGTGGAGGGCGTGACCTGCTACCTGTCGCGGGCCAAGACCGGTGGCGTCAAGGGTGGCCTGGGGCTGGCCGAGGATCGCGCCGAGGCCTCCATCGCCTGCCGTCAGGTCGGGCCCATCCGCTTCACCGACAAGCTCAAGGATGGCGAGGAGGTATTCAAGGAGCGCACCTCGCTGGTGTTCAAGACCATGCAGGTGGTGCGTTTCTTCGACCAGAAGCGCAATACCCTGGTCTATCTGGTGTACAGCGACCGGGTGATCGAGGGCAGTCCGCAGAATGCGGTGACCGCCATTCCGATCCTGCCCTGGGCGGCGCAGTAAGAAATAAGCCGGAGCATGCTCCGGCTTGTTTCTGTGTGCACAAATCGCAGGCAATAAAAAACCGGCCCTGGGGGCCGGTTTTTCAAGAACACAACCAATCAGGCGGCGGTAGCCAGTGCCTTGATGTGGCCGTTCAGGCGGCTCTTGTGGCGAGCGGCCTTGTTCTTGTGGATGATGCCCTTGTCGGCCATGCGGTCGATGACCGGAACGGCCAGGGTGTAGGCGCTCTGGGCCTTTTCCAGGTCCTTGGCGTCGATAGCCTTGACCACGTTCTTGATGTAGGTACGGACCATGGAGCGCAGGCTGGCGTTATGGCTACGACGCTTCTCAGCCTGTTTGGCGCGTTTTTTGGCAGAAGGTGTATTGGCCACCGTCAAGCTCCTCGAAAACTAGGGGGGATAGCAACAAATAAGGCCGCGAATCATGCCGATGCGGCGCGCCCCTGTCAAGTGCAGAAGTGCCGCTATCTGCTGGCCTGACCAGTGGCGGCTGGTTACACTCGTCGCCTTTATCCGCCGGCTGTGCGCGCCGGCCTCAGCCAAGCCGAAATTCCATGAACCTGCTCAAATCCCTGGCCGCCGTAAGCTCGCTGACCATGGTCTCCCGCGTGCTGGGTTTCGTGCGCGACACACTGATCGCGCGCATCTTCGGCGCCGGCGTGGCCTCCGACGCCTTCGTCGTCGCTTTCAAGCTGCCCAACCTGCTGCGCCGCATCTTCGCCGAGGGCGCCTTCTCCCAGGCCTTCGTGCCGATCCTGGCCGAATACAAGACCCAGCAGGGCGAGGAGGCGGCGCGCACCTTCCTGGCCTATGTCGCCGGTCTGCTGAGCCTGGTGCTGGCGCTGGTGACCCTGCTCGGCATCCTCGCCGCGCCCTGGATCGTCTGGGTCAGTGCGCCGGGCTTTGCCGACGAGCCGGAACGCTTCGCCCTGACCGTCGACCTGCTGCGGGTGACCTTCCCCTACATACTGCTGATCTCGCTGTCGTCGCTGGTCGGCGCGGTGCTCAATACCTGGAACCGCTTCTCGGTACCGGCCTTCGTGCCGACCCTGCTGAACCTCAGCATGATCGTCTTCACCGTCTGGCTGGCGCCCTATTTCGATCCGCCGATCATGGCCCTGGGCTGGGCGGTGCTGGTGGGCGGCCTGGCGCAGCTGCTCTGGCAGCTGCCGGCGCTCAAGCGCATCGGCATGCTGGTGCTGCCGCGTCTCAGTCTGCGCGACAGCGGCGTGTGGCGAGTGCTCAAGCAGATGGGGCCGGCCATCTTCGGCGTCTCGGTCGGCCAGGTCTCGCTGATCATCAACACCATCTTCGCCTCCTTTCTGGTGGCCGGTTCGGTGTCCTGGATGTACTACGCCGACCGCCTGATGGAGCTGCCCTCCGGAGTGCTCGGCGTGGCCCTGGGCACCATCCTGCTGCCGGCGCTGGCCAAGACCTATGCCGGTGCCGATCGCGAGGAGTACTCGAAGCTGCTCGACTGGGGCCTGCGTCTGTGCTTCCTGCTGGCGCTGCCCTGCACCCTGGCGCTGGCGATCATTGGCGAACCGCTGATCGTCTCGCTGTTCCAGTACGGCAAGTTCACCGCCTTCGACTCGCAGATGGCCGAGCGGGCCCTGGTGGCTTATGCGGTGGGCCTGCTGCCGCTGATTCTGGTGAAGATCCTGGCGCCCGGCTTCTATGCCCAGCAGAACATCAAGACACCGGTGCGCATCGCCATCGTCAGCCTGCTGGCGACCCAGGCGATGAACGTCCTCTTCGTCTTCGTGCTCGATCTCAAGCACGCCGGCCTGGCGCTGTCCATCAGCCTGGCGGCCTGCCTGAATGCGGCATTGCTGTTCTGGCAGCTGCGCAGCCGGCGCATGTACCTGCCGCAGCCGGGCTGGGTGATGTTTCTCGCCAAGCTGGTGCTGGCGGTGGGCGTGATGGTGGCCGTGCTGCTGCTGGTGATGGCGCAGATGCCGGCCTGGGATACCAGCGAAATGCCCTGGCGCCTGCTGCGCCTCGGTGTGCTGGTGGGTGCCGGCGCGCTGGCCTATTTCGCCATGCTGGCGCTGCTGGGCTTCCGCCCGCGGGATTTCGCCCGTCGCGCGGTGGGTTGACGGCGACGGCTTCGCCTGTTGCCGCCGGGCGCCTGTGCGTATAATCGACCACTTTGTAAGCAAGAAGCGCGCTATGCAGCTGGTTAGAGGTCTCCATAATCTGCGTCCCCTGAGCCAGGGCTGTGTCGCCACCATCGGCAATTTCGATGGCGTGCACCGCGGCCACCAGGCGATCCTGGCGCGTTTGCGCGAGCGGGCCATCGAACTGGGCGTGCCGAGCTGCGTGGTGATCTTCGAGCCGCAGCCGCGCGAATTCTTCGCCCCGGACACCGCCCCGGCGCGCCTGACCCGTCTGCGCGAGAAGCTCGAGCTGCTCGCCGCCCAGGGCGTAGATCGGGTGCTGTGCCTGGCCTTCAACCGGCGCCTGCGCGAGCTGCCGGCCGACGAGTTCGTGCGCCAGGTGCTGGTCGAGGGGCTGCGGGTCAGGCACCTGGAGGTTGGCGACGACTTCCGTTTCGGTGCCGGCCGCAGTGGTGATTTCGATTTCCTGGTGCAGGCCGGCGAGCGCCATGGCTTCAGCGTCGAGGCGGCGCTGACCGTCGAGCTGGACGGCGAGCGCATCAGCAGCACCCGCGTGCGCCAGGCCCTGCAGACCGGCGAGCTGGAGCTGGCCGATCGCCTGCTGGGCCGCCCCTACGTCCTGGCCGGGCGCGTGCTGCATGGGCAGAAGCTGGCGCGCCAGCTCGGCACGCCGACCGCCAATGTGCAGCTCAAGCGCCGCAAGGCGCCGCTGTGCGGGGTGTTTCTGGTCAGTGCGCTGCACGAGCGGCGACGTTTTCACGGCGTGGCCAATATCGGCCAGCGCCCGACGGTAGAGGGCGACGGCAGCCCGCACCTGGAAGTGCATCTGCTGGAGTTCGCTGGCGATCTGTATGGCCAGCGCCTGAGGGTGGAGTTCCACCACAAGCTGCGCGACGAGCAGCGTTTCGCCTCCCTGGAGGCACTGAAGACGGCGATCGACGCGGATGTCGCCGCCGCCCGGGCCTACTGGCTTGGCCAACCGCTTGACTGATCGAAGAGCCTGAGATGACCGACTACAAAGCCACGCTGAACCTCCCGGAAACAGCCTTCCCGATGAAAGCCGGCCTGCCGCAGCGCGAGCCGGAGACCCTGGCGCGCTGGGACAGCATCGGCCTGTACCAGAAGCTGCGGGAAATCGGCGCGAACCGGCCGAAGTTCGTCCTGCACGACGGCCCGCCCTACGCCAACGGCAGCATCCACATCGGTCACGCGGTCAACAAGATCCTCAAGGACATGATCGTCCGCTCCAAGACCCTGGCCGGCTTCGACGCCCCCTACGTGCCGGGCTGGGACTGCCACGGCCTGCCGATCGAGCACAAGGTGGAGACCACCTTCGGCAAGAACCAGCCCTCCGACCTGACCCGCGAGCGTTGCCGCAGCTACGCCGGCGAGCAGATCGAGGGGCAGAAGGCCGACTTCATCCGCCTCGGCGTGCTGGGCGAGTGGGACAATCCCTACAAGACCATGGCCTTCGCCAACGAGGCCGGCGAGATCCGCGCGCTGGCCGAGATGGTCAAGCAGGGCTTCGTGTTCAAGGGCCTGAAACCGGTCAACTGGTGCTTCGACTGCGGCTCGGCGCTGGCCGAGGCCGAGGTCGAGTACCAGGATAAGAAGTCCGACGCCATCGATGTCGCCTTCAACGTCGAGGACGCCGACAAGCTGGCCGCGGCCTTCGGCCTGAGCGCGCTGGGCAAGCCGGCCGCCATCGTCATCTGGACCACCACGCCCTGGACCATTCCGGCCAACCAGGCGCTGAACGTCCACCCCGAATTCACCTACGCCCTGGTCGATACCGGCGAGCGCCTGCTGGTGCTGGCCGAGGAGCTGGTGGAGAGCTGCCTGCAGCGCTACGGCCTGAGCGGCGAGATCGTCGGCCGCGCCGAGGGGCGCGCACTGGAGCTGATCCGCTTCCGTCATCCGTTCTATGAGCGCTTCGCCCCGGTCTACCTGGCCGAGTACGTCGAGCTGGGCGCCGGTACCGGCATCGTCCACTCGGCACCGGCCTACGGCGAGGACGACTTCCGTTCCTGCAAGCAGTACGGCATGAGCAACGACGACATCCTCAGCCCGGTGCAGAGCAACGGCGTGTATGTCGCCGACCTGCCGTTCTTCGGCGGCCAGTTCATCTGGAAGGCCAATCCGGCCATCGTCGAGAAGCTCGCCGAAGTGGGCGCGCTGCTCAAGCACGAGAGCATCCAGCACAGCTACATGCACTGCTGGCGCCACAAGACCCCGCTGATCTACCGCGCCACCGCGCAGTGGTTCGTCGGCATGGACAAGCAGGCCACCGACGGCACCACCCTGCGCGAGCGCGCCCTGAGCGCCATCGAGCAGACCCAGTTCGTGCCGAGCTGGGGCCAGGCGCGCCTGCACGGCATGATCGCCGGACGCCCGGACTGGTGCATCTCGCGCCAGCGCAACTGGGGCGTACCGATTCCGTTCTTCCTACACAAGGCCACGGGCGAGCTGCATCCGCGCACCGTCGAGCTGATGGAGGAGGTGGCCAAGCGCGTCGAGCAGGAGGGCATCGAGGCCTGGTTCAAGCTGGACGCCGCCGAGCTGCTCGGCAGTGAAGCCGCCGACTACGACAAGATCAGCGACACCCTGGACGTCTGGTTCGACTCCGGCACCACCCACTGGCATGTGCTGCGTGGTTCGCACCCGCTGGGCCACGAGGTCGGCCCGCGCGCCGACCTCTACCTGGAGGGCTCCGACCAGCACCGCGGCTGGTTCCATTCGTCCCTGCTGACCGGCTGCGCCATCGACGGCCATGCGCCCTACAAGGCGCTGCTGACCCATGGTTTCACCGTGGACGAGAACGGCCGCAAGATGTCCAAGTCCCTGGGCAACGTGATCGCCCCGCAGGAAGTGACCGACAGCCTGGGCGCCGACATCCTGCGCCTGTGGGTCTCGGCCACCGACTATTCCGGCGAGATGGCCGTGTCCAAGGTCATCCTGCAGCGCAGCGCCGACGCCTACCGGCGTATCCGCAACACCATGCGCTTCCTGTTGGCCAACCTCGGCGACTTCGACCCGGCCAAGGACCTGCTGCCGGCCGAGCAGATGCTCGACCTCGACCGCTGGGCGGTGGACGCCGCCGCGCGCCTGCAGGCGGAGATCATCGAGGCCTACGGCGAATACCGCTTCTGGAACGTCTACTCCAAGGTGCACAACTTCTGCGTGCAGGAGCTGGGCGGCTTCTACCTGGACGTGATCAAGGACCGCCAGTACACCACTGCCGCCAACAGCCAGGCGCGCCGCTCCTGCCAGAGCGCGCAGTACCACATCGCCGAGGCGCTGGTGCGCTGGATCGCGCCGATCCTGGCCTTCACCGCCGACGAGATCTGGTCCTTCCTGCCGGGCAGCCGCAACGAGTCGGTGATGCTCAACACCTGGTACGAAGGCCTCGATCGTCTGCCGGAAGGCTTCGAGCTGGATCGCGCCTACTGGGAGCAGCTGACCGAGGTGCGTGCCGCGGTGAACAAGGAGCTGGAGAACCTGCGCAACAGCAAGGCCATCGGCGGCAACCTGCAGGCCGAGGTCACCCTGTATGGCGACGAGGCGCTGCAGCAGTCCCTGGCCAAGCTCGACGACGAGCTGCGTTTCGCCCTGATCACCTCCGCCGCCACCGTCGCGCCGCTGGCCGATGCGCCGGCCGACGCGGTGGCCACCGAGGTGCCCGGTCTGAAGCTGAAGATCGTCAAGTCGGCGCACGCCAAGTGCGGGCGCTGCTGGCACTTCCGTGCCGATGTGGGCAGCAACGCCGCCCATCCGGAGCTGTGCCAGCGCTGCGTGAGCAACATCGAAGGCGCGGGCGAGGTGCGCAAGCATGTCTGACGCCTCGCGCTTCGGCCGCCTGGCCTGGCTGTGGCTGGCCGTGCTGGTGTTCGTCCTCGACCAGGGCAGCAAGCAGATCGTGCTGCAGGTGCTGGAGTACGGCCAGCGGGTCATGGTGATCGACGGTTATTTCGACTGGACCCATGTGTACAACCGTGGCGCCGCCTTCAGCTTCCTGGCCGGCGAGTCGGGCTGGCAGCGCTGGTTCTTCGCTGCCATCGCGGTCGGCGTGAGTGCCGTGCTGGTGGTGTGGATGAAGCGCCTGAAGGCCGACGAGACCTGGCTGGCCGTGGCCCTGGCCCTGGTGCTCGGTGGCGCGCTGGGCAACCTGTACGACCGTGTGGTGCTCGGTCATGTGGTCGATTTCATCCTGGTGCACTGGCAGAACCGTTACTACTTCCCGGCGTTCAACCTGGCCGACAGCGGCATCACCGTCGGCGCCGTGATGCTGGCGCTGGATATGTTCAAGAGCAAGAAGTCCGGAGAACCCGCGCATGACTGAGTCTCTCACCCAAGAGCTGCGTATCGGCCCGGACAGGGAAGTCACCCTGCATTTCGCCCTCAAGCTGGAAAACGGCGATGTGGTCGACAGCACCTTCGACAAGCAGCCGGCCACCTTCAGGGTCGGCGACGGCAACCTGCTGCCGGGCTTCGAGGCGGCGCTCTACGGCTTCAAGGCCGGCGACAAGCGCAGCCTGCAGATCGAACCGGAGAACGCCTTCGGCCAGCCCAACCCGCAGAACGTGCAGGTGATGCCGCGCAGCCAGTTCCAGGACATGGAGTTGTCCGAGGGGCTGCTGATCATCTTCAACGATGCCGCCAATGCCGAGCTGCCGGGGGTGGTCAAGGCCTTCGACGAGCAGCAGGTGACCATCGACTTCAACCATCCCCTGGCCGGCAAGACCCTGAGCTTCGATGTGGAGATCATCGAGGTCCGCCCGCTCTGATCCGCTTCAGCGGGGAGAGGCGTAGACTCTCCCCATCGCCTCCATCGCGCGCCGAGATTCCCAGCATGCAAATCAAACTCGCCAATCCCCGCGGCTTCTGCGCCGGCGTCGATCGCGCCATCGAGATCGTCAATCGGGCCCTGGAAGTGTTCGGCGCGCCGATCTACGTGCGTCACGAAGTGGTGCACAACAAGTTCGTGGTCGAGGACCTTCGCGCGCGCGGTGCGGTCTTCGTCGAGGAGCTGGACCAGGTGCCGGACGACACCATCGTCATCTTCAGCGCCCACGGCGTGTCCCAGGCCGTGCGCCAGGAAGCGGAGCGCCGCGGCCTCAAGGTGTTCGACGCGACCTGCCCGCTGGTGACCAAGGTGCACATGGAAGTCGCCCGCTACAGTCGCGATGGTCGCGAATGCATCCTGATCGGCCACGAGGGCCATCCGGAAGTCGAAGGCACCATGGGTCAGTACGACGCCAGCAACGGCGGCGCCATCTACCTGGTGGAAGACGAAGCAGACGTGGCGGCCCTGCAGGTACGGAATCCGGAGAACCTGGCCTTCGTCACCCAGACCACCCTGTCGATGGACGACACCAGCAAGGTCATCGACGCTCTGCGCGCCAAGTTCCCCTCCATCGGCGGCCCGCGCAAGGACGACATCTGCTACGCCACCCAGAACCGCCAGGATGCGGTCAAGCAACTGGCCGCCGAGTGCGATCTGGTGCTGGTGGTCGGCAGCCCCAACAGTTCCAACTCCAACCGCCTGCGCGAGCTGGCCGAACGCATCGGCACGCCGGCTTACCTCATCGATGGAGCGGAGGATCTGCGCCAGTCGTGGTTCGAGGACAAGTCGCGTATCGGCATCACTGCCGGTGCTTCGGCACCCGAAGTGCTGGTGCGTGGGGTGGTGGAACAATTGCGCGAGTGGGGGGCGGTCGGCGCGGAAGAGCTGGATGGCCGGCCGGAGAATGTGACCTTCTCGATGCCGAAGGAGTTGCGGGTCAAGGCGCTCTAAACAACAAGGCCGCACATGTGCGGCCTTGTTGTTTCTGCTTCAGAGTCCTCTACAGCTGCTATTCCAGACATCCGCCGTGGCCAGGTCACCCGTTGCCCCGCGAATACCGGTGGAAGTGAGGGTCAGGGTGCCTCGGCCGTTGAGGCGACCACCGGCCGCCGGCGTGGCGACCAGACAGTAGCTGGTGGCCTGCGTATGGGCGCCGGCGGCACAGTCCAGGTTTCTCATCGTGATATTGAACTGAGCGTTTCCATCGACGGGGCTCTGGTTGTAGCCCAGTGCCGCGAGATCGGCACCGACATAGGTGTTGTTCTGGGCACGGAAGCGCTCCAGTGCACTGCCTGCTCCGGCCAGCACGCCCTTGGCATCCTCGCAAACCGTGCGTGCCACATAGCCCTGATAGTTGGGCAGCGCGATGGCAACTATCACGGCGATGAGCGCGATGACGATCATCAGTTCGATCAAAGTGAAGCCCTGTA
Source organism: Pseudomonadaceae bacterium (assembly GCA_033838285.1). Lineage (GTDB taxonomy): Bacteria > Pseudomonadota > Gammaproteobacteria > Pseudomonadales > Pseudomonadaceae > Aquipseudomonas. The sequence continues at coordinate 33,276 of JAJLLC010000018.1, forward strand.
GGCTCTGCTTATTCATAACGAGTCCTTAGTCCACGTCCGTTCTGTCGATCCAGTACATCTTGCCCAACTTGGGCATCTCCACTTCCTCGATGTCGCCCGGCCCCTTGATCACGAAGCACTGGTCACCGATGCAGATCAGTTCCGGCTGCGGCGGAATGCCGGGGATGGCCAGTTCCTGGAAGCGATCATTGGCGCTCGGATTGTTGGGGTCGGCTATCTCGTAGGGGCTGCCGTCCAGGAGGTTGACCGCATAGCCGCGGGCCGTACCGAAGGAGGGTTCGCAGCTGTTGCTGACACCGGAGGCGGGCTCGTAGGTGCTGAAGAACAGGGTGTTGTCGCTACCGGCGGTCAGGGCCCGGGTCAGCACCTTCTCACCAGCGTTGGCCGAGAAGCTGATGTACCAGCCGCCTTTCACCAGATCGTCGCTGACATCGTTCGGATCGTCGCCCGAGAGGTCGAGAGTGCCTAGCTGAGCCGCGGTGGGCGACAGGTTGCTGGTGACATCCAGCAGGTCGCTCTCGGTCAGGGTACCCTCGCCGCCGCTGGGGTCGGTCAGGTTGCTGGTGCGCAGCGAGTAGAAGCGGTCCAGCGCGTCGGTGTTGAGCGGGTGGCCGCGCCAGCCGGAGCCGATGTTGACCGACAGACTCAGTTTGCCATTGGAGTTCAACAGGGCCACATCCGCCTCGTTATAGAAGCGGCGCAGGTTGGTGCGTTTGCCCAGCAGGTCGAGGCTGTTGTAGTTGCTGGGCAACACATTGGCGAATACCCCATCTCCGGCGGTTCCCCCCGCGGTGATCAGGCCTGCGCCGGTCTGGCCGTTGTTGATGTGGAAACGCCAGACCTGGCCGCCCATGTCGCCGACGAAGATCTGGTCGGCCAGCTTATCCGGATCGGAAACCAGTACGCCGGTAGGCGCGGTCTGCAGGTCGATCACGCGAAGGTTGGCCGGGATGCTGTAGAGCATCTTGCTCAGCGAGCGGTGGCCTTCGCTGGCACTGGCATTGGTCGCCTCGTTGCTGGCGGACCAGATCAGTGCACCCGTTCTGGCATTAACCACATAGAGCGCATTGCCCATGCTGTCGGGGGAGAGTTCGCGCACATTGTCCTGGTTGGTGTCGTAGCCTCCCGCGAAGATGAGTACGTCGGTGTCGGTGGTGCCTACCTTGATCCTGGTCTTGACCGGTGCCGACCAGGTCTGGCCCAGCTTGGCGAAGCCGGGGGTTTCGCCGCCCTTGATGAACCAGAGCATCTTCGGGTTGCTGCGGATGGTCACGTCGAGGGCATAGAGGCCGCGCCCGCCGCGTCCCATGGTGGCGTAGGCGTAAACGAACTCGCCAGTTTGCGGGCTGGTGTCGGTCGAGTTGTCCAGCACCTTGCCATCGCCGTTTGCATCGTTGACCCAGAGGGTCACCGGGCTGTCCATGCCATAGGGCAGCGGGTTGGAGGAGCTGGTGCTGGCGTTGGCCTTGAGCTTGGCGACGTTGTCCAGCAGCTCTTCCGGCATGAAGGCGAACTGTTCCACGCCGGTATTGGTGTTGAAGGCATGTATGAAGCCTTCGTTGCTGCCGACAAAGGCCGTCTGGTCGTCCACGTCACACTTGCTGCTATCGGTGGCATTGGGCGTCAGGCAGCTATAGGTGGCCAGGCGAGGCGAGGAGTGGATCGGCGAGCCGATGGCCTTGCGCTCGGTATTGCTGGGCGGCTCCACGCCACGGATATAGTTGAGCAGTTCGGTACGAGTAGCATCGCTCATCCCGGCATTGCCCAGCATGGCCTTGGTGATATTGGCGTTGCCACTGTTCAACGGGTGGCTGCTGAGGCTGATCCCGGTGCCGCCAGGGGATGTGCCGATGTAGGTGTAGAGATTGCGGCTGCCGGACAGCGGCAGCTTCGAGGCGGCACCGCCGGCAGCGGTGTCGTTGCCGTCATTCTGGGTGGACCAGAAGCTGCGGGCTGCGCTGGAGAATTTGCCGGTGTTCAGGTCGACGGCATCGCGGCCTACCTGGTCGACGATGCGCGGGTTGAGGTTGCCCTGGTCGTCGAGGATGGCGAAACGATAGCGCTTGAGGTTGCCGGGCCAGCGGTTGTTCAGCTCCGGGCTGAACAGGGAGAAATACAGCTCGTCCTTATTGTTCTGCCGCTCGAAGGAGTTGACCGGTGCGCTGGCGCTGACGAAGGAGGTGTCGACATCCTGCACGCTCTTGAGGATGTCGCTGAACGCCTTGGTCAGCTCGCTGGCGTTGCTGGCCTCGTAGGCGCCGCCATTGCCGTTGTCGGCCACTTCGTTGAGGAAGGTCTGCGGGCCGTTGTCGCTGAGGACATTGAGGGCAAAGCCGATGGTGTGGGTGTTGATGAAGCTGTCGCCGCCCAGTGATGACTGGTCGGTAAGAGCCAGCCATTCTGCCAACTTGCGGCCACAGATTTCGCCATCGGGTGTACTGGCACTATCCGCGAAACCTGGGTCGTCTCCAGTGCTGACCAATGGCGTCGAGCAACTGCCAGCCCAAGAGGCGATAGCATCCTTGGCTGTGCTGTTGTTGTTGTTGGCCTGACCGTCCGTGAGTAGGACTACATGGGTCGGTTGGCATGCACTGGTGATCGGGCTGTCGAAGCCAGAGCGCTCTCCGCGCAGATACTGTGCAGCCTCCCTGTAAGTGGGGATTACAGGTGTATTGCCGCTGGCAACCATGGACTGCACCAGGGCATTGAGGTGCTGACGTACCGTGTAGGTACTGCTCGCCAGGCCACCATTACGGACCTTAATGCGCAGTTTGATGGACTGGGCGGGGTTGGTCTCGTAGGCCGTAACATCCAGGGAGCTGTTGCTCGACTGAACGAACATCGCCAGCAGCGAGTTGCCGGGAGCCCAGGCGCCCAGGTTGACGATGCCTTGCAGGCCGCTGGTCAGGCCAGAGGCATTGCAGGTGACGGGCTGCCCGGCTACCCAGTTGTCGAATAGGCAGCTGGTGTCTGTCGTGTCGTTACGGTCCCTGATGTTGTCATCGTTGTTGCTGATGACCGCGGCGTTGGCTGAATTTTCGAAACGCACCGTGCTGGTGACGTTGGCACCGCTTACCGTATTGGCTGGCGTGACTATCAGCTGGGTATCGAGAATCTGCGCACCATTCACGAGGGGAATGCCCTGGAAGCGCGCGGCGAAGCGGCCACTGTCCACGGGCAGGGTGGCGCCTGTGAGCACCATATCGCCATCGCTTTCCTCGAAGGCGTCGTCGTTGGCGTCGATGACCGAAGCTTCGATGATCGGGTTGAGGCAACCGCCTTCGCCGCCTGTGTAACTCACAGTCAACGTGGGCTGCAGTCCTGCGGCGCCATCGATGCTGTAAGCCGTGCGGGTACCGCTGCCAGCGGTATGGTCGAAATGGAAGGCCATGGCGTTGTTGCCGCACCAGCCTGCCTGGCTCACCACGCTTTGCACCAGGTCGGTGACATTCGGGCCCTGGACGTGAGTGGGCGGACTGCTGACCTGCCATTCCTCGGCTTCCCAGGTCACTACTGCGGCACCCTTGCTACGCAAAGCCAGGTTGGTGGAGTTGGAGAATACCGCCGCATCGTTGGCGTTCTCGGCACGGATCTGGAAGGTAACGGGAGTGGTGCTGTCGGTTACCGGAACGAAGTCGATGCGCGCCGAGGTGATGGTGGCGCCCTGAGGAATGCCCACATTCTGGAAGCGCAGTGCAGCATCACGGCTAGTGGTGCTGGGCGCGGTCGAGGTGTAGGTGATATTGAGAACGGGCAGTTCGTCCGCCGTGCACCCGGTACCAGTGCGCATGCAGATGATGCGACTGCTGCCGTGCTCACCGTAAAGCCGCAGAACCAGGTTTTCCACGTTCGCGGAGGCCGGGGAGAGGCCGCGCAGATTGTTGATTTCCTGCGTGATATCCAGCACTACAGGGGTGCCTACGGCCCAGGTAGTGTCGGGCAGATCGCGCCAATTGGTGAAGTCGCGATCATTTAGTCTGTTGCTATCGTTGAGCGGAGCTGCCGTCTTGCCTTCCTCGACCGAAACGCGCGGGTCGAAGCCGAAGCTGCGGTCATTCTGCGGGTGGATGGTCAGGGTCGCCGACGCCACGGTACTGCTGGCGGGAATGGCCAGCCCCGAGAAGTACATCAGGGCGATGCCGTAGTCGTCTTCGTTCAGGCCGAGCTGGGCCTGGTCGATATCACGACAGTCTCTGTTCCTGGGATTGGAGGCCAGGTCCTCTTCCAGGATGCAGGAGCGGCCATCGCCCTGCAGGAAGGCGTTGGCGGTGGTCAGGGTGAAGGATGCGTTGGCATTGCCCGGCACCACGAACTCGCCCATCGGCAGGGTCGGCTCGTCGACGATGGCGCTGGCGGCATTGCTCCACTGGGTGGCGTCATCGCCACTGACCAGTATCTGCGGAGTACTGGCGACCTGCTGTACCGAGCTGGGCAGCGGGTCGTTGAGGTAGCTCACCGGGTAGACCATGCGCGAGTTGTTGTACTCGTTGCGGGCGTTCAGCACCATGATGCCCGCGTTGATGGCGCCGGCCTGGTTGATGATGGTGGCGAAGGAGTCTTTGAGCACCTGCATGCGTGCCACCTCGCCCGTGCGGTTCGGCGGGTCCTGATCGGTGGTGCTCCAGGCCATCGAGCCCGAGTTGTCCAGAATGAACAGCACGTTGGGGCGTACGCCATCGTCGATGGAGGGGCCGCCGAAGAAGATCTCGGTGTCGTCGGCGTAGCTGACGGATGCGCTGCAGACCAGCAGGCCGCCGATGAAGCTGGCGAGTGCGCTGCGGAGGTAGTGTTGGGTGCTTTTCATGGCGTACTCCTGGGGCTTTACTGACCGGTACGGGTCAGGTAGCCGATCTGATGGCGCGCTCTGGCGGTGCCATCGGCGGAAGTGGCGGTGCTGGTGACGTGGTAGCAATCGAAAACGAAGCCGCTGGTGCCGACCGAGCCGAACAGGCAGTTGGCCTGGATTTCCACAGGCGGGTCGTCCAGGCGAAATACGGAACCATCGCCATTGGTCTCGCTGGCCGGTATGGTCGCTCCCGAGTTGAACAGGGTTATCCAGCGCGACAAGCCGCTCTCGGCCGCCTGGAAGGCCGAATTTTGTTCCTGGGCATTGCTGGCCATGCGCTGCTGCAGCGAGGAGGTGCGCGCGGCCGTGATGGCGAGGATGGTCAGCAACAGCAGCAACACCAGGCTAACCAGCAGGGCGACGCCTTGCTGTCGACGGGGCAGGGCTTTCACAGGCGGTTCCTCAGTTCGATGACCGATGTAAAGGTGCGCGGTTGATCGAATTCGCCGGCCGCATCGCTTACGGCGAGGGTGACTTGCAGTTTGGTGGTCAAGGCGAAGTCGGCATCCGCCGCGGCACGCAGGCAGGTGCCGGCACCGCAGGGCTCGATAAAGTCGATATTGGTGATATTGGCGTTGTTGACCAATTGCTGGTTGTTGCCGATATCCGGTGCGGTCACGCAAAGATTGTCGCCGCAATTGCTGAAGGTGATCTGGTAGCCGGCCAGGGCGCTGTTGTCGCAGTCCCTGTTGGGAAAGGTGCCGCCGGCAGTCGGGCGCGCATAGCGGAAGGTAAGGCTGGTGGCGGTTCCGGCGATGGCATCGTTTGGGTAGGTTACGCCGCCATCCGTGGTGGTGTTCGAGGCCGCCACGCAACCCTGGTAGCCGGCGCGCCGCGCCTCCCGGGAGAGCAACTCCATGACCAGGCGACCGTTTTCCTGAACGCGGGCCAGTTCGTTGCTGGTGCGGTCGGTGCGACTGGTGTTGGTGAAAAGCTCCAGAACCCCGAGCAGCAGAATCGAGCTGATGAGGATGGCTACCATCAGTTCGATCAGGGAGAAGCCTGACTGAGTGCGGGTATCGGTCATAGGGTCACCTGCAGGCGATAGAAGGCGCGGCCTGCTGGGGCCTGGCCGCAGGGCGTGGCCTCCTGTGTATTAGCGGTGTTCGCAACTCCCGGCTCCTGCCAGAAGATCACAATGCAGAAACTTTCGTTGGCGCCAGCAATCTGTTGAACCGTTGCCGTAGCTCCCGGGATAGCCGTTTGCAGCTCGTCCCACCAGGTAGCCAGGTCGAACTCGGCCATTTCATCGGCGTCGCAACCCGTAGTGGCGTCATGCTCGAAGCAATCCGAGGCAGGCAGATCGACGGTAGCTGGGGCGGTGGTATAGGGGGAGTTGGCGCTGACCGCGGTGGCGCGGTTGGTACGCATGCGCTCCACCAGATCATAGGCTGCCACGGTGGCGGCGCTACGTTGGGAGGCGCCCTGGCTGGTCTGCAGGCTGGCCATCATCAGCGTAGCCATGCCAAGCAGGCCGATGGCGAGAACGAGCAGTGCGATCAGCAGCTCTATCAGGGTGAAGCCCCTGGCGTTATGGCGAATCATGGGCATACCTCATTCCCCCGCACTATGCTGGCTCTGCCCAGCAGGCTGATGCAGATGGTGCGCGAGTTGGCCCCCACACCGCGGGCGTCTTCGACGCTGAGAGTGATTGCCGCGAGAGGGGAGAGTTGGCCGGTGACATCGAATACCACCTGGTTGCTGGCCGAGGCGATGGTGACATCGGTGGCCGCTGGCGGCATCAAGCGCACGACATTGGCGCCTTGCAGCACGACGGCGCCAGGAGTCCAGGTGTTGTTGCCGGCGCAGCTCGTCTGATTGGTGCTCGGGCAGACGGTGATCTGCCGGCGCTGAGTGGCCGCCTCGCTACGAGCCAGCTGCATCGTCGCCAGCAGATGGTTGGCCGTATTCACGATCCGGTTGTTGAGGATCATCTGGCGAAATGCAGGCAAACCAATCCCTGCGAGGATGGCGATCAGAGCGATCACTAGCATCAGTTCGATCAGGGTGAATCCCTTGAGGGTGCGCTTCATCTGACGGTTTCCGGAAGTCTTCAGCGCGCAGGCTAATGGACTGATGTCTGGAAGCTAGCGTATGACGACCGGCGAGCGGATAGTGCGACGAAGTGCATCTCAGGAGCAGGCGCTGCTAGCGGAGGGTGATTGAGTTCTCACTCGGCCGATCAGATTGACTACCACCTCGTTGAATGCGGTCGTGCCGCGGCAGAGGGTGAAGGTGCCATTCAGGGCGCGAGTGGTGCCATCGGCTTCGAACAGGATGTAGCTGCGCTTCTGGAAGCTTTGCCAGAGCCAGCGGGTATCCGAGGGGAGCGGCTCGTGCCTTAACAGCTCCTCGTGGGCGTCCAATCGACCATTCAGGTCGGTGTCGACGAAGACCAGCAACCCTTCCTGCCAGTGCGTAGAGCCACTGCAGGTAGCCCTTCCCGAGCAGATGCCTATGGTGCGGCGCGACAGCACGGCCTCGGTGCGAGCGAAATGCAGTAGGCTGAGCAGCTGGTTGGTGTCCTGCGCCTTGTGTTGATGGCGCAGCAGCGCGGCTAAGCCGGGCAGCGCGAGGGAGAGCAGAATGCCGGCGACAGCCAGCCCGGTCATCAGCTCTAGCAGGCCGATGCCACGAGTGCGATTCATCATGATTCCAGCGTCCGTGCCAGAAGGGTCGGATTCAGACTAGTCGAAACTGCAGCAATGCCAAGGGGGAACGGTGCGGGTACTGGTAGTGGGTGGCGGTGCGGTCGGTTTGTTGAGCGCTTACCAGCTGGCTTCCATGGGGTGCGAGGTCGCTCTTCTGGATGCACAGGCCTGTGGTCGAGAAGCGTCCTGGGCGGGTGGTGGGATAGTCTCGCCGCTCTACCCCTGGCGCTACCCCGCTCCGGTCACGGCGCTGGCGCAGTGGTCGCAGGATTTCTACCCGCAGCTCGCCGACCTGCTCGCCCGGCGCAGTGAAGTGGATCCTGAGGTGCATGTTACCGGGTTGTACTGGCTGGACCTCGAAGATGAAGGCGATGCCCTGCAGTGGGCGGAGCGGAGCCGGCGGCCGTTGACTCGCCAGGCTATTACGCGGGTCTATCAGGCTGTTCCGGGGCTTGGGGGCGGTTTTGAGCGTGCCCTATACATGGCAGGTGTCGCCAATGTGCGCAATCCACGGCTGATCAAGGCGCTGCGTGGCACGCTCGAGGCGATGGCCAATGTGCAGTTGCTCGAACATGTCCCGGTCCAGAGGTTTCTGCTGGAGCAGGGGCGGGTTGCGGGGGTACAGACTTCGCGTGGGGAAATTCGCGGTGATGCGGTCGTCCTCGCCGCTGGTGCCTGGAGCGGTCAGTTGTTGGCGACGCTGGGGTTGGATCTGCCGGTCGAACCGGTCAAGGGGCAGATGATTCTGTACAAGTGTGCCGAGGGCTTCCTGCCGGCCATGGTGCTGGCCAAGGGGCGCTACGCGATTCCGCGGCGCGATGGGCACATCCTGGTCGGCAGCACCCTGGAGCATGTGGGTTTCGACAAGACGCCGACCGAGGTCGCGCTGGCCAGTCTCCGGGCTTCCGCCGAGGAGTTGCTGCCGGCGCTGGCCGAGGCCGAGGTGGTCGGGCACTGGGCGGGGTTGCGGCCCGGCTCGCCCGAGGGCATTCCCTTCATCGGCGAGGTGCCGCAATACCCGGGGCTGTGGCTGAACTGCGGCCATTACCGCAACGGCCTGGTGCTGGCGCCGGCATCCTGCGAGCTGCTGAAGAACCTGATGCTGGGCGAGGCGCCGATTGTCGATCCGGCACCCTACGATCCCGCTGGGCGGCTTTGCCCCTCTTCGTAGCCCTCTCCCCTGAAGGCAGGGGGCGGCAAGTCAGTCGATGCCCAGCTTCTTCAGGCGGTAGCGCATGGAGCGGAAGGTCAGGCCCAGGCGCTGGGCGGCGGCGGTGCGGTTCCAGCGGGTTTCCTCCAGCGCCTGCATGATCAGCTTGCGCTCGATCTCTTCTAGGTAGTCTTCCAGGTTGTCGATCTGTGCCAGCGAGGCCTCACCGGCCTCGGCGGCCGCTGTCGCCTCGGCCAGGCGCAGGTCGGCGGCCTGGATCAGGTCGTCCTCGCACAGGGTGTAGGCGCGCTCCAGCATGTTCTCCAGCTCGCGCACGTTGCCGGGGAAGCGGTAGCACTTGAGCTTGTCCAGGGCTTCGGCGGTCAGCCTGGCGGCCGGCAGGCCGCTGCCCTCGGCCAGGCGCCTGAGCATGGTGTCGGCTAGTAGCGGGATGTCCTCGCGGCGCTCGCGCAGCGGCGGCACGCGCAGTTCGATGACGTTGAGACGGTAGAACAGGTCCTGGCGGAAGCGTCCGGCGGCCACCTCGGCGGCCAGGTCCTTGTGTGTGGCGCAGAGGATGCGCACGTCCACCACCATTTCCTGCTGGCCGCCGACGGCACGTACGGCCTTCTCCTGGATCGCGCGCAGCAGCTTGACCTGCATGCTCAGGGGCAAGTCGGCCACTTCGTCGAGGAACAGGGTGCCGCCGTTGGCGGCCTGGAACAGGCCCTGCTTGTCCTCGATGGCGCCGGTGAAGCTGCCCTTCTTGTGGCCGAAGAACTCGCTCTCCATCAGTTCCGAGGGGATGGCGCCGCAGTTGACCGGGACGAAGGGCTTTTCCGCGCGCGGGCCCTGTTCGTGGATCAGGCGGGCGACCAGTTCCTTGCCGCTGCCGGACTCGCCGCTGATGTAGACCGGCGCCTGGCTGCGCGCCAGTTTCTGGATCTGCCCGCGCAGGGTCTTCATCGGTGGCGATTCGCCGAGCAGGCGGGTGTCCTGCGGCGCTTCGGTGCTCTCGCCGCTGCGCAGGCGCAGGGCGGTGGCCACCAGTTCGCGCAGGCGGCCGAGATCCACCGGCTTGGTGAGGAAGTCGAAGGCGCCGGCCTTGAGCGCGTTGATCGCGGTGTCCAGGCTGCCGTAGGCGGTGATCATCGCCACTGGCACCTGGGCATGGCGCTGCTGGATGTGCTGCACTAGCTCCAGGCCGGTGCCGTCGGGCAGGCGCATGTCGGTCAGGCACAGGTCGAAGGGCTCGCGCGCCAGCCAGTCGCGGGCCTCCTTGACGTTGCGCGCGCTGCGCGTGTCGAGCTTCATGCGCCCCAGGGTGATCTCCAGGAGTTCGCGGATGTCGGGTTCGTCGTCGACGATCAGGGCTCTCTGCCGGGTGCTCATGTTCAGCTCAGCTTGCGTGGGTGGGCGAAGGTGATGCGGAAGCAGCTGCCGCCGCCTTCGCGCGGTTTGTAGTCGAGGCGCGCCTGGTTGCTTTCGCACAGTTCGCGGGAGATGTACAGGCCCAGGCCGGTGCCCTTGTTGTCGGTGGTGTAGAAGGGTTCGAAGATGTGCTGTACCTGGTCGGGCGGCACGCCGGGGCCGTCGTCCAGCACTTCCAGGGTCGGCAGGTCGCTCTCGGCGTCGCGGTACAGCCTCAGCCAGACCTGACCCTGCCGGTGCTTCTGCGCACTGTAGCGCAGGCCGTTCTGCACCAGGTTGCTCAGCACCTGGGTCAGCTGGTGCGGGTCCATGCGCGTCTGCAGGCTGCCGCCGGCGGTTTCCAGGTGCAGGGTCTGCTCGGGGCTGGCCTGGGTGCTGCGGAACTCGCTGGCGAAGCGGTGCAGCCAGTACTTCAGGTCGAGCAGCTGTGGCTCGGCCTGGCGCCGGCGCGACAGCTGCAGGACGTTCTCGATAACCAGGTTCATGCGTCGCGAGTGGTCCTGGATGATCTGCGCCAGGCGCCGATCCGGCCCTTCCAGTGCCTCCGACTCCTGCAGCAGCTGCGCGGCGTGGCTGATCGCGCCCAGGGGGTTGCGGATCTCGTGGGCGATGCCGGCGGTCAGACGGCCCAGGGAAGCGAGCTTGAGCTGCTGGGCCTGCTGGGTGATCTGCGAGATGTCTTCCAGGAAGATCAGGGTGTGCTGCTCCTCGCCGCGCTGCAGGGGGATGAAGCTGGGCTGCAGCAGCGGGCCGTCGGGCATCGACTGCAGGCTCTGCGGGCGCAGGGTCGGGTTGTGCTGCCATTGCTGCAGGCGCTGCACCAGCTGCGGGCAGAAGGGGTCGAGCACCTTGTGCTCCAGCTTGCTGCGGCCGAGCATGGTCAGCGCGCCCTGGTTGGCCAGCAGCACCCTGTGCTGCTTGTCCAGCACCAGGATGCCGGTGCGCATGCGCTGCAGGATCAGGGCGTTGAGCGCCTCCAGGCTGGCGACGTCGACCGCCCGCTGCTCCGCCAGGCTCTCGCTCTGCTGCAGGCGTCGGGTCAGGCCCTGGAGGAAGATCGCCGCGGCGAAGCTCAGCGCGCCGAGGGCGCCGGCCTGGACGAACTGGGCGGTGGCGGCCGGGCGCGACAGGCTCAGGTAGAAGGTCAGGCTGAGCATGCCGATGGCGGCCACGGCGGCGATCAGCAGGCCGATGCGCCCGCGCAGCAGAATGTTGGCGATGGCCACTGCCACCACCAGCAGGTTGCCGATGCCGCTGGGCGTGCCGCCGGCCGCGTAGAACAGGGCGCACAGCAGCAGCACGTCGAGCAGTGCCAGGGCGAAGATCTGCGCCAGATGGCGCGGCCGCTGAATCAGCGCCGCCATCAGCACGTTGAGGATCAGGTAGCTCCAGCTGCCGTAGCGGAACAGTTCCTGGTGGGCCAGCTGCAGAAGCTCGCTGTCGAGCTGGCTGGAAATCAGCAGCACCAGGGCCAGGCCGACCGTGACCCGATACAGGTTGTACAGGCGCAGGATGCGCCGGCCGGGGATGCCGCCGAGGGTCAGTTCTGCGTCGCTCACTGCCGCGGCGAGCCCTGTTGCAGGTGCGCCTGGCTGCAGTACCAGCGCTCGCCCTGCGCCAGGGCCTGGTCGCGCGGCACGTGCACGCCGCACTGGGCGCAGCGCACCATGGGCGCCGGGTCCTGTTGCGCGGTGTCGGCGCTCGGCGCGGCGGGGCGTTTGAAGCGCCGCCAGAGCCAGACGGCGGCGGCGATCACGGCGATCCAGAACAGCAGACGGAACATGGCGGACTCTTCTTGTTGGCAAAGGGGCAGTTTAGCCAAGTGCGCCGCCGCGGCGCAGCAGTTCTGCGGCGTTCCTGTGCGGCAGGCATGAAAAAGGGGAGGCCCTGGCCTCCCCTTGCATGCATGCGCTGCGCTTTCAGTCGAACAGGCCGAAGGTCATGTAGCTGAACCAGGAGCGCTCGCCGGCGTTGGCCTCGGCTTCGCTGTCCAGGTCTTCCTCGATCTCGTCCTGATTCTCCGGCAGCAGTTCGTCCGGAATCTGCTCCTTGGCATCCTCGTATTGGCGGATCACATCCTGGCTGGCGCGAGTCTCGCCGGGCGGCAGCGGCGCGTCGGACTCGATCAGGCCGAGGGTGGCCTTGGCCAGCCAGGAGCGGTTGTCGGCCTCCTGCTCGCGCGGCACGAACTGGCCGTCGACCAGGCTCGGGTGGTCCGGATAGTTGAGCTTGAGGGTCTCCAGGCTGGTGCTGGCCAGCTCGTTCAGCTCCAGGCGCTGGTAAGCCTCGACCATCACGGCCAGGCCATCGGCCACGGCCGGGGTCTCCTGGAAGTTTTCCACCACGTAGCGGCCGCGGTTGGCGGCGGCGACATAGGCCTGGCGCGACAGGTAGTAGTGGGCGGCGTGAATCTCGTAGGCGGCCAGCAGGTTGCGCAGGTAGATCATGCGCGCCTTGGCGTCCGGCGCGTAGCGGCTGTTGGGGAAGCGGCTGGTGAGCTGGGCGAACTCGTTGAACGAGTCGCGCGCCGCGCCCGGGTCGCGCTTGGTCAGGTCGAGCGGGATGAAGCGGGCGATCAGGCCGCGGTCCTGGTCGAAGGAGGCCAGGCCCTTGAGGTAGTAGGCGTAGTCGACGTTGGCATGCTGCGGGTGCAGGCGGATGAAGCGCTCGGCGGAGGCCTTGGCGGCTTCCGGCTCGACGTTCTTGTAGTAGGCGTAGATCAGCTCGAGCTGCGCCTGTTCGGCATAGCGGCCGAAGGGATAGCGCGATTCCAGGGCCTTGAGCTTGGCGATGGCGTTGTTGTAGCTGCTGTTGTCGAGATCGTCCTGGGCCTGCTGGTACAGCTCGGTCTCGCTGAGGTTTTCGTCCACTTCCGGCTTGTTGGACGAGCAGGCGGCGGTGAGGGCGAGGGTGGCGATCAGCAGCAGGTGTTTCACTTGCATGGTGGCTTGCGTCCCTGTGACGGCGGCTGTCTAGGCCTCGGCCGTCCTGTTATGATGAGCGCCCCGGAAATGGCCGGGACAAAGACGCCGTATTTAACCACAGCGTGCCGCCGAAACCAAAAGCCGCACCGCCCTCCGCAGCAGCCCATGTCCGAAGACTCCGATCAGCTCATCCAACTCACCGCCGAAGTGCCGTCCGACCTCGGTGGCCAGCGCCTCGACCAGGTCGCCGCCCAGCTGTTCGACGAGTATTCGCGCTCGCGCCTGTCCGGCTGGATCAAGGAGGGCCGGCTGACCGTCGACGGCGCCGTGCTGCGGCCCAAGGACATCGTCCACAGCGGCGCCGTGCTCGACCTGCAGGCCGAGCAGGAGGCCCAGGGCGAGTGGGTGGCGCAGGACATCCCGCTGAACATCGTCTATGAGGACGAGCACCTGCTGGTGATCGACAAGCCGGCCGGCCTGGTGGTCCACCCGGCCGCCGGGCATGCCGATGGCACCCTGCTCAACGCCCTGCTGCACCACGTGCCGGACATCGTCAACGTGCCGCGCGCCGGCATCGTCCACCGCCTGGACAAGGACACCACCGGCCTGATGGTGGTGGCCAAGACCCTGCAGGCGCAGACCAGGCTGGTCGACCAGCTGCAGAAGCGCACGGTCAGCCGCATCTACGAGTGCATCTGCATCGGCGTGATTACCGCCGGCAGCACCATCGACGCGCCGATCGGCCGCAGCTCGGCCAACCGCCAGCGCATGGCGGTGATCGACGGCGGCAAGCCGGCCGTGACCCACTACCGGGTGCTGGAGCGCTTCCGCTCGCACACCCATGTGCGGGTCAAGCTGGAGACCGGGCGCACCCACCAGATCCGCGTGCACATGACCCATGCCGGCTACCCGCTGGTGGGCGATCCACTCTACGCCGGGCGCTTCCGCATTCCGCCGGCGGCCAGCCCGACCCTGGTGCAGACCCTGCGCGAGTTCCCGCGCCAGGCCCTGCATGCGCGCTTCCTCGAGCTGGAGCATCCGGCCACCGGCAAGCGCATGAAGTGGGAGTCGCCGCTGCCCGAGGATCTGGTCTGGCTGCTGTCGCTGCTGCGCCAGGACAATGAATCCTTCGTCTGACTGGCTGCTGCCGGACTGGCCGGCACCGGCCAGCGTGCGCGCCTGCGTCACCACCCGTGCCGGCGGTGTCAGCCAGGCACCCTTCGACGGCCTGAACCTCGGCGATCATGTCGACGACGACCCCGCCGCTGTCGCCGCCAACCGCGCTCGGCTGGTCGAGGCGCTGGGCTGTCGCCCGGCCTGGCTGCAGCAGGTGCACAGCGCCGATGTGGTCGAGGCCGATCCCCGGCAGGTGCCGGCCGCCGATGCCAGCTGGAGCACCTCGCCTGGTGTTGCCTGCACGGTACTGACCGCCGACTGCCTGCCGGCGCTGTTCTGCGACCGCGCCGGCACCCGGGTGGCCGCCGCCCATGCCGGCTGGCGCGGGCTGGCCGGTGGCGTGCTGGAGAATACGGTCGCCGCCCTCGGCGTCGAGCCCGCCGAGCTGCTGGTCTGGCTGGGGCCGGCCATAGGCCCGCAGTCCTTCGAGGTCGGCGCGGAGGTGCGCGAGGCCTTCGTTACCCGGCACGCCGAGGCCGAGCGGGCCTTCGTGCCGAGCGCCAATGCCGGCAAGTACCTGGCCGATCTCTACACCCTGGCGCGTATCCGTCTGGCGGCTATCGGCATTGATGCCGTGCATGGCGGCGGGCTGGATACCTTCAGCGATCCGCGCTTCTTCTCCTACCGCCGGGCCGCCCGCACCGGGCGTTTCGCCTCGCTGGTCTGGCTGGCCGACTGACCTCCGTCAACGCGACGACGCTTGAATCGGCCGAAACTGTCCTCATCTACAGAGCAATTCCGGGCTTCACTATCGGGAGCAGTTCAGCGCTCCGGCCCGCTCATCGAAGGAAGGACATATTCATGCGCATCGACCGTCTCACCAGCAAGCTGCAACTGGCCCTCTCCGACGCCCAGTCCGTCGCCGTGGGCCTCGACCATTCCGCCATCGAGCCGCTGCACCTGATGCAGGCCCTGCTGGAGCAGCAGGGCGGCTCGATCAAGCCGCTGCTGATGCAGGTCGGCTTCGACGTGGCGGCCCTGCGTCAGGCCCTGACCAAGGAGCTCGACCAGCTGCCCAAGCTGCAGAATCCTACCGGCGACGTGAACCTGTCGCAGGATCTGGCGCGCCTGCTCAACCAGGCCGACCGCCTGGCCCAGCAGAAGGGTGACCAGTTCATCTCCAGCGAGCTGGTGCTGCTCGCCGCCATGGATGAGAACACCCGGCTGGGCAAGCTGCTGCTGGCCCAGGGCGTGTCGAAGAAGGCGCTGGAGAACGCCATCGCCAACCTGCGCGGCGGCCAGGCGGTCAACGACCCGAATGCCGAGGAGTCGCGCCAGGCGCTGGACAAGTACTGCGTCGACCTGACCAAGCGCGCCGAGGACGGCAAGCTCGACCCGGTGATTGGTCGCGACGACGAGATCCGCCGCACCATCCAGGTCCTGCAGCGCCGCACCAAGAACAACCCGGTGCTGATCGGCGAGCCCGGCGTGGGCAAGACCGCCATCGTCGAAGGCCTGGCCCAGCGCATCGTCAATGACGAAGTGCCGGAGACGCTCAAGGGCAAGAAGGTGCTCTCGCTCGACATGGCCGCACTGCTGGCCGGCGCCAAGTACCGCGGCGAGTTCGAGGAGCGCCTGAAGGCGGTGCTCAAGGACATCGCCCAGGAAGAAGGGCGCATCATCGTCTTCATCGACGAACTGCACACCATGGTCGGCGCCGGCAAGGCCGAGGGCGCCATCGACGCCGGCAACATGCTCAAGCCCGCGCTCGCCCGCGGTGAGCTGCACTGCATCGGTGCCACCACGCTGGACGAATACCGCAAGTACATCGAAAAGGACGCCGCCCTCGAACGCCGCTTCCAGAAGGTGCTGGTGGACGAGCCCACGGTGGAATCCACCATCGCCATCCTGCGCGGCCTGCAGGAGAAGTACGAGGTGCACCACGGCGTGGACATCACCGACCCGGCCATCGTCGCCGCGGCGGAACTCTCGCACCGCTACATCACCGATCGCTTCCTG
>JAJLLC010000019.1:0-48919 GCA_033838285.1 Pseudomonadaceae bacterium
TGCGAGAGCCGCTCCTACAGCCGTGCCGCCGAGGAGATGGCGCTGACCCAGCCGGCGGTCAGCCTGCAGATCCGCCAGCTGGAAGAGCTGCTCGGCCAGCCGCTGTTCGACTACCTGGCCAAGAAGCTCTACCTGACGCCCGCCGCCGAACTGCTGCTGCGCGCCAGCGAGGACGTGTTCGGCCGCCTGGAGGTGCTGGACATGCAGCTCTCCGACCTGCAGGGCTCACTGCAGGGCCAGCTCAGCCTGGCGGTGGAGTCCAGCGCCGAGCACCTGGTGCCGCACCTGTTCGCCGCCTTCCGCGAGCAGCACCCGGAGGTCAGCCTGCAGCTGGTGGTGGTCAACCACGCCCAGGCGGTGCGGCGCCTGTCGGCGAGCCGCGACGACCTGCTCATCATGTCGCAGCCGCCGAGCGACCAGGCACTGGATTTCTTTCCCTTTCTGACCAACCCGATCATCGCGGTAGCGCCGCCGCAGCATCCGCTGTGTGCCCTGGAGAAGCTGCGCCTGAGCGACCTCGGCGCCTTTCCGCTGCTGGTGCGCGAGCCCGGCTCGGGCACGCGCAAGGCGGCCGAGGAGTACTGCCACCAGAAACGCGCGCATTTCGCCCAGACCCTGGAGGTGGGCTCCTGCGCGGCGCAGGTGGAGGGGGTCAGGGCGGGGCTGGGGCTGGCGCTGCTGTCTCGCCATGCCGTGCGCCTGGAGCTGGCCCACGGCCTGCTGCGCGAACTGCCGGTGGAAGAGCTGCCGCTGCAGCGCAGCTGGTGCGTGGTACACCCCCGCGGCAAGCGCCTGTCGCCGGTGGCCCAGGCCTTCCGCGACTTCATCCGCCACGAGCGGGCGCAGATCGCCACGCTGGAGCGGCGCCTCGCCACGAGCGACTGAGCTGGCGGCAGGCGACCTGCGTATGTCATCGTCCACTCGACCCGATGACGCGCCGTGCCCCTACCTCGCTTCCATGCCCCCAACCCGGGGATAGCTCCCTCGGCCTCCGAGGACATCGCCGGGCCGTTCTACGCCAGCAAGATCCCCGTGCGCGAGACGCTCAGGCGCCTGGAGACCCCTATCCGGCCACACGGCACCTCGCTGGGCAGCCTGGCCATCGAGCGCTTCCTGCGCCCGGTGTGCTACCAGAACTGCCCGGACGCCCGTAAGAACGCCCACCCGCCAGGCCTGGCCCGGCTGGTCGACGGCATCACCACACGGGAGTCGCCGGCCTGAAAAGGTGTCGGCTCAGCCACCGGCGATTCCCTCCCTCTGCCCCGGCTCGCCGGGGCTTTTTGCCTGCCTCAGCTCAGCGCCAGCGAGCCACTGGCCGGCGCCTGGCGCTGCGCCGGCAGGAACAGGGCAACCACGAACAGCAGCACACCGGCCGCCACCCCCAGCGACGCCAGGCCCAGCAGCGGGCCGAAGGCGGGCTTACCATTGAGCATGAACAGCAACGCCACGCACATCACCGGCAGGCTCAGGTTGTACAGCCAGAAATGCGCCTTGAGCAGCCGCCCCGGCTGCAGTACACGGCCGATCAGGCCGAACAGCGCCATGGATACCCAACCGAGCAGGTTGATGTGGGCATGCAGCGGGAACAGGTGATGGTCGCCGGACAGCCCCATACCGACGCCCAGGGCCACACCTATGAAAAAATACAGTCCGGCCAGTTTGAGCCACAGATTGCTGAGCCTGTGTTGCATGATGAACTCCGTTACAGATGGTGGGCCTTCATGCTAGGTGGGCAGCGGGCGGACATTTGCTAATTTTTCCGGCAGCAATTGCTAAAAGATTGCTAAGAGGGATGCGATGACAGGTAACGAGACGGATGCGCTGAGCCTCGACGAGGAGCTGGCCGACTTCATCGGCCAGGGAGCCCTGATCCGCCTGGCCAGCGCCACCCCAGCGGGCGTGCCGGACCTCTGCTTCGGCCTGGCCTGTTTCGTCGACCAGGACCGGCGACGCCTGCGCGTGGCCTTCGACAGCCGCCAGGCCGAAGCCGTGCTGCAGCTGGCGGTACAGGGCGGACGGGCGGCCCTGGTGTTCAGCGACCCGGTGAGCCACCGCACCGTGCAGATCAAGACCCGCGATGCCCGCCTCGGTGGGGTGCCGGGCAGCGAGCACGCGGAGATCGCGCGGCGCGTCGCGCTGAGCAACCGCCGCCTGGCCCTGATCGGTTTCGGCGACCCCTTCGCCTCCACCCTCAACGGCTACGAACCGGAGCGCCTGGTGTTCCTGCACTGCGGCATCCACGCGCTGTTCGACCAGACGCCCGGGCCGAATGCCGGCAAGTCGCTGCGGGGGGCGCCATGACCCCCAGCCTCTGCGCCCTGCGCGACTCGATGGAGGGCAGCACGCCGGCGCTGATCGCCACCTGCGCGCTCGACGGCACACCCAATCTCTCCTACCTGTCGGCGGTGCACTACCTCGACCCGGCCCACATCGCCCTGAGCTTCCAGTTCTTCAGCCAGACCCGGCGCAACGTGCTGGAGAACCCCATCGCGCGGATCCTGCTGATCGACCCCTTCACCGCCCGCCGCCACCGCCTGCTGGCGCAATACCTGCGCACCGAGACCGAGGGCGCCACGTTCGAGAAGATCGGCGCCAAGCTGGCCGGCATCGCCTCGCACAGCGGCATGGACGGCGTCTTCCGCCTGCAGGGTGCCGACATCTACCGGGTGCTGGCCATCGAGCCGGTTGACTGCCCCGGCCTGCCCCAGCCACTGCCGCCCAACCTGCTGCCGCCACTGCGCGCGCTGGTCGAGACGGTGGCCCAGGCCGTCGACCTGGAGCACCTGTTCGACAGCTGCCTGGCCGCCCTGGAGCGCCAGCTGGAGATCGCCCAGGCCATGATCCTGCTGTGCGACGACGCGCAGGCGCGCCTGTTCACCGTGGCCGCGCGCGGCTATCCCGGTAGCCAGATCGGCAGCGAGGTGCCGCTGGGCAAGGGCGTGATCGGCGTGGCCGCGCGCACGGGTGTGCCGATCCGCATCAACCACGCCCTGGCCGAGCACGGCTACGCCCAGGTGGTGCGCTCCCAGGCCCTGGCCCTGGACGAGCCACTGGAGCCGGCGCTGCCCTTCCATGGCCTGGCCAACCCCGGCAGCCAGCTGGCCCTGCCGATCCGCCTGGGTGCCACGGTGATCGGCGTGCTCTATGTCGAAGACCCGCGCGCCCAGCGCTTCAGCTACCACCATGAGGATGCCCTGGCGACCCTGGCCGACGCCCTGGGCCTGGCCATCGGCCGCCTGCAGGAGGACTGCGAGGCGGGCGAGGCGCCGGACTGGCAGGGCGCGCCGGCGCCACGCCCGCGCGCCAGCACCGCGCTGCAGGTGCGCTTCTATGCGCGCCTGTCGACCCTGTTCATCGACGGCCAGTACGTGATCAAGGGCATCGCCGGCGCCATCCTCTGGAAGCTCCTGCGCGAATACCGCGACAGTGGCCGGCGCATCTTCAGCAGCCGCGAACTGCGCGCCGACAGCTCGCTCAACCTGCCGGACATCAGCGACAACCTGGCCACCCGCCTGCTGCTGTTGCGCCGCCGCCTGGACGAGATGGCGCTGGGCATCAGCCTGCGCAAATGCGGGCGCGGCCAGGTCGAGCTGCGGGTGGAACAGCCGCTGGAGCTGGAGGAAGGCTGCTAGCCCAGCCGGGCCTGCAGGCCGTTGAACTTGCAGCCGTCGCGCTCGCCGGCAGGCACGGTGGCGGCGATGGCCTCGCTGAAACCGGCATGGCGCAGGATGGCGGCGGCCAGCTCATGGGCCTCGGGGAGGGTCATAACGGGCTCCTGGCAGTCTGCCCGCTACAGTGGCCCGTCGCGGCCGCCGCGGCTTGATCGCTTTGCACGCGCGGCATGCCGAATTCGGCATACCGCCGGCAGGGCTCAGGCTGCCTGGCGAGGTGCCGTAGCGCGTTCGAGCAGGAAGCCGGCGGGGAGCAGATCGGGATAGTCGTGGAGCTCGCGCTGCAGGCGGCGCTGCTCGGCGTAATCCTCGATGGCGCGGCGGAAGGCCATGCGGCGCGCATCTTCCAGCTTGCGGCGGGTCTTGCTGTCGTGAACGGGTTCGGCGTGATGCAGGCTCATCGCGGGGCTCCTAGTCCGATAACGGGAGCCCAGCATGCGCGCAGGAGAGTGACGCTTTGGCGGCGCGTCGATGAATCTTGCGTGACGGGCCTCGCGCCGGATCAGTCCTCGGCGCTGCGCACCGACTTGGGCGACAGGCGCAGGCTACGCAGGCTGCGCTTGACGCTCTTGAGGTGGTTGACCAGGTCCGGGCCGCGAGCCATGGCCACGCCCATGGCCAGCACGTCGATCACCACCAGGTGGGCGATGCGCGAGGTCAGCGGCGTGTAGATCTCGGTGTCCTCCTGCACGTCGATGGCCAGGTTGACCGTGGCCAGGTCGGCCAGCGGGGTCTGGCTCGGGCACAGGGTAATCAGGGTGGCGCCGGACTCGCGCACCAGGTTGGCGGTGATCAGCAGGTCCTTGGAGCGGCCGGACTGGGAGATGCAGATGGCCACGTCGGTCGGCTTGAGGGTCACCGCGCTCATCGCCTGCATGTGCGGGTCGGAGTAGGCGGCGGCGGTCAGCAGCAGGCGGAAGAACTTGTGCTGGGCGTCGGCGGCCACCGCGCCGGAGGCGCCGAAGCCGTAAAACTCGATGCGCTGGGCGTTGGCGATGGCATTGATGGCCTTCTCCAGCTCCTTGGGATCGAGGCGTTCGCGCACTTCCATCAGGGTGTGCAGGGTGGTGTCGAAGATCTTCAGGCTGAAGTCCGCCACCGAATCGTTCTCGCTGATCGCGAACTGGCCGAAGCTGGCCCCCGCCGCCAGACTCTGCGCCAGTTTCAGCTTGAGGTCCTGGAAGCCGCTGCAGCCGATGGCGCGGCAGAAGCGCACGATGGTCGGCTCACTGATGCCGACCTCGTGGGCCAGGTCGGCCATGGAGCTGTGCATGACCGCCGAGGGGTCCTGCAGGACATGGTCGGCAACCTTCAGCTCCGACTTGCGGAGCAGGTGACGGGACTGGGCGATATGCTGCAGAAGATTCACGGGCAGGACTCTGTTATCGGGCTCGATGGAAACCGCGCCGGCTCGCTGCGGTTTCACCCAGCCTGTTATGATCGGGCTGTAGTGAGCTTGTAGTTATACTACATGAATGCCCAACCCGCACAGGCAAACCCGGCCGGAGGCCCCTCGTTGAACAGCCCCTGCGACATGCTGGTATTCGGTGGCACCGGCGACCTGGCCCTGCACAAGCTGCTGCCGGCGCTCTACCACCTGCATCGCGACGGGCGCCTGCCGGCCGACATGCGCATCCTCGCCGCGGCGCGCAACGCCCTGAGCCGCGCCGACTACCAGGCCCTGGCCGAGCGCCGCTGCCGCGCCCAGGTGGCGCGCAGCGACTTCGACAACGACACCTGGGCCGGCTTCGCCGCGCGCCTCGACTACTTCGCCATGGACCTGGCGCAGAGCGCCGAATTCGGCCGCCTGGCCAAGTACCTCGGCGCCCACGCCTGCGACCGCGGACGCATCTACTACCTGGCCACCGCCCCGGACCTGTTCGAGGCCATCGCCGAGCACCTGGCCATCGCCGGGCTGGCCGGCAGCGACACGCGCATCGTGCTGGAGAAGCCGATCGGCCATTCGCTGGAGTCGGCCCAGGAGATCAACGCGGCCATCGGCGCGGTGTTCAGCGAGGCCCAGGTGTTCCGCATCGACCACTACCTGGGCAAGGAGACGGTGCAGAACCTGATGGCGCTGCGCTTCGCCAACGCCCTGTTCGAGCCGATCTGGCGCGCCGGGCACATCGACCATGTGCAGATCAGCGTCAACGAGACCCTCGGGGTGGAGAACCGCGGCGCCTACTACGACCACGCCGGCGCCATGCGCGACATGGTGCAGAACCACCTGCTGCAGCTGCTCTGCCTGGTGGCCATGGAGGCGCCGGTGCGCTTCGACGCCGAGGCGGTGCGCAACGAGAAGGTGAAGATCCTCGAAGCGCTCAAACCCATCGCCGGCCTCGACGTGCACGACAAGACGGTGCGCGGCCAGTACGTCGCCGGGAAGATCGGCGGGCAGGAAGTGCCGGCGTACTACTTCGAGAAACATGTCGACAACGACAGCGATACCGAAACCTTCGTCGCCCTCCAGGCGGAGATCGACAACTGGCGCTGGGCCGGCGTGCCCTTCTACCTGCGCACCGGCAAGCGCATGGCGAAAAAGTGTTCGGAGATCGTCATCCAGTTCAAGCCGGTGCCGCACCGCCTGTTCGAGGGCAGCCAGGCCAACCGCCTGGTCATCAGTCTGCAACCGGAGGAACGCATCACCCTGCAGCTGATGGGCAAGAGCCCGGGCAAGGGCATGCAGCTCACGCCCATCGAGCTGGACCTGAACCTGGCCCAGGTGTTCCCGCAGAAGCGCCGCTGGGATGCCTACGAACGCCTGCTGCTGGACGTGATCGAAGGCGACTCGACGCTGTTCATGCGCCGCGACGAGGTGGAGGCGGCCTGGGCCTGGATCGACCCCATCCTCAAGGGCTGGCAGGACAACTACCAGGACCCGCGCCCCTACCCCGCCGGCCGCAACGGCCCGGAACAGGCCAACACCCTGCTGGAACTGGCCGGGCGCAGCTGGGAAGACTGACCCCCTCTCCCATTCATGGGAGAGGGAGCAGACCCCGTCTCTCAATATGGCGAGATGCAATCCGGGAAGCCACCTTGGACGTAAAGCAAGAGCAATCCACGCCCTCACTTCCCTAGCTTCGATCAGCGCTACCCTTTTTGCCCGATTGCTGCGCTAGATCAAGCCCCGACCACTACAGCTCGGCCACTATCCGCAGCCGTCTCCAGATCACACGCCACCATGCCCCCGCTCCCAGCCCCCGAACTCCTCTCCCCCGCCGGCACCCTCAAGGCCATGCGCCATGCCTTCGCCTATGGCGCCGATGCCGTCTACGCCGGGCAGCCACGTTACAGCCTGCGGGTGCGCAACAACGAGTTCGACCACGCCAACCTGGCCATCGGCATCGCCGAGGCGCATGCGCAGGGCAAGCGCTTCTACGTGGTGGTCAACATCGCGCCGCACAACGCCAAGCTGAAGACCTTTCTCAAGGATCTGGAGCCGGTGGTGGCGATGGGGCCGGATGCGCTGATCATGTCCGATCCGGGGCTGATCATGCTGGTGCGCGAGCACTTCCCGCAGATGCCGGTGCACCTGTCGGTGCAGGCCAATGCGGTGAACTGGGCCAGCGTGGAGTTCTGGCGGCGCCAGGGGCTCTCCCGGGTGATCCTGTCGCGCGAACTGGCGCTGGAGGAGATCGAGGAGATTCGCCAGCAGGTGCCGAGCATGGAGCTGGAGGTGTTCGTCCACGGCGCGCTGTGCATGGCCTATTCCGGGCGCTGCCTGCTGTCTGGCTACATCAACAGGCGCGACCCCAACCAGGGCACCTGCACCAACGCCTGCCGCTGGCAGTACCAGGCCCATGAGGGCCGGGAGAACGAGCTGGGCAGTATCGTGCACGGCTGCCAGCCCACCCTCGGCGAGGGCGCCGCGACCGAGCGCCTGTTCCTGCTGGAAGACCAGAGCCGCCCCGGCGAACTGATGGAGGCCTTCGAGGACGAGCACGGCACCTACATCATGAACTCCAAGGACCTGCGCGCCCTGCAGCACGTCGAGCGGCTGACGCGCATGGGCGTGCACTCGCTGAAGATCGAGGGCCGCACCAAGAGCCACTTCTACGTGGCGCGTACCGCTCAAGTGTATCGCCGCGCCATCGACGACGCCGTCGCCGGCCGGCCGTTCGACCTGCGCCTGATGGACGATCTGGAATCACTGGCCAACCGCGGCTACACAGAGGGCTTCCTGCGCCGCCACGTGCACGACGAGTACCAGAACTACGAACGCGGCAATTCGCTGGCCGAACGCCAGCAGTTCGTCGGCGAATTCACCGGCGTGCGCCGCGGCGAGCTGGCCGAGGTGCGGGTGAAGAACCGCTTCGCCGTCGGCGACCACCTGGAGCTGATGACCCCGCGCGGCAACCTGCAGTTCAGCCTGCCGGCCCTAGAGAAGGCCGGCGGCGAACGCACCGAGCTGGCGCCGGGCGATGGTCATGTCGTCTATCTGCCGCTGGCGGCGGATATCGACCTCGATCACGCCCTGCTGCTGCGCTTCAACACATCTCCGCCTGGGCCCTGAGCAGTTCGGCGAACTGCTCGGCCGGCACTGGCGGGCTGATCAGGTAGCCCTGGATCTCGTCGCAGCGCTGCAGCTTGAGGAAGTCCATCTGCGCCTGGGTCTCCACGCCCTCGGCCACTACCTTGAGTTCCAGGCCGTGGGCCATGGCGATGATGGCGCGGGTGATGGCCGCATCCTCGCCGCCGGCGGCCAGGTCACGGACGAAGGTCTGGTCGATCTTCACGTAGTCCACCGGGAAGCGCTTGAGGTAGCTGAGCGAGGAGTAGCCGGTGCCGAAGTCGTCGATCGCCAGCTTCACCCCCAGGTCGCGCAGATGCTGGAAGGTGGCGATGACGTTCTCCACGTTGTCCAGCAGCTCGCTCTCGGTCAGCTCCAGCTCCAGCAGGTGCGACGGCAGCTCGGTCTCGTCGAGCACCTGGCGCACCAGGCCGACCAGACTGCCCTGGCGCAGCTGGTGCACCGACAGGTTGACCGACACGCGCAGGTCGGCCAGGCCCTGGCGCTGCCACTGGCGGGCCTGCAGGCAGGCCTGGCGCAGGACGAACTCGCCGATCGGCGCGATCAGCCCGGTCTCCTCGGCCAGCGGGATGAAGTCGCTGGGCGGTACCAGGCCCAGCTGCGGATGGCGCCAGCGCACCAGCGCCTCGGCGGCGCCCAGGCTGTCGTCGGCCAGGCACAGCTTGGGCTGGTAGAACACCTCCAGCTGGCCCTCGTCGATGGCCTTGCGCAGCTGGGTTTCCAGCTGCAGGCGCTCCAGGGTGCAGGCCTGCAGGTTGTCGGTGTAGAACTGGAAGGTATTGCCGCCCAGGTGCTTGGCATGCTGCTTGGCCATGTCCGCCTGGCTGAGCAGCAGGGCCAGCTCGCGGGCGTTGTCCGGCAGCAGGCTGATGCCGATCGAGGCGCTGACCACCAGTTCGTGGCCGGCCACGTCCATCGGCGTGCGCAGCTTGCTCAGCAGGCGGCTGGCGGTACGCGCCAGGGCCGACAGGCTGCCGTAGTCGTCGAGCAGGATGGCGAACTCGTCGCCGGCCAGGCGCGCCACCGTGTGCGCCTCCGGCACGCTCTGGTTGAGGCGCCGCGCCATCTGCCGCAGCAGCTGGTCGGCCACCTCATGGCCGAGGCTGTCGTTGAGCAGCTTGAAGCGGTCCAGGTCGATATGCAGCAGGGCCACCTGCGCCTCGCTCTGGCGCGCCCGCTCGCAGGCCTCGTGCAGGCGCTCGCGGAACAGGCTGCGGTTGGCCAGGCCGGTCAGCTCGTCGTAGTGCGAGAGGTAGCGCAGGCGCTCCTCGGTCTGCCGCCGCTGCGACAGGTCGGAGAAGAAGCCGACGATGTGGCTGACCTGGCCGCGCGCGTCACGCACCACGTTGAGCTGCAGCCACTGCGGATACAGCTCGCCGTTCTTGCGCGTCTCGATCAGCTCGCCGCGCCAGCTGCCATGCAGCTCCAGCTGCTCGCGGATCAACTGGTACTGGCGCCGAGCCTCGCGGCTGCCGATCAGGGTCGCCACGCTGCGCCCGAGCACCTCGTCCTTGCGATAGCCGGTGACATCGCTGAAGGCCTGGTTGACCGATAGCAGCAAGTAGTCGGCATCGAGGATGACGATGCCCTCGCCGCAGGCCTCGAACACCGTGGCGGCCAGGCACTGCTCCTCGTCCAGGCGCTTGCGTTCGGTGATGTCGCGACGCGTGCCGAGCATGCGCAGCACGCGTCCCTGGGCGTCGCGCTCGACTGCCCGGCCGCGGTCCTCGACCCAGCGCCAGCGGCCGTCGGCGTGGCGCACGCGGTACTCCACGCAGTAGCCGTCGCTGCGCCCCTTGAGGTGTTCGACCAGGGCACGGCGCAGCAACGGCAGGTCGTCCGGGTGCAGGCGCGGCTTGAGGTGGCTGAGCACACACTTCACCTCATCCTGGCGCATGCCGAAGATGCTTTCCAGGTGGCTGTGGTGCACCTCGTCGGTCTGCAGGTTCCAGTCCCACAGCCCAAGCTCGCTGGCCTCCAGGGCCAGGGCCAGGCGTGCCTCGCTCTTGCCCAGGGCATGGCTGGCGTCGTCCAGCTCCAGGGTGCGCTGGGCCACGCGGATCTCCAGCTCGTCATGGGCCTGGCGCAGTTCACGCTCGGCGCGGCGGCGCTGCTCCACCTCGCGGGCCAGCTCCTGGTTGAGGCCCTCGGCGCTCTCGCGGGCATGCTCCAGGCGATCGATCAGCGCCTGGTTCTCGAACCGACGCAGCAGGCTGCTCTGCACCAGGCGGTTGACCTGCCAGGCCACCACGCACAGGCTCAGCAGCAGGATCAGCCCCAGCGCGCCCCAGGCCTGCTGGCGCGGGCTGTCGCTGAGCAGCAGGTAGGCCACGCTCGGCAGCAGGCAGGGCAGGGCGAACACCAGGAAGGCCGCGCGACTGACTGCATAGGCCACGCTGGCGGACAGGATGGCGGCGGCGATCAGGCCGTAGACCAGGGCCTGCAGCAGGAAGCGGTCGGCCGGCACCAGGAAGATCGCGGCGAAGGCCAGGCTCAGGCCGGACAGCGCTGCACCGGCGAGAAAGGCCTGACGCCAGTGCGGGTTGGCCTGACGCGAGGGCAGCGCGCTCTTGAACGCGGCCATCTGGATCAGCCGCAGCACCGCCAGCAGCACCACCCACACCAGCCAGCCGGCCAGCAACAGGCTCTGCTGGTTCTGCCAGAGCAGACCGGCGCAGACCAGCGCGCCGAGCAACATGAACAGGGTGGGCACCTGGGAACCCTGATACAGCAGGCGCGTGCGCTCTACCGCGATTTCGGTGGCGAACTGCTGGGCGATGGCGCGAGGCTCCGCCACCGCCATGCCGGCGGAGGCCCCCCGAAGAGACTGGGTCATAGGCGATTGTACTTGTAATGGGATGCCTGACTTTTCCCGAGCATACCCGAGCTAGAGCGCCTGCCCAAGCCTGAAGCTGGCTTTTTAATGGCCCGGCTCGACAGACGGCGAACATTTGTTCACTGACCATGAATGATCATCCGGTCACGGTTTGCCGCCCCCGGACCCCGCCCGTAGAATGCCGCGATGCATAACGATCCCGCCCTTCTCGACCCCGAACTTCTCCTCGCCTCCCTCAACGATGCGCAGTGCCAGGCCGTGGCCGCCCCGCTCGGCCGCCAGCTGGTGCTGGCCGGCGCAGGTTCAGGCAAGACCCGCGTGCTGGTGCACCGCATCGCCTTCCTGATCCAGTTCCTCGGCGCCTCGCCCTACTCGATCCTGTCGGTGACCTTCACCAACAAGGCCGCCGCCGAGATGCGCCAGCGCATCGAGCAGATGCTCGGCCAGAGCCCGGCCGGCATGTGGGTCGGCACCTTCCACGGCCTGGCCCACCGCATCCTGCGCGCGCACTGGCAGGAAGCCGGGCTCAGCGAGAACTTCCAGATCCTCGACTCCGACGACCAGCAGCGCCTGGTGAAAAGGGTGATCCGCGAGCTGGGCCTGGACGAGCAGCGCTGGCCGGCCAAACAGGCGCAGTGGTTCATCAACGGGCAGAAGGACGAGGGCCTACGGCCGAAGAATATCCAGCCCGGCGGCGACCTGTTCCTCGCCACCATGCTGAAGATCTACCAGGCCTATGAAGAAGCCTGCGCGCGCACCGGGGTGATCGACTTCGCCGAGCTGCTGCTGCGCGCGCTGGACCTGTGGCGCGACAAGCCCGACCTGCTGGCGCACTACCAGAAACGCTTCCGCCACATCCTGGTCGACGAGTTCCAGGACACCAACGCCGTGCAGTACGCCTGGCTGCGCCTGCTCGCCAAGGGTGGCGAGAGCCTGATGGTGGTGGGCGACGACGACCAGTCGATCTACGGCTGGCGCGGCGCCAAGATCGAGAACATCCAGCAGTTCTCCAGTGACTTCCCCGACACCCAGCTGATCCGCCTGGAGCAGAACTACCGCTCCACCGCCGGCATCCTCAAGGCCGCCAACGCGCTGATCGCCCACAACAACGGGCGCCTCGGCAAGGAGCTGTGGACCGACGGCAGCGACGGCGAGCCGATCAGCCTGTACGCCGCCTTCAACGAGCACGACGAGGCCCGCTACGTGGTCGAGTCGATCGAGGCGGCACTGCGCAAGGACGGCCTCAAGCGCAGCGAGATCGCCATCCTCTACCGCTCCAACGCCCAGTCGCGGGTGCTGGAAGAGGCCCTGCTGCGCGAGAAGATTCCCTACCGCATCTACGGCGGCCAGCGCTTCTTCGAGCGCGCCGAGATCAAGAACGCGGTGGCCTACCTGCGCCTGCTCGACGGCCGCCACAACGATGCCGCCCTGGAGCGGGTGATCAACGTGCCGACCCGTGGCGTCGGCGAGAAGACCGTCGAAGCCATCCGCGAGCACGCCCGCCACAGCGACCTGTCGATGTGGGCGGCGATGCAGCAGCTGATCGCGGGCAAGGCCCTGCCCGGCCGTGCCGCCGGGGCGCTGAGTGGCTTCATCGAGCTGATCGAGAATCTGGCTGCCAAAGTGCTGGACATGCCGCTGCACCTGATGACCCAGACCGTCATCGAGCAGAGTGGGCTGCTGGCCTGGCACCAGGCCGAGAAGGGCGAAAAGGCCCAGGCCCGGGTGGAGAACCTGGAGGAGCTGGTCAGCGCAGCGCGCAACTTCGAGAACGAGGAAGAGGAGATGAGCCCGCTGGCCGCCTTCCTCACCCACGCCTCGCTGGAGGCCGGCGACACCCAGGCCGAGGAACACGAGGACTGCGTGCAGCTGATGACCCTGCACAGCGCCAAGGGCCTGGAGTTCCCCCTGGTTTTCCTGGTCGGCATGGAAGAGGGCCTGTTCCCGCACAAGATGAGCCTGGAGGAACCCGGCCGCCTGGAAGAGGAGCGCCGCCTGGCCTACGTCGGCGTCACCCGCGCCATGCAGCAGCTGGTGCTGACCTACGCCGAGACCCGCCGCCTGTACGGCAACGAGACCTACAACAAGGTGTCGCGCTTCGTCCGCGAGATCCCGCCGACGCTGATCCAGGAAGTACGCCTGAGCAACAGCGTCAGCCGCCCCTACGCGGCGCCAAGCCGGAGCATGAGCGGTGGCTCGATGTTCGCCGGCAGCCAGGTGCCGGAAACCCCCTTCAGCCTCGGCCAGCCGGTGCGCCATGCGCTGTTCGGCGAAGGCGTGATCCTCAACTTCGAGGGTAGCGGCGCCCAGGCGCGGGTGCAGGTCAACTTCGCCAGCGAAGGCAGCAAGTGGCTGATGCTGGCCTACGCCAAGCTGGAGGCGATCTGAGAACCTGCACAAAGTCTGCTGCGCGTCGGGTCTGCTGCGTTAAAAACAGGCTCAGAAGCCGCTTGCGGCTAACGCCCAAAGGGCGGCCCCGAAGGGGCGAGCGAAAGCGAGTCATGCTCATTTACCATGCGTAAACTGCGCTTCTTCGCTTGTTTTTGCCTTGCATACCTCTAGCTCGCGAGACTTTGAGCAGGTTCTGACCCTTAAAACACAACAAGGAGCCCCCATGATCCGCCGCCCCCTGATGCTGCTCGCCGGCATCCTCGCCGCCCTCGGCCTGGCCGCCTGCAAGGAAGACAGCAAGCCGGCCGCGGCTGCAGCCCCGGCAGCCCAGCAGTTCGAGTGGAAGATGGTCACCGCCTGGCCGAAGAACTACCCGGGCCTGGGCACCGCGGCCAACCGCTTCGCCGAGCGGGTCGCGGCGATGAGCGGCGGACGCCTGCAGATCAAGGTGTATGCCGCCGGCGAACTGGTGCCGGCGCTGGAAGTGTTCGACGCCGTGTCGCAGGGTACTGCCGAGCTGGGCCACGGCGCCGCCTACTACTGGAAGGGCAAGGTGCCGGCCGCGCAGTTCTTCACCGCCGTGCCCTTCGGCCTGTCCGCCTCGGAGATGAACGCCTGGCTCAGCCACGGCGGCGGCCAGGCCCTGTGGGCCGAGGCCTACGCACCGTTCGGCGTGAAGCCGCTGACCGTGGGCAACACCGGCATGCAGATGGGCGGCTGGTTCAACAAGGAGATCGCCTCGCTGGACGACCTCAAGGGCCTGAAGATCCGCATGCCCGGCCTCGGCGGCGAAGTGCTCAGCCGCCTCGGTGCCACCACCGTCAACCTGCCCGGAGGCGAGGTATTCACCGCCCTGCAGACCGGCGCCATCGACGCCACCGACTGGGTCAGCCCCTACAACGACCTGGCCTTCGGCCTGCACAAGGCGGCCAAGTACTACTACTACCCGGCCT
Organism: Pseudomonadaceae bacterium; assembly: GCA_033838285.1. Classification (GTDB taxonomy): domain Bacteria; phylum Pseudomonadota; class Gammaproteobacteria; order Pseudomonadales; family Pseudomonadaceae; genus Aquipseudomonas. The sequence goes on from JAJLLC010000019.1 coordinate 14,383, forward strand.
GGCAGGAACCGCAGGCGGCACTGGAGCTGCTGGTCAACCAGAAGGCCCTGGACAGCCTGCCGGACGACCTCGAGGCCATCGTCGAGGAAGCCGCCCGCGCCGCCAACCAGGACATGCAGGACGACTACGTGTTCAACAACGCCCGCGCCCTGGAAGAGCTCAAGCAGCAGGGCACCGAGCTCAAGCGCCTGCCCGACGAGGTGCTCGAGGCCCTGCGCCAGCAGTCCGCCCTGGTGCTTGGCGAGCTGGCCGCGCAGAGCGAGCTGAACGGCCGCATCTGGGCCTCCATGCAGGCCTTCCAGGCCCAGGTGGCGCCGATGCACGAGGTGACCGAGAAAGAGCTGTTCAACTGGCGCTGATGCCGCACCGCCCGTCAGGCCGCCGCGCCTGACGGGCCGGGCTGAGCATACTGGCGGACGGAGGTAGCCCCCATGCCCCGTTCGAGCCCTTCCGCCGCGCAGATCCTCGATTGCGCCCTCGACCTGGCCGACCTGTGCGGCTGGGAACCTCTGCACCTGCACCAGGTCGCCGCCGAGCTGGGCTGCGACCTGGCCGCCATCGCCAGGCACTACCGGCAGAAGGACGACCTAGTGGAAGCCTGGTTCGACCGTGCCGACCAGGCCCTGCTGAACCGTGCCAAGGCGGCCGACCTGGCCGGCCTGGACGCCGAGAAACGCCTGGAGGAGCTGCTACTGGCCTGGCTGGCGATGCTGGCGCCACACCGCACGGTGACCGGGCAGATGCTGCTGTACAAGCTGGAGCCCGGCCATGTCCACCTGCAGGTCGGCGGCCTGCTGCGCATCAGCCGCACCGTGCAGTGGTGGCGCGAGGCGGCCGGGCGGCAGACCCTGCACCTGGCACGCATCGCCGAGGAAAGCCTGCTCACCGCCGCCTACCTGCGCACCTTCGTGCACTGGCTGCGCCACCGCGACGAGGATCAGGCCGAGCTGCGCGCCCTGCTGCGCCGGCAGCTGCGCCGCGCGCCCCTGGCGCATCTGCTGCGCACATAAATCCGGAAACATTCTGCGCTGGCATTCGCCGGCAGGACTCGGCAGCATGACGCGCGAACCACAACCTCAGCGGGATCACCCCTCATGCAGCGCTTCCTCAGCATCGCCCTGGCCCTGTGCCTGGGCCTGACCCTCAGCCTCGAAGCCGACGCCAAGCGCCTCGGCGGCGGCAAGTCCTTCGGCTCCGCGCCGACCCACCAGACCCGCCAGGCCGACGCCCCCAGCGCCAGCCAACCGGCCGCCACCAGCGGCGCCGCGGCCACCGCCGGGCGCGCCGCGCCGGCCGCCAGCGGTGCCTCGCGCTGGCTCGGCCCGCTGGCCGGCATCGCCGCCGGCGGCCTGCTCGCCGCGATGTTCATGGGCGACGGCTTCGAGGGCATCCAGTTCCTCGACATCCTGATCCTCGGCCTGATCGCCTTCGTCATCTTCAAGCTGTTCGCCGCCCGCCGTCAGGCCCAGGGCCAGCCGGCCATGGCCGGCGGCATGCAGCGCCAGATGCCACAGCAGCCGATCTTCGGCGGCACCGCAGCCGCCGCCCGCCCGGCCTTCAACGCCCCGGCCTGGTTCGACGAGCAACGCTTCCTGGCCGCCGGCCGCGAACACTTCCAGGCCCTGCAGCAGCACTGGGACAGCGGCGACATGGATAAGCTCGCCGAGTTCTTCACCCCCTCGATGCTCGACTTCCTCAAGCAGGAACGCGCCAGCCTGGGCGACGGCTACCAGTCCACCTACATCGACGACCTCGACGTGCAGCTGGACGGCATCGACGAACTGGCCGACAAGACCGTCGCCACCCTGACCTTCCGCGGCGTGGCCAAGACCTCGCGCTTCGACCAGGGCGAGGCCTTCAGCGAAAGCTGGCGCATGGAGCGCACCAACGGCGACGACCAGCCCTGGCTGGTCGCCGGTATCCGCCAGAACGGCTGATCCCGCCGCGCGTCACCCAGAACCCGGGCCTGGCCCGGGTTTTTCATGCCCGCGTGGCAACGCCGGCAAAGCGTTAAACGGATCGCAATCCACCGATTCGCCACGCCAGCGTCATAGTCCCGTCTTCTTCGCCCTTTAGCGTCATGGCTCCGTCGCCACTCCTCAGCAGAAGGATCCGAACGATGAGCCTCGATGACCACAACGCCGTGCTCTTTGGCAGCGGCGATGAACGCCCCAGCAACCACTCCGTCAACCCGCACCTGAGCGAGCTGATCGACCAGCGCCGCCGGCAGATCCTCGCCGGTAGCGCAGCCCTCGGCGCGCTGGGCTTTCTCGGCGTGCTGCCGCAGGCGGTCGAGGCCGCCGAACAGGGCGCCCGGCTGCCGTTCAAAAAGCGCAACCGCCTGCCCTTCGACGCCGTGCCGGTGAGCCGCGCCGACGCCATCAGGGTACCGGCCGGCTACCGCGCCAGCGTCATCCTGCCCTGGGGCACGCCGATCGGCGGCAGCTTCCCGGCCTTCCTCGAGGACGCCAGCAACAGCGCCCAGGACCAGGCCGAACAGGTCGGCATGCACCATGACGGCATGCACTTCTTCCCCATCGACGGCCGCCACGGCGGCGGCAGGCGTTCCAACCACGGCCTGCTGGTGTTCAACAACGAGTACATCGACGCCCCGCTGCTGCACCCCAACGGCCCGAGCGTGGTGGACGGCAAGCGCACCTCGGCCGAGGAAGTGCGCAAGGAAATCAACGCCCACGGCGTGACCATAGTGGAGATCCGCCGCGACCGTTTCGGCGACTGGCAGGTGGTGCCCGGCGCCTACAACCGCCGCATCACCGCCGCCACGCCGATGCGGATGGCCGGCCCGGCGCGCGGTCACGCCCTGCTCAGGACCAGCCACAGCCCGGACGGCACCGCCAGCCGCGGCACCCAGAACAACTGCGCCAACGGCTACACGCCCTGGGGCACCTACCTGACCTGCGAGGAGAACTGGGCCGGCTACTTCGCCAGCCGCGACGCCGAGCTGCCGCGCGAACTCAAGCGCTACGGCCTGCGCAGCAGCAGCCGCTTCGGCTGGGACACCCTGCCCGGCGACGAATTCGAGCGCTTCGACGCCACCCGCAAGGCCGCCGACGCCAGCGGCGACTACCGCAACGAGCCCAACCACTTCGGCTGGATAGTCGAGATCGACCCCTTCGACCCGAGTTCCACCCCGGTCAAGCACAGCGCCCTCGGCCGCTTCGCCCACGAAGGCCTGATCTTCGCCCCGGTCAAGGCCGGCCGCCCGCTGGTGTGCTACTCCGGCGACGACTCGCAGAACGAGTACATCTACAAGTACGTCAGCCGCGGCAAGTACCTGCCCATGCTGCGCCAGCCCGGCCGCCTGCTGGATGACGGCACCCTCCATGTGGCGCGCTTCAATGCCGACGGCAGTGGCGACTGGCTGGCCCTGGATCTGCGCGACAAGGCCTTCCAGGCCGCCTGCGCGGCCGCCGGGGTGAGCTTCGCCGACCAGGGCGAGGTGCTGATCAACACCCGCCTGGCCGCCGACATCGTCGGCGCCACCAAGATGGACCGCCCCGAGTGGGGCGCGGTCAACCCGGACAACGGCGAGGTCTACTTCACCCTCACCAACAACGGCTCGCGCAGCGTGCCCGACGCCGCCAACCCGCGCGCGGCCAACCCCTACGGCCATATCATCCGCTGGCGCGAGGACCGCCGCGACCATGCCGGCCAGCGCTTCAACTGGGACATCTTCCTGCTCGCCGGGCCGCAGTCCGACAGCCAGGGCCCGAACGGCGTGGCGCTGGACGACGGCAGCATCCTGGCCAGCCCGGACGGCCTGTGGTTCGACCCGGACGGGCGCCTATGGATCCAGACCGACATGAGTGGCAGCCAGCTGGCCAGCGGCCCCTTCGGCCACAACCAGATGCTGGTGGCCGACCCGCGCACGGGCGAGATCAAGCGCTTCCTCACCGGGCCGATCGGTGCCGAGGTCACCGGCATCAGCGCCACGCCGGACTTCCGCACCCTGTTCGTCAACATCCAGCACCCGGGCGAAGGCTCCACCGCCACCAACCTGCTCAGCAGCTGGCCGGACGGCCCCGGCCGCCGCCCGCGCTCGGCCACCCTGGTGATCACCCGCGAGGACGGCAAGCGCCTGATGTAAGGCGGTGCACCAGGAAGGCGCCGTCTCCTCCCCTCTCCCAGCCATGGGAGAGGGGTTGGGGTAGCGAAGCCACACGGCCGATCATTCGTGAGCAGCCGCGTAGCCCGGATGCAATCCTCCTCCCCTCTCCCATTCATGGGAGAGGGGCCGGGGGAGAGGGCAGAGCCTCCCGCTTCCTTATTGCAGCCGGCCCCCTTCCGCCCGGCGCCCGTACAGGGTAAAACGCGCCTCCGTTCGGCTACCCTCTAGCCGAACCTCGCTTGCCTGGAGACGCCCCGTGGAAGAAGTCATCGATCAGCTGCGCGAACTCAACGAGCCGGTGCCGGTACCACTGGAGCTTCCGGACGAGGAGACCCTGGTGGAGATCCAGGAGCAGATCCTCATCCACCTGCCCTTCGAGCTGCGCGAATACCTGCTCAAGGTCAGCGACGTGGTCTACGGCCGCCTGGAGCCGGTCACCGCCAGCGACCCGCAGTCGCACACCTACCTGCCGGAAGTCGCCTCGGTGGCCTGGGACCGCGGCCTGCCGCGCGACCTGGTGCCGCTGTGCCAGGACGGCCGCAACTACTACGCGGTGGACGTGGAAGGCACCGTGTGGCTGTGGGACGGCGACGAAGGCGAGCTGACCGACGAGAGCTGGGACTCGGTCTGGCACTGGTGCCGCGACGTCTGGCTGGAAAGCTGAGGCGGCGCTGGCGGCTGGCCGGGCACTGGGCTTAACTGGCAGCCAGTGCCTCCCGGAGCCCCACATCCATGAGCAGGATTCCTCGCTGGCTACCCCTGACCACCCTCGCCGGCCTGGCTGTCGGCGCCGGCCTGTGGCTGGGCCTGGTGGCCTCGCCGAACGCCCCCGCGCCGGCCCCGCCGGTCGCAGCTCCGCCAGCACCCGCTGCCGACGACGCGCTGGCCGACGCCGAGCGGCGCGAGGCCCTGCTGCAAAGCCCCGCCACGCAGGACTACCAGGCACGCCTGCTGTTCGCCGCCGACTACCGCACCTTCATCCAGAACGCCGCGAGCCTGGACGAGGAGGAACGCCGGCGCCAGGCCGAGGCCCTGGCCAGGGAGATCGACAGACGTGAAGCCGCGCGCGAACTGGCCCTCAGCGAGGCGCTGCTGCTGCAACTGGGCCTGGTGCAGTCGCTGGGTGGCGACGAGGACAGCCAGAAGGCCCGCGCCGATGCGCTGGTGGCGCGCTACCAGGCACTCGGCCAGGAACGCGCGGAGCGCGCCAAGAGCCCGGACGCGCGCCACACCCGCTACAAGGCCGAGGAGCGGCGCATCGTCGAGGAGGTGCTGGCCCTGGACAGCATTCCCGATGGCCTGAGCCGCGACCAGTACCTGCGCCAGCGCCTGCAGGAGGCGCGGGAACAGGCCTATCAGTGAGGCGCCGCGACCGCCTCAGAGCAGCTGGTCGAGCACGTAGTACAGCAGGTTGAACGGCTTGGCTTTGTCCGCCGCATCGCTGCTCTCCGAGGCCGAGAGCACCGCGCCGCTGCCGTCCAGCAGGTTGTTGACGAAGTGGTCGAGCTCCAGGCTCTGCTCCTGGATGTCCGAGTTGGGGAACTCGATGATGCTGGTGCAATGGCTCTCGTTGACCGCGCGGTACTGCGGGAAGTAGCCGCCGAAGTTGTCCAGGTTGGCCAGCTGGTCGCGCAGGCGGCCGGTGTCCACGTCCCACTTGGCGTGGATCAGCGCCTCCCTGGTAGCGGCATCCGGGGCGGCGATGATGTCCGGGTGGAAGCGCTCGTAGGAATAGGACGAGTAGTTGAGGTCCTCCCAGAAGTGCGTGTGACCCAGGCGATCGCCCGGCAGGTTGCTCGACAGCGCCGCGTAGAGGCTGCCCAGGTCGCCGCTGTCGAGCCCCGGCAGGCGGCTCTGCAGGAAGGGCAGCGGCCCTGCGTCCAGCCCCCAGACGCCGCGGATGTGGTCCTGCAGCAGACGCGAGGGGTACTGGCCGCTGTCGCTGCCCAGCGGCGCGCTGAACACCGGGCCCGAGTCGTTGAGCAGGAAGCCGCGGCTCGGCGCCATGTCCTGGCGGATGCCCACGTAGTTGGTCAGGCTGCCGGCGCCGCCGGCGCTGCAGCCGGTGGTGAGCAGCTAGGCCGGGCGCGGCAGGTTGTTCTTCAGCCAGGCCACCACGGCGCGAGTGTTGCGCAGGCCGTTGTGGTGCCAAACCAGCGGCGGCTGCTGGCCCTGCGGGTCTTCGTAGATGGCCACCTTGTCGCCGGAGTAGATGTCGCCGGTGCAGTAGGGCACGTAGACCATGTTCCAGTTCTGCGGCTTGGCCCGCGTCCAGGGGTGCAGGCGCACTACCAGCGGGCTGACCAGGCTGGCGCCGGGGTTGAGCAGACTCATGTAGTCGTCGGGGATGCCGTCCGGGTTGCGCGCGCCGCGGATGCCGCTCTGCCCGCTGCAGCTGGCATGGTCCCAGCAGGCGCCACCGCCCTCGAGGTAGATGATGGTGTTGCTGGTGTTGGGCACGCGGTTGACGAAGAACTTGTAGGGCGAGCCGTTGCCGCACACCGCGCCGGTCTGCGGCGCCAGCTGCACGGTCTGCCAGGCGTAGTAGCTGGCGGGCCTGAAGCCGGAGTCGAAGCCGCCCGGGTTGTTCAGCAGCGGATAGGGGCCGCTGGCCTGCTCGGGCGTGACCTTGTTGTCCGCCGACGGCGGCGCGGTGAGGTTGAGCAGGGTCTTCCAGAAGCTGTAGTCGCCCAGCTCGGCATGGGCGGGCGTGGCCAGGGCCAGGGCGGCAATGCAGCAAGCCACCAGGGAAGGCTTCATGGGCATGTCCTCGTCTTGTTGTTCTTGTCGGGAGCACGGGCCACTGCCGGAGACATCCATGCCTGCCGCCGATCTCCTCCGGGATGTACGGCACAAAAGGCACGCTAGTACAGGAGGCGGGGAAGGCCAAAGACAGACTTATATCGATTCGGGATAGAACATCGGAGAAAGCAAACCGAGGTGTTTGCCTCTGCCCTCTTCAGGGCAGGAAGATGCGGAACTCGCCGCCGCCCAGCGGCCCGCCGTTGCCCAGTTCGATGCGCCCGCGGCGGCCGTCCCGTTCGTGCAGCTCGGCGATGCGCGCGGCGAAGTACAGGCCCAGGCCGGTGCTGCCGCTGCTCTGGTTGAGGCCCAGCACGTAGTCGCCCTGCTGCTCGATCATTGCCGCCGGATAGCCGGCGCCGTCGTCGTTGATGAACAGCAGCAGTTCGCCGTTTTCCTCGCGGGCGCCGATCAGCAGGGCACTGCGCGCATAGCGGATGGAGTTGGCGATGACGTTGCCGAGCACCGAGCCGATCAGTTCCTGGTCGAAGAAGCCCATCAGGTCGAACTCGGCCACCTCGCCGCGAGCGACTATGCCGCGGCTGTCGAGGATTTCCTGGTGGCGCGCCAGCTGGGCGCCGATGAAGTCGTCCAGCTCGTGGTAGGCCGGGTACAGCGGCAACTGGTTGACCCCCAGCTTGTACAGGCCGAGCAGCTGCACCAGCATGCCGTTGAGGCGCGCCGCCTCGTACTCGATCACGCCGCGCTCGGGACTGGCCTGCAGTTCGGCCGGCAGCTGCGCCAGCCAGCGCGCCTGGGCCTGGCCGAGCAGGGCCAGGGAGTTCTTCATGTCGTGCACGGTGGAGGCGATGACCGTGGCGATGTCCAGCCCGCTCATGCACCGAAGGCCTTGCGCCGCAGCTGCTGGTAGCGTTCGTAGCGCGGATCGCTGGCCGGGATCATGCGTACCGCGTCGAGGCAGGCGCGGCATTCGCCGAGCAGCTCGGTGCTGGGCGCGTCGCCACCCAGGCGCAGCAGCGACTGCGCGGTGTTGAGGGCGATGCTGATGTTCTTCGGCTGCAGCGCCAGGGCCCGGCGAAACAGCTCCAGGGCATCGCTGGCGCGACCCAGCTGGTAGGCGCGCACGCCCTGGCGGTTGAGCTCCACCGCCTCCTTGCCGCCGGAGAGGATGGCCGGGTCGTCGGTCAGCCTGGCGATGCCTTCCATGACTTTGGCATCGTCGCCGTAGATCTCCACGCAGCTCTTCAACATGGCCGCGCCGGCCTCGGCCTGGCCCAGCTGCTGCAGCTGCCCGGCCACCGCCAGGGCCGCCTCGGCGGAGAGGAACTCGCCGAGACTGTCGAGCTGCGCCGCGGCCTGGGCGGCCAGCTGCGCGGCGCGCGTCGGGTCGCCGGATTTCTGCAGGCTGCTGGCCTGCATCAGGCGCGCACGCACCTGCAGCGCCGGGTCGTCGCCGTACTGGTTGTCCAGCTCGGCCAGGGTCTGGTTGATCTCGGCCAGGGCGCGCTTGTCCAGGCTCTCGTCGCCGGCGCCGGCGATCAGCGCCTGGCTCAGCCCCAGGTAGTTCTCCGGGCTCTTCAGGCGCGAGTTGCGGCCCTGCTCGACGGCATTGCGGTAGGCCTTGGAGGCGCCCTGGAAATCCTCGTTGCGCAGGGCCAGCTTGCCCAGCTGCATCTGCCGGCGCATGGCCAGCGGCGAGATGCGCACGGCATCCTCCAACACCTCCTGGGCGCGCTTCGCCTCGCCCTGGGCCTCCAGCACGGCGGCCAGGCCGTCGTACAGGCCGGGCTGCATGGAGAAGGTCTGCAGGGCCTTCTCGAAGACCTCCTTGGCCCGCGCCAGGTCGCCGCGCGCCAGCAGCAGGTTGCCCAGCGCCTGGTAGGCCCAGGGCACCGCGCGGTCGGCCAGCACGCCGCCGAGCAGGCGCTCCAGTTCCTCATGCCGGCCCAGCTCGCGCAGGGCGCCGGCCTTGTGCCGCAGGCACAGCGGCAGCAGGCGCTTGTCCTGCTGGGCCAGGCGCTCGCAGGCGGCCAGCACTTCGGCCGGGGCCTGCTTGTCGAGGGCCTGCAGCACCGGCTTGAGCAGGGTCTTGCGCTCCACCAGCTTGTCCAGGCGCTGGGCCAGGCTGGCACGGTTGAACGGCTTGGTCAGGTAGGCGTCCGGCTCGTGTTCGAGGGCGCTGAGGACCATGGCCTGGCTGCTCTCGGCGGTGACCATGACGAAGATGCACTGGTGGCTGATCAGGCGCGCGGCGAGCAGTTCCTCGAGCACCTGCTGGCCGTTCTTGCCGGCCCCCAGGTTGTAGTCGTGGAGGATGATGTCGTAGCGCTTCTGCCGGCACATGGCGATGGCTTCCTCGCCGCGGTTGGCGGTGTCCACGTCGCGCGCGCCCATCTCGCGCAGCATGGCCTTGACCGAGCTGAGGAAGTCGTTGAAGTCGTCGACCACCAGAAAGCGCTTGTCGCTGTAATCCTGCATCGGGCAATCCTTGGTGTCGGGGAGGCGATCGATTTCAGTGTAAGCCAGGAATCGCCGGCGGCGAGATAGGGACAACTACCGAGCCGGCAGCGGCCTCTGCTCCAGCTCCAGCAGGTTGAGCAGGAAGCGCGCGAAGTAGATCAGGTCCTGCTCCATGGCCTGGCGTGCGGCCCTGGCGTCGCCGGCCTGGATGGCGGCGAAGGCCTGCTCGTGGAAGTCGTTGAGGCGCAGCGACAAGTCGGCGCCGGTGAACAGGCGGTTGAAGAAGGGACCGATCTGCAGCCACAGCGACTCGATCGAGCGCAGCAGCACCGGGTTGCCACAGGCGCCGTAGAGCCGCAGGTGGAAGCGGCTGTTGGCCTCCAGGTAGGCCTGCACCTGGCGCTGCTCGATGGCCAGGTCCATGCGCGCCACGCAGTCGCGCAGCTCGGCCAGGTCGGCGGGCGTGAGGTTGGGCGTGGCCAGCTCGACGGCCAGGCCCTCCAGACCCAGGCGCACCTGGAAGATGTTCTCGTAGCGCTCGCGGGTCATCGCCGGGACCCGCACCGAGCGCTGCGGCTCGCCTTCCAGGGCGCCCTCGGCGACCAGGCGCTGCAAGGCGGCGCGCACCGGCATCGGGCTGGTGCCCCAGGCGGCGGCCAGGTCGCGGATCTTCAGCCGCTCGCCGGGCTGGAAGCGCCCGGCCAGCAGGCCCTCGCGGATGCGTTGGTAGAGCTGTTCCTGCAGATTGTCGGCCATGGGTCAGCAGCTCCGTGGCGGCGCGGGCAGCTGGGACAGGGTGAGCAGGCAGTTGCGCATCTGAAGTTCCTCGTTGTTGGCTTCGCGTAGGGTGAGCCGTGACCTAGGCGGTGTGAAAAATAAGCTGGGCGATTCTGCTGGAGGCAGGCTAGGCGCGAAAGTGCCCGAAAAGCGGAGCTGGCCTTAGCCAATCAGCACTTCCGGGCACTGGCGCAACAACGCCTGGCCGACGCAGAAACGTTCAGGGCGCCTTGTTCTCGACCAGGCAGTTGCCGCCATCCACCACCAGCACCTCACCGGTGATGTAGCTGGCCTCCGGCGAGGCGAGGAAGGCCACGGCGGCGGCCACCTCCTCGGGGCGCCCGGCACGGCCGATCGGCGTGTACTCGGCGGCATGCCGTTCCTCGTCGGTGGAAGAGCCGGTGGCGATCCAGCCCGGCGCCACGCTGTTGACCGTGATGCCCTGCCTGGCCACTTCCAGCGCCAGGCCCATGCTCATGCCGAGCATGCCGGCCTTGGCCGCGCTGTAGGCCGCCTCGCCGATGTTGCTGCCGCGGGTGCCGGTGGTGGAGCTGATATTGACGATGCGCCCGTAGCCGCGCGCCTGCATGCCCGGCAGCACGGCGCGGGTGAGCAGGAAGGCGCTGCCCAGGTTGCGCGCGATGGACAGGTTCCAGGTGGCCAGGTCCATCTGCGCCAGCTCGGCGAAGGGCTCGGGGCTGCCCTGCATGGCCATGCCGGCGTTGTTCACCAGCACGTCGATGCGCCCCCACAGGCCCTCGGCCCAGCGGGCCAGTTCCTCTACCTGGGCCTCGTCGGTGAGGTCCGCGGCGCGGCCCTCCACCGCGAAGCCCTCGCCGCGCAGCTCGGCCACCCGCTCGTGGATGCGCGCGCTGCTGGCACTGATCGCCAGCCTGGCTCCCACCTGGCCCAGGCGCCGGGCTATGGCTATACCGATACCGTCCGCCGCGCCGGCGCCGCTGATCAGCGCTACGCGGTTCTGCCATGTAGAAGGAGTCATGCCGCCCTCACTTGTGATCACAAATATGCGAACAAACTAGCTTATAGTCGATCAAATGGCACGTATTGACATAATTGTGATCACAAATGCAGGATGTGCAGAAATTCGAACGAGGTGTGCAACATGACTGCCAGCGGTATCAGCCCCTCCGCCGTGGAAACCTTCGCCGCCCGCGAGCGCGAACTGTTCCTGGCGCGCAACCCGAAATCCGTGGCCCTGGCCGAGCGCGCACGCAACTCGCTGTACGCCGGCGTGCCGATGCACTGGATGGCCGACTGGTCGACACCCTGCCCGCTGTTCGTCGAGCGCGCCCAGGGCGCGCGCTTCTATGACGTCGACGGCCACGAGTACATCGACTTCTGCCTGGGCGACACCGGCACCATGTTCGGCCACTCGCCGGACCCGATCGCCAAGGCCATCGCCGAGCAGGCGGGCAACGGCCTGACCACCATGCTGCCGGGCGAGGACGCCGTGGTCTGCGGTGAGCTGCTGGCCGCGCGCTTCGGCCTGCCGTTCTGGCAGGTCACCGCCACCGCCACCGACTCCAACCGCTACGTGCTGCGCTGGGCCCGTGCGGTCACGGGGCGCAAGACCCTGCTGGTGTTCGACGGCTGCTACCACGGCACCGTGGACGACGTGATGGTGCGCTGCCGCGACGGCGAGACCGTGCACCGTTCCGGCCTGGTCGGCCAGGCCTACGACCTGACCGAATACAGCCGTGCCATTCCGTTCAACGATGTCGAGGCGCTGGAAGCGGCGCTGGCCCAGGGCGACGTCTGCGCCCTGCTGTGCGAGCCGGCCATGACCAATATCGGCATGGTCCTGCCCGACCCGGGCTTCATGCAGAAATGCCGCGAGCTGACGCGCAAGTACGGCAGCCTGCTGATCATCGACGAGACCCACACCATCTCCACCAATATCGGAGGCTGCACCAAGCTGTGGAACCTCGACCCGGACTTCTTCGTGGTCGGCAAGCCGATCGCCGGCGGCGTGCCCTGCGGCATCTTCGGCTGCAGCGCGGAGATGGCCGAGAAGATGCTCGCCTCGCGCAAGCAGGCCCAAGCAGACAGCCAGGGCCACGGCCACAGCGGCATGGGCACCACCCTGTCGGCCAACGCCCTGGCCATGCACTGCATGCGCGCCAACCTGGAACAGGTGATGACCCAGGCCGCCTACGACCACATGCTGCCGCTGGCCAAGCGCCTGGCCGACGGCTTCCGTGGCCTGATCGCCAAGCACGACCTGAAGTGGTCGGTGACCGAGCTGGGCGCCCGCAGCGAATTCCAGTTCTGCCCGGTATCGCCACGCACCGGTGCCGAGGCCGAGGCCGCCTTCCACGATGAGCTGCAGATGGCCATCCACCTGTACCTGATCAACCGCGGCATCCTGATCACCCCCTTCCACAACATGACCCTGTGCTGCCCGAGCACCACGACCGAGGATGTGGACAAGCTGATCAGCAAGCTGGACCAGGCCATCGCCGAACTGCTGGCCATCCCCGGCGTCCGCGAATAACCCCCACACGTAGGATGGGACGGGCCGCGCAGGCGAGCGTAGCGATACCCATCAAGCCCAGCGATGGGTTACGCCGCACGGCGGCTAACCCATCCTACCCAGGCCCCCAATATCGAGACCTGACCATGCAATTCGCCAATCCCCAGGAAGCCCGCGACTTCCTCGCCCAGCACCCCGAGGTGCGCCTGATTGAGCTGATGCTGATCGACGCCAACGGCATCCCGCGCGGCAAGCTGCTGCACCGCGACGAGCTGCTGGCGATCTACGAGAACGGCCGCCCGCTGCCCAGCTCCATCCTCTCGCTGACCATCCAGGGCGAGGACGTCGAGGCCAGCGGCCTGGTCTGGGAAGTCGCCGATGCCGACTGCTGGACCTACCCGATCCCCGGCTCCCTCACCCTGCAACCCTGGCGTGCCACGCCCACCGGCCAGGTGCAGGTAGGCATGCACCCGACCCAGGGCGCGCCGGCCGCCGCCGGCGACCCGCGGCATGTGCTGGCGCGCGCCATCGACCGCCTCAAGGCCGACGGCTACCACCCGGTGATGGCGGTGGAGCTGGAGTTCTACCTGCTGGACAAGAACCGCTCGGCCTGCGGCCGCCCGCAACCGGCCGTGCAGGCCAACGGCGTGCGCCCGCAGGCGCCGCAGGTGTATGGCGTGCTGGAACTGGAACAGCAGCAGGCCTTCCTCGACGACCTCTACAGCGCCTGCGAGGCCCAGGGCCTGCCGGTGCGCACGGCGATCTCCGAATACGCCCCCGGCCAGCTGGAGCTGACCCTGGAGCACCGCTTCGACGCCCTGCAGGCGGTCGACGAAGGCATCCGCTACAAGCGCCTGGTCAAGGGCGTGGCCAACAAGCACGGGCTGATCGCCTGCTTCATGGCCAAACCGTTCGGCGACCTGGCCGGCAGCGGCCTGCACATGCACGTCAGCCTGGCGGACGCCGAAGGCAACAACCTGATGGCCAGCGAAGACCCGCACGGCACCCCGCTGCTCAAGCACGCCATCGGCGGGATGATGGCCACGCTCAACGACGCGCTGGCGATCTTCTGCCCCAACGCCAACTCCTACCGCCGCTTCCAGGCCAACAGCTACGCGCCGCTGGCCAAGAGCTGGGGGGTGAACAACCGCACCGTGTCGTTCCGCGTACCGGGCGGCCCGGCCAAGAGCCGCCACGTGGAGCACCGCATCTGCGGCGCCGACGCCAACCCGTATCTCGCGGCCGCGGCGATCCTCGCCGGCATCCACCATGGCATCAAGCACCAGATCGACCCGGGCGAGGCCATCGTCGGCAACGGTTACGAGCAGGCCCGCGAAACCCTGCCGACCGACTGGCTGACCGCGCTGCGCACCCTGGAACAGTCGGCCTGGGCCAAGGAAGCCCTCGGTGAGGAGTTCCTGAAGATCTTCCTGGCGATCAAGTGGGAAGAGTTCCGCCAGTTCGTCGGCGAAGTGGGCGAGCAGGACTGGCGCTGGTACCTGACCCACGCCTGAGAGGCTGCTGCGCCGATGCCCCACAGGGAAGTGGGAAATGCCTCGGGCTGCAGGAGCAGCCGAGGCGCGAGCGTTGTTGGAGCCTAGCCTGCTCATCGCTCGCGACGCCTCTCGCCAACCCGTTCTCCCTCACGGAGGAGCCCCTATGCAACCCGTCGTACTGATCACCGGCGCCGCCGGCGGCCTCGGCCGCGCCCTGGCGCAGCGCTTTCACCAGGGCAACTGGCGGGTGGCGGTCACCGACCAGAACGCCGCCGGGCTGGCCGAACTGGGCCACGAGTTGCCGCTGGCCGGCTGCATCCCCGCCGACCTGCGCACGGCCGGCGCCTGCCAGGAGGTGGTCAGCCGCGTGCTCGGCCGGGTCGGCCGCCTGGACGCGCTGATCAACGCCGCCGGCATCTGGCGCGAGGGGCCGGTGGAAGAATTCGCCGAGGAGGATTTCGACCTGGTCATGGCGGTCAACCTCAAGGCGCCCTTCTTCATGTGCGCGGCGGCCATCCCGCACCTCAGGGAAACCCGCGGCTGCATCGTCAACATCTCCAGCGACGCCGGCCACCAGGGCAACCGCAACGCGGCGGCCTACTGCGCCAGCAAGGGCGGCCTGACCCTGCTGGGCAAGACCCTGGCGCTGGACCTGGCGCCGCATGGCGTGCGGGTCAACACCCTGTCGCCCGGCGATATCGACACGCCCATGCTGCAGTTCCAGGCCGAGCGCTACGGCAACGGCAACCCGCGCGCCTACTTCCGCGAGCTGCTGGACAAGTACCCGCAGGGCGAGCAGGCGCGCTTCGTCCAGCCCGCCGAAGTGGCCGAACTGGCCTACTTCCTCTGCCAGCCGGGCGCGGCGGCGATCACCGGCGCCGACCTGGCCATCGACCTGGGGCTGTCGGCCGGCAAGTGACGGCTCAGAGCTGCGCCGTGGCGGTGCAGGGCGCGCCGAATGGGAGCAGCGGGGGCGACGCATGGTCGGCCTCCTCGGGCAAGGGCCCAGGCCTGGCGGGCCGCCAGCCCTGGGCCGGACGGCGGCCGCAAATTTGCATGGCGGCCGTCGCTGGCACGGCGAAGTAGACAGGCAGCACCTATAACAACAAGCAGACCCCGCAGGACTGCACCGCCAGCGCCCTAAAACTGCCTATGAGACACCCGATGGAACTCGCAACCAGCAAACTGTCCATGACCGTGCTGATGACCCCGGACATGGCCAACTTCTCCGGCAACGTACATGGAGGCACCCTGCTCAAATACCTCGACGAGGTGGCCTATGCCTGCGCCGCGCGCTACGCCGGCTGCTACGTGGTGACCCTGTCGGTGGACCGGGTGACCTTCCGCCAGCCGATCCACGTCGGCGAGCTGGTCACCTTCCTCGCCGCGGTCAACTACACCGGGCGCAGCTCGATGGAGGTCGGCATCAAGGTGGTCACCGAGAACATCCGCGAACGCTCGGTGCGCCACAGCAACAGCTGCTTCTTCACCATGGTGGCGGTGGACGACCAGGGGCAGCCCACCCCGGTGCCGCCGCTGCAGCCGGAAAGCCCCGACGACAAGCGCCGCTACGCCCAGGCGCAGAAGCGCCGGTCGATCCGCCAGGAACTGGAGCAGCGCTACCAGTCCCTGGACGACGAGGGCTGAGCCGCCGGCCGGGCTCAGTCGTGGCCGATGTAGTGCAACAGCTCGCGGCGCTGCGGATGGTCCCTGAGCCAGGCGCGGACTTCATCGGCACGGGCCACCGCCTCGGCGCCGGCCAGGCGGGTGAAGCGCTCGCGGCGGGCCTGTTCGGCGCTTTCCTGGCGAACCCGGCGCTGCCAGGCCTCGCTGAAGATCGCCGGCATCCTGTGGCTCAGCTCCAGGGCCTTGAGCAGCTGCCACTCGCCGCCGTCGAGCCAGGCCTCGTCGCAGGAGGTGCACAGGTCCAGGCGATTGCTGCGGGCACCGCTGATGCGGAACTTGCTCATCAGCCTGGCGCACTTCGGGCAGCTCAGCGCCTGCGTGCTCTCGCTGGCCGGCTCGGCCTGCAGCATGGCTTCGCTCGCCGCGGGCGGCGTCGCGCGCTCGGCCCAGTCGCGGTAGTAGAGCAGCGCCACCAGGGCGCCGGAGCACTGCTCGCAGCCGTGGGCCAGCAGGCCGTCGTCGAGCTTGGTGGGTTTCAGTTGCGAATCGCGGCAGGCGGGGCAATGCATGGGACATCCTTTTCACGGGTGGGATTGCTGCCGCGACCCTAGCCAATAAGCCGGGCCGGCTCAAGCGATGGCTGAGCGCGGCGTCACGGATCGGTTAAGCTTGGGCCTGAGACTGCCGGAGCCGCCATGATCGACCTGCTGGATGTGTTGCTGCTGATGCTGTTCGCCGCCGCCTGCGCCTGGCTGTGGCGCGGCCACGGCATCCGCGAGCGCGCCCTGGCGCTGACCAAGCAGCAC
Source organism: Pseudomonadaceae bacterium (assembly GCA_033838285.1). GTDB lineage: Bacteria > Pseudomonadota > Gammaproteobacteria > Pseudomonadales > Pseudomonadaceae > Aquipseudomonas. The sequence continues at coordinate 30,934 of JAJLLC010000019.1, forward strand.
TGTGCCAGGCTGGACGTGGCGCTGCTCGACGGCAACGTGGCCTTCCGCAGCCTGGCCCTGGTCCGCGATGCCCAGGGGCGCAAACGCCTGGCGCGGCTCTACGACTTCGAATTCACCGTCACCGGCGAGCAGCGCCTGCGCGGCACGGTGCAGATGTTCGGCCAGCGCCCCGGGCGCATCGAGTTGGATGCCCACCCCTTCCAGGCCCAGGAGGCGGACGACGCCAAGGTGATCCGCCTCGACGACTGGCGCCGCGACCATCCCAAGGGCGACGAGCAGCGCCGCGTCGACTGACTCAGCCGCGCAGCTCGTCCATGCGCGACAGCACCTGCCGCCACTCCGGCTCGGCCGCGTAGGTCATGGGCTTGCGCAGCAGGCGGCAATATCCGCGATACCAGCGGCTCGCACGGCGCGCCTGGTTGCGCCGGCAGCCCTGACACAACCAGAGCGGATCGAAAGCGTCCCACACCCCGGCCACGCTCCAGTGATTGAGCCACAGCAGCGGTGCCACCTCCTCCAGGTAGATCAGCCGCAGCTCCTCGGCCGCCAGGCCGCTGGCCAGCAGCACGCGAGCGATATGCCGGTGGTCGTGCTCATCCGGCTGGTTGTCCAGCCACAGCCCGGACAGCGCCAGCCACACCTCCTCGCGACTGGCGCCCATCTCAGGCTCCGGGCAGGAGGAAGGCGCGCACCCGCGCGGCAGCCTCCGCGGGGCGCTCCTGCATGAAGCAGTGGCCGCCTGCAACTTCCTCGCTGCTCACGGCCGGGTTGAGCCCGGCCAGGCGCTTGGCCGACTGGCCGACGAAGGGGTAGGTCCTGTCGCCATAGAGCAGCAGGCTCGGCGTGGCGATGCGCGCCAGCGACGGCCACAGGCGCTTGGGGAAGGAGCTGAAGATGTCCACCTCGCGACTGGGCCGGCACTTCAGCTCGACCCCGCCCTCGGCGCTGTCCTTCAGCGCATGGTCGACATAGGCCTGCAGCGCCGCGTCGGTCCAGCCGCGGAAGATGCCCTTGCCCTGCAGCAGGGCGAAGGCGCTGGCGCGGTCCGGCCAGTGCCGACGGCGGCCGGCCGACTTCTTCGCCATCACGTTGCGCCGGTGCAGGCCGAGCAGCTCGGACAGCGCCATCACACCGATCATCGGCTTGCTGAACAGCACCGGGTCGAGCAGCACGGCGCGCTCGAACAGCTCGGGGTGGCGGGCAAGGATCAGGCAGGTCAGCACCCCGCCGAAGCTGTGCCCGAGGGCCAGGCGCGGCACCTCGCCGAAGATCCCGCGCCCCGCCTCGAAGGCCTCCACCGCCAGCTCGGCGCTGCGGTTCCAGCCATGGAAACGGCCGCCGTGCTCGCTGTCGCCATGGCCCTGGGCGTCGCACAGCCACAGGTCGAAGTGCTCGGCCAGCAGGCTCAGCATGGGTTCGTAGGTGCGCCCGCAGAAGCCGTTGCCATGCAGGAAGTGCAACAGCGGCTTGCCCGAGGGCGGGCTGTGCCAGCCGCTCAGGGTGAAGCCGGCGGAAGTGGGATGGGACCAGGGAAGCAGGTGCATGCAGAAAGGACCACGGCGGAAAACTGCGGCCAGTGTAGCGACGCGTCTCGCCAGAGTCAGGCCGACAAAGGTGACGAATGTTCCGTGATAAAGGCCTGCAGCAGCTGATTCAGGCGTTGCGGCTGGTCCAGCGGCGTGGCGTGGCCGGAGTCCTCGATCACTTCCAGGCGGGCGTTGCGCAGCTGCGCAAGGTAGGCGCGCTTGTACGCCAGCGGGGTGTAGTCGCGGTCACCACTGACCACCAGCAGCGGCACCTCGGCCTGCCCGGCCGCCGGCAGCGCCGACCAGCCGGGAATGGCACGCATGGCGTGCAGGTAGGAGGTGCGGTCGTTGCTCGCGATGCGCTCGGCCACCCGCTCGCGCAGGGCCTGCTGCTCGGGTTTGGGGAACAGCTTGCCGGCCAGCATGCGCGCCAGCGCCGGCAGGCCGAGCAGGCGCACCAGGCCCAGGCGCAGCCAGACCTGCGCGCGGATCTTCCAGGAGTCGAGCGGAAAGCTCGGCGCGCTGTTGACCACCACCGCCGCGCGCACCAGTGCAGGCTGGTCGGCCAGCAGCTGGAAGGTCAGCATGCCGCCCATGGAGATACCCACCAGGGTGCACGGCGCGATGCCCATGGCGCGGATGAAGTCGGCCACGTCCGCGGCGAGCTCGGCCATGCTCACCGGCGCCCGCAGCGGCTCGCTCTGACCGTGGCCGCGCACGTCCAGGGCGAACACCTCGCAGTGCTGCGCCAGGTGCTCAATTTGCGGCTGCCAGTCGAGCAGCGAGGAACCCAGGCCGTGCAAAAGCAGCACCGGGCTACCGCGCCCCTGGCGGACATAGGCGAAACGGCCATTGGGCAAGTTCAGATAATCCATGAAAGTTATTCCCTGCACTATTGAATGACAATTAATCGATATTGCCGCAGCAACTTTCAGAAAAACAAAGTTGCTCGAGCGGATAACTTTTAATACCCGCCTTATTTGCACTTCCGCGTTATTTGCCTTGCCCTGGCAAACCCCCTAGAATCGATCAGCGCCGTTTCGAGAATTGATCATGTACAGCATCGCCAGCCCCACCCAGGCACGCAGCAAGAAGGCTCTGGAGCGCTTCCTCAACGTGGCTGCCGAGCTGCTGGCGAACAACCAGTTCGAAGAAACCGGCATCTCCCAGATAGCCCAGCTGGCCGAGTCCTCGGTCGGTACCTTCTACCGCCTGCTCGGCGACAAGGACGTACTGCTGTACGCCGTACACCAACACTTCGTCGAGCAGAGCCGCACCGCCGTGGACAGCCTGGTGGCCGACCTGACGCGCCAGCCGCTGCCGCTGGACGCCCAGGTGGAGGCCTTTATCCGCGGCGTGGTGCGCCTGTTCGACGGCAGCGAGGGCCTGCTCCGCGCGCTGATCCGCCGTAGCTCGATGGACCCGCAGTTCCGCCAGCGCTTCCACCAGCTCAACGCCCACATCGGCCAGGCGTTCGCCAGCATCGTGCTGAGCCACCGCGACAGCCTGCAGCACCCCGCCCCGGAACAGGCCGCCGACCTCAGCGCACACATGCTGCTCTCCGGCCTGAACTACCTGACCATGGTCGGCAGCCTCGGCACGACCCCCCGGGAACATATCCCGGGAGAACTTTCGCGACTGGTCTGCAATTACCTGCAAGTGTCCCCGCGCTGACCCACTTATATATTCAAGAGGGTCAACGGCGACTGTCACGGCGTAATTGCGCCGGGGTGAAATCGGTCGGCTTCAGGGCAATATCGAACTGTTCCGCCGGCTCTTCATTGGACAATATGCCGATCACATAACGGCCGCCGATCAGGTCATATACGGCGTCGCCCTTGGTCCATACCAGCGGCTGGTCATACAGGTTGATGGTGTAGGACTCGCCGAGGCGCCACAGGTTGTCGCGATTGTCGTAATGGTCGACTACCAGGATCTGGTAGCTGTCCTCGTCGAAGTACAGATCGCGCTGCTTGTACTGGTGGCGCTGGCCGGCCTTGAGGGTGGCGCGCACGTGCCAGACGCGGTGCAACTCGTAGCGCAGCAGGTCCGGATTGACGTGGCCGGGCCGGACGATGTCGCTGTACTTGTTGGTTTTGGCCGCGAAGCGGTAGCTGTTGTAGGGCACATACAGCTCCTGCTTGCCCACCAGTTGCCAGTCGTACTTGTCCGGCGCGCCGGAGAACATGTCGAAGTTGTCGGTGGTGCGCATGCCCTCAGAGGCAGTGCCGGGCGAGTCGTAGGCCACGTTCGGCGTGCGCCGCACGCGGCGCTGGCCGGCGGCGTAGAGCCAGGCCAGGCGCGGTTCCTTGACCTGATTGACGGTCTCGTGGACCAGCAGCTCGGTGCCGGCCAGGCGCGCCGGCGCCAGCACCGACTGGCGGAAGTAGAACAACACGTTGCCGTTGTCCTTGGCGTAGTCGCCGGCATCCTGGTTGAACAGGAACAGGTCCTCGATCTGGGTCATGAAGTAGTCGCCGCTGGCGTGCGGCACGGCCTGGGCGTAGTAGCGCTTGACGCTGTCGCCGCGGTAGCGCACCAGGTGGTTCCACAGCACTTCCAGCGCCGACTGCGGGATCGGGAAGGGCGTGGCCAGCTTGAAGTCGGCGATGCCGTTGCCGTTCTCGATCAGCCTGGCGCTGGCGGCGTTGCCCTTGATCGCGGCATACACCTTGTCCGGGTAGGAGGCGGAGCGACGGCTCGGGTAGACGTTGAGCTTCCAGGTGCCGGAATAGCGCTTGAGCATGGCCAGCTGGCCGGGGCTGAGGTTGGCGCGGTACTGCTCGGCATTGGCGGCGCTGATGCTGAACAGCGGCTGGTCGGCGGCGAAGGGGTCCTTGTAGCCGAGCTTGGTGTCGAAGGCGCCGCTGTCCTTGGCCAGGCCGCCGTCCCAGGCCGGGATGGTGCCGGCGGCGTTGCCAGCCTTCTCGGCCCCCAGCGGGGTGAGGTCCTGGCCGAGGCGCGCGACCTGGTCGGCGCCGACCTGGGCCAGGACCGGTGTGGCGGCCAGCAGGGCGGCGGCCAGCAGGGTGATTCTCAGACGATGCATGGCGTTCCCTCTCAGAAGCTGTATTTGACGTTGAAGGTCAGGTAGTCGCGGTCGGTGCGCTTGTTGGAGAGGCCACCGCCGCTGTAGTCGACGTACTTGGCACCGACCGTCAGGGACTCCTGGTAGATCGCGTCGAGACCCACCGACCAGCTCTGCGCCTCCTCGTCCAGGCCGTTGGTGAGCTGGGGCGCCACGCCGTTGATGCTGTACTGGTAGCTCAGGCTGGGCACCAGGTTCACCAGGTTGAACACGTTGGTGTAGGTCAGCTGCAGACTGGCCTGGGCGCCGTAGGCGCTGCTGGTGGCCTCGTAGTAGTCGACGTCCGACTCCAGGCCCTGCACGCGACTGGCCACCAGCTCGGAGAACAGCGCGGCCGAGTCCGAGCCGAGCAGGCCGTTGAAGTTGTAGATGGCGGCCAGCGAGGCCTGGTACATGTCCTTCTCGCGGTAGCCGTCGAGGCGGGTGCCGACCGGCAGGCCATCCAGGTTGAGCAGCGCGGTCGGCAGGTACTCGTTGAGGCCGAGGGCGATCGGCGTGTCCGGCCGGTAGCTCAGCTCACCGGCCAACGACAGGCCGTTGAACAGGCTGTCGCCGCCAACCGAGGTGTTGAAGCTGATGCCGAACAGGTCACGCTTCTCCAGGTACTCGGCGTAGTAGCGCGAGCTGCTGGCGTCGGGCAGCGCGCCGACCACCGGCAACACCACGGGCTGGCCGACGGTGAGGCCGATCATCGGCACCTGCATGTTGTAGCGCAGGTAGTAGAAGCCCAGCTCGGTGTCGTTCAGCTCCGGCACGTACCAGCGCAGGGCCAGGCCGTACTGGGCGGAGTCGTCGCCGTCGATATCCTGGGCACGCGGGATGAAGGTGGTGGGGATGTAGCCGCGCAGCAGGTCGTTGACCAGGCCGGGCGCCAGGCTGTTGGCCCAGGCCTGGGCGGCGGCCGGGCTGTCGAAGGCCATTGCCTCGCCGACGCGGCCGGTGATCTGTTCCTGCAGCGGCGCGGCGGACAGGTACTCGCAGTCCTCGCCGAGCGGGTCGAGGGTGGAGAAGTAGGTGCCGCAGGGGTCGATCTTCGAGGCTTCCCAGGCCTTGCCCGGTTGCCAGTAGCCTTCCAGCGTGAGGTTGTCGCGCAGTTCAAAGGAGCCGTAGACCATGAAGGTCGGCATGTACGCCTCCTTCACTTCCGAGCCAGGTGCGCGCAGGGCGTTGATGTCCACCGGGTTGGTCGCGCCGATGCCGTTCTGATAGAACAGCCCCTCGCCCCAGTTGATCACCTGGCGTCCCAGGCGGGCGTTGAGGTCGCGCTCACCCACCGTCCAGCTGCCGTAGACGAAGGCATCCAGCAGGTCGATGCTGGAGCCGGCCTCGTCCAGGCCGCCGTCGCTGATCTCGCGATGCCGGCGTGAGTCGTCCTCCAGCTCGAAGTCGTAGAAGGCGCGGCCGCGGATGAACACGCCGTGGCGCTCCTGGTAGCGCAGGTCCATCTCCGAGACGACCTTGACCATCTCGGAGAACAGGTCGCCCTTGCGGAAATTCAGGTTGCCGTCGTCGGAGTTGATCAGCCCCGAGTTGCTGCCGCTGCCGCCGTTGGCACGGGCGATCAGCTTGTCGTCCTGGCCCTCCATGCGGTAGCTGACGCCGTAGGAGACGGTGGTGTCGAGCGAGGTGGTCCAGTCCCCCGAACGCACCTGAAACGCCTGCGCCAGCCCCAGGGGCAGGGTGCCGAGCAATGCCAGGCCGGCGACCGCCAGGCCTCTTCCTTGATGTGCCACGATGACCTCCAGCTGTTGTTTTTATCGGAATCGGAACATCGGTTCCGTTGCAATGTAGAAGTCGATCAGAACCCTGGCAAGTCACGGCCGATATTTTTCTGCCGCCTCCCCGCTCGCTTAGCGCCGCCATCCATCGATTGCCGGAAATATGGCGCCAATTTTTGGTGATATTCCCGCCAGCCGGGCGTCTACTCCCCTGCGTTCCATCGATAGCAGGAGTAGCCCATGCCTACTGTCCGTTCCTCCCTGATCCTCGGCGCCGCCCTGCTGGCGGCCGCCAACCTGCCACTGCAGGCCCAGGCCGCCTCGCGCTGCACCTCGACCGCCACCAGCATCAGCTGCAGCGCACAGACGGCCTGGATCGACTCCGGCAGCGCCGGCCAGCGCAAGGTGGTGTTCCAGGTACCGACCGGTAGCGCACCCAGCGCAGGCTGGCCGGTCGCCCTGCTGTTCCATGGCTCGCTGGTGCGGGTCAGTGGCTTCACCTACGCCAGCGATGCGCCCTTCGGCGGCTACCACCAGGGCGAGCTGGTACGCGCCCTGCTCGACAGCGGCTATGCGGTGATCGCCCCCAACGCGCTGACTGCCGCCGAAGCCTGGCAGACCAACGACCCGCAGTACGCCGAGGACTACGCGGCGAGCAACGATCAGCTGTTCTTCAACAACCTGTTCAAGGCAATGGGCGCCGGCCGCTTCGGCAAGCTCGACCCTGCGCGCTGGTACGCCACCGGCATCTCCAGTGGCGGCTACAACACCAGCCGCATGGCCCTGTCCTTCCCTGGCCGCTTCAAGGCTCTAGCCATCCAGTCGGCGTCCTGGGCCACCTGCGTCGGCGCGCGCTGCCAGGTGCCGCAGACGCTGCCGGCCGAGCATCCGCCGACCCTGTTCATCCACGGTCTGGCCGACCGCGTGGTGCCCTGGAACAGCATGCAGCCCTACCACGACCGCCTGCTCTACCAGAGCGTGGAGACGGCCCTGCACAGCGAGGCCGACGGCGGCCACGAGTGGTTCGCCGCCTCGCCCGGCAAGATCCTCGACTGGTTCCAGCGGCACCCTTGAACCAACTCGCCCCGTCCGCCCGGGCGGGGCCGCTCTAGCCCGCCAGATTCCTTCCGATCCTCGGCAAAGCCGCGCCGAACGTGGCTTTGCCATACTTGACGGAATCGGAATTCCTGTTTCTATTCAGCGAGCGACACCCCAACAATAACGACGGAGATCACTCCCATGATCGCTTTCCGCTCCCTGCTCTGCTGCCTGCTCCTGCTCCTCTCCCTGCCCTCCCTGGCCGACTCGCGCTGCAGCGAGAGGCCCAAGTCGCTGTTGCTGCCGGCCAAGATCAGCTGCAGCCACCAGACCACCTGGATCGCCTCCGGCCTGGTCGGCGCCCGCCAGGTGATCTACCAGACGCCGCTGGGCACGCCGCCCGCCGGCGGCTGGCCGGTGGTGCTGGTCTACCAGGGCTCGTTCTTCCCCCTGGACAACTTCACCTACTACAGCAACCAGCCCTTCGGCGGCTTCTACGAGGGCAAGCTGGTGCGTACCCTGCTCGACAACGGCTACGCGGTGGTCGCCCCCAGCGCGCCGGCCGACCTGTTCTGGCAGACCAATATCCCCGGGCTGGCCCAGGCCTACGAGCTGAGCACCGACTACGACTTCCTCGGCAACGTGCTGGCAGCCATCGCCGTCGGCCATTTCGGCCCGCTCAACCCACAGCGCCAGTACGCCACCGGCATCAGCAGCGGTGGCTACAACAGCAGCCGCATGGCGGTGTCCTTCCCCGGCAGGTTCCGCGCCCTGGCCATCCAGTCCGGCTCCTACGCCACCTGCAGCGGGCCGCTGTGCGTGGTACCGGAGCTACCCGCCGACCACCCGCCGACCCTGTTCGTGCACGACATGGCCGACCGTGTGGTGCCCTGGAGCAGCATGCAGCCCTACCACGACCGCCTGCTCTACCAGAGCGTGGAGACATCGCGCTACACCGAGCCGCTGGGCGGCCACGAGTGGTTCGCCGCGTCCCCCGGCAAGATCCTCGCCTGGTTCAACGCCCACCCCTGAACGCAAAGCGTGAATAGGTTCACAGGGTGGCATCCTGCTATCATCGGCCGACTGTTTGGCTCTATCGGCTCACGACAAGGACGCCCCCTTGCAGAACCTGCGCACCTCCGACAACGGCGGCTATATCGACTTCCTCCGCGAGCACCTGCAGGGCCGCGGCATAGAGGCCATCGCCTGCGACCTGGGCGAGGAGGCCCGCGGTCATCGCTACGCCCTGCTGCTGCCTCACGCGCACGATGCACCGCAGGCCTGGCAACTGCTCGGCGAGGCGCCCGACGAATCCGGCTACCGACTGCAGCAGGCTGAGGCCCGCGACAACCGATTCATCGCCCTGTGCCGCTCGCCGCTGGTGCGCCGCGCCAGCCTCGCGCTGCTGGGCCTGGTGCTGCTCGGTGCCGGTATCGAGGCGCTGCTGGCGGCCTAACCCAGCCGGCAGGCCAGCAAGGCTTCCTGCAACGCCGACGCCTCCTGCGCGGTGGCGAAGATCAGCTCCAGCCGCGAATCACGGCGCCACTCGCTCTCTCGCCAGAGCAGCTCACCCCCGTCCAGGGCATTGGCCGAATACCAGCCCGCCTCGCCGTGCAGCACCAGCTTGGCCCGCCGCCAGGGCAGGCCTGCCAGCCAGGCCTGCACCCGCCCCAGTTCGAACACCTGCGACGGATGGAAACGCCAGCCGATGCTCCAGCCTTCGACCTGCGCCTGCACCTGGCAGATAGGCTCACGCGGGTCGCGCCAGATCTGTGCCAGCGGTGCCGGCCCCGGGGGCAGCGGCACATCCCGCTCGGCCGCTGCCGCCCGCAGCGCACTGCCGGGCAGCGCGGCGAAGTCCAGCGCGCCCTGGCAGGTCCAGCGCAGCGGCACGGCCGGCAGCTGCGCCTGCAGCCGTGCCCGCGCCGCCTCATCCAGGCCCTCCGCCTTGTTCAGCAGCAGCAGGCCGGCCAGCGGCAGGGTCGCCTGCAGGCTCTCCGGCAGCGCCTGGCCGGCGGCCAGGGCGGCGGCATCCAGCACCAGCACCGGCGGCTGCAGGGCCAGCACCCCGGCCCAGGGCGCCTGGCCCAGCTGGCGCAGCAATTCCAGGGGGTGGCCCAGGCCGGAAGGCTCGATCAGCAGGCGATCCGGCCGGGCCTGGCGCAGCAGGCGGGCCAGGCCGACCTGGAAGGGCGCTCCGGCAACACAGCACAGGCAGCCGCCGGGGATCTCGCTCAGGCTCACGCCGTCGTGGGCACCGCTCAGCAGCGCCTGGTCCAGGCCGATCTGGCCGAACTCGTTGATCAGCACCGCCCAGCGCTCGTGCGCCGGCTTGTGCGCCAGCAGGTGGCGGATCAGGCTGGTCTTGCCGGCGCCCAGGGGGCCGGCGATCAGGTGGGTGGGGATATGGGTCAGCATGGGCCTATGGTGCGGTTTCACGCGGCGGCGGGAAAGGCTAAAGTCGCCGCTTTGTTCGAGGAGAGATGCGATGCGCGCGATGCTTGCCCTGCTGTTTCTGGGCCTGGCCGGCCAGGCCTGGGCCGAGGCCTGCGTGGTGCATACCGAAGGCAAGCAGGTGGAGGTGAAACTCTGCCAGCAGAACCGCAGCATCCCCGCCCACCTGTTCCGCGAGGGCTTCTGTGCGCCGCAGCTCAAGGGGCAGAAGGTCGAGGTCAGCTTCGCCGCGCAGTGCCCGGCCGGCGCCTTCGGCGAGTGCCGCAACGCCAAGGTGCAGGGCACGCCCTACCAGCAGGACATCCACTACTACGGCGTGGCCAGCGACGCCCGCTACCTCAAGCCCGCCTGCGAGCAGCAGAGCAAGGGCGTGTGGATGGCGCGCTAGCAGGCTGTTGAAAAACGTTGGCGAGGCCGCCAGCGCAAGGCGCAACGTTAGTAACAGCCTCCGGCTGGTCAAAACGGCGAAAAAGCGCAGTTTACAAGTGGTAAATGAGCATTTGATTCGCTTCGCTCACCCCTCCGGGGCCGTACTAAAGCACGTTCAGCCTTCGGCTGTGAGCCTGTTTTTAACGCTGCGATGGCAACGCAGGTAGTTTTTCAACGGTCTGCTAGGCCAGCCAGTCCAAGGTCAGCAGCAAGCGGCGCTCGCCCGGCGGCGGTGTCGGCGAGCGATGGATCAGCCCGGCGCCTTCGTTACCCGGCCACTTCTCGCCCTTGGCCAGTGCCACCCAGCCGGCTTCCAGACGCTGGATACGCTCGCCATCGCGCGGCTCGGCCTGCGCCTCGCCGAGACGGCGGCGGTCCATGCCGCCCTCCTCCAGCCATTCGCTGGCCACCCCGGCGTAGGTGCTGATCAGCCGCAGCGGCACATGGTCGACGTGGAAACGCGGGCACATCGGCTTGTCCAGGCTGCGCAGGCGCAGGCCGATACGCCGGGCACCGAGCAGGCAGGCAAAGGCCTCGACCAGCCAGGTGAGATCGGCGACGAAGGCGTCATAGCCATGAAAATCGGCCTGCGCCCGCAGCAGCGCCGGCAGGCGCAGCTGCTCGTCGGCGCCCACCTCGATCTGCACCGACTCCGAGACCTCCGGCGGCTGGGCCAGCAGGATGCGCACGAAGTCCTCCACCTGCGGCGCCAGGCGCCGCTGCCAGACCGCCAGGTTGACGCCCTCCTGCAACGCCTCGGGGAGAACCTCGGGGTCGGCCCCAAGGCACGCGCGGGGCGGCGGTCGCAGCTTGAGCGCCAGCATCAGGCGGCCTCCTCGGTCCAGGCTCCGAAGGGGTCCGGCAGGCGTTGCCAGGCCTCGGGGCCGGCGGCCATTTCGGCGTCGGTCAGCAGGCAGTCGTCCAGCTCGGCGCGCAGGCGCGCGAAGTCGATGTTCTGGCCGATGAACACCAGCTCCTGGCGGCAGTCGCCGACCTCGGCGCTCCATTTGCTCATGATGGTGCGCAGGCCGTCCTCGTCCTCGGGCCACTGCGTCTTGGGCACGAAGCGCCACCAGCGCCCGGCATAGCCATGGCGCATCAGGCCGCCGGCCTGCGACCAGCTGCCGGCCTCCTGGTATTTGCTGGCCAGCCAGAAGTAGCCCTTCGAGCGCAGCAGACGGCCGTTGACCCATTCGCGGTTGAGGAAGGCGAAGAAGCGCTCGGGGTGGAAGGGCCGGCGCGCCTGGTAGGCGGTCGAGGCAATGCCGTACTCCTCGGTCTCCGGCACGTGCTCGCCGCGCAGCTCCTTGAGCCAGCCGGGGGCCTGGGAAGCGCGGTCGAAATCGAAGCGGCCGGTGTTGAGGATCTTCGCCAGCGGCGCCTGGCCCATCACCATCGGCAGGATCTCGGCTTCGGTGTTGAGCCCGCGCAAGATGGCCGTCAGCTCCTCGCGCTCGGCACTGGAGATCAGGTCGGTCTTGCTGATCAGGATGACGTCGGCGAACTCCACCTGCTCGATCAGCAGGTCGGTGATCGAGCGCTCGTCTTCCTCACCGAGGGTTTCGCCACGACTGGCCAGGCTCTCCGCCTCATGGAAATCGCGCAGGAAGTTCACCCCGTCGACCACCGTCACCAGGGTGTCCAGGCGTGCCAGGTCGGACAGGCTCTGGCCCTGCTCGTCGCGGAAGGTGAAGGTCTCGGCCACCGGCAGCGGTTCGCTGATGCCGGTGGACTCGATCAGCAGGTAGTCGAAGCGGCCGGCGCGGGCCAGCCGCGCCACTTCCTCCAGCAGGTCTTCGCGCAGGGTGCAGCAGATGCAGCCGTTGCTCATCTCCACCAGCTTCTCGTCGGCGCGGTTGAGGCTGACGTCGCGCTGCACTTCCGAGCCGTCGATGTTGATTTCACTCATGTCGTTGACGATCAGCGCCACGCGCAGGCCGTCGCGGTTCTTCAGCACGTGGTTGAGCAGGGTGCTCTTGCCGGCGCCGAGAAAGCCCGACAGCACGGTGACGGGTAAGCGGTTATCCATTGGGGTTTCCTCGCACATCACGGATATGGCGTTCGCGTTGTTCCTGACGCTCCTTGGCCTCGATGCACAGGCTGGCAGTGGGCCGCAGCAGCAGACGGCGCAGGCCGATCGGCTCGCCGGTTGAGGGTCTGCCCCCCGTTTCGGCATGGCCGCGCCGGCGCCAGTTTTTGCGCGGGGCTAGGCGCGAGACGCGAAGTTTGGTGCTCCAAATACCCCTTCGAGCAACGACGCACCGCGCAAAAACTGGCCCGGCCCTTCGGGTTGCGCGGCAAATGGCGTCATGCGGCGTTGCGGGGCTTGGCAAGGGGCCACCATTCCCTGCGCCCCGCGCCTTGCCTGGCGTCATTTGGCGCAGCAACGCGGCTCACGCCGAAACGGGGGGCAGACCCTGGGCACCAGCCGTATTCGCCACGGTCCAGGCGCTCCAGCGCCTCGTCGATCTTGTCCAGCAGCTTCTTCTCCCGCTCCAGCAGGCGCAGCTGCCACTGGAGCTGCTCCTCGGCGCTGCCCAGGTCGGCCGGATCGCTGGCCGGCTGCTGTTCGCGCAGCTCGCCGAATTCCTCGTCGATGCGCTGCTGCAGCTCGGCACGCTGCTCCAGCAGGCGCTGGCAGAAGAACGCCTGCTGCACCTCGTTCATGTAGGTGTCGGCAGGCATGGCAAGCAGGTCGGCTTCGCTGAGCACGGCGGTTCTCGTCAGGGCTGTTTCTATTTTTTGTTATAACATAACATCAACTGAGCAAAACAACTCCGGACTACCGATGACCACCCTGACCCTCCCCGATATCGCTGCGCAAAGCAGCGCCCAAGCGCAGCCCGCGCTGGATTTCGTCGGCATGCAGCAGATCGCCCTGCCCGTGCTGCTCGACGGCATGCCGCTGGCCTGCCGGGTGGACGCCGGGGTCAGCCTGGATGATGCCAGCGCGCGGGGCATTCACATGTCGCGCCTGTACCTGGCGCTGGAAGCCCTGGAACACCAGCCGCTGACCCTGCCGGCCGTGCAGCGGGTGCTGCGCCAGTTCCTGGACAGCCACGAGGACCTGTCGCAACGTGCCTACCTCAACCTGCGCGGCGAACTGTTGCTCAAGCGCCCGGCACTGGTCAGCCCGCTGGCCGGCTGGAAGGCCTACCCCGTGGCACTCAACACCCGGCTGGACGCCACGGGGTTTCACGTGGAACTGCAGCTGAAACTGGGCTATTCCTCGACCTGCCCGTGCTCGGCGGCGCTGGCCCGGCAACTGATTCAGCAGCGATTTGTGTATGATTTTGCCGGCAAATCACTCGATCATGCCGACATCCTCGACTGGCTAGGCAGCTCACAGGGCATCCTCGCCACCCCGCACAGCCAGCGCAGCGAGGCGCGCCTGCAGCTGCGCCTGGACCCGACTCTGCATAAACTGCCGCTGCTGCACTGGCTGGACAGCGCCGAGGCCGCCCTGGGTACCGCCCTGCAGACCGCGGTCAAGCGCGCCGATGAACAGGCCTTCGCTCTGGCCAACGGACAGAACCTGATGTTCTGCGAGGACGCCGCGCGCCGCCTGCACCACAGCCTGCGCGAACAGGACGGGCTGCTCGGTTTCAGCCTGGAAGTGCTGCATGCCGAGAGCCTGCATGCCCACGATGCCGTGGCCCGCAGCAGCTGGAACTGAGCCGCTACCAACCGCCGCCCCCTCCACCGCCACCACCGCCGCCCGAGGAACCGCCGCCGGAGGAGCCACCGGATGAAGACGAGCTGGACGGCGGGCTGGCCGCGCTGGCGGCGATACCGGCCAGGCCCGAGGACAGGCGGCTGGAGAACTGCTCGGGGCTGACGAAGCTGCGCTCGCTGCGGTACCAGTCCGGCCGGTAGTCGCTGCGCCCCGCCTCGACCAGGCCGGCGGCCAGGGCGCGGGTGAAGCGCGCGCTCCATTCCTTCTCCACCCCCAGGGCCATGGCGTAGGGCAGGTGGCGTTCGTACAGGGCGATGCTCATGGCCGGCGCCTTGCCGGCACCGGCCAGTTCGTCGCGCTCGGCCAGGCTCAGGTACTCGCGATAGCCGGCGATTTCGTCGAGCAGCTGGCGGCCGCGCAGGGTCGGCGCCTCCAGCCATACGCGAAACAGCGCGCAGCACAGCACCAGGGCCAGCACCAGCAGCAGGTTCAGCGGCGCCACCGCGCCCGCCATCATGGCCATGGCGCCGAGGCCGACGGCGAAGAACGGCAGGCCGAACAGCACCATGCCGAGGCCGCCGGCGCGCTGGCCCTCGAGCAGGCCGCGCACACCGCTGCCGATGACGAACAGCCCGGCGCCGCCGAAACACACCATGAACAGGCTGGCCGCGCCGATCAGGGCCAGGCCGTCGCTGTCCTGGGCGCCGAGCACCAGGCAGGCGACGATGCCGACCAGGGCGATCAGCACGCCCTGCCACCAGAGACCGCGATTGAGACGGAAGCAGCGTTCGTGCTGCTCCTTGTGCAGCAGCTTGGCCAGCTCGGCGACCGCCTCGCCCAGGCGCGGTTCGTAGCGGCGGGCGATCTCCAGGTAACCGATGTCGCCCTTGAGCAGGCTGGCCAGCACCTGGCGCTCGCCGCTGAACAGCGTCTTGTCGTCCGCCTCGCCGCGGTGCACGGCGAAGCCTTTGCCAGCGTCGAGGTCCTCCAGGCGCACCGCCCGCTTGATCGCCATCGAGGTCAGTGCCACGGTCAGCGCGCGCACCTGGCTGTAGCCGCGCTCGAAGCCGCGATGCCAGATGAAGCCGGTGGCCGCCGGCGACAGCCCCTCCGGCGCCGCGAAGCGAGCGATCACCACGCCCGCCTCGGGGTCGCGGCCGACGCGATGCCAGTGGTAGCCGTAGAAGCCCAGCAGCAGCGCCAGCAGGCCGAGGCCGAGAGCGCCGCCGAGGTTGTCGGCGAGCAGCCAGGCGAGCCGCTGCAGGGTGCCGGGACGCTGGACCAGGCCGGCGCGCCAGGCCAGGGCGATGGTGAAGCCCTCGCCCGGCTGCAGCTCGCGGGTGGTCGCGAAGGCCGGCACGAGCTCGTCGTCGAGCCGCCGGTAGTCGCCGCCCTGCTCGCCGGCCCAGCCGGTGTAGCCCTGCGCGGCCAGCACCTCGGCGCCGGCCGGCAGGTGCACGCGCACGCTGGCGCGGAGGATGGGGAAGGCCCAGTCGTTGCCGGTGACGTTCCAGTACAGCTCGTCCTCGCCGGGGCGCTGCAGCAGCTGGCGGTCGCTGCGATAGCGCAGCAGGTACTGGTAGCGCCCGGGCGCCAGCTGCAGATCCTCGCGACCGATGTAGACGCGCTGCATGGCGCCCTGAGGCTGCTGGAAGTGCGGCTCCGGCTCGCCGTCGCGCCGCACCTCGAGCAGCTCGAAGCCGACCCGCTTGTCGAGCAGGCCGGCCAGCCGCGAGCGCACCGGGAAGTCGCGGTAGATGCCGCGCCTGATCTGCTCGCCGCGTGCCTGCACGGTGATGCGTTCGCTGACCAGCAGGCTGCCGTCGCGCTGGACCTCGACCTCGACGGCGAAGTCCTCGATCACTTCGCCACGCTCCGTGGCCAGGGCGGGCAGGCACAGCAGGCTCAGCAGCAGGCCGATCAGCAGGCGCGACATGTCAGAACTCCAGCTTCGGCAACAGCCCGTCGCGGGCGTCTTCCAGGGTGAAATAGGCGGCGCAGCCAAAGCCGAACAGGCGCGCCAGCAGGTTGCTGGGGAAGGACTCGACCAGCACGTTGAGCTCGCGCACCGCGCCGTTGTAGTAGCGCCGCGCCATCTGGATATGCTCCTCGACCTCGCTGAGGTTGCGCTGCAGGTCGAGGAAGGCGGCGTCGGCCTTGAGCTGCGGGTAGTTCTCCAGCAGCGCGAAGGTGCGCAGCAGCGCGGCGCTCAGCTGCCCTTCGGCCGGGCCGCGGCCGGCGGCGCCTTCGGCCTCGTGGGCGAGAGCCTCGCCGCGCCGCACCACCAGCTCCTCCAGGGTGTCGCGCTCGTGCGCCATGTAGGCCCTGAGGCAGCTCACCAGCTGCGGAATCAGGCTGGAGCGGCGCTTGAGCTGCACCTCGATGCCGCTCCAGGCCTCGGCCACCCGCGCGCGGTTGAACACCAGGCGGTTATAGCCATAGATGCCCGCCAACAGCAGCAGGGCCAGCCCTGCCGCGATCCAGGGTGCAACTCCCGACATGTCCTGACTCCCTGTGCCTTGCCCAGCGCGCAGTGTACTCGCGGCGCGGCGCCGGCGACCTCGACTGCGCCACGGCCGGTCAGCGGGCGGGCAGCCCGCCGCAATCCGCGCCGAGCCACTTCGCCTGGCTCTGCATGCTGCTGGGCTGGCCGTCGTAGACGCCGTTGAGGGTGGTGGTGAAGGCCGTGTCGCCGTCGAAGCGGGTCTCGCCTTCGCCCTCGCCATTGGGGCACTTGAAGCGGAACTTCCAGACCTCGGCACTGCGCTCGGTGATTTCCTGGGTGCAGCCGGAGTCGGGGTCCTGCAGGGGGATGTCCTGGGCCTTGAGGCGCTCGGCGCTGAGGCACAGCTGCACCCCGCCGCCGCCCAGCTTGACGCCCTGCTGGGCCAGCATCCCTTCCATCATCTGGCGCTGCTCGGGCGGCAGGTTCTGCAGCTGCTCGAGCATCTGCTGCATGTCCGGCATGGCCTGGCCGTTGTGCTGCATCTGGCTGCTGAACTCCCACAGGCCGGCGCGCGGCTCGGCGCCGGCCAGGGCCGGCAGGGCGAACAGCAGGGCGAGAAGAACGCGCATGGTCGATTTCCTCCTGAGACGGTTCAGCTAGCTTAGCCGCTGCGGCGACTCATTCCCTCTCCGCCCAGGGGAGAAGGGATACGCACAGCACCCTCTCCCCCGGCCCTCTCCCGCAAGCGGGAGTGCCGCAGACGAACAAAACCCCCGCAGGCATGGCCTGGCGGGGGTCGGGTCCATCCTGGCGCTTGTGGCGCCGGGATCAGCGTTGGAGCACGCAGCTCCACAGTTCCAGCGCCGGCCGATCCGCTCGTGGCGGGCCCAGCCACTTGCCAAGAGTCTGGCAGCGCCGGTCGAAACAGAGTTGATAGTCGCCGGCCTCCGGCGTGCGGCCGAGGCGCAGCAACGGCAATGGCGCCATCTGACGCCGGTAGTGCCAGCTGCCGTCATGCAGCTCGGCGCCCTCGGGTATCTCCATGCCGGCGCCGCTGCCGCGCACCCGCGCCTCGCCGAGCAGCAGGCCCTCGGCGCTGACGCGGTAGTCCTCCTCCCAGCGGATCTTCTCGATCGTGTGCTCCCAGGCCAGGGTGAAGGCCGGCACGGACAGCTCGGCCCACACCGTGCCGGCCAGGCCCAGGCACAGGCCGATCACGCCGCCACCGCAGGCACGTGGCGATGGCGCCAGAGGTGCTGGCCGAGCACCAGCGCGGCGAGGGCGAAGCCCAGTTCGTCGGTCACCGGCAGGGCGAGGATCAGCGCCACGCCGCCGGCGAAGGCCAGCAGACGCTCCCACCAGGCCAGGCCGGCCTGCAGGTGGCCGATCGAGGCGATGCCCCACAGGCCGATGGCTACAGCCGCCTTGAACAGCATGTAGGCGGTCATCCACAGGTTGTCGCCCTGCAGCATCAGCGATGGGTTGTACACCGCCATGTAGGGCACGATGAAGCCGGCCACGGCGATGCGGATGGCCCACAGGCTGATCTTCAGCCCGGTCTCCTTGGCGATCGGCGCGGCGGCGAAGCAGGCCAGCGCCACCGGCGGGGTG
>JAJLLC010000020.1:0-34181 GCA_033838285.1 Pseudomonadaceae bacterium
CTATGGCAAGTTCGTCGTCGGGCCGTTGATGCCGGCCTTTCTCCAGCGCTACCCCGAGGTCGATGTGCAGCTGCGGATC
Source organism: Pseudomonadaceae bacterium (assembly GCA_033838285.1). GTDB lineage: Bacteria > Pseudomonadota > Gammaproteobacteria > Pseudomonadales > Pseudomonadaceae > Aquipseudomonas. Next base: position 80 of record JAJLLC010000020.1, read on the forward strand.
AGCGACCAGAGCCCGGACCTGATCGAGGACGGTTTCGACCTGCTGGTGCAGGTCACCGACAATCCACCCGAAGGCCTGGCCGGCAAGCCGCTCGGGCCGGTGCGCCAGCTGCTCTGCGCCAGCCCCGAATACCTGGCCCGCCATGGCACGCCGGACCATCCGCAGGCGCTGCTGCGGCACAGCTGTCTGTATCTGGGGGAAACCGCCGGGGATCATCGCTGGCACCTGCGCCGCGACGGCGAGCAGCAGGTGGTCGCCGTGCACGGGCGCTTCGTCAGCAACCATAGCGAGGCGCGATTGCAGGCGGCGTTGGCGCACTTGGGCATCACCTGCCTGCCACACTTCACCGCAGCCGAGGCACTGGCCGCGGGCCGCCTGGTCGAGGTGCTGCCCGGCTGGCGCTACACCGGTTCCTACCAGGGTGCCGCCTGGCTGCTCTGGCGTCAGGACCGCCAACTGCCGCCGAAGCTGCGTGTGCTGATCGATTTTCTCGCCGCGCAGCTGGCCTGAGCGGCCTCAGCGGTTCTTGCCGCTCTCGACTTCCTCGGCCATGCGCGCCAGGCCCAGGTGGCGGACGTCGGTGCCGCGCACCAGATAGATCACCAGCTCGGCGATGTTGCGCGCGTGGTCGCCGATGCGTTCGAGCGAGCGCAGCACCCAGATCACGTTGAGCACGCGGGAGATCGAGCGCGGGTCTTCCATCATGAAGGTCACCAGCTCGCGCAGCGCGGTCTTGTACTCGCGATCGACGGTCTTGTCGTACTGCGCCACCGACAACGCCAGCTCGGCGTCGAAACGGGCAAAGGCGTCGAGCGCTTCCTGCACCATGCGTCGCACCTGGTCGCCGATATGACGCACCTCGACGTAGCCGCGCGGCGACTCGCCTTCCTCGCACAACTGGATGGCGCGGCGGGCGATTTTCGAGGCCTCGTCGCCGATGCGCTCGAGGTCGATCACCGACTTCGACACGCTGATGATCAGGCGCAGGTCGGATGCCGCCGGCTGGCGGCGGGCGAGGATGCGGATGCACTCCTCGTCGATGTTGGTTTCCATCTGGTTGATCTGGTCGTCGATCTCGCGCACCTGCTGGGCCAGGCCGGAATCGGCCTCGATCAGCGCGGTGACCGCGTCGTTGACCTGCTTCTCGACCAGGCCGCCCATGGCCAGCAGGTGGCTGCGCACCTCCTCCAGCTCGGCGTTGAACTGCTGGGAGATGTGATGGGTGAGGCTGTCTTTGTTGATCATGGTCGAGCCCTTGCGAATCCTGGTGAAGTTCTTCTCGAAGCGTGCCGGCCTTTGGAAAATCGTGCTGAGCTAGGCGGCGGCGCCCAGACAGAACAACACGTACGGCAAGCGCCGCCGACAACGCGCAGCGCGATTTGCCATAGCCGGCGGTTAGCCGTAGCGGCCGGTGATGTAATCTTCGGTTTGCTTTTTCGCCGGGTTGGTGAACAGGGTGTCGGTGTCGCCGAACTCGATCAGCTTGCCCATGTACATGAACGCGGTGTAATCGGAGACCCGCGCGGCCTGCTGCATGTTGTGGGTGACGATGACGATGGTGTACTTGCTCTTCAGCTCGTAGATCAGCTCCTCGACCTTGAGGGTGGAGATCGGGTCGAGCGCCGAGCAGGGTTCGTCGAGCAGCAGCACTTCCGGCTGCACCGCCACGGTGCGGGCGATCACCAGACGCTGCTGCTGGCCGCCGGACAGGCCGAGGGCCGAGTCGTGCAGGCGGTCCTTGACCTCGTCCCACAGCGCCGCGCTCTTCAGCGCCCACTCCACGGTCTCGTCGAGCACGCGCTTCTGGTTCACGCCCTGGATGCGCAGGCCGTACACCACGTTCTCGTAGATGCTCTTGGGGAAGGGGTTGGGCTTCTGGAACACCATGCCGACGCGGCGACGCAGCTCGGCGACGTCCACGCCCTTCTTGTAGATGTCGTGGCCGTCGAGAAGGATCTGGCCGTCCACGCGGCAACCGTCGACCAGGTCGTTCATGCGGTTGAAGGTGCGCAGCAGGGTCGACTTGCCGCAGCCGGACGGGCCGATGAAGGCGGTCACGCGCTGTTTCGGGATGTTCAGGCTGACGTCGAACAGCGCCTGCTTCTCGCCGTAATACAGGTTGAGCTTGGGCACCTCGAGGGCGACCGTCTCTTCGGCCAGGTTGAGGCCCTGCTTCTGGCGGCCGAGGGCGGCCATGTCGATACCGTGGGTGTGTACTTCGTGCTGCATGGGAGGCTCCCTACGCTAACAATTCGTTCAAGCCGCCGCGGCCGGTGCCGCGGCGACGCAATTAATCAATGATCCAGCGCCTTGTACTTCTCGCGCAGGTGGTTGCGGATGAACACCGCGCTCAGGTTGAGCAGGGCGATCACCAGCACCAGCAGCAGCGCGGTGGCGTACACCAGCGGGCGAGCGGCCTCGACGTTGGGGCTCTGGAAGCCGACGTCGTAGATGTGGAAGCCCAGGTGCATGATCTTCTGGTCCAGGTGCAGGTACGGATAGTTGCCGTCCACCGGCAGGCTCGGCGCCAGCTTGACCACGCCGACCAGCATCAGCGGTGCCACTTCGCCGGCGGCGCGGGCCACGGCGAGGATCAGGCCGGTCATCATGGCCGGGCTGGCCATCGGCAGCACCACCTTCCACAGGGTCTCGGCCTTGGTCGCGCCGAGGGCCAGGGAGCCTTCGCGCAGGGCCCGCGGGATGCGCGCCAGGCCTTCCTCGGTGGCGACGATGACCACCGGCACGGCGAGGATCGCCAGGGTCAGCGAGGCCCACAGCAGGCCCGGGGTGCCGAAGGTCGGCGCCGGCGCGGACTCGGGGAAGAACAGCCGGTCCAGCGAGCCGCCCAGCACGTAGACGAAGAAGCCCAGGCCGAACACGCCGTAGACGATGGCCGGGACACCGGCCAGGTTGTTCACGGCGATGCGGATGATGCGGGTCAGGGTGCCCTGGGTGGCGTACTCGCGCAGGTAGATGGCCGCCAGCACGCCGAACGGGGTGACGATCACGGCCATGATCAGGGTCATCATCACGGTGCCGAAGATGGCCGGGAAGATGCCGCCCTCGGTGTTGGCCTCGCGCGGGTCGTCGCTGACGAACTCCCACAGCTTGGCGAAGTAGAAGCCGAGCTTGTCCAGAGTGCCCATGGCGTTCGGCTGGTAGGCGCGCACCACCTTGCCCAGGCTGATTTCCTGCTCGCGGCCGTCGGCGGTACGCACCACCACGCTGTCGCGATTGAACTGGCCGTTGAGCTCGATCAGCTCGGCCTCCAGCACCTTGTACTGGGCATCCCACTCGGCGCGGCGGGCATCCAGGTCGGCCTGGGCGGCGGCATCCAGCTGGCCCTTGAGCTCCAGGCCGCGGCTTTCCAGGCGCAGGCGCTCGAGGCCGGCGTTGATGCGGCCGATGTCCTTCTTTTCCAGCCTGACCAGCTGCTTGTGCAACCCGTCGACCCGGGTGATACGCGCCTGCAGCTCGTCCCAGGCGGCATCGCCCTCGGCGACCACCTGGCCGGACTCCTTGACGCTGACCAGGTAGCCGTAGAAGTTGCCCCACTCGCGGCGCTCCATCACCAGCAGGTTTTCCGGGGTCTGCGCATCGCTCAGCCACTCGGCCACGATCCAGCTGAAATCGGCGCCGTAGACTTCGCGGTTGCCCACCTTGAGCAGCTCGCGGGTCATGAACTCGCCGCCGTTGACGTCCACCGGCAGGCCGGCGGCGGCCAGGCGCGCACGCGGCACCTCCTCGACCTGCACCAGCTCGCCGGCGAGCAGGCGCGGGGCCTCGCCCGGCACCTGGTAGTTGGCCTGCACCACGTCGGCCGGCCAGAAGTGGCCGAGGCCGCGCACGGCGATCACCGCCAGCAGGCCGATGGTCATGATCACCGCGATGGACACGCCGCTGGCGGTCATCCACACCCAGGGCGAGCCGCTCTTGAACCAGGACTTGAGGTTTTGCTGTTTCACCTAGTCATACCTTTGTCGAATTCGCTAACCGGTACGCTTTCTCCCCTCTCCCGTTCACGGGAGAGGGGCCGGGGGAGAGGGATCGGCGCTGCCGGCGCCCCTCTCCCGCCCTGCGGGCACCCTCTCCCCAGGGGGCGAGGGTCATCGGCCGGCCCGCTACGCGGGCATGTTTACAGGGACGCATATTTCTTGCGCAGGCGGGTACGGATCAGCTCCGCCAGGGTGTTCATCACGAAGGTGAAGGTCAGCAGCACCAGCGCGGAGAGGAACAGCACGCGGTAGTGGGTGCTGCCCACCTCGGATTCCGGCATCTCCACCGCCACATTGGCGGCCAGCGTGCGCAGGCCCTGGAAGATGTTCATGTCCATGATCGGCGTGTTGCCGGTGGCCATCAGCACGATCATGGTCTCGCCCACCGCGCGGCCCATGCCGATCATCAGCGCCGAGAAGATGCCCGGGCTGGCGGTGAGGATCACCACGCGGGTCAGGGTCTGCCAGGGCGTGGCGCCCAGGGCCAGGGAGCCGAAGGTCAGGCTCTTGGGCACGCTGAACACGGCGTCCTCGGCGATCGAGTAGATGTTCGGGATCACCGCGAAGCCCATGGCCAGGCCGACCACCAGGGCGTTGCGCTGGTCGAAGGTGATGCCCAGATCGTTGCTGATCCACAGGCGCATGTCGCCGCCGAAGAACCAGTTCTCCAGGTGGCCGCTCATGCCCAGGGCGCCAGCGCCGATCAGCAGGATCACCGGGATCAGCAGGGCCGCCTCCCAGCCGTCCGGAATCACCAGGCGGATGCGCTCCGGCAGGCGGCTCCAGGCGTAGGCGGCGAGCAGCACGCCGACCGGGGTGAGCAGCAACAGGCTGAAGATGCCCGGCAGGTGGCCCTCGACGTAGGGCGCCAGGAACAGGCCGGCGAAGAAGCCGAGGATCACCGTCGGCAGCGCCTCCATCAACTCGATCACCGGCTTGACCTTGCGGCGCATGGCCGGGGCCATGAAGTAGGCGGTGTAGATGGCCGCGCAGATGGCCAGCGGGGCGGCCAGCAGCATGGCGTAGAAGGCCGCCTTGAGGGTGCCGAAGGTCAGCGGCGCCAGGCTCATCTTGGGTTCGAAGTCGCTGTTGGCCGAAGTCGACTGCCAGACCTGCTTGGGCTCGTCGTAGCTCTCGTACCAGACCTTGCCCCACAGCGCGCTCCAGGAAATCTCCGGGTGCGGGTTGTCGATATAGAAGCGCTGCAGCTGGCCGTTGCTCTCCACCAGCAGGCGGTTGGCGCGCGGCGACAGGGCGGCGATGGTGCTGCCCTCGGCCACCGGCTCGATCAGCAGGGTGCGGTGTGCGGTGCTGTGGAACACGCCCAGGCGGCCCTCGGCATCCAGCGCCAGGAAGCCCTTGCGGCGCTCCTCCGGGAGGATCTGGGTGATCGCCGCGTCGCCCAGCTGGAAGCCGCGGATATGGGTCAGCGCGGCCTTGCCGTCGGGGTCACGAACCATGAACCACTGGCCGATGCCGCCCTGGCTATCGCCGATCATCAGCGAGATGCCGCCGAGCAGGGGGGTGACGTTGGTCACCTCGGCCTCGCCGCCGAGCAGCTTGTAGCGGCCGTTGAGGCTCTTGTTGCGCAGGTCGAAGACGTCTGCGGTGGCCTTGCCGTTGATCACGAACAGCCACTGCTGGCGCGGGTCGATGACCATCGCCTTGATCGGCTCGGCGATCTGCGGCAGGGCGATGCGCTCCTCGCTCAGGTTGGTTTCGCCGGTGAACAAGTTCTCTTCGCGGCTGATGGTCAGCAGCTGCAGCTCGGCGCCGACCGAGGCGCTGAGCATCAGGCTGTCGCCGTTCTGGCTGATGGCCACGTGCTCCAGGGCACGGCCCTGGGCGTCGAGGGCGATGGGCGCCTCGCCGAAGGGGAATTCCAGGGCGGGGGTGATGGTCTTGACGTTGTTCGGGTAGCTGACCTTGTAGGCGTGCTCGAACACCAGTATCTGGCCGTTGGACAGGCCCAGCGCCACGCGGTGGCTGCCCGGCTGATCCTCCGCCAGCGAGACGATGCGGCTGCCCTGCGGCAGCGGCAGCTGCTGGCTGCTCAGCTCGGCGCTGTCCTTGAGGGTGAAGAACTGCACCCGGCCGCCGGCATCGAGGCGCATGGCCACCTTGTTCTGCTCCTCCACCGCCATCAGCAGGGCCGGCTGCTGCTCGGCCAGCCAGGCCGGCTGCTGCGCCTCGCGCGCCTCCATGTCGGCGCCGGCGAACATCGGCAGCACCACGTAGGCCAGGTAGAAGAAGATCAGGGTGATCGCGCCCAGCACGGCCAGGCCGCCGATGGACACGTACCAGCGCGCCATCTTGTCCTTGAGGGCACGGATGCGACGCTTGCGCTGCAAGGCTGGGGTATCGAAGTCGATCCGGTGGTTGTTCGCGGAAGCGCTCATGCTGTTGTGGGCCAGGTCGTTCATAAGGAGTTCTCGGGCGCTGCGGACACAGCCCGCTCAATGTGAGGTACGTCAATCTATCCGGCTTGTGTGACAGAAAGATTACAACCCGGTGACGCGACGACGCCCGCGACTCCGGAAGAGTAGCGGGCGTGTCGGACAGCGTGCCGGGATCGGGCCCCGGCGCGCCGGCAGGGGCTGTTACAGGCCCAGTTCCTTCATGGTCTTCTCGACCACCTTGGACGGCAGCGGGATGTAGCCATCCTTGACCACCACTTCCTGGCCCTGCTTGGACAGCACGAGCTTGACGAACTCGGCTTCCAGCGGGCTCAGCGGCTTGTTCGGCGCCTTGTTCACGTAGACGTAGAAGAAGCGCGCCAGCGGGAACTTGCCGGCCAGGGCGTTATCCTCGGAAGCCTCGAAGGCCTCGCCGCCCTTCTTCGACAGGGGCACGGCGCGGACGCTGGAGGTCTTGTAGCCGATGCCCGAGTAGCCGATGGCGTTCAGGGTGCTGGAGATCGACTGCACCACCGAGGCCGAACCCGGCTGCTCGTTGACGTTGGCCTTGAAGTCACCCTTGCACAGGGCCTCTTCCTTGAAGTAGCCGTAGGTGCCGGACACCGAGTTGCGACCGAACAGCTGGATCGGCTTGGCCGCCCACTCGCCGGTCAGGCCCAGGTCGCCCCAAGTGGTGATGTCCTTGGCGCCACCGCACAGGCGGGTGCTGGAGAAGATGGCGTCGACCTGGGCGATGTCCAGGGACTTGATCGGGTTGTCCTTGTGCACGAACACGGCCAGGGCGTCGATGGCCACCGGCACGGCGACCGGCTTGTAGCCGTGCTTCTCTTCGAAGGCCTGCAGCTCGTTGTCCTTCATGGCACGCGACATCGGGCCGAGGTTGGCGGTGCCTTCGGTCAGGGCGGGCGGCGCGGTGGAGGAGCCGGCGGCCTGGATCTGGATGTTCACGTTGGGATACATCTTCTTGTATTCCTCGGCCCACAGAGTCATCAGGTTGGCCAGGGAATCGGAGCCGACGCTGGACAGGTTGCCCGAAACACCGGAAGTCTTTTCATAGGTCGGCAGAGCCGGGTCGATAGCGGCAACCGCACTAGCGGCGCTTACGCCAGCGGCGACGAAGGTCAGGGCCGCCATCAAACGCTTGAGTTTCATGCCTTGCTCCTAGCAGGAAGGGGTTGGATGGAACGGGCCCAAGTATCGACAGGCCGCATGAACACTCTATGAATGGATTGTGACAATTCGATGACCGCGCACACGATTCCGTGCACGGCCGCCCTCCTTTCGTAGAAAAGCGGAACCGGGCGGTCGTGCGCCGCCGCGTCGCCCTATATACTGCGCGCCTGGCCAGCCGGGGCCCGCTGGCCGCTCCCAATCATAAGAACAGCTGGGGCAGCACCCGCCATGATCGAACTCGAACAGGATGATCCCATTCCCCAGGGCGACCTCGCCCTGCAGATCACCGCCCTGCCGCGCGAAACCAACGGTTTCGGCGACATCTACGGCGGCTGGCTGGTGTCGCAGATGGACTTGGCCGGCACCGCCATGGCCAGCCGGATTGCCGGGGGCCGGGTGGCCACCGTGGCCATCGACCGCATGGCCTTCCTAGTGCCGGTGGCGGTCGGCGCCCAGCTGTCCTTCTACACCCAGGCGCTGGAGATCGGCCGCAGCTCGATCCAGATGCTGGTCGAGGTGTGGAGCGAAGACCCGCTGTCCAGCGAGTGGCGCAAGGTCACCGAGGCGGTGTTCGTGTTCGTCGCCATCGACGGCAGCGGCCGCACCCGCCCGGTGCCGCCGCGCCGCGGCTGATAGCGGCCACTCCAACAACGCCGGCCTCGTGTCGGCGTCTTTCAGGGTGCTTGGCCTTTGCCGCCGCCTGCGCTCAAATGGGCCATCGACCCATCGGAGCCGGCCATGAGCCAAGCACAGATCGAACGAGTGGAACTGGGTGAGCTGACCTGCTGGCGCGTGCACCTGGGCGACAGCGAGCTGCTGGTGGCCCAACAGGGCGCGCAGATCCTGCATTACCAGCACGGCGAGCAGCCGCCGATCCTCTGGCTCAGCGAGCAGGCCGGCTACCGTCACGGCCAGTCGGTGCGCGGCGGCGTGCCGATCTGCTGGCCCTGGTTCGGCGACCTGGCGCGCAACCCGCTGCCGCTGCAGGCCATGCACGACGACCCGGCCACCGCGCCGGCACACGGTGCGGTGCGCGGGCTGGACTGGCAGCTGCTGGGCATCGAGCAGCAGGGCGAGGCGGTCAGCCTGCGCTTCGCCTTCGACAGCCGCCAGCAGCCGCTGGCGCACTGGCCGCATGCCGTGGAACTGCAACTGGAAGTCCGCCTGGACCAGCGCCTGCACCTGCGCCTGAGCAGCCGCAACCTCGGCCAGCAGCCGCTGCACCTGAGCCAGGCCCTGCACAGCTACTTCGCCGTCAGCGACATCCGCCAGGTCAGCGTGCTCGGCCTGGACGGCTGCCGCTACCTGGAGACCCTGGACGGCTGGGAGGAACGCCGCCAGCAGGGCGCCCTGCAGTTCGCCGGCGAGACCGACCGCATCTACCTCGACGTGCCGCCGCGCCTGGCCCTGGTCGACGCCGCCTGGAACCGGCGCATCCTCCTGGAAGCCGCGGGCTCGCGCTCGGCGGTGCTGTGGAACCCCTGGATCGACAAGGCCCGGCGCCTGTCGCAGTTCGCCGAGGACGCCTGGCAGCGCATGCTGTGCATCGAGACGGCCAACGTCTGGGACGACTGCATCGAGCTGGCCCCCGGCGAGCAGCACGAGCTGCGCCTGAGCCTGTGGAGCGAGGCGCTCTGAGGCCGCCTGCGGGGCCATAAGAAAGGCTCTGCTCGCCGGAGCGAGGATCTGGAGCGTGATACCGAACCGGCAAGATTGTGTGCCCTCAGCGTGACGGCTTGACGCTTTCCGTGCTGGCGGAGGGTTCTGTTCTCGCCACGTTGGGCGAGTCACTTTCTTGTTGCTTGCCCAACAAGAAAGTGACCCAGAAGAAGGGCACCCGACATCGAGGCCCGAGTCGCCTGGGGCCTTGAAGCCGCACAAAGCTGCTCCTGTGGGAGCGGCCTTGGCCGCGAGATCCTGCCGTTGCGCTGTCGCATCGCGGCTAAAGCCGCTCCCACGCAAAGCAAGCGCCCCTGCAGGAGGGCAGGTGGAATCGTCGTGGGAGGGGTTGAGCGGCATGGATGCCGCGCGACATGAAAAAGGCCGGTGGGTCGCCCCACCGGCCTCTTGCGTTAGCGAGCCATCATCAGCCGCGGATCTTGTAGATATCCTCCTCGGCGACCTTGGCGTACTCCTGCAGGCGCTTGAAGTAGGCGCTCTGCGCCTCGTACACCTTGGCCGCGGCGGGGTCGGCCGCGGCGCTGGCCTCGACCACCTCGGTGGCCACTTCCTTGAGCTTGGCCAGCACCTCGTCGGGCAGGCGGCGCACTTCCACGCCCTCGCTCTTGAGGGTTTCCAGGGCCTCCATGTTGCGCGCGTTGTAGTCGTCGAGCATGTCGGCGTTCACGTCGCGGGCGGCGGCGCGGACGATGGCCTGCAGGTCGGCCGGCAGGGTCTCCCAGGCCTTGAGGTTGACGTCCAGCTCGAAGGTCACGTTGGGCTCCTGCCAGCCCGGGGTGTAGTAGTACTTGGCCGCCTTGTGCAGGCCCAGGGCCAGGTCGTTGTACGGGCCGATCCACTCGGTGGCGTCGATGGCGCCGGTCTGCAGGGCGGTGAAGATCTCGCCGGCCGGCAGGTTGACCACGGTGCCGCCCATCTTGGTCAGCACCTCGCCGCCGAGGCCCGGGGTGCGCATCTTCAGGCCTTCGAAGTCGGCCGGGGAGTTGATCTCCTTGTTGAACCAGCCGGCGGTCTGCACCCCGGTGGCGCCGCAGAGGATCGGCAGCACGCCGAACGGCTTGTACACCTCTTCCCACAGCTGCATGCCGCCGCCCTTGAACAGCCAGGCGTTCATCTCGGCGGCATTCGGGCCGAACGGCAGGGCGCAGAAGAACTGCGCGGCCGGCACCTTGCCCTTCCAGTAGTAGGGCGCGCCGTGGCCCATCTCGGCGGTGCCGCGCGACACCGCGTCGAACACCTCCAGGGCCGGCACCAGCTCGCCGGCCGCATATACCTTGACGGTCAGGCGGCCGCCGCTCATCTCGTTCACCAGCTTGGCGAAACGCTCGGCACCGACGCCGACGCCGGGGAAGTTCTTCGGCCAGGAGGTGACCATCTTCCAGGTGAAGGTCTGGCCACCGCCCCCCTGCTGCGGTTCGCAGGCGGTCTCGGTCTGCTTGTTGCAGCCGGCCAGCGCGGTGGCCGCCAGGCCGACACCGGCGGCGGCGAGGATGTCACGACGTTTCATGCAAGACTCCTTATTTCTTGTTGTGCAACCGACGCTGCGGTTCAAATGGTCTGACCAGAGGATCGCCCGGGTCGGACTGAGCCCCATAACCTTAGGGGCTGCCGACACTCTAGCCTAGACGCTTCGACTAAAGTCGTAGGTAGATTGCCGTTGCCGCCCCGCGGCTGCGAGAATCGCCGACCCGGCCGCCACAAGCGGCCCGCCTTGCATGCACAGACAAGAAGAAGGACCGACGATGTCCACCACCGCTCCGCTACTTCGCCTGGCCGACACGCTGGCCGCGGCGAACGCCCTGCTCGGCCGCGCCTGCGCCTGGCTGACCCTGTTCCTGGTCCTCGGCACCGCCATCGTGGTGGTACTGCGCTACGGCTTCGGCATCGGCGCCACCGCCCTGCAGGAAGCCGTGATGTATGCCCACGCCCTGGTGTTCATGGGCGCCGCCGCCTGGACCCTGCAACGCGGCGGCCACGTGCGCGTGGACATCTTCTACCAGAACTTCTCCGGGCGCCGGCAGGCGCTGGTGGAGATCCTCGGCAACATCCTGTTCCTCCTGCCCTTCTGCCTGTTCCTCGGCTGGAACAGCTGGGACTACGTGACGGCCTCCTGGTCGACCCTGGAGAAGTCCGGCGAGTCCGGCGGCCTGGCCTTCGTCTACCTGCAGAAGACCATCATCCTGGTGCTGGTGGTCAGCCTGGTGCTGCAGAGCCTGGCCGAGCTGATCAGGTACGGCTATGTGCTGGCCGGCAAGATTCCCGCGCCGGAGGTGAAGCATGGCTGAGTTGATGGCGATCCTGCTGTTCGTCAGCATCTGCCTGGCGCTGATGGCCGGCTACCCGGTGGCCTTCACCCTGGGCGGCGTGTCCCTGCTGTTCGCCGGCATCGGCATGGCCACCGGCACCTTCGACGGCGGCTACCTGCACGCCCTGCCCAACCGCCTGTTCGGCATCATGAACAACCAGACCATGCTGGCCGTGCCGCTGTTCGTGTTCATGGGCGTGATGCTGGAGAAGTCACGGGTGGCGGAAGACCTGCTGGAGTCCATGTCGCGGCTGTTCGGTACCCTGCGCGGCGGCCTGGCGATCTCCGTGTGCGTGGTCGGCGCGCTGCTCGCCGCCAGCACCGGCATCGTCGGCGCCACCGTGGTGACCATGGGCTTGCTGGCCCTGCCGACCATGCTGCGGCGCGGCTACGACCCGGCCATCGCCACCGGCACCCTGGCCGCGACCGGCACCCTGGGGCAGATCATCCCGCCGTCGATCATCCTGGTACTGCTCGGCGACGTGATGTCCAGCGCCTACTCCCAGGCCCAGCTGAAGATGGGCGTGTTCTCGCCCAAGACCGTGTCGGTCGGCGACCTGTTCGTCGGCGCGCTGATCCCCGGCCTGCTGCTGGTCGGCCTGTACATCCTCTACCTGGTCTTCGTCGCCTTCACCCAGCCGAAGAAGCTGCCGGCGCTGCCGCAGGAGGAGCTGGGGCCGATCGAGTGGGGCAAGCTGGTCGCCGCCCTGGTGCCGCCGCTGGCGCTGATCGCCGCCGTGCTCGGCTCGATCCTGGCCGGCTATGCCACCCCCACCGAGGCCGCCGCCCTGGGCGCGGTGGGCGCCATGCTGCTGGCCCTGAGCAAGCGCAAGCTGAGCTTCGCCCAGCTCAAGGAAGTGGCCTACGGCACCACCGAAATCAGCGCCATGGTGTTCCTCATCCTGATCGGCGCCTCGCTGTTCTCCCTGGTGTTCCGCGGCTTCGGCGGCGAGGTGCTGATCGAGGACGTGTTCGCCCAGCTGCCCGGCGGCGTGCTCGGCGCCTTCGCCCTGGTGATGCTGGTGATCTTCCTGCTCGGCTTCATCCTCGACTTCATCGAGATCACCTTCGTGGTGGTGCCGATCGTCGGCCCGGTGCTGCTGGCCATGGGCCTGGACCCGGTGTGGCTGGGGGTGATGATCGCCCTCAACCTGCAGACCTCCTTCCTCACCCCGCCGTTCGGCTTCTCGCTGTTCTACCTGCGCGGAGTCACGCCCAAGTCGGTGCCGACCACGGTGATGTACAAGGGCGTGGTGCCCTTCATCGCCATCCAGGTGCTGATGCTGGTGATCGCCTACCTCTGGCCCGAGCTGATCACCTGGCTGCCCAACGAGCTGTACGGCAAGTGAAAACCGAGGCCCGTCATCCGACGGGCCTTTTCATTCTCCGCGCAGCGCATCCACCGGGTGCAGGCGCGCCGCCGCGCGTGCCGGGGCCAGGCCGGCGAGCATGCCGATCAAGGCCGAAAGCAGCAGGGCCAGCAACAGAAAGGCCGGGCGCGGCGCCAGCGGCAGGTCCGGCGCGGCCAGGTGCAGCAGGCCGAGCAGCAGCGCCATCAGCAGCAGGCCGAGCAGGCCGCCGGCCAGCGACAGCAGGGTGGCCTCGGCGAGGAACAGGCCGAGCACCTGCCGCGGGCTGGCGCCGATGGCGCGCAGCAGGCCGATCTCGGCGGTACGCTCGCCCACCGTGGTGGTCATGATGGTGAGGATGCCCACCGCTCCGACCAGCAGCGATACCCCGCCGAGCGCGGCGATGGCGTAGGTGAGCACGGCGAGGATGCGCCCCAGGCTGGCCAGCATGTCGTCCTGGGTGATCAGGTTGAAGTCCTCCCGGCCGTGGCGCTCGATCAGCAGGGCGCGGACGCGCTCGGCCATCGGCGCCGAGACGGTGCCGGGACCGAACACCACATGGATTTCCATCAGCCCCTCGCGGTTGAACAGGGCCTGCGCCCAGTCCACCGGGATGTAGGCGATGTCGTCGAGGTCGATACCGAGCAGCTGGCCCTTCTCCTCCATCACCCCGATCACCCGGAAGCGCATGCCGCCGATGCGCACCGGCTGGCCCAGCGGGTTGGCCTCGCCGAACAGCTCGGCGCGCAGCTTGTGGCCGAGCACCGCGTAGGGCGGCGAGCGGCCGTCGCGCGCCGGCGGCAGGAACTGCCCCAGCGCCAGCTCGAAACGCCAGGCCTGGGCCAGCTGATGACCGCCGCCGATGATGTCGCTGCTGCGGCTGAACTGGCCGTACTGGATATCGCCGGCGCCCTGGACGATCGGCACCACCGCCTCCACATGCGGCAGCCGGCGCAACGCCTCGGCATCGGCCAGGCTGAGCGGGCGCACGCTGCTGAGGATGCCGCCGAGGCCGCCGGTCTGGGTCTTGCCCGGGTGGATGGCGATGATCCGCGTGCCGAACTGCGAGAAGTTGTCCAGCACGTAGCCGCGCAGGCCCTCGCCGATGGCGGTGAGCAGCGCCACCGCGGCGATGCCGATGGCCACCCCGAGCAGGGTCAGCAGGCTGCGCAGCGGCCGGCTGGTGAGCGCCGAGGCGGTCAGGGCGAAACCGTCCTGCAGGCGCATCATGGCCGGCCGCCCTCGCCCGGCAACCTGCCGGGTGGCAGTGGCCTGGCTTGCCGGCACGCTTTGAACTGTGGGAACGGCCTCGGCCGCGACAGGCGCCTGACCTCTGCACAAGAGCATCGCGGCCAAGGCCGCTCCCACGGGGGCCGCTTCCACCCAGACGGCAGGCCGCCCATCAGCGCGCCGCCTGCGGACGCAGGGCGTCCACCGGTTGCATGGCGGCGGCGCGGCTGGCCGGCAGCCAGGCGAACAGCAGCGCGGTGAGCAGCGCCAGGCCGAGGGCGCTGGCACTGGCCCACCAGGGCGCGTACAGGGGAAAGTCCCACAGCCGCCGCCCGGCCCACAGCAACGCCTCGCCCAGCGCCAGCCCGGCCAGGGCGCCGGCCAGGGCCAGCAGCGCCGCCTCGCCGAGGAACAGCAGGCGCACCTGCGCGGCCGTGGCGCCAATGGCCTTGAGCAGGCCGATCTCGGCGGTGCGCTGGCTCACCGAAATCCAGGTCACGTTCATGATCAGGATGCCCGCCACCAGCAGGCTGATGGCGGCGATGCCGACCAGCGCCAGGGTCAGGGCGCGGAGGATGTCGGCGAAGGCGGCGAGCATGGCGTCCTGGCCGATCAGGGTGATGTCATCCTCGCCTTCGTGACGCTCGCGGATGGTCGCGCGGATCTGCGCCTTGCCGCTGGCCAGCAGGTGCGGCCCGCGCAGCTCGGCGAACACGCGGAACAGCCCCTCGCGATTGAACAGGGTCTGGGCGCTGGCCACCGGGATGATCAGCATCTCGCCGAAGTCCATGCCCAGCGACTCGCCGCGCTCGGCGAGGATGCCGACCACGCGGAAGCGCCGGTCGCCAGCGCGCAGCCACTGGCCCAGCGCCGGGGCGTTGCCGAACAGCTCGCGGCGCAGCTTGGCGCCGATCACGCAGACCGCCCGCGCCTCGTCGAAGTCCAGGGCCGGCAGGGCCTGGCCCTGGCTGACCTGGAGCTGGCGGATGGCGAAGAACTCGTGGCTGGTGCCGAGGGTGAAGGCCTCGCGGTTGCGGTTGCCGACGCTGACCTCGACCTGCCCGGCCTGCAGCGGCGCCACCCGCAGCACGCTGGGCAGGCGGGCGATGGCCTGGGCGTCCTGCAGGGTCAGGTCGCGCGGCGCCAGGCCGGTGATCGGCGGCATGCCACCGCTGGTTTCCTTGCGCCCGGGCAGGACGATCAGGGTGTTGCGCCCGAGCACGGAGAACTCGCCGAGGATATAGGCGCGCGCACCTTCGCCGAGGCCGGTCAGCAGGTTCACCGCGACCACCCCGATGCTCACCGCCAGCAGCAGCATCAGGCTGCGCGAACGGTGCCCGCGCAGGGCGCCGAGCCACAGCCCGAGGGCATCGGCGGCACGCATCAGGCCGGTTCCCGGCGGCGGTCCTCGACCACCTTGCCGTCGCGCATCACCAGCTGGCGCCCGGCGCGCGCCGAGAGCTGCGCATCGTGGGTCACCACGATCAGGGTCAGGCCCTCGTCGTTGAGCTCCTCGAGCAGCGCCACCACCTCGCCGCCGGTATGGCTGTCGAGGTTGCCGGTCGGCTCGTCGGCCAGCAGCAGGGCCGGCTGCATGGACATGGCGCGGGCGATGGCGACACGCTGACGCTGGCCGCCGGACAGCTCGCCGGGGCGATGGGTCTGGCGGTCGCCCAGGCCCAGGCGCTCGATCAGCGTGGCGCTGCGGCGGCGGCGCTCGGCTGGCTCGACGCCGGCCAGGAGCATCGGCAGCTCGATGTTCTCGCGCGCGGTCAGGCGCGGAATCAGGTGGTAGGACTGGAACACGAAGCCGATCCAGCGGCTGCGCAGCTCGGCGCGGCGCGCCTCGTCCAGCGCCGCGGTGGCCTCGCCGCGCAGCCAGTATTCGCCGCTGTCCGGCGCATCGAGCAGGCCGAGGATGTTGAGCAGGGTGGACTTGCCCGAGCCGGACGCCCCGCTCACCGCCAGGTACTCGCCGGCGGCCACGTCCAGGTCGACCGAGTCGAGGCCCATCACCCGCTGCTCGCCGAGCTGGAAGCAGCGCGTCACCCCGCGCAGGCGGATCATGGGGCGAAAATCCCGAGGCTCACCGCACGCCCTCCCAGGAAAGCGGTATTGGCCGTCGCGGTATTCAGCGCGCATCCTCCTGCGGGCTTGAGGCGCCGGCGCGGCGCCCCATCGTGATGGTTCACCGCGCATCCTCCTGCGGACTTGAGGGGCCGGCGCGGCGCCCCATCGTGATGGCTCACCGCGCGTCCTCCTGCGGGCGTACCGCCAGGCCGTCCGCCAGGTTTTCGATGTCGAGGCCGGCCAGGATGCGATCGCCCGGCTGCAGGCCGTCGACGATCTCGGTCCAGCGCCAGTTGCCCAGGCCGGTGTCGACCCGTACCTCGCGCAGCACCCCGGCGGCCTCGTCGTAGCGGTACACCCGATCGCCCTCGAGCAGGGTCTCGGTGGGCACCCGCAGCACCTCGGCCTTTTCCTCCAGGAGGATTTCCACGTCGGCGCTGTAGCCGGTGAGCAGCAGCACCTCGGGCGGCACGCTGGCGAAGCGCACTTCCACGTCGACGGTGCGCGCCTGCTTCTCCAGGTCGCGGACGAAGGGGGCGATGCGCGTCACCTCGCCCTCGAAGTGGCGCGTGCGGAAGGCGTCCAGGCCGATGCGCACCGGCATGCCCGGGCGCACGCGGGCGGCGTCGACCTCGTCGATGGGCGCCTCGACGTACAGGCAGCTGTCGTCGATCAGGTCCACCGCCGGCGGCGTGGGGATGCCCGGCGGCGAGGGGGTGACGTACTCGCCCAGCTCGCCGTTGATCTGCGCCACTATGCCGGCGAAGGGCGCGCGCAGGGTGGCCTGGTCCAGCAGCGAGCGCTGCAGCGCCAGCTGCGCCTCGGCCTCGGCGATCTGCGCCTCGCTGGCGCTGCACACCAGGGCGGAGAGGTTGGCGCGGGTCTCGGCCTGATCCAGGCGGTCGGCAGCGGCCAGCTTGCGCTCGGCCAGGTGGCGCAGGCGCTCGAGGTCGCGGCGCTCCAGGCTGGCCTGGCGGCAGCGCTGCTCGCGAGCGTTGCGCTGCCCGGCCAGGCGCGCCTCGGCTTCCTGCACGCGGGCCAGGCGGTCGTCCTGGCGCAGGCGCAGCAGCACCTCACCGGCCTGCACGCGCTGGCCCTCGTCGACCAGCAGCTCGCTGACCTGGCCGCCCAGGTTGAACGACAGCCGCGAGCGCCGGCAGGCCTTGAGGGTGCCGGCGCGGGTGTTGGCCACCAGCGTCTCCACCGCCCCGCGCTCGACCGTGACCAGGCGCACGGCGACCGGCTGCGGCCGGCTCCACCACCAGGCCAGCAGGCCCAGCAGCAGGAGCACGGGAAGGACGATCAGCAGCTTGCGCATGGGTGGCACCCCGGGCTGGCGATCCATTCAGCCTAGGTAATGGGCGCGGGAATGCGCCAGCGGCGCGATGCCGCATGTGCCTGGGAGCCCTTTCCCAACGCCGGGAGAGGGCGCGGCTCGGGTAACCCGGATGCCATTCTGGAACCAGGCAACTCCGCTCCCGGATGGCATCCGGCTACAGGTCGTCTTCCTCGACCAGGCGCACGC
Source organism: Pseudomonadaceae bacterium (assembly GCA_033838285.1). Lineage (GTDB taxonomy): Bacteria > Pseudomonadota > Gammaproteobacteria > Pseudomonadales > Pseudomonadaceae > Aquipseudomonas. The sequence continues at coordinate 17,824 of JAJLLC010000020.1, forward strand.
TACTGGCGTCGAGGGCGTAGACCGCCTCGGCCAGCTCGTTCTCCACCGGCTCGATGTGCAGGGTGCCGCTGACCCACAGCGGCGCGTAGATGTCGTCGAGGACGATGCCCTTGGGGTAGCGCACCAGCACGATCTGGTTCGGCGGCGGCGGCGGCACGTGGATGCAGGCGCCCGGGTAGGGCACCAGGAACAGCAGGGTGCTCTTGCCCTCGGCATCGCTCTCCAGCGGCACCGGGTAGCCGCCCAGACGCACTTCCTTGCCGTCTAGTCGGGCCACCGTCTTCTTCGAGTACATCACCGCCGGCAGGTCACGCGCCTGCTGCTTGAGGCCGCCCTGCTGGCCGAAGGTGCCGGCCGCCTCGGGGGTCTCGTGGCTGATCTCGGGCATGGCCTCGAGGGCCTTCTGGTCCTCGCGCGGCATCAGCTCCAGCCAGTCCAGCTCGCGGGGCTCGGCCCAGGCCAGGGTGGGAATCAGCAACAGCAGCAACAGGGGGGCTTTCACGGCGGGCTCCGGCGACGGGTGGCAGGGAGTTGGACAGGGCGGACGATAAAGCATTCCCCGCGAACTGTCTCAGGGCGCGTCGAGCATCGCCCGGGCCGCCCGGCGTCTGCCTGGTCTACGAACGGGGGCTCAGGGCTGCGGCGCCTCGACGCCGCTGGCGCGGTAGATCTCCACCACCTCGCCGCGCTCGCGCATGGCGGCCAGCTCCGCGCCGAGGCGCTCGTACAGCTCGGCGCGGTCGTGCTCGTAGAGCCGGCGCGAGGCGCCGAAGCGGTTGTCGATGAGGATCGGCTCGCGGTACTCGGCATAGGCATAGGCGCTGAAGCCGATGCGGGCGAAGGCGGCCTCCAGCGCGGCGCGGTCGAGCACCACGATCACGTCCAGGCGGCCGGCGCGGAACATCTGCGCCAGCACGTGTCGTCGCGCAGGGCCTCGCGGTATAGCCGGGTGTCCGCGTCGAAACGCGGGAAGTAGGCGGTGCCGCGCTTGACCCCGATGCGCAGGTCGAGCAGGTCGTCGTAGTCGCGCAGGGCCCGCTCGTAGCCGGGACGCACGAGGAACAGCACGTCGCGCGACTGGCTGCCGATGCTCGGCAGGAAGTGGATGTAGTCTTCGCGGCCGGCGCCGGCCAGCACTCGCGGCACCAGGTCGATGCGCCCCTCGCGCAGGTCCGCCAGGCTGCGCGCGAAGGGCGCGAAACGCCATTCCAGGCGCGCACCGATGCGCTCGGCGGCGGTCTCCAGCACGGTCACCAGCGGCCCGGACGGGCGGCCGTCGACACTCCACATCTCCGGCGGGCGGTCGCGCAGATCGACACGCAGCACCGGCTGCGCCAGGGCGGCGCAGGACAGCAGGCAGGTCAGCAGCAGGGAGAGCAGGCGCATCGACGGCTCGGCTTCGCGCAGGGATTGTGCAGAAGCTTAGCCGATGCGCCCGGCACTCAGGCCCGGGCGATCAGCGCCTCGACCTCGGCGATGCGCGCCTGGAGGGTCGCCAGATCCTTGCAGCGCAGGGTGGCGTGGCCGACCTTGCGCCCGGCCTTGAAGGCCTTGCCGTAGTGGTGCAGATGGCAGTCGTCGATGGCGACCACCTTGCTCACCTCCGGCACCGCGCCGATGAAGTTGAGCATGGCACTCTCGCCCACCTTGGCGGTGGAGCCCAGCGGCAGGCCGGCGACGGCGCGCAGGTGGTTCTCGAACTGGCTGCACTCGGCGCCTTCGACGGTCCAGTGCCCGGAGTTGTGCACGCGCGGGGCGATCTCGTTGGCCTTCAGGCCGCCGTCCACCTCGAAGAACTCGAAGGCCAGCACGCCGACGTAGTCGAGCTTCTGCAGCACGCGGCCGACGTAGTCCTCGGCCAGTGCCTGCAGCGGGTGCGCGGTGCTGGCCACCGACAGGTTGAGGATGCCGCCGACATGGGTGTTATGCACCAGCGGGTAGAAGCGCGTCTCGCCGTCGCGGGCGCGCACGGCCACCAGCGACACCTCGCCGGTGAAGGGCACGAAGCCTTCGAGGATGCACGGCACGCTGCCCAGCTCGGCGAAGGCGCCGACCACATCCGCCGGCTGGCGCAGGACCTTCTGGCCCTTGCCGTCGTAGCCCAGGGTACGGGTCTTGAGCACCGCCGGCAGGCCGATGGCGGCCACGGCGGCGTCCAGGTCGGCCTGGCTCTGCACGTCGGCGAAATCCGGGGTGGGGATGCCGAGGTCCTTGAACATGGACTTCTCGAACCAGCGGTCGCGGGCGATGCGCAGCGCCTCGGCGCTCGGGTAGACCGGCACGAACTGGGAGAGGAAGGCGACGGTCTCGGCCGGCACGCTCTCGAACTCGAAGGTCACCAGGTCAACCTCGTCGGCCAGCTGGCGCAGGTGATCCTGGTCGCCGTAGTCGGCGCGGATATGCTCGCCGAGCGCCTGCGCGCAGGCATCCGGGGCCGGGTCGAGGAAGGCGAACTGCATGCCCAGCGGAGTGCCCGCCAGGGCCATCATGCGGCCCAGCTGGCCGCCACCGATTACGCCGATCTTCATCTGTTCATTCCAGTCAGGAGCGGGGATCAGGATTGTCCAGCACGGTCTGGGTCTGCTCGTCGCGGAACTGCTTGAGCTTCGCGTGGAACTGCGGGTGCTGGTGGCCGAGGATGCTGGCGGCGAGCAGCGCGGCGTTGACCGCCCCGGCCTTGCCGATGGCCAGGGTGGCGACCGGGATGCCGGCCGGCATCTGCACGATGGACAGCAGCGAATCGACGCCCGACAGCACGGCGGACTGCACCGGCACGCCGAGCACCGGCAGGTGGGTCTTGGCCGCGCACATGCCCGGCAGGTGGGCGGCGCCACCGGCACCGGCGATGATCACCTGGATGCCACGGCCCTCGGCCTGCTCGGCGTACTGGAACAACAGGTCCGGGGTGCGGTGGGCGGATACCACCTGCACTTCGTAGGGGATACCCAGCTTGTCCAGCATCTCCGCGGTGTGGCTCAGGGTGCTCCAGTCGGACTTGGAGCCCATGATCACGCCAACCAGTGCGCTCATCGTTCTGCCTCTTGCTCGGGCGCCTGTCGGCGCGACAAAAACCAACAAGCCACGCATTCGGCGTGGCTTGTCATGTGCGGGTTCGGGCCAGGGGGGCCCGGAGGCGGCGCAGTATACCGCAAAGCCACGGCAGTCGCGCCTGTGGCGTGACCGTCCGTCAGCAGGGGCGGGGCGGCCCCTCCTTATAAGGAAGGCCGGCTGTGCTTGAGACGCGCCTGGCGCTGGGGCAGACTGCCAGCATCCCCCCTCTCGCTGGATATGGAAGTCCGTATGCGCCCTACCCCTACTCTTCCTGTCGCACTACATACAGCGTGGCTATATGTAGGTATCGCAATGCCTAGTTATAGCCAGAAACACCCAGTATCGAACACTATGCCTACCTCTAGGCATGTCGTATAAACACTAGTTATACATTACTCACAACATGGAGGTTTTCATGAAAATCAAACTGGCCACCACGATACTACTCTCCCTCACTGTCAGCGCCTGCGGTGATAATAACGAAAGAGCTATTGGAGTTTACAAACACAGTGCAGCATTAACGGGAACTGAAATAATTTCCGAAGTTAAGAAGGATGGCGACACATACCTTTTCGTCGGTGACGCAATCAAAAACAAAAACATCATCGCACTATCAAAAACTTCTGACGGGTTGTCATACAACAACATTCCACTAAAGATCTCCGAGGATGGCAATACTCTTTACTTTGGTAAAATAAACGGAACGCGAGTAGATGCAAGTTATCTTGCCGATCGCATGGCCGCTATCGAAAACAACAAAAAAATCTGCGCTGAATTACAGGCCGAGGCCGACAAGAACGCTAAAACAATGTCCAAAGAACAATGGAATGAATACAACAAATCACTAAAAACAAAAACGCCTGATGGGTGTCGTATTATTGGGGCAGGCATGCGCTGGTAATGTATAACAAATGGTTCAAACCGTTCGCTTCGCTCACTGGGACGGGCTAAAGCCCGCCCCTTAACCAAACGTTAGGCAGCTAGAGCAATCAGGAAAGTAAACGCATGGAAAGCTCGCAGGCCATCTTCAATAATGCGCAACAAAGATGCAGCCAATTAAGTTCATGGCTGCAGCCAGCGCGCCGCCTGCTGGGCCATTGCGGTAAAGCAAATGCGGGGTTTACGGCTTCAGTTTCCGGCTCAGCTCCGAGCCTAACAATTGTCTCAAGTCGTTCGCTCTGCTCACTTGGACGTCCGCAAGCTACGCTCGCGGCCGCCCCTTAGCCAAACGTTATGCATAGCAGGAGTCAGCTATGGATCAAATAGAAATCCGAGAAGGAGCGCGGCGCCAGCATCGAGGGCTTGCTATGTTTTGCGCTCTGTATTGCTGGCACCACAAAAAAGAAGCGGTATTTGTAAGGAAAGAACTTTTTCTGCGCTACCTAGGCCTTGAAAAAATGAAAGGCAAGCGCTACGAGTGGGTACTTGAGGACGTCTCATCATACTTTCCTTTTGTATTTACAAGAAACACCAATAGCAAAGACCTCATTGTCTTCTCCAGAATTCCAGAAGACGCCCTACTCAAAGAAAAAGAAAAAGCCATTCACTTTTCCCCAAAAATTCTTGGCTTAGCCACGTACTCAGGAATAGGTCTATTCGAAAACGGGGAAGATGCACTGAAATTTATCGACGACTCAATGCCTTTTCTATCAGAGATCAAAAACCTTCATGAGTACGCCATTACCAACGCTCTATCCTTGCTCGCCAGCGGTTTAATATCGCCAGCCAAAGCTCTTGAGTAGCAATGCATAACAATGCGCTCAACTGCCGCTCACTTCGTTCGCTGGACATCCAAAAGCTGCGCTTTTGTCTGCCCGTTAGCTTAATCGTTAGCCCCCAAAGAGGTTCCCGTGCTCAGACTACTAACAATTCTTTCCGCATTGATATTCTCCTCGCAAGCAAGCGCTGGGTTCTATACGGGAAATGAGCTTTATAGCGAATGTACCGCAAGAGAAAGTTCATCGACCTATTACCAAAGCAGCTCAATTTGCTCGGGCTACATCAGCGGTGTCTACGATCACTTTATAGGCACAGCCGAGAAAGGGCTTCTCTGCATTGGCAATAACGTAACCATTGGTCAAACCAAGAAAATTTTTATCTCATACGCCGATAGGCATCCGGAGAAACTACACCTGCCGGCTTGGCTCTTAGTAGAAAACTCAATATTCCTAGCATTTTCTTGCAAAAAGCAAAATTGAAGCCGGTCTAACAATTGGCTCAAGTCGTTCGCTATGCTCACTCGGGACGTCCGTAAGCTACGCTTCCGGCCGCCCCTTAGCCAAACGTTATGTTTCACCTCTAGCCAAGGAAGGTGTCATGAAAAAAGCAGTTTTACCCCTAATCGTATTGCTGGCTTTTGCAGCCTATACAGCGTTCGCCATGTTGCAGGCAGAGCAATCTCTTATAGATTTTGGCATTGAGCTAATGTCTAGCCTGGACACCGCGCAAGTCGTCATCGATCTCTACATCCTAGCCGCACTTTCTTGCATCTGGATGTATCAAGACAACAAATCGCGCAACAAGCCATTCATTTCCATAGTTCCGTATTTCGCTATCACAGCGGTGTTTGTATCCATCGGCCCGCTGCTCTACCTTGTCGTTAAAGGCTTTTCAAAGGAGCGCAGTGCGCGTGAAACATAACAATACGCTCAACGTCGCTCACTTCGTTCGCCGGACGTCCAAAAGCTGCGCTTTTGGCCGCCCGTTAGCTTAATCGTTAGGCATTTAGGATGCACACATGAAAAAGATCACCGCAATCCAAATAGGGATTTGCCTATCCCTAATTACAAGTGCTGCACAAGGCCAGCGAAGCCTTGACGAAAGTGCTAGAGCGCTAGGCTTTCAAAGCTTCCAGCACTACCAAGCATCTAGAACTATTTGCCTTGAATTACTAAACAAAACCCCGTTAACAACTCGCAATTGTGGAACAGACATCCAATGTCTCCAGCAAGAGGGCGCAGCAATGCAGCAGCGCTATACAGCTCTTACGCAATCATCCCCCTGGAAATACAATAACTGCGATGAAGTTATAAAAGTCGAATCTAGCGCCAACAACACTCAAAACAGCAATGATGAAGTTTACACAATTGAAACCTCACATAATGATGAGCTTTTTATTATAAACGGAGAAAAATTCGAAGCTCAGACATATTGCATGGACTTATTTGAAGGAGATCAGGTTATTTTTATTGAAGGCAGCCCACTAGGAGCCTGCTCAAGCGCAAAAGTAGTAAATTTAAGAACAAGGAACGAATGTAATCTTTGGTGCGAGTAGCCTAACAAATGGTTCAAAGCCGTTCGCTTCGCTCACTCGGGACCGGCTAAAGCGGGCCTCTTAACCAAACGTTATGCAATCACAAGGAGCTACAGTGATTATCAAGGATAGATGGCAGAAAATTAAGAAAACCCTCGAAGAAGCTCAGGCGTCGACCATTTACTGTTCAATTGCGACGATCAATCCTGATGGCACGCCTCATATCACCCCTGTCGGCACTGTATTTCTTAAAGACGACCAAACAGGGTACTTCTTCGATCACTACGCAAAAAGTCTAGGCAGCAACATTGATCAAAATCCAAACATTTGCATCATGGCAGTGAACGCAGGGCGAATTTATTGGTTCCACTCCTTACTGAAAGGGAGATTTATATCCTCTCCAGGCGTGCGCCTGTACGGAAAAGCCGGGCCTATTAGGCCAGCCACACCAGAAGAAATAGCAAAAATCGAAAGGCGAGTTAAACCAACACAATGGTTAAAGGGTGCGCGGACTCTCTGGAGCGGATTTACACACGTGCGCGACATCGAGTTCAGCAACTACAAGCCAATCACTTACCCAGTAATGATGGAGAGCATTCCTCCTGAATTATCGAGTAATGCATAACAATTGGTTAAAGCCGCTCGCCTCGCTCACTGGGGCGGACTAAAGCTGCCCCCTTAACCAAAAGTTGGAAAATACCCGGTGCAAGGAAGACAGCCGTACATCTCAACCCTCCTGCTAGCCGCATTGCTTTCCTGCAACGCGTTCGGCCAGGAGATCTACAAGTACCAGGACCCCAGCGGAAAGTGGGTTTTCACCGATAAGCGCCCGGCGGCAACCCAGGAGGCGGAAAGCCTGGTGCTCGAGGAGCGCAAGGCGACCACCCACAAGCCCAGGGTCTTCACGCAAACCCGCGACGACTGGCATTACCTGATCGCGGACAATCCCCTGCATGCGCCCGTCGAGATTCGCGTGCTGTCCGATGCTTTCGCCGGCGGCTCGCTCAGCCGTGTGCTGCCCGCGGCGGGGCAGGAAGTGCTGCACAAGAGCCAGGCGGCCATCGCGCCGGTCCGCTATGGCTGGCAGCTCGGCGACCCGGCGGCCAGGGAAGTCGACTATCTGTACAACCCACCGACGCCCTTCAACCGGCTGCACCGGGTATCCCAGTCGTTCAACGGCAGGTTTTCGCACACCGATATCGCGAACAGGTTTGCCGTCGACATTGCGATGCCGGTGGGCAGCGATATCCATGCCGCCCGCGAAGGCACGGTGATCTGGACCAAGGACTACTACCACATGAGCGGTCGAACCCAGTACTTCCTCGACAAGGCCAACTACATCAAGGTCCTGCATGCAGATGGTACCTACGCCGTGTATGCGCACATCCTGATCGGCAGCGCCCGAGTCAAGCCCGGGGACAGGGTCGCAGTGGGCGATGTTCTCGCCCGGTCCGGCTCGTCGGGGTATTCGACCGGCCCGCATCTGCACTTCGTGATTCGCAAGAACAGTGGCTTGCAGACCGTGTCCATTCCCTTCAGCTTTCGCGATGCGGATGGCGCGCCCTTTACGCCACGCGAAGGCATGAAGTTGCGCGGAATAGCCCCGAGCCAGATAGGCTCGCTCAAGCCAGCAAACTGATCGGCAGCGGCGTGCTGCCGAGGATTCAAGCCCTGCCGCTGCGGCACGGGCGCCCCACCCAGTGTCAACGGAGGACACCATGCCTGGCGATTACCCCAGCAAGATCAAGCAACTGCCGCTCTACGACGGCCGTTTCGACGCCTACAAGCTGACCGCCGAGGGGGCCGACGTGCTGTTCGCCTCCTACCCGGCCGGCACCTCGATTCCGCCGCATCGCCACGACACCGACAACCACGGGGTGATCACCCGTGGCGAGCTGATCCTGAGCATGAACGGCGAGACCACCCGGGTCGGCGTGGGCCAGTGGTATCACGTGCCGGCCCATGTCGAGCATGCCGCCCGCTTCGAGGTGGAGACCGACGAGGTCGAGTTCTGGTTCACCGCACCCGCCAACGCTCACCAGGAAGACAAGGACGCATCGTGAAGAAGATTCTGTTTCTCGCCGCGCTGCTGGCGCTCGGCCACAAGGGCTGGACCTACTACCAGACGCAGAACGTGCAGCCGCGCTATGCGCACGACTACCTGGCGGTCTACGGACGCGACTCCTGCGGTTATACCCAGGGCACGCTGCAGGCGTTGCGCCAGGCGGGGGTGCGCTTCGAGTACCTGAACATCGACGACCCGGCAGTGGCCGACGGGCTGCATGCGCGGATGACGGCCCAGGGCATCGACACCCGTCACTACCTGCTGCCGGTGGTGGACCTGAGCGATGCGATCAGCGTCCGTCCGAACAACGCGGAGCTGGTGCGGGCCGCCCGCGCGCAATCGCTCTGAGCGGGCCAGCCGCCTCAGTTGCTGTAGTCGTAGATGATCGAGTCGAAGGCGCGCGACTCATAGCCACGGCGCAGGCACTCGTCGAAGCGCTGAAGGATCCAGCCCATCTTCAGCGAGCGGGCGATGCCCAGGTGCTTGCTGTCGGACTTGAAGGGCACCGGCAGGCTGACGAAGGCGCCGCGCTCCAGGTCGGGGTGGCCCCGGGTGAGTTTCTCCAGGTCGACGCTGGAGCCCATCAGGATGGCGTCGATGCGCTCGCGCAGAAGCATGCCCAGGCCGCTGCGGGTGTCGTTGAAGCCGACTATGGTCATCTGCCCCGCGGCGACGGCCTCGTCGAAGGCGGTGCCGTAGCTGGTGCCGATGCTCACGCCGATCAGCTTGTCGCGCAGGTCGGCGATGCCCTGGAAGGGGAACTCGCGGCCCTGCTTGACCACCAGCAGGATGTGTTCGGTGAAGATCGGCGCGGAGAAGTCGAACAGCACCTTGCGCTCGGCACTCTTTGACAGGCCGATGACCCCGCCCTCGCCGCGCGAGGCCAGGGCGTAGGCGCGGGCCCAGGGCAGCAGCTTGATCCGGTAGGGCACGCGCATCTCGTCCAGGCAGTAGCGGCTGATGTCGACCACTATGCCCTTGGCCTGGCCGCCTTCCTCGTAGTACTTGGGGAAGCCGTCGTGGGTGCCGTAGACCATGAACGCCTCGGCCTGGGCACCTCGCCCCAGCAGCAGAGCCAGCAGCAGGATGAGGAGTCGACCGGCGGGCATGGCGGTGTCTCGCAGGGGGCGGGCTGGATTCTCACTCTAGTCCTGCGGGCGCTGCCCTGCACCCGTGCGATTGTCTGAACGCCTCGGTAGTTTTACCGAGCCGGGGCGGCGGCCGATCTCTTGCCCCAGCTCAACCCCCGGAATGCCTGCGGCGCAGACTGATCGCTCCCTTGACAGCGTCCTGCCCAGGGTCAAGACCCATGCGCGAAGCCCGGCGTGCAGCGCCGGTGGCGCGGGCCAAGGCCGAGGGCTGGCTGGGCTAGGCGCGCGGCACCTCAGGCCATGGCGCGGCGGATGTCCGCCGCCAGCTGGCGCACCCGCGCCTCCTCGGTGTCCCAGCTGCACATGAAGCGCGCGCCGCCGGCGCCGATGAAGGTGTAGAAGCGCCAGCCCCAGTCGCGCAGACGCTCGATGGCCGGCTCGGAGAGCTGCAGGAACACACCGTTGGCCTGCACCTGGAACATCAGGCTGACGCCCGGCACGTCCGCCACCAGCTCGGCCAGCAGGCGCGCGCAGCGGTTGGCGTGGCCGGCGTAGTGCAGCCAGGCATCGTCCTGCAGCAGGCCGACCCAGGGCGCCGACAGGTAGCGCATCTTCGAGGCCAGCTGGCCGGCCTGCTTGCAGCGGTAGTCGAAGTCCTCGGCCAGGGCCTTGTTGAAGAACAGGATGGCCTCGCCCACCGCCATGCCGTTCTTGGTGCCGCCGAAGCACAGCACGTCGACGCCGGCCTTCCAGGTCAGCTCGGCCGGGCTGCAGCCGAGGAAGGCGCAGGCGTTGGAGAAGCGCGCGCCGTCCATGTGCAGGTTGAGGCCCAGTTCCTTGCACACCTGGCTGATGGCCGCGACCTCGTCCGGGCGGTAGACGGTGCCGACCTCGGTGGCCTGGGTCAGGGTCACTACGCGCGGCTTGGGGTAGTGGATGTCTTGGCGCTTGAGGGCGACCTCGCGGATGGTCTGCGGGGTCAGCTTGCCGTCCAGGGTGCGCGCGGTGAGCAGCTTGGAGCCATTGGAGAAGAACTCCGGCGCGCCGCATTCGTCGGTTTCGACGTGGGCGGTCTCCGAGCAGATCACGCTGTGGTAGCTCTGGCACAGGCTGGCCAGGGCCAGGGAGTTGGCCGCCGTGCCGTTGAAGGCGAAGAACACTTCGCAGTCGGTCTCGAACAGCTGGCGGAACTGGTCGGCGGCGCGGGCCGTCCACTGGTCCTCGCCGTAGGCGCGCTGGTGGCCCTGGTTGGCCTCGGCCATGGCGGCCCAGGCCTCCGGGCAGATGCCGGAATAGTTGTCGCTGGCGAATTGCTGGGTCTGATCGGTCATGGGCTTTCCTCGTGGGCTTACCGACAGTCTGGACGGGCTTCGTGGGCACGCCAGCCGGGGAATAACAGATGTTCGGCGAATCGGATCAGTCACAAAACTGTACCGGCAGCAAGTCGCTGCCCCTGGCCTCGATACCAGTGAAAAATCACGGATTATGAGTATTAGCCAGAACTTTCACGGACGACCGGTACAGTTGTTGCCATAGAAGCAGAACAGTTACAAAGCGGGCTAACAAATAGGCAGGCAATTTATCCCAGCTGTGCCTATAAAATCGACCACATAGTCAGGAAAATAGGCTTCCAGTAGAACACCCTCTAACCCCGCCACAAGCGGAAGGAAGCCCCACCATGGAACGTACCCTCAGTTCCGACCTCATGTTCCAACAACAGTCCCCGGCCGGCGGCAGCCACCTGCCCCTGCGCGTGCTGGGCACCCTGCTGCTGTGGCAGCGTCGCATCACCAGCCGCCGCGAGCTGGCGCGCCTGGACGAGCGCCTGCTGGCCGATGCCGGCATCAGCCTGCACGAGCGCGCCGCCGAAGTCAGCAAGCCGTTCTGGCGCTGATCGCCACGGGCGCATGAGAAAGGGGAGCCGCGGCTCCCCTTTTTGTTGCCCGGACAAAGGCCCGTAGCCCGACGTTACTCGACTAGAACTTCTCCGGGCGCAGCACCTGCACCTCGGAGAGGTAGCAGACCATCGCGTAGTTGGCGTAGTAGCGCTGCTGCAGGTGCTCGGCGATGCGCTCGGCCAGGTCACGGTTGCAGATCACTTCCAGGCGGATATTGCCCTCGGTGTCCCAGCCGGCGCTGCGCACGCCCCGGGCGCCGCGGCCACGGGCATCGGAGATGGTCCAGCCGGGCGCGCCGAGCGCCTCCAGGTCGGCCTCCAGCTTCTTCTCCAGCGCGGCCTCGCCGATCACGGTGAGCAGGGTGCGGTTATGCATGTCCATCTCAGAACCCCCAGGCGATCAGTTGTTCGGCCAGCGCCAGGTACAGCGGTATGCCGATGAGGATGTTGAAGGGAAAGGTGATGCCCAGCGAGGCGGTCAGCGACAACGACGGGTTCGCCTCGGGCAGGGCCAGGCGCAGCGCCGCCGGCACGGCGATGTAGGAGGCCGAGGCGGCCAGGGTGGCGAGCATCGCCGTACCGCCCAGGCTGAGGCCCATGAAGCGCGCCAGCAGGGCACCGATCAGCGCACCGAGCAGCGGCATGAGCAGGGCGAAGGCGGCCAGACGCAGGCCGAACTGCCTGAGCGCGCCGAGCTGGCTGGAGGCGATCAGGCCCATCTCCAGCAGGAAGAACGCCAGCACCGGTTTGAACATGCTGGTGTACAGCGGCTCCAGTGGCTTGATCGCCTCCTTGCCGGCGACGGCGCCGATCACCAGGCCGCCGAGCAGCAGCATGATGCTCTTGCCGAGGAAGATCTCGCGGCCCAGCTCCTTCCAGTCGGTGCCACGGCTGACGCCCTTGGCCAGGAGGATGCCGACCAGGATCGCCGGGATCTCCAGGATCGCCACGAACAGCGGCATGTAGCTCTCGAAACTGATCTGCCGCGACACCAGGAAGGCCACCACCACGGCGAAGGTACCGGCGCTCACCGAGCCGTAGTGCGCCGCCACCGCCGCCGCGTTGACCCGGTCGAAGCGCAGGCCGCGCAGCAGGACGAAGGCCAGCAGCGGCAGACCAATACCCAGCAGCAGCACCAGGCCGGCCTGGCCGAGCAGCTGCACGCTGGCCTGCTCGGCCAGCTCCACGCCACCGTGCAGGCCGATGGCCAGGAGCAGGATGATCGACAGGGTTTCGTAGAGCGCCGCCGGCAACTTCAACTCGCTCTTCAGCAGCCCGGCGAACAGACCGAAGACGAAGAACAGCACCACCGGATCCAACACACACCTCCTTTATCGCGAGCAAAAAAAGGGGCGCCTGCGCGCCCCGGGGACTTAAGCTTCGATCTCGACTAGGACTTCGCCGGGGTTGACCCGGTCACCCTTGGCCACGTGCACGGCCTTGACCGTGCCGGCAATCGGCGCCTGCACCTCGGTCTCCATCTTCATCGCCTCGGTGATCAGCACGGCCTGGCCGGCCTTCACCGCATCACCCTCCTTGACCAGCACGTCGACGATGTTGCCCGGCATGGTGGTGGACACGTCGCCCGGCGCGCTGGCCTGCTTGCGCTTGCCGCCGGCCCCGGCGACGAAGTCGTTGAGCGGCTCGAACACCACCTCTTCCGGCATGCCGTCGATGGACAGGTAGAAGTGGCGCTTGCCGTCGCCCTTCACGCCGACGCCGGTGATATCCACGCGGTAGCTCTCGCCGTGCACGTCGACCACGAACTCGGTGGGCACGCCCTCGCCGCCCACCGGCGCCGCGCCGCCGGCCTGCGGCAGCGGCAGCAGGGCCTCGGGCTTGAGGGTGCCGGCGGCGCGTTCCTCGAGGAACTTGCGGCCGATGTCGGGGAACATGGCGTAGGTCAGCACGTCCTCCTCGGACTTGGCCAGGGCGCCGATCTCCTCGCGCAGCTTGGCCATCTCCGGCTTGAGCAGGTCGGCCGGGCGTACGTCGATGACTTCCTCGTTGCCGATGGCGCGCTTGCGCAGCTGCTCGTCGACCTTGCCCGGGGCCTTGCCATAGCGGCCCTGCAGGTACAGCTTCACTTCGTTGGTGATGGTCTTGTAGCGCTCGCCGGCCAGCACGTTGAACACCGCCTGGGTGCCGACGATCTGCGAGGTCGGGGTGACCAGGGGCGGGAAGCCGAGGTCCTCGCGCACCCGCGGGATCTCGGCGAACACTTCGTTGATGCGGTTCAGCGCGCCCTGTTCCTTCAGCTGGTTGGCCAGATTGGACATCATGCCACCCGGCACCTGGTTGACCTGCACGCGGGTATCCACGGCGGTGAACTCGCTCTCGAACTGGTGGTACTTCTTGCGCACGGCGTGGAAGTACATGCCGATCTCCTGGATCAGCTCCAGGTCCAGGCCGGTATCGAAAGGCGTGCCGCGCAGGGCGGCGACCATCGACTCGGTGCCCGGGTGGCTGGTGCCCCAGGCGAAGCTGGAGATGGCGGTGTCGATGTGGTCGGCGCCGGCCTCGATGGCCTTGAGCTGGCACATGGCGCCCATGCCGGCGGTGTCATGGCTGTGCACGAACACCGGCAGGTCGACCTCGGCCTTGAGCGCCTTGACCAGCTCGAAGGTGGCGTAGGGGGTGAGCAGGCCGGCCATGTCCTTGATGGCGATGGAGTCGATGCCCATGGCCTGCATGGCCTTGGCCTGCTCGACGTAGGCGGCCACGGTGTGCACCGGGCTGGTGGTGTAGGCGAGGGTGCCCTGGGCGTGCTTGCCGGCGGCCTTCACCGCCTCGATGGCGACGCGCAGGTTACGCACGTCGTTCATCGCGTCGAAGATGCGGAACACGTCGATGCCATTGACGGCAGCTTTCGCCGTGAAGGCGCGCACCACGTCGTCGCTGTAGTGGCGGTAGCCGAGCAGGTTCTGCCCGCGCAGGAGCATCTGCAGGCGGGTGTTGGGCAGTGCCGCCTTGAGCTTGCGCAGGCGCTCCCAGGGGTCTTCCTTGAGGAAGCGCACGCAGGCGTCGAAGGTGGCGCCGCCCCAGACTTCCAGCGACCAGTAGCCGACCTGGTCGAGCTTGTCGCAAATGGGGAGCATGTCCTCCAGGCGCATGCGGGTGGCGATCAGCGACTGGTGGGCGTCGCGCAGGATGGTGTCGGTAACGGTGATCTTCTTGGTCATGTTCTGATTCCTTCCCCTACAGGCCGGCGTGGGCGGCAATGGCGGTGGCGATGGCGATGGCCAGGTGCGACGGGTTGCGCTTGATCGAGTACTGGGTCAGCTCCGGATGGGCCTCGACGAAGCTGGTGTTGAACTCGGCGCTGCGGAACTCGGGGTTGCGCAGGATTTCCTGGTAGTAGGGCGCGGTGGTGCGCACGCCCTGCACTCGCATGTCGTCCAGCGCGCGCAGGCCGCGGTCGAGGGCCTCCTCCCAGGTCAGCGCCCAGACGATCAGCTTCAGGCACATCGAGTCGTAATGGGGCGGAATGGTGTAGCCGGTGTAGATCGCCGTGTCGGTACGCACGCCGGGGCCGCCGGGGGCGTAGTAGCGGGTGATCTTGCCGAACGAGGGCAGGAAGTTGTTCTTCGGGTCCTCGGCGTTGATGCGGAACTGCAGGGCGTAGCCGCGGTGGATGATGTCCTCCTGCTTGACCGACAGCTCCAGCCCCGAAGCGATGCGGATCTGCTCGCGGACGATGTCGATGCCGGTGATTTCCTCGGTGATGGTGTGCTCCACCTGCACCCGGGTGTTCATCTCCATGAAGTACACCTCGCCCTCGGCGAGCAGGAACTCCACGGTGCCGGCATTCTCGTAGCCCACCGCCTGGGCGGCGCGCACGGCGAGGTCGCCGATGTAGGCACGCTGCTCGGGAGTCAGCTGCGGGCTGGGGGCGATCTCGATCAGCTTCTGGTTGCGGCGCTGGATCGAGCAGTCGCGCTCGAACAGGTGCACGGTGTTGCCGAAGCTGTCGGCGAGGATCTGCGCCTCGATGTGCTTGGGATTGACGATGCACTTCTCGAGGAACACCTCGGCGCTGCCGAAGGCCTTGGTCGCCTCGGAGATCACCCGCGGGTAGGCCGACTCCAGCTCCTCGCGGCTGTTGCAGCGGCGGATGCCGCGGCCGCCGCCACCGGAGGTGGCCTTGAGCATCACCGGGTAGCCGATGCGCTCGGCCTCGCGCAGGGCCTCTTCGAGGTCGGCGACATTGCCCTCGGTGCCCGGGGTGACCGGCACGCCGGCCTTGATCATGCTGCGCCGCGCCTCGGTCTTGTCGCCCATGCGGCGAATCACTTCCGCCGACGGGCCGATGAACTTGATCCCGCGCTCGGCGCAGATCTCCGCCAGCTCGGCGTTCTCCGAGAGGAAGCCGTAGCCCGGGTGCAGGGCGTCGCAGCCGGTTTCCACGGCCAGGTTGACCAGCTTGCGCGGGTTCAGGTAGCCGGCCAGCGGGTCGTCGCCGACGCTGTGCGCCTCGTCGGCGCGCTTGACGTGCAGCGCGTGGCGGTCCGCCTCGGAGTAGATGGCCACCGAGCGGATGCCCATCTCGGCGCAGGCGCGGACGATGCGCACCGCGATCTCGCCGCGGTTGGCAATGAGGATCTTCTTGATCACTAGCCTGGTTCCTCGATCACGTGAGCAAAGGACCGCGACAGGGCGGTCCGCGAATGACCGCACAGGCCACGGCGGTCTTGCGATTACCCTACGCCCGCCGCTCGATTAACCAAAATCAATATTTGTTGGGATGAGCATTAGTAAAGACTTATATTTGTTCGAAAAGGCCTTTCCCGGGAACCGATAAGAATGCGCAAGTCATTGATGCGAATGACTTTTCGCCAGCTGCAGATCTTTCGTGCGGTGTGCGAGAGCCGCTCCTACAGCCGTGCCGCCGAGGAGATGGCGCTGACCCAGCCGGCGGTCAGCCTGCAGATCCGCCAGCTGGAAGAGCTGCTCGGCCAGCCGCTGTTCGACTACCTGGCCAAGAAGCTCTACCTGACGCCC